>CATEFX010000026.1 GCA_949499105.1 Formosa sp. Hel1_33_131 | reverse complement strand
CAAGGCACGTGTCCAGCATTACGTAAGGCTTGAGTTGGTTTCTTGCCTACGCTTTCTCTTTTCGATCCGTTAATTGTAATTGATTTCATTTGTTATATTTAGTGTTTATTGTTTAATTGTTTAATTGTTTACATTACAAATTGTGAGCTAATCGATTTATTTTGATGCACTTTAGTCATGACATCGGCAAATAAATTAGCACAGCCTAAGACTCTAATTTTTGAACTTTCTTGAGAAAGTGGTATAGAATCGGTGACGATTAGTTCTTCTAGTTTTGAGTTTTCGAGACGTTCGTAGGCATTCCCCGATAAAATTGGGTGTGTACAAATGGCTCTTACACTGAGTGCGCCGCGTTCCATCATCAGGTCGGCCGCTTTTGTGAGGGTTCCAGCCGTATCAACCATATCATCGACCAACACTACATTTTTTCCAGTCACATTTCCAATCAATTCCATATGAGAAATGATATTGGCCTTGGCCCGTTGTTTGTAACAAATAACCACATCACTTCCTAGTGCTTTTGAATAGGCATAGGCACGTTTAGAACCGCCCATATCGGGAGATGCTATGGTGAGGTTATCCAGATTCAAACTTTGTAAATACGGTAAAAAGATGGTGGATGCAAACATGTGATCGACCGGTTTTTCAAAAAAGCCTTGAATTTGATCGGCATGTAAGTCCATCGTGATGATCCGAGTGGCGCCCGCTGTTTCTAGCATTTTAGCCACTAATTTAGCAGCAATGGGCACTCTTGGTTTGTCTTTTCGGTCTTGTCGTGCCCATCCAAAGTAAGGAATGACAGCGGTAATATGTCTGGCAGACGCGCGTTTAGCGGCATCTAACATCAGCAATAATTCCATTAAATTCTCCGGCCCAGGATTGGTAGAACCAATCAAAAACACCCGTGTTCCTCGAATAGATTCTTCAAAAGACGGTTGAAATTCGCCATCACTGTAGGTCGATGTAATTACATTTCCCAGAGGGATTCCGTAGGACGCCGCAATTTTTTTCCCTAAGACCATGGTATTGGTACAGGCGAATATTTTTGGTTCTGGAATGACGTTAGACATGATAGCGTTCTGTTTTTGAGAGCTTTAAATTGATTTTTTATTCAAGCTGCAAATTTAGAACTTTATTTGAACTCTTAAAGGATATAAGTGACTATTTTTATATGATTATAGAAATAATTTTATAGTTTTGCAATCTACTTAGGCTCAAGTGGTGGAATTGGTAGACACGTTGGATTCAAAATCCAATGTCGCAAGACGTGCGGGTTCGATTCCCGCCTTGAGTACTAAATGGGAGATATCTGAAAAGTTGTCTCCTTTTTCTTTTTTTAGACCTTGTAACTCGTTGATTTTCTGATATATAAATCCAAATCCTTCCTTGAACTTTGGGGTTCGATACTTTTCTCCATCAAATTCTATTTTTTCATCAAATATCGAACTCAATAATTTATTCTTGATATGTACATCACTTTGTTCAAAGAATGTCTCTAAATTTTGCATCAATTTCAAACCAAAATTTATGTAGTCGCTTAAATCCTTTTGATAATCGTTCAGGTTTAATAATTCGTTTCTTTTTTCGGTCAATTCTTTATCAATACCTAAATTGTATTTTGAGTACACTTCATCGGAAATTACCTTGCCCAATAACTTGTCCAACGAAATATCTTTTTTGACTACTAACCTTTCAATTTCTGACTTAACCCTTTTAATATCGTTGTACTGACTTTGTTTGGATGTTTTGTAATGATCATCTAAAATAAGTTCAAATAAATCACATACCTCAACAGGTGGTTTCATTGCTTTAAATACTTCGATTAATTCATTATGCGCATCTTTAACTCGAAAACTTTCTTTGCATCCTTTTGCTCTATTGCAATGGTAGTAATAGTGCTTTGCACCTGTTTTACTTGTGGATGCACTGCCTGTTAAATTTCCCCCGCATTTAGCACATTTAAGATGTCCACGTAAATACATATCGTCTCTCATCTTATTATGCTTACTGTTATTTTTTGTCCTCGAAATTAACAAGCGTTGAACCTTGTTAAATATCTCTTTTGAAACTATTGGTTTGTGCAATCCATTGACTATTTGTTCAGGTTCTTCTGCATTTGCAGGCACTTTTATCATTCCTGTATAAATGATATTTTTTAACATTCTGCTTAAATTACTTTTTGACAATTTCAAATGTTTAAATTTTGCCATTTTGAGTATTTCATTTTGTGAATATAAACCTCTTGCATAAGTTGAAAATAACTGTTCAATCAAAGGCGCTTTAATAGGATCTTTCTTCATTAAGGTTTTGCCTAATTCGTCTTTAGCAGGAACGTACCCTATCGGTTGTTTTACATTCCAACGCCCTTCTTTTAAACCTTGTCGCATACCCATTTGTACTTTTTGACTTCGTATCTTGTTGTCAACTTCGGGCATTCCTAAATACATTAATTGCATCATTGTTTGAGCAGGATCTTTGTAGTTAATCCATTTACCAATACAGTTTACCTCTATTCCAATATTCTTGAAATCATTTATTACCCCTAATGCATCATACACATTTCTTGAAAATCTATCCCAATCAACAACAAGTAAATAATCAATATTTTTCTTATTCTTATTTGCAAATTCGTTCAATTTCTTCCATTCAGGTCTATTGAAATTCTTTGCTGAATAATCCTCTTGAAACTCCTTGACTATACTTATTAAATGTTTGCTGCAAAAGTCCCTTAAACTGCTTTGTTGTGCGTTTAAACTATTACCAAACTGCTTCTGATCGGTTGTACTTACTCGCCTGTAAAGTATTGCACTCTTTCCATTTAGATTAATCATTGTCTTTGTCTTTTACCTCATCAATAATTAGCGCCATTTTGTAAAGATGGTCTCTAATTAGTTTGACTTGTTCATTACTGTAATTTTTATTTTTGTCGTTTAATACTTTTTTACATAACTCAATAGATAACATTTAATTCGTAAAGTGTATTTCGCTTGGGGTTGTCCCATTTGGAAACACTTATTCCTACGTTAGGGGTTGTCCCTTTTTATTTTCTTTTTATTCGTCAATTCATAAGTTGATTTCCCATTGTGTTTTTTTACAATTAATTCTCCAAAATCCAACATATTAAAAATGGCATTCGCCTTGTCTTTGTTTTTTACAAAATACTTTTCATCAATTGAGTAATCTTTGTCATTAACTTTTACTGTAACTGATTGGATGTTTTCTTTTAAAACAGATGTTTCTATTTGTTGTACTAATGCCGATTTTTGGTTAGCATCCTTTTGCCCAAAGTAATCTGCCTTTATTTTTTTCTTGGTAAAGAGTTTATCAAGTAGTTTGTTGAGGTCGATCATTATGAAATCTTCTATGATAATCTCCATTTGATTTGCAATATCGATATCAACTTGACGAACTATTTCTGCTTGACCTGTTTCAAAAATCAATAATTTTATAGGGGTTTCGGAATACATTGCAACTAAAATATAAAAGTCAAGGAGAAGACAATTTGAGTTTTCATCTATTGAATTGAACTTATCAATATGATGTTTAACTAATTTAATTCTGTTAAGATCTAAACCAATATTTCTCAATTTAAATACAATCTGAACCCATACTAATTCTGAAATGCTAAACTTCTTCCAACCTTTTCCATTTGGTCTATTGTCTTCAATTATCTCCGACTTATACCAATGATTTAAAACCCTTGAAGATAGACGTTTATCATCTACTTTATAGTTCTGTAAATTCAACTTTTCTTTAATCGCATCGGACGAACTTGCGAACCCTCCAAAGAAGTTTAAATCAAACCAATCAGATGCAACAAATACATTATTTTCAATTAATTTCATAAATATTACATTAATGTAACTTTTACAAATATATAAATTATATTTTAATAGTTATTTATATTGACATATATTTATGAATATGACCGTTAGAAAAGAATTTAGTAAAAATTTACCCTCAAAATATGAAGGTATTGGTTTTGAAGAAGGATTGCCACTTCCCTATGTTAAATATCAATTAGGAAATTGGATAATTGAATTCGGCGATGGTAAAGGTAACTTCAAGGTTTGTAAATGTTTTAAAAATTCAATTGAAAATCACATAAAACACCTAAAAGATGAATATGACAAGTTCTACGGAAAGAATCGTTGGAATGAGGATTTTGATAAAGAAAAATTAAGTTTTTCACACACTAATTGGTATTACAGATATATTAATGGATACGATTATGAAGCAAATCTATGTCACCGTTGTAATAATAAGACCCCATCAAAAGAGTTTTGCAATCCAATGTACGGAGGAAAATTTAAACGAACCTTTGGGTGGTACATTGAGAGAAGAAAATGGGAAAATAATTTTGATCAAGATACAGTCGAAGAACACAACAAGAATAACGAACGTTTAGATTACTTAATAAATTACAGAAATAAAGAGGTAGAAAAAAATAAAGGAGAGTTTGGACTTATCCCTGAAAATATAAGATCTGAAATATATCAAATAGATAAAGAGATAGAGAGATTAAAAAGAAAATTAAACTCTTTAGTTGAAAATATCGTTAGAGGAGAGTTTGGATACAAACCAATTGGAGAAATGTGGGTTAATGAAACAATTATGTTTAAACTCTTAAAAGAAATTTTTCCAAAATCAGATGTCATACAACATTATAGGGGATCTGAATTAGAAGGTTTAGAATTAGATGTGTTTATAAAGAATAAAAAGATTGGATTCGAATACAATGGATTGCAACATTACAAACCCGTTAAACTATTTGGAGGAAAAAAAGGACTAATCGGAGTAAAAGAAAGGGATAAAAGAAAGAAACTAATTTGCCAAAAATTAGGAATTAAACTGATAATAATTAGGTATGATGAAGTAGTTTCTAAAAACTTGATTAAAGATAAGATTGAAAACATTGACAATGAAGGTTTGAATTAAATTATGCGAAAAGACAAAAAATCACTTGCTGAAACTCATCCTGAAGTTGCTAAACAATGGCATCCGACAAAGAATGGTGATTTAACACCATATGATGTAACTATTGGAAGCGGAAAATTAGTTTGGTGGAAATGCTCAAAAGGAAATGATCACGAATGGGAAAGTTCCCCTAATTCAAGATATAACAAAAAGAAAAAAAGAATAGTTAAATGTTCAGTATGTTCCGGAAGAACAATTGTGAAATCAAATAGTTTATTAATTAAAAATCCTTCTTTGGCAAAGGAATGGCATCCAACAAAGAATGGAGACTTGACTCCTTTGAATGTTGCTCCAAATAGCAGTAAAAAAGTTTGGTGGAAATGCTCAAAAGGAGATGATCACGAATGGGAAGCAAGAATTGGCAACCGCAATTCACTAAATAATGGTTGTGCTATATGTTCCGGTCATATTATAGTAAAATCAAATAGTTTACAGACTTTAAATCCCAAATTAGCAGCTAAATGGCATCCTTCATTGAATGGAAATTTAACTCCTTTGGATGTTGGCATAAAATTTAATAAAAAGGTTTGGTGGAAGTGTGAAAAAGGAGATGATCACGTTTGGAATGAATCTCCTCTCGCACTTAATAGTAACAGTTATGATTGTGCTGTTTGTGCTGAAAAAGTTATTGTTAATTCAAATTCTTTAGCAACACTAAATCCCAAATTAGCAAAAGAATGGCATCCAACAAAGAATGGAGATTTAACTCCAAATAATGTTGGTGTTAACAGCAGTAAAAAAGTTTGGTGGAAATGCTCAAAAGGAAACGATCACGAATGGAAAAATACAATAAGTAAAAGAGTCCAAAGAGGAGATGGCTGTCCTATGTGTAGCGGTAAAATTGTAGTGCTATCAAATTGTCTTCAAACTGTAAATCCTGAATTAGCAAAAGAATGGCACCCTTCATTGAATGGAAATTTAACTCCAAATGATGTTTATTATTTAACAACTAAACGAGTGTGGTGGAAATGCTCGAAAGCAGACGATCACGTTTGGGATGCTACTGTTAGAAAACGTGGAGCGTTAAGAGATGGTCGTGAATCCGGAGATGGATGTCCATTTTGCAGAGGATTAAAAGTAGCTGAATCTAATAGTTTACAAACTTTGTATCCTAAACTGTCAAGTGAATGGCATCCAACCAAAAATGGAAACTTAAATCCAAATGATATTGTTCCGGCTACTCACAAAGAGGTTTGGTGGAAATGCTCAAAAGGAGATGATCACGAATGGAGAACAAGACCATTTAATAGAATTTATGGTGGGACAGGATGTCCATATTGTGACTTGACACCCCAATCAAAGCAAGAACTCACAATTACATTCGAGTTAATGAAACTGTTTAAAAATATTGACCCAAAAGGGTTAAAAACTCGTTTAGAAGGACGATTAAGATCAATAGATATATTCATCCCTAAACTAAATTTATGTATTGAATTTGACGGTTCTTATTGGCATAAAGACAAACGAGATATCGATAAGATTAAATCCGAAATGCTCTTTGAAGAAGGGTTTAAGTTAATACGAGTTAGAGAAGAACCACTTAAAAAGATATACGATACAGATATTGTAAGCAAGAAACCTTACGATGGCAAAAAAGTGACCAACGACATACTATCAATGATTTTATCTATATTTGAGTTAGACAATGAGTTAGTGTCTAAAATTAAAGCATATCAATCCAAAGACGGATTACAGAACGAAAAAGGATTAGAAGCATACATTGATAAAATACTAACTGAAAAAGCAGAAAATAAATGAAAAAACTAATACATAAAGAAGACATCGAAGGATTGGGGTTTATAAGTTTATTAGGTTTGTTTTCTGATTTTTTATATTATATGATTTTTCAAGAAGTAATGTTCTTCTTTATATTTTTTCCAATATTTGTCGTGGTTTTGGTAATAGTATGGGCGCCTATTTTATATTTATATTCAAAATTACCATCTTCTATTGGAGAATTTATTGAAGAATTTTTAGATAAATATTTTTTTTGGATCTATATCATTTTGATGTTGGTACTTTTTGTTCTTTACTTTTACTATGTGTATTAAATACCCCAATCCAACGGTTCATTAGTCGTATGCGATACGCTTGTTACTTTGGGTAACGCGTAAGGCATTAACTTAATAAGTAACTCTACCCTCTCTTTCGGTTTTAAAGCGCCTAAACGCTCTTGTAACGCTTCTATCTCCTCGTACAATACGTCTTTAAGAACAGACCTCAACTCTTTTGTCATTCTATTAGGCGTACCCTTCTCTCTACCTCCGTATTTCTTTCCTGTATTATTCGCCATACTATTTAATACTATTATAGTTTAATAACTGTTAGGTAATACTGAATTACTACGATTATCAGGTTTGACAATAGGCAATCCATCTATATCTGCAATACCCTCGTTATAAAGGAGTTCTTTTAAATTATAGATATCAGTAAGGTTTTGGTAAAAAGGGTTCGATAATGGAATCGTAAGGGGTACGGATAAAACGCCGAGACATATGTCTTGGCGTTTTTGTTTTTGGTTACAACCCTAAGATGACTGCACTACGCCTGTCTACCAAAAGGCAGGCTCGTAATAACGACACGCTACGTCATTGCTCGTCGTTTTTTACGGCGCGGCAGTCTATTCGTTTTTAGTTTCACTTCATGAGATACCGCGTTATTCGTTCCTCATACCTCGTATGAATGAACCGTAGGTGGGATGAGGGCATAAAAAAAGACCTCCAAATGGAGGCCTTTTTAAAAAGTTAAATTGGTTAGTAAACCCTTATTTTACTAGTAGTTTCTTAGTAGAAGTACTAGAACCTTGAGTCATGTTAACAAAATACATTCCAGGATTTAAGCTAGAAATATTAAGCTCAGACTGAATAGCATTTGCACGTAAAACTTGTTTTCCTAACAAATCGTAAACCGCGACATTTAAAGCTTTCTTAGAAGCTGAAGAGAAGTTTAAAATATCATTTGCTGGGTTCGGGTACATTTTTACTGAACTAGAAGAAAAACTCTTCGCAGAAAGTGTACTTAAAACGTCAAATTCAAGATTATCAATCATAAAAACATCATCCGCTGGAACTGCACTAGCTGCAGTTGCAAAATCGACAAATATGACCACTTTGTTGTGTGTTACTGATGTATCAGCAGTAAAATCGAACGTAAGTTTCTGCCAAACGCCTGGAGTTGTGTAAGCTGCATCTTTTTCGTTAGCAGCACCACCTTCAAGCTTAAATTTGATAACTGGAATAGCTCTTGGGCCTTTTACCATTATCGAAAAACCTTTGTCACCAGCAGACATATCAAAATTCTCACTAACTAATAATTGTGCGTTTGAATAAAGTCCTGTATTGATACCTGATAGCTGTCCAACAGTTGCTGAGGAGTTGGCTCCATCAGTTACATCGTTTGCAACAAGATCCGTGTAAGTAAGATTGGTATCTCCCAAAAAGGTAGTCGCTGTTTCAAAATCTACAACTAAAGACGTTAATGGTTGTGGCACAGCAGCTCCATTAGCAGCTCCGGCAATATCATCTATCCAATATGTAGATACACCCGTATCTGCAAAATTAGTAAACACTGAGATTTGTGCGTATTGACCAAAAACAACGGGGTCTGCAGCATTTGGATAGCCGTTAGTAGCATCTGAAAAATCAATAGTGATTGTTTCCCAACCAATATTTCCGTCAGTTACGAATCCTTTTTCAATTGCGAATCCTCCGTCTTGTTCTGCTCCAATTTGAAGTAGTCCATTCATTACAATATCTTCAGTTGTATAATATTCAAACGTGAATGTTTTAGCAGGAGTCGTCATATCTATGTATGTATCTAAGACTAAATCCATTCTACTATCGTATTGGGCAGCACCTCCAATAATTTGACCAATAGCATTGGTTCCATCAGCAGTGACAGAAAATACAGCACCGCCTGCGGCCGTAAAGTTTGCATCTAAAGGATCTGCAAAATCAATAGGGAGACTTTGCGCGTGCCCTAAAGAAATCGCTAAGAATGTAAATAATAGTGTAATTTTTTTCATGTTAAATTGTTTTAAGTTAATAATGAAATCAAATATAGTTTAATGTTTATGTATAATTCATAAACAATCCACTACAAAAAACATACAATGATATAATTTTGTTAAATAAATATATGTATTCGCATTTTACAGGGGTTATTATTGTCGTTTTAAAAATTTCTTTCTTTAAAAATTGACAAAAAATTACAACGTTTTCGTAAAATGTTGGGGTAATGTATGGTTCTATATGTTTGATTTTTTTTGGTATTATTAAACATTTAATCGAAAAAGGGTTAAAATAATATCACTTAATCAAATTAGGAGCTCGATTTATATGTAACCAGCACATCCTGGACTTGTTGTATTGCATCTCAATTATGGATGTCTAGAGCTGTTTAGAACTTAGAAAAAGGAGGAATTACTTATTACCGTTAAGAAAATGACAGATAACTTAAACAGAAATAGAGATAACTTTATAGCGTCGAAATATAAATACGTGGTAAAATAGAACCCACGACCCAAAACTATATAAACAAAAAAGCCTCCAATACTGGAGGCTTTTATAAACTAAAATTGGTTGGTTAGTGATTTTAGTTACTTGACTAATAGTTTCTGAGTAGAACTATTAGATCCTTGTGTCATATTTAAAACATACAATCCAGGATTTAAACTCGATATATTAAGTTGAGACTTTACGTTTTCTGCACGCAGGACTTGCTTGCCCAATAAGTCATAGACTGAAACTCCAAAAACTTCATTGGACGTCGATGAGATATTGATAACGCTTTTCGCTGGATTCGGATATACATTAAAAAGAGCTGTTTCAAGAGTTTCAGTGCTTAACACACAGCCCTCACCTACTTTGTAATTAAAAACTTTTGAGACAATCAAACCAGCATCCATATATGCACCTCTGAACTGAAAACTTAGAGTTGCCCCAGCTGTTTGGTCCGTTAGTGTGACTGAGTATGATGTTCCATCGAAAGAAAAATCAGTAAATGTAGAAGGAGCACGAAATAACTGAGGACTTAAACCCTGTTTGTCCGTGTCTAATAGCGTAAAAGTGATCGTAACGTCCGCTCCATTGGTAACAAATTCATAGTCGAGTCCTGCAGAAAATGTCCCATCAGTAGCCTCAGTAGTCGTTCCAGAGCACGTTGAGGGTAGGTTTAAATGCGCTAGATCGTTACTGCTAGAATTAAAAATTAAGATATGTGAATAGCCTAAAGAGACCGTCAAAAGCATTAGTAAAAAAGTAATTTTTTTCATAATAAATGATTTTAAATTGATGATGAACTCAAATATAATATAATATTAACGTTAAAATATGAAATTTTGAAATAAATTATTAATTCCAAATGATAACAAATAAGAAACTCACTTCGCTAAATAGTGAGTTAAATAGTTAAATCCTAATAATCGATCGTTGAACAGAACCAAACTCCTAAAACAATGAAAATAAAAAGAGGCCTCCAATTGGAGGCCTCTTTAAAACTAAAGTTGGTCAGTTAGTTAGTCATCCTACTTAGTTTACTAATAGTTTTTTAGTAGAAACACTAGATCCTTGAGTCATATTTACAAAATACATTCCAGGGTTTAAGCTTGATATATTAAGTTGAGATTGCACATTTTCTGCACGCAATACTTGTTTCCCTAATAAATCATAGACTGAAACCTCTAACGCTTTGTTTGAAACCGTTGAGAAGTTTACAATCCCCTTAGCTGGGTTTGGGTATAGTTTTACGGCGTTTGAGGAGTAATTAGATGTAGAAAATGTACTAAAAACTGCAAACTCAAGATTGTCTATCAAAAAGACATCATCCGAAGCAGTTGCACTAGTAGCTCCAGAAATATCAAAAAATAGAACTATTTTGTTATGATTTACTGAAGAGTCAGAAGAAAAATCCCAAGTAAGTTCCTGCCAAACATTCGGAGTTGTGTAGGATGCATCTAATTCGTTATTAGTACCACCCTCAAGCTTTAACTTAACCGATACAGCTCTTGGCCCTTTAACCATTAATGAAAAGCCTTTGTCTTCAGCTGACATATCTAAAGATGGTGTAACTACTAATTGAGTATTTGCCCAAGGTCCATTATTAACTTGAGATGCCTGACCCACATTAGCTGAAGAATTAATTCCAGTGGTTAAATCGTTTGTGACCTGATCTGTGTAAACACTTCCAGCATCAGGTGCAAACGCAGTCGTTGTTTCAAAATCTACACTTAGGGAAGTTATTGGTTGAGGAACTGCAGTTCCATTAGCTGCACCAGCAATATCATCTATCCAATACGTTGAAAAACCAGTATCTCCGAAATTAGTAAAAACCGATATTTGAGCATATTGTCCGAAAACAACGGGGTCTGCAGCATTTGGATATCCGTTTGTGGCGTTTGTAAAATCAAGGGTGATCGTTTCCCAGCCAATAACACCATTAGTTGTAAACTGCAATTCTATAGGATATCCACCAGCCTTTTCAGCGCCAATTTGAAGCAATCCTTCCATTACGACAGCTTCAGTCGTGTAAAATTTAAAAGTAAACGTTTTAGCAGCTGTAGTCATATCTATATATGTATCTAATGCCAAGTCAATCCTGCTATTGTACTGATCAGATCCTCCAATAATTTGTCCAATAGCATTAGTGCCGTCAGCAGTAACACTAAATGTAGCTCCACCAGCACCAACAAATTTCGCATCTAAAGGATCTGCAAAATCTATAGGGAGACTTTGGGCGAATCCAAGAGAAAATGTCATAACTGTCAATAATAAAGTAATTTTTTTCATTTTAAATAGATTTAAGGTTATACCTCCAATATTAACAATCAGACCTCTTGACGCGCAAATTATTAGCCACTACATAAAATATACATTCAATAATATTTGTGCTAAAAAATAGTGAAAACTATAATTTAACCTGTCAGAATTATGAATTATGTAATTATGAGCTGCATTATTAAAGGAAATCATAAAATAAAAATCAAGAGACTGTTGTGGTTTTGTAGTGTTATTAAAGAGCTATAAAACAGCATTATGGATTGTAAAATTTATAGATTTCGAGGATTTTTCACTAATTTTAGAAAAATTATAAAAACGGTCTTAAAAAAAACAAACATGAGCAATACCTATTATGAGCCCTCCGATTTACGAAAATTTGGAGCGATTACAGAGTGGAGTGAAGAACTCGGCGAGAAATTCTTTGACTATTATGGCAAAGTATTTGAAGAAGGGGCCTTAACCGCGCGTGAAAAATCTCTTATTGCCTTAGCGGTATCGCATGTCGTAAAATGCCCTTACTGTATAGATGCCTATACCCAAGACGGATTAAAACGTGGCATTACCAAAGAAGAGATGATGGAAGCAGTGCATGCCGGTGCGGCCATTGAAAGTGGCGCCACCTTAGTACATAGTGTGCAAATGATGAATAAGTATAAAAAATTATCCATGTAATCGATGCAATTAAAATCCCTAAAGAAACGCGAAAATGAACTTGCAAACGCCAAACGACAATTAGAAATTTTATCCAATGGCATTTTCAAAGATGAAGAACTCCCAACGTTTCGTACAAAATTAGCCGCCCAAAATCAATTTCCATTACGCCCCAAAACATTAGAGATTCTACAGATCAATGTTGGCTATATGTGCAATCAAGTGTGTGGTCATTGCCATGTTGATGCAGGCCCCGATCGAAAAGAAATCATGACGCGCCAGACCATGCAACAGTGTTTGGATGTGATTAAACAGACCGGCGCGCACACCTTAGACCTGACGGGCGGTGCCCCAGAAATGAACCCCGACTTTAGATGGTTTGTCGAAGAAGCGACCAAAGTGGGTGTCAAAGACGTCATTGTTCGTTCCAATCTGACCATCATTACCGCCAACAAAAAATACAATGATCTGCCAGAATTTTTCAAAAAACATGGCGTTCATGTGATATCGTCCATGCCTCATTGGACCGAAGGAAAAACAGACCAACAACGTGGCGATGGTGTTTTTAATGCCTCTATTAAAGCCTTGAAAATGTTAAACGCTGTGGGTTATGGCATGCCAGGATCAGATCTTAAACTCGATTTGGTTTACAATCCTTCAGGGGCTTTTTTGCCAGGAGATCAAACGGCTTTGGAAGCCGATTTCAAAAAGGCATTGTTGTCAAATTTCGAGATTCAGTTTCATAATTTGTTCTCGATCACCAACCTCCCGATCAGTCGTTTTTTAGATTATCTAATCGCTTCTGAAAATTATGAAGATTATATGTATAATTTAGTAGCGGCTTTTAATCCCGCTGCCGTAGCCAATGTGATGTGTACCAACACGCTTTCAGTAAGTTGGGACGGCTGGCTTTATGATTGCGATTTTAATCAGATGTTAGAATTAAAAGTTGATAGTTCTGTTCAGCACATCCGTGAATTCAACAAAGACCTCCTAAGTAAACGAACCATTTGTATATCGCAGCACTGTTATGGCTGTACTGCAGGTGCAGGGAGTAGTTGCCAAGGAACCGTTGCTTAACATGAAACAAAAACTAATTTTAATCGGGTTATGTCTGCTGTGGGCCAATGGATTTAGTCAGACATCTATAAAGGATGTCCTGAATAAATTTAATGATAATGCTGTTCCTTATATCACTGTCGATGAACTAACTGAATTAAAAACCCAACCCATTATATTAGATGCTCGTGAACCAGCAGAGTACGACATAAGTCACCTAGAAAACGCCATTGCTGTTGGGTTTAAAGATTTTGAGATTTCAAAAATAAGACGTCTGAACATTGAAAAAAATAAAATGATTGTGGTGTATTGCGCTATTGGAGTCCGATCTGAAATTATTGGAAAACGCCTTCTTAATGAGGGTTATACATCGGTTTTTAACTTATATGGCGGGATTTTTGATTGGGTTAATAAAGACAGGGACGTTTTTAATAATCTTAAAGAACCCACATCAAAAGTGCATATATACTCAAAAGAATGGGACCGGTATTTATTAAAAGGAATCAAGGTGTATGAATAAAAATATAATCATCGTTTTTGTGCGAAATCCTGAGTTAGGAAAAGTAAAAACACGACTTTCCAAAACCATTGGAAATGAAGATGCCCTAAAAATTTATAAAATTCTACTAAAACATACCGAGTCGGTGTTAAGCACCGCCACTAGCGATAAAGTTGTATATTACTCAGAAGAAATCCAGAAAAACGACTTATGGAATGCATCAATCTATCAAAAAAAACTGCAAAAAGGAACCGACTTAGGCGCGCGGATGCAAATGGCATTTGAAACTGCTTTTAAGGATTCCTATGAAAAGGTAGTGATTGTTGGTAGTGATTTGTTTGATTTAAAATCCATCCACCTCGAAAAAGCATTTGAAGCCTTAGAAAACCATGAAGTTGTTTTAGGGCCGTCGCTCGATGGTGGCTATTATTTACTAGGAATGACCAAGCTTCATCCGTCTCTATTTAAAAACAAACAATGGGGAACCGACTCAGTACTAGAGTCCACTTTAAAAGACCTAAAAGAACTCAACGTTAAACTTTTGGAAGCCTTAAATGACATTGATACATTTGAAGACCTACAAAATCAACCAGAATTACTAAAAAAGATAAAAAAATTATGATAAAACTTATTGAAGAAACGACCGATTACCTGAAAGAAAAAGGCTTTGAATCTCCCGAAATTGGGATTATTTTAGGAACCGGATTAGGACAACTCATTAATCATGTTGAGATTATTAAAGAAGTGAGTTACAACCATATTCCAAATTTCCCAACAGCGACGGTTGAGTTTCATAAAGGAAAATTAATTTACGGCATGCTTGAAGGAAAAAAAGTCATCGTAATGCAAGGGCGGTTTCATCTTTATGAAGGCTATACCCTGCAAGATGTTACCTATCCGGTCCGAATCATGAAGCAGTTGGGCGTGTCCACTTTATTAGTTTCTAATGCGTCAGGGGCTTTAAATCTGAATTATAAAAAAGGAGACCTGATGCTGATCGATGACCACATCAACTTACAAGGAGGCTCGCCATTAGCGTTTAAAGGCGTGGAACAATTAGGAGATCGCTTTGTAGATATGAGCGCACCCTATGATGGAAAAATAAACCAAACGATTCAAGAAATCGCTGCAAATCATAATATTGACTTACACAAAGGCGTTTATGTAAGTGTGGTTGGCCCACAGCTAGAAACCCGTGCTGAATACAAAATGTTAAAACTAATGGGCGCCGATGCCGTGGGAATGAGCACCGTTCCAGAAATAATTGTGGCAAATCACTTGAAGTTAAAAGTCGCTGCGGTGTCTGTTTTAACCGATGAATGTGATCCTGACAACTTAAAAGCTGTCGATATTTCGGAGATCATTGAAATTGCCGCAAAAGCCGAACCTAAAATGATTACACTCTTTAAAGAATTAATAAAAATGTTATAGACAATGTCCCTCAAGCCCCCTTTTCTCCTACTATTTTTTTTAACTTTCCTTACAACGTCTTCTCAAGAAATAAATAAAGGAAACATTCTTAAGGATCGTCAATTTTTAATTGATCATAGTGAACTAACTGCAAGTGATTCAATTGGCAATTTTGTATCCATAAGACCACACAAGGTTAATGGTACACTTCGGAATTATTTTGTTGAGTTCTATGACCATATGAATTTTACGAATCGTGTTGAAATTAAAACTCAAAATGAAACAAAAATTTTAGATGTTTTTATATTAAACGAAAAAGCACACGTTTTTATAAAGGAACAAAAAAATAAATCCATTTCATTGAGATGTGATGTTATTAACTTGAAAACCCAATCTTTTGAACAGAAATCACTTTTAAAAGTTGATAAGAACTCAACTCTAGAAGTGTATCGTGCTCTGAAAAATGACTTTGAGATCAACTTAGAATATTCATCTAAAATTGTGTTGAGTTTCCCTGTAATTGAACATAAATCATTGTATGCCTTTGTAAAAGTGTTTTCTGATGAGTTAGAAGAATTAAATGAACATAAAATATTTGCAGATAAAAACATTCCCCATAGAAATACACGTTTCTTAAATGCTTCACAAGCTCAAAATAACATCTATTTGCTTTTTAATATAATTTACTCAAAAGATAAAAAAACATATAAACTTATTGAATTAAACAACCAAAAGAGTATTGAACTCCAAATTGAACCGGGCATTTATGAGTTAATTAATTCTGATATTCGTGCAACTGATTACATTATAAGTGGCTTATATTCAAATCACAAAGAAGGTGGATTTAAAGGATTCACACACTACACTATAGATTTAGATTCATTCTCTTTAAAATCGCAACAACAAACGGTGTTTTCAAATAAAAAAGCTAGCAAGTATTTTAAAGGGCTATTTAGAGGTAATCGAGGCGTTGATATAAAAAACATTTTTATAGACGAGCAGCTCAACACTTATGTTGTTGGTCAATTTTACATCAGAGAACAACAAGCACCAATTATTGTAGGCACTCCAATTGCGGCAATACCAGTCATAGTAGGTGTGTCTCTTTTTATAACTACGACCCCAAATTCAGCAGATGATAAGTTGTACGATGATATTTTAATTGGAAAAATAAGTCCTGAAGGAGAGCTGCTCTGGGACACTGTTTTAGAACTAAGACAAACTGAAAAAATAAACTCTAAGTATAACAAAAAAGATTCATCAACCTATCCTTTCTTTAACGGTAATCAACTAAATATATTAATGAATGGGTACATTAATATGGATAAAGAAAAACTAATAGTTAAGCAGGATAAACGATTCTCAAAAACTAATTTATACACTATCAAAATAAATCCAGACGGAAAAATTATCCCTGAGGTTTTATTTGCAAATTCTGATGTAATTTTTATCGCAGAGACCGCTGTAAAATCTAAAGAAAATATTCATATCTTGGGACAAGGGAATATGAGAAAACAATTATTGAAAATAAAATTTTAAAACAGACACCTCTTACTAAATATAAAAAAATGAGCTACTTAGATACTACCCACGATGTTTACAAAGAAGCAGCCCTCAGTCCCGATATTGGACTCTGCTGCACAACCAACCCTGTTTGGGAGCTTCCAGGTCTGAAAATTCCCAAAATCATGCAAGAAATGAACTATGGTTGCGGAAGCACAGTTCATGCGCGTGACCTGACCAACAATCCCAAAATATTATATGTTGGAGTTGGAGGCGGTATGGAATTGCTTCAATTTGCATATTTCAGTCGTCAAAAAAACGGTGTGATCGGCGTGGATGTGGTGGATGAAATGCTGGAAGCCTCCAAAAAAAACTTTGTGGAAGCAGAAGCTCAAAACCCCTGGTTTAATAAAGACTTTGTAAGCCTGAAAAAAGGAGACGCTCTACACTTACCTTTAGAAGATAACAGTATTGATGTGGCAGCTCAGAATTGTTTATTCAATATCTTTAAAGTTGAAGACCTCAAAAAAGCGATCTCCGAAATGTATCGCGTCCTAAAACCACACGGAAAATTAGTGATGAGCGACCCCACATGTGAACAGCCTATGAATGAAACACTTCGCGAAGACGAACGCCTTCGTGCCTTGTGTTTGAGCGGCAGCATCCCAATTGCTGATTATGTTAAGATGCTGACCGATGCTGGATTTGGAACGATTGAAATTAGAGCCCGAAAACCCTATCGAATTTTAGATCCTCTGAATTATAATACCGAGGAATTAATCTATATTGAATCGATCGAAGTTGCTGCGATCAAAGACCCAATGCCCGCCGACGGGCCTTGTGTTTTTACAGGGAAAGCAGCCATTTATTACGGCAAAGACGACTTCTTTGACGATACTGCAGGACATATTTTATTAAAAAATCAGCCCTTAGCGATTTGTGATAAAACGGCCGCTGCTTTAGCAAATTTAAATCGAAACGACATTTACTTTAGTGACTCCACATTTCATTATGATGGTGGTGGTTGCTGTTAACCTAAATAAAATGAAACACCTCTTAATCTACGTTTTAACCCTGTGCTTTTGGACTTCTACTGCACAAAAAATGGACCATTCAGAATGGACCAATATTTTGCAACTCTATGTTTCGGACACTGGAAAGGTCAATTATAAAGGATTCCTTAATAACCGAGAATCTCTTGATGATTACCTTGCCGATTTAGCCCATCACGCGCCTGAAGACCATTGGAGCACTTCTGAAAAAAAAGCCTATTGGATCAATGCGTATAACGCCTTTACAATTCAGCTTATCTTAAATAATTACCCCGTAAAAAGCATCAAAAAATTAAGTGATCCATGGGGTCAAAAATTTATTGTAATCGATGGAAAAACGATGTCACTCAATACGATTGAGCATGAGATTTTGAGACCTATGGGAGATTCGCGAATTCATTTTGCGATTGTATGCGCATCGGAATCCTGCCCTAAACTTTCGAATTGCGCGTTTGAAGCAAAAACATTAAATGATCAATTGGATCAAGCCGCACATGATTTTATCAATGCTCCTTCGAAAAATAATCTGGCACCCGCCACCATTAAAATTTCAAAGATATTTAAATGGTTTAAATCTGATTTCCCAAAAGGAAACGCTTTTATCACCTACCTCAATAACTACAGTACGACCGCAATTTCACCCCAAACAAAAATTGAGTTTTTAAGCTATAATTGGGCGCTGAATGACTAAAATAAGTGTCATTGTCCCTGTATTGAATGAAGCTAAAAACATAGAAGCCTTTTTGGCCTATTTACATCAAAATTCTAACGAAAAATTGATTTCAGAAATTCTTGTGATTGATGGTGGAAGTAGCGATGGATCTCAAAATATAGTCTCAGGATTTTCAAAAAAACACCCCAAAGTGATTGGGTTAAACAGCCCAAAAGGGCGTGCAAAACAAATGAATTTTGGAGCTGCTCAAGCCAAAGGCAGCATTCTATATTTTTTGCATGCAGATTCATTTCCTCCGAAAAATTTTGATCAATCTATTGTAGAAGCAATTAATGATGGGACAAAGACTGGGTGTTTTAAAATGAAATTTGATAGCAACCATTGGTGGTTGCAATTGACAGGTTGGTTCACCCAATTTAATTGGAAAGTGAGTCGTGGGGGTGATCAAAGTTTATTTGTAGAAAAAAACATTTTTGAACACCTAAAAGGCTATAACGAAGATTTCATAATTTATGAAGATAATGAGTTCATCTATAGACTTTATAAACAGGGTTCCTTTAAAGTCATTCAACGTACACTAACAACCTCTGCGAGACGTTTTGAGTCGAATGGCATCTGGTCGTTGCAGTTTCATTTTATGGTAATCCACTTGAGGAAATTCTTTGGTGCACCTCCAAAAAAATTAGAAGCCTATTATATAAAACATATTCATTAACTTTATAACCCAAAACCATTCGGGTTTTGTATCAGTCTTTAAGTACTAATCCCCAAAAACTTATTTAGTATGGAACACATCGCAATTATAGGAAATGGAATTTCTGGAATCACAGCAGCCAGACACATCCGAAAACTATCCGATAAAAAAATTACCGTCATCTCGTCAGAAACCGATTATTTTTTCTCTCGAACAGCGCTTATGTATGTCTATATGGGGCATATGAAGTTTAAACATACGCAACCGTATGAAGATTGGTTTTGGGAACAAAACGAGATTACACTCAAAAAAGGCTATGTCGAACAGGTTGATACCGCTAAAAAAACACTTCTATTTTCTGATGGAGAAAAACTAAAATTTGACAAACTTATTTTAGCCACTGGGAGTAAACCGAATAAATTTGGATGGCCAGGTCAAGATCTAAAAGGCGTTGTGAGCTTGTACCATAAACAAGACTTAGAGGCTGTAGAAACCTACGCCCCTAATAATACCGATTGTAAACGTGCCGTCATCGTAGGTGGAGGTCTTATTGGGATTGAGCTTGCTGAAATGTTCCATTCTCGACACATTCCAGTGACCTTTTTAGTGAGAGAAGATAGCTACTGGAGTGCTATTTTACCAAGTGGCGAAAGTAAAATGATTACCCATGAAATTAGAAAAAACGGAATTGACCTTCGATTACAATCAAATTTAAAGCAAATAAATTCGGATGCAAATGGAAAGGTAAAGTCGATTGTAATTGCAGAAACTGGTGAAGAAATCGACTGTAATGTCGTTGGACTCACAGCAGGGGTTTCTCCAAATATTGGGT
Organism: Formosa sp. Hel1_33_131; assembly: GCA_949499105.1. Classification (GTDB taxonomy): domain Bacteria; phylum Bacteroidota; class Bacteroidia; order Flavobacteriales; family Flavobacteriaceae; genus Hel1-33-131. The sequence goes on along the minus strand of CATEFX010000026.1, from coordinate 105,525 downwards.
TTTTAGAACATTCGGAACTAGAAACCAATCGTGGGATTTTGGTGGATCGAAATCTAGAAACCAACATCAAAGGCATTTATGCCATTGGAGATTGTGCCGAACAACGCATTGCAGTCGAGGGACGAAGACCCATTGAAGCCGTCTGGTATACCGGTCGTATTATGGGAGAGACCGTCGCACAAACGATTTGTAAAAAAGAAACACACTATGCACCCGGACATTGGTTTAACTCCGCCAAGTTTTTCGATATTGAATACCAAACCTACGGCTGGGTGAATAGTGAGCGACACAGGAAACCCAATGAAGCGCATTTTCATTGGATGCATCCCGATCAAACCAAATGTTTGACCATTGCTTTTGACAAAACCACGCAGTCATTCTTAGGGATAAATACTTTTGGAATTCGAATGCGGCACGAAATTTTTAACCGATGGTTAGATCAAAATAAATCGATCGACTATGTGCTTGAACACTTAGAAATCGCCCATTTTGACCCTGAATTTTACAAAACCCACTACAAAGAAGTCTTAGGAAAGTTCAACGCTGAACACCACAAAAACCTACGATTAAAAAAGAAAAATTGGTCACAAATTTTTACCCTAAAATCATAATATGAAAACAATAAGAACCCTAGGATTAGCACTCATTTTAGCCGTGTTTGCGCTTTTCATCAGCTTGCTGTTTATGGGGCAGTATAAACTCACAAATCAGGCTTTAGAAGATTTTAGAACTCAAAAAAATATCGCAAGTCCTCTATTTAGCGAAACTTTAAAAAATAAGGTCGTTGATCAGGAATTTTCGACTCCATTTTTCCTCGCAAATTCTATTGCAAAAGCGGTTGAGTCTGCCAATGATACTCACAAAAAAAACAAAGAATGGTCCATGGTTATTTGGGAAAAACCACATAGCTTGGCCTATCAAATGGTAAAATCGTCGGGGACTGGATTTGTGGTTCAAAACAAAATAATGCTCTGGTTTTTAAGTTTTGGACTCGCCCTTTTTGGCGCCCTTTTATTCATGCTTCCAGCGATCCAACTAAAAGGCCCTCCAGGAATAAAAAACAACCATATATTTCATAGTAGTGCGACCAATAGAGGTTGGATTGCATGGTTTGTTTTTGCGTTCTTAATTTCGTTTTATTTAGTATTATACTTTAGACCGAGTTATATGGTCAATTGGATTTATCTGGTGGACCCAATAAGTGAGTCTTTGAGCGGAAACCCAGCAAGTCAGTGGTTTTTATATGGGTTTTTATATTGCGTTATTATGTCTGTCATGGCCGTTCGGATGTATATTAAATACCGTCACAATAAATATCAGGTCTTAAGAACCACCTCGGTTTTGTTTTTTCAGATTGTATTTGCATTTTTAATTCCAGAAATTTTAGTCCGATTTGAAAAGCCGTGGTATGATTTTAAAAACGCCTTTCCGTTGGATTATGATTTTTTCTTCCGTTGGAATCTAAATGAATTATTAGAAAGTGGCGGGTTTGGCTTATTCATTTTAGTTTGGGGTGTTTTATTAACCTTAGTTGTGGTGCCTGTTATGGTTTATTTTTTTGGGAAACGCTGGTATTGCTCTTGGGTGTGTGGATGTGGCGGACTCGCAGAAACCTTGGGAGACCCCTACCGACAACTATCCAGTAAATCGTTGTTTTCTTGGAAAGTAGAACGCTGGCTAGTTCATGGTGTCCTCGTATTTGCGTTGCTAATGACAGGGTTGACTTTGTATGGCTATTTTTCAGGAGCTTACGACGTTTTCGGCATCAAAGTTCAAACCTTACAAGACATCTATGGCTTTTTAATAGGTTCCATATTTGCCGGAGTGATTGGAACCGGGTTTTATCCCATATTTGGAAATAGAGTCTGGTGTCGATTTGGGTGTCCTTTAGCCGCTTATATGGGAGTGATTCAACGTTTCAAATCGAGATTTAGAATTACCACCAATGGCGGGCAATGCATTTCTTGTGGAAATTGTTCAACCTATTGTGAGCAAGGAATCGATGTTCGTGCCTATGCACAAAAAGGGGAAAATATCGTTCGTGCAAGTTGTGTTGGCTGTGGTATTTGTAGTGCTGTTTGTCCTCGAGGAGTTTTAAAATTAGAAAATGGCCCCGAAGAAGGACGGATTGGTAGCAGCGATGTATTGCTTGGTAATGAAATGAATCTGATGGATCAACTCCATGATAAATAAGTTTTATGTTGAATAACCCCAATCGTGAAAAACCGATTATAAAAGTCATTATTCCCGCTTATAATGAAGCCGATTCTATTGGAAAAGTTATCAAAGACCTTCCTGAAATTGTCAATGAAATCATTGTCGTTAACAATAACTCAACCGATGCAACCGTAAAAAATGCGGAACAAGCTGGTGCGACGGTTCTAACCGAACTTAAAAGTGGTTATGGTAATGCCTGTTTAAAAGGCATTGACTACATTAAACAGCAGAAAATAGATACGGATATTGTGGTGTTTTTGGATGGTGATTACAGTGATTACCCGGAAGAACTCACTAAAATTATTACACCTATTGTTAAAAAAGATATCGATTTTGTGATTGGGAGCCGCGACAAACAACTTCGTGAAAAGGGCGCGATGCAACCCCAACAAATTTTTGGAAATTGGCTGGCAACATTTTTAATGCGCTTATTTTTTAAATCAAAATTCACCGATCTTGGCCCTTTTAGAGCGATTAAGTTTAATGAATTATTGAGTCTAAATATGGAAGACCCAACCTATGGATGGACGGTCGAAATGCAACTCAAAATATTAAAACAAGGCTATAGCTATAAAGAAATCCCCGTAAGGTATCGAAACAGAATTGGAGTTTCAAAGGTTTCTGGTACCGTAAAAGGTAGTATATTTGCAGGAATTAAGATATTAACCTGGATATTAAAATACAGCTTTAAGTAATGCTTTTAGAAATCATCATCATTTTAATTTATTCTGTTGCACTCCTACTCATTTTCATGTATGCTTTAGCGCAATTGAATTTACTATTCAATTACTTAAACTCTAAAAACCCGACAGAAAACTGTCCTGAGTTTGATTTTTCAAAGGCCGACGAAATTCCGTGCGTGACCATACAACTCCCCGTATTTAACGAGATTTACGTGATGGATCGTCTTTTAAAAAACATTGTACTTATTGATTATCCAAAAGACAAATTAGAATTTCAGGTTCTAGATGATTCAACCGACGAATCCATCGAATCCACTGCAACGCTCATAAAAACATTACAAAAAGAAGGGTTTGACATTCAACACATTCAAAGATCAAATCGAGACGGATTTAAAGCGGGCGCCTTAAAAGAAGGGTTGATTATTGCTAAAGGTGAATACATTGCCATATTTGATGCCGATTTTTTACCTGAAGCGGACTGGCTTAAAAGGACCATTCCATTTTTCAAAGATGAAGCGGTTGGCGTTGTTCAAACACGTTGGGGACATATTAATAGAGACTATTCCATTTTAACTAAAATTCAAGCATTTGCTTTGGATGCACACTTTAGTCTGGAACAAGTTGGGCGGAACTCTAAAGGACACTTCATTAACTTTAATGGGACGGCTGGCGTTTGGCGAAAAACCTGTATCATTGATGCTGGGAATTGGGAAGGCGACACCCTGACTGAAGACCTTGATTTAAGTTACAGAGCACAGCTTAAAGACTGGAAATTTAAATACTTAGAAAATGTTGAAACCCCTGCGGAATTACCAGTCGTAATTAGTGCCGCTAGATCGCAACAATTTCGATGGAACAAAGGAGGCGCCGAGAATTTTCAAAAAATGATGTGGCGTGTTCTAAAAAGTAAAAACATCTCATCAAAAACAAAATTACACAGTTTGTTACACTTACTTAATAGTACTATGTTTTTGAACGTCTTAGTCGTAGGAATTCTTAGTATCCCGATGCTCTATATAAAGAATGAATATGCGCACTTGAAAATGTATTTTTTTGTGATGAGCTTTTTTGTAATAAGCACTATTATTTTCTTTATTTGTTATTGGTTTATGTATAAGAAAACACATGGATCGAGTTTAAAAAGTTTCGTGCAATACATTGCCCTATTTTTTACATTTTTCTCGATAGCAATGGGCTTCTCATTGCATAATTCAATTGCTGTTTTAGAAGGCCATTTTGGAAAGCGAAGTGACTTTGTACGAACCCCAAAATTTAATATTAATGCCATTTCTGATAGCTGGAAAAACAATAAATACCTCAAGAAAAACATTTCAGTTCATGTGATTTTTGAAGGTATTTTGATGCTCTATTTTGCGTTCGGAATGTATAGCGCATTTATTGTCGGCGACCAAGGTGGAGACTTTGGTTTATTCCCTTTTCATCTAATGCTATTTTTAGGATTTGGATTTGTATTTTTTAAATCGATTTCCTCTAAAGTTTAACCTCTTACGCCCCGACTTATGGAATTCAATAGGTCATTTATAAATTCAAAAAAAGCCTTCTATCTTTTGGGCGGCTTGAGCATGCTTTTTTATGCTGTTTGGGCATACGATTTGGTGCGTTTTGAACATGCCAAACTCCTCGGGTTATATAGCATTCTTTTTGGGTGTTATTACTTGATTTTAAAACATCCCAATACCAAAGAACGTCATTTATCTTATTTAGCCATCGGATTGCGATTAATTTTTTTGATGGCAATCCCCAATTTGTCTCAAGATTTTTATCGTTTTATATGGGATGGGCGCCTCCTTTTGGCAGGCCTCAACCCCTACTTGTTTACGCCCAATGGTTTAGTGTATTCTCAACCCGATTTATTTCCGCAAATGAGACTACTATTTGAGGGCATGGGAGCGCTCAGCGCAGGCCATTTCTCCAATTACCCACCTATACACCAACTCCCGTTTATCATCGCCGCAATGCTCTCTAAACACAGTATTCTGGGGTCCGTGATTGTATTGCGATTAATTTTAATAGGGGCGGATTTAGGCATTCTCTTTTTTGGTAAAAAACTATTGAAAAAACTACAGCTACCTACCAAAAAAATATATTGGTTTCTGTTAAACCCCTTGGTCATTATTGAATTGGCTGGGAACCTTCATTTTGAAGGGCTGATGCTTTTATTTTTCATGATGGCGCTGTATTTTATTCATTCCAAAAAATGGCATTTGGCGGCGCTTACAATGGCCCTTTCGATTGCTGTGAAGTTAGTCCCGATTTTAAGCCTCCCATTATTCTTAAACAAATTAGGATGGAAAAAGAGCATTCGTTTTTATGTGACAATTGGGGGCCTCTTTCTACTGCTTTTCCTGCCCTTTTTAAGTGGCGATTTTATTAAAAACTACAGCACAACTATTGGGCTTTGGTTTTCTAAGTTTGAATTCAATGCCGGTATTTATTACGCCCTTCAGTGGGTAATAGAAACGACATCAGATGTAGAGCTAATTCATAGTATGGGGATCATCGTGGTGAGTTTCCTAGGACTTCAAATAGGCTACCAACTAATTCAAAATAAATCAAAAACCACCGAACTCATTCTAATGATTCTGTGGGTGTTGAGTGGTTACTATTTTATATCTACAACCGTTCACCCTTGGTATATTATAAGTCTATTGTTACTCTCAACCTTTACAAACTATAAATTTGTACGCGTATGGAGCTATACCTTGATTTTTAGTTATTTTGCATATAACCAATCGAGTGTGAATGAAAATGGGCTAATTCTGTGTTTAGAATACATCCCCGTCCTAAGTGTTTTAGGTTGGGAACTCTTTAAAAAGCCAACACTTAAAAAATTAAAGCATCATTAAATTACTGATTTCTTGATCGGTAAGATGTTTCCAATGCCCTCTTGGTAAATCTTTTTTGGTAAGAGGTCCGACAGTCACACAGTCCATTTTAACGATTTCATACTTAAAATTATCAAAGATAGTACGGATCAACGTATTACCTGTGTTTTTGATTTGCAGCCCGATTTCATTTTTGGGTGCACCTGCAATATAACTTACGGCCTCAACAGACACCAATTTACCTTCCAATTTGAAGCCTTCTTGAATACTTTTTAAATGTTCAAATTTTAGGGGTTTATCTAATTCGACATGAAATAGACGTGCGACGCCGTGCTTAGAGTTCGTAAACTTAGCGTGCATAAGTTCATCGTTGGTAAATAAAATTAATCCAAGAGAATTTCTACCAAGTCGACCAATAGGTCTAATTTTGGAGGTGGTCGCATTGGCGACTAAATCCATCACCGTACGGCCTTTCCCTTCACTGGTAGTCGTTGCAAATCCTTTAGGCTTATTCAATAACACATACGCTTTTTTCTCGGGGGTGATGCGTGCGCCATCAAACCGAACCTCATCTGCCAAAAGAACTTTATAACCCATTTCAGTGACCACTTTCCCATTAACCGTCACACTCCCAATACTGATATGCATATCGGCTTCTCGACGCGAACACATTCCAGAATTTGAAATATATTTGTTCAATCGAATCTCATCAGGATTAGCATTTGCTTTTCCTTTGGGCTTAGAAGGCGTTGTCTTTTTCTTTGAATACGTAGTTTCGGGGGCCTTTAACTTTGACGGTTTAGACTTCCCGACACGTCTATCTGAATGGTTATGAGCTTTTGCCATGATTAATTTTTTGCAAATGTAACGCATTCGCAGGCAATGTGTGTAATTTTTATGCTTATAATATCTTAGACAGAATTAGATTTGGATTCAACAATATAATACTAAAGACCCCAAATAAAATAAGGAGTTTTAATAGATTATGAATTTGCACATAATGCTGATGTCTTTTGGCTTTAAACAACAGTAATACGACTAAAGTAAGAAGGGTTATACTTCCATAAAAGAAATAATCCATCCGTCCTAAATCGTAAGAGGACACTAAATAACATGTCACTAAAACATTTATGAACACTAAACAAAGGACCATCATTTTAGTAGTGCGCTCGCCATAAACAACTGGAATTGTTTTATAATCTAGGGTTAAATCGCCTTTTAAGTTTTCTAAATCCTTGACCAATTCTCGCATGGATAATACCAAAAATAAATAAAACCCAAAGACAAATATCAAACTGCTATAGTTTTTGTAATACAAAAAGATGGCGAAAAAGGGAGTGATGGTTAAAATAGCTGAAATTAAATTCCCTATAATGGGTCTTTTTTTAATTTTATGAGAATAGAACCAGATTGCAAAAATATAAATTGAAAAAAATAGAACAGATCTAAAAGATACATAACTGGCAGCAATAACGACTAAAAAATTAAGCACAAAATAGAGGCTTAACTTCGTATTTAAGCCAACGTATTGTTCCAAAATTGATTTATGGGGTCGATTGATACTGTCTTTTTCACTATCATAAAAATTATTGATGATATACCCGGAGGCAACCGCACCCGCAGTCGCTAGTATTAATGCAAAAAGAGAACGATCAAACAGTACTTGGGAAAGCGACTGTGAAGGAGCCATTATAAAAACGGCCGTAATGTACTGAGCAATTATTACCAAGGCCACATTATAGCCTCTCACCACTGAAAACATGCTAAAAAATTTCAACATGATTTGTTTTTGAGTTGGCGACAGCATAATGACTATTTAGAAATTATAAACGACTTCTAATTTATAATCTGTCAGGACTTTTTGAGCGGCTTGAAAGTCTTCCGTAAACCCTAAAATATAGCCTCCACCACCCGATCCACAGAGTTTTAAGTAGTAGGCATTGGTGTCGATACCTGCTTTCCAAATTGTATGGAATTGCTTTGGAATCATCGGTTTAAAATGATTTAAAACAACCTTAGAAAGTTGTTTGGTGTTTGAGAAAAGTGACTTTAAATCACCTTTCAAAAAATCGTCAACACAAGCGTCTGTATGTTTTATGAATTGATTTTTGAGCATGGTTCTAAAACCTTCTTGCTTCATTTTCTCCATAAAAATCCCAACCATCGGTGCCGTTTCGCCAGTCATGCCACTATCTAAAAGAAACACCGCTCCTTTTCCATTGGTGTTTTGAGACGGAATGCCCGTGGCTTCAATATTATTTTTCGAATTGATGAGAATTGGAATGCTTAAATAACTATTTAACGGATCTAATCCCGATGACTTTCCGTGAAAAAAAGATTCCATTTCAGAAAAAATAGCTTTAAGTTTCAATAACTTTTCGCGAGTTAAGTTCTCAAGAACTGTAATTTTATCTTGTGCGTATTTATCATACAAAGCTGCAACCAGCGCACCACTACTCCCAACGCCATAGCCTTGTGGAATGGAAGAATCAAAGTACATCCCTGCATTGATATCCAGTTGTAGTTGATCTAAATTGAACGCCACTAAATGGGTGTCAATCTCAGATAAATACTGAATAAATTTCTTTAAATTAAGATTTGATTCGATAGCAGATTGATTTGGATTTGCATCCATTTTCAAAGCGCCATTATAAAAATTATAGGGTATAGACAGCCCTTTAGAATCTTTGATGATCCCATACTCTCCGAAGAGTAAAATTTTAGAATAAAAAAGCGGTCCTTTCATAGCGTTAAGTTAAACTTAAAACTCTCACTGGTTAATGATACTCCAAAGATACACTAAATTTTTATTGGTTGTGCACCCTGTCCTACATTGTCTTCAATAAAGTGCCCGTTTTGACAGTGTACTGACAACTCATTTGCTATAAATTCTTGAATTTCTTTTGCTTCATTGTCGGGAAATAGCACGTGAACATTAGCGCCAGCATCTAAAGTAAAACAAATATGAAGTCCTGTTTGGGCTCTAAACGCCCAGAGTTTATTTATGATTTCGAGCGTGTTGGGCTTCATCAATATAAAATACGGATCGCTACTCATCATCATTGCGTGGAGGGTAAGTGCTTCGCGTTCTACAATACTTATAAACGCGGTCAAATCGCCTGTTTTTAAGGCGGCCATAAGAACATCTATATTGGAATGTGCCTGTGCAAAACGTGGTTCGGCAAAAGGATGGTTGTGCATCAGATTATGCCCCACGGTACTGCTTACCTGTTTCTCCCCTTTATCAACTAAAAGAATCGTATCACGGTAGTTTTTGAAATTTTCATGAACTTCATACGGATATTTAATTCCGACTAAATCCGAACTCCCCTGAATATTCGCATGGGCACCCCAAACCACTAAATCGCCCTCAATACTTCTACAAGCACTTCCAGATCCCAAACGGGCTAAAAAGGAAGCTTTTTTATTGAAAAATTCTTTTGAAATCGTTGGGTTTAACTGCTGTTCGATTTGAACCAAACACAATGCCAACGCACTCATCCCAGAAGCTGAGGAGGCAATTCCAGAACTGTGAGGAAAGGTGTTAGAGGTTTCAATCGTAAAATGATAGGCCGATAAAAATGGAATGTAAACTTCAATTCTTTTAAAGAATTGTTCGATTTTGGGTTTAAAGTCCGTCTGTAAATCGCCTTCCAAAAACACGTCAAATGAAAACCCTTCAGTGGTCTTTTTTTTAAATTTTAGGGTGGTCGATGTTTTACAGTTATTAAGCGTAAAACTAATCGAAGGATTCGCAGGAATTTGATGCGCTTTTTTTCCCCAATATTTTACCAATGCAATATTACTAGGGGCACTATAGGCTACAGCACCGTTTTCTGGTAGCTGCGAATAAGGTTTTGGAATGAATTCGTTTACAATCATAAAATTAGCATGAAGGACAAAGATACTAACTTCCCTTTATTTATTTGTTGCCAACCATTTCGAATTACTGATTAAATCCAACATTTCTACTTCAAATCAAATTCTTTTTAAATTAATTAAATTGGAAATAATTTCTATTTTATTTTACTAAATGTAAAGCTTTATTTACTTTTGTGTGAAAATAATCGAATATGAAAATACAAATGTTACCCAATTGGTGTAAGAAACTTGGATTAATCCTTTTTATCGTTGCATCTACACTAAATGGAAGTTTAAATTTCATTAATAATTCGATTAATAAATACGGAATATCAGGAATCAATACTTCCGAATTAGGCGAACAATCAAACAATGGACTATTAGGACTTCTTAATGCCTTTTCAGGTGGAGCTCTAAGCTATGGTATCGACTTTTTTGCAATAGTCGCAATACTAATTTATATGATTTCAAAAGAAAAAGTAGAAGATGATTATATTAATAAATTACGCCTAGAATCTTTTCAACTTACTTTTATAATTGGATTAATAACTACCATTGTTATTTACATATTGCATAAGAACCTAAAACTGACTTTGGATTATTTTATATTTCCCTTACTGTGGTCTTACATAATAATATTTTTTATCAAAAGAAGAATGTACTTATGAAAAATCTTGTAAAAGTAGAAAGGGCTAGACACAATTTAACACAAGCAGGTTTAGCAAAAGAACTAAATGTATCTCGACAAACTATTCACGCTATAGAAAAGAATAAGTTTAATCCTTCTGTTACATTAGCACTAAAAATGTCACGTTTTTTTAAAGTGACGGTTGAATATTTATTTGATATTGATGATTATATTTAAATTGATTCTGAATAAAAAACGTTTGGAAATATCGTGTATAATTATTTGCTTTGGCTAGTGCTTAAGTCAAGCAGCTAATCCATACAGTTAAACGTTATTTTGCGAGCTGTTGTGCCGCGATAAAAGCACTGGTCCACGCATTTTGGAAATTAAAACCGCCGGTGACTGCATCGATATTTAAGACTTCACCCGCAAAAAATAGATTTTTTAGATGCTTACTTTCAAACGTTTTAAAATTAACTTCTTTAAGCTCTACCCCTCCAGCAGTCACAAACTCCTCTTTAAAGGTGCTTTTTCCATCAACAGAAAAAACCGCTTCTGTTAGTTGGCTGGCTAATGCTTGCAACTCTAGTTTATTAACCTCAGCCCAGCGAAGATCCATGGGCATTTTGGAAGCCATCACTAATTGTTCCCACAAGCGTTTCGGAAGCTCAAATTGTGACGATTTCAAAATTGTTTTTCTAGGAAATGCCGTTTTGAATTCCAATAAGCACTCCAAACATTCTGAAAATTCTTTTTTAATAAAATTAACTTTAATTTGAAATTGATACTCTCTTTCTGCTAATTCCAAAGCGCCATAAGCCGATAGCTTTAAAATGGAAGGCGCACTTAAGCCTGTGTGAGTGACCAACAACGGGCCTTCAGACTCTAAACTGCTATTTACTACAGAAATATGAACGTCCAAAGCCACCACTCCGGGGATGGTTTTCAGGCGTGAATCTTTTATATTAAAGGTAAATAACGAAGGAACCGGTGGCACCACATGATGGCCAACACTTTCTAATAGTTTCCATATTTTAGGATTACTCCCCGTTGCAATTAAAAGTTTAGGGGTTGTGAAAACGCCCTTTGTAGTGTCTAGTTCCCAAGCTTCATTTTTATATCGAATCCCTTGAACAGAGTGATTTAATAACAGTTCGATTTGGTGTGTTTTAATTTCTTCTAAAAAACAATCGATGATGGTTTGAGAGGAATTTGAAACAGGAAAAACTCTCCCATCTTCTTCAATTTTCAAAGACACGCCTCGAGTTTCAAACCATTCCATAGTATCGCCTGTCATATAGTTATGAAAAGGCCCTCTTAATTCTTTTTCCCCTCTGGGATAATTTAAGACCAACTCGTCTGGAATAAATTCGGCATGAGTTACATTACAGCGCCCGCCACCTGAAATCTTTACTTTAGAAAGTACGTTAGAACCACGCTCTAAAATTGCGATTTTGAGAGTTGGGTTTTGAGTCGCTGTGTTAATGGCCGCAAAAAAACCTGCTGCACCGCCTCCTACAATTAAAACATCATAATTATTCACTTTACAAAAGTATAAAAAAAGCATCTCGCAAAGAGGTACTTTTAGATTTAGTTTTGGACCTCAAAACTTGAACTTATTATGATTCAATAGAGATTTAATGTATAATAAAATTTATATTAAGAGAATTTTGTCCGATATAAAAATAAATACTATTTTTGTGTTAATTAAAAATTAAAAATGTTTTCAAAAAGCTGTAAATACGGGATTAAAGCAACGCTATACATCGCACAAAAATCGCAACATGATGAAAGAGTTAGTTTAAAAGAAATTGCTGCTGCGATTAATTCCCCTATTGCGTTTACTGCAAAAATTTTACAAATCCTTTCTAAAGCAATGATCATCAATTCCACAAAAGGTCCAAACGGCGGGTTTGAAATAGATAAAACACGTTTATCTAAAACAAGTATCCATCAAATTGTACAAGCAATTGATGGGAATCATTTATTTGAAGATTGTGTCTTAGGTCTTAATAGTTGTAATGCAAATGAACCTTGCCCGATGCACAATGAATTTGTAAATATCCAAAAACAACTTATGGAATCCCTTGCCACATCGAACCTGCTTGATGTCGCAATGGATCTCAATCTAGGACTAACCGTTTTAAAACGATGAAAAAAAAATTAAAACTAAAAAAGATAAAAAGACCTTAATATCTCTATATGAAAGTCAATCAACTGCCCCTTGATAAAACTGAAATAGTAAAGTCCGCAAACTGGATCGCAAGACCTGAAGCTGTCAGTATTACTAAGCTCACATTAGTAGCGCTTATTTTACCGATCTTTAGATTATTTAAACAACCAGTTGTCTGCTATATAGGTGTTTTAGGGGGGAACTTAAAAGATGTGGGATTTGAAAAAAGATCCATCAATCTTAATAAAAAGACCAAGCCTCTCATTAGAATTCAAAACTCCGTCGACCTTAAAAAAAACACTCTTAACCACTTAAGGACAATGGGTTTTTGGTTGAATTCTGCAACACTTGCGCCACACTGTTTCAAATTAAAAAATTCAATTTTAAAACTAAAATAATTATGACTATCGACTATTTAGAAAGCCTACAGTGCCCCACAGCCGCAGAAGGCAGAGCACTTGCATTTACACTTGCTAGAAAAACAATCGCAGCAATTCAAACGGACCCTGAAGTTCGTAAAAAACTCAGACCGACATATGCAGAAGACACCGCACAATTAATAGCGTCCTCTCAAGTGGTGGCTATAGAATTTCAAACGATTGCCATGGCAAATAACTTCTGGAGAGATGAAAAATAAACAACACCAAAAGCAGTGAGTCTTCAGTCTCTTTCAAAACTTAAGACTCTTTGTTTCGCCTCCTTTTACTTCGTAACTCAATGACAACCAAACTATTATAAATCATTTTTTAAATGGCAGATATCACTAACAGAAAAGACATAGAATTAATGGTGGATACATTCTACGCTGAAGTGCGAGAGGATGATCTTTTAGGGCCGATTTTCAATCGAATTATCAAGGATAACTGGTCGAAACATTTAGACACCATGTACCGATTTTGGCAAACTGTACTTTTGCACGAAATCGCTTATAAAGGATCCCCCTTTTTGCCTCATAAGAAACTACCCATCAAAGCGCACCATTTTGATCGTTGGGTCGATCACTTCAACAACTCAATAGACAGAAACTTTAGAGGTAAAGTTGCTGAAGAAGCAAAATGGAGGGCTTCCAAAATGGCTGAAATGTTTATGTATAAATTAAATTCTAACAGTTTTTGAGAAATTATCGTGTTAAATCATCCAAAATACACACTAAAATGGCACTAAACAATAAGGTAATTATAACAACTCCTATCCTATGGCTTGGCTTTGTCCTTTCAATTTCGTTTATGGAAGCATGGCTAAAGTTTCAAGTTGAAGGAGTTACTCTAATTATTGGAATGAGTATCGGAAAACTCATTTTCTTTGCATTAAATAAAGTTGAAATCTTTTTTATGGTCATACTAAGTATTTCACTATTCAAAAAACATTGGACACTAAGAAAAAAAAACTTGGTAAATTTACTTATCTGTCTGATGATCATATTACTGATACAAACCTTTTATCTACTTCCAGCTCTGAATCAACGAGTAGATATGATTACAAACGGGAATCCTCCTGCTGCTTCCTATGTTCATTTTTATTATCTTTTTTTAGAAGTCTTAAAAGTAATCGTTCTTATTTTTTTCTCACAATTAACATTTACTAAATCTAATGGATAACACGCAACTACAACAATCAATAGAAGCCAAATACACCCATTTAGGAGAAAATCCATCTACGTACTTAAAAGGATTGCTACACGCCAAGGAAACAGACTACTGGAGTTACATCCAACTAGAAACTCTTTTGTCTTTACAAAACCCCAAAACACACTTTGAGGATGAAGAAGTCTTTATTATTTATCATCAGCTAACAGAACTTATTTTAAAACTTATCCTTAATGAATTAAAAAAGTTAACAGAAAGTACTGCTATAGATGAAAAAATATTTATTTCAAAATTACATCGAATAAATCGATACACTCAAATGCTCATCAATTCGTTTGCGATCATGCGACATGGTATGGACTATGATGATTATAATAACTTTAGAAACGCCCTCGCACCAGCCAGTGGTTTTCAAAGCGCTCAATTTAGATATATTGAACTATACTGCACTTCTTTAGAAAATTTAGTGACGCATAAAAATAAAATCTCCAAAGCAAATCGTATCGAAGACTTAATGGAGCAACAATATTGGAAAGCTGCGGGTATCAACCCTAAAACTGGAGAGAAAACCCTCACTCTGCGTCAATTTGAAAAAAAATACAACAATAGTCTTGCTCAACTTGCTAAAAATCTTAGAAACAAAACACTTAACGATCGGTTAGAATGTAATATAGCTCCATCACAAGAACGCATCAACCTCATGCGAACGTTTGACTATTTATACAACATTAAATGGCCAATTGTACATTTAGAAACTGCGGCCTATTATTTAGATTCTAAAGGCGATAAAAAAGAGGCTACAGGGAGCTCTGACTGGAAAAAATATTTGCATCCTAGAAACCAACGTCGTATTTTTTTTCCATCACTATGGTCAACAGATGAATTAAAAAATTGGGGAGACCCGTGTTTTTTTGAAGAAGACGATTTTAAAGGACTCTGACATGAACGTAAACGTCATAGATATAGATAATAAAACACATACTCTAAACTATCACTGGCTCGAGTACCCTAGCTTAATGGAGCTTATAGTCAACAGTTATTATACCGAGATTGGCGAATGTAAAGGAAGAGGGTTATGTGGAACTTGTATTGTTGAAATCATAAAAGGGTTTGACGACCAAATGATAATGGCGCAAGAAAAACACACGCTTAAAGTTCACAATGCAACAAAAAATAACAGATTGGCATGTCAGATAAGCCTCGATAATAAGATTAACGGAGCCGTCTTTAAAGAACTAATATAAACACGTAAATCCGAAAGGAGATGGAAAACGCACGCAAAGAAGATCAAATCATCAATCAACTAAAAATGGTATACGATCCTGAGATTCCGGTAAATGTATATGATTTAGGCCTTATTTATGACTGTAAAATATTAGCTGAAGATCGCGTTGAAATTTTAATGACACTTACCTCTCCCTCTTGCTCTATGGCGGAAATGATTGTAGAGGAAGTAAAAGAACGCGTCTCAGAACTCGATTTCGTAAAAGAAGCTATTATTGAACTTAGCTGGGACCCTCCTTGGAATAAACGATTAATGAGTGACGAAGCATTGCTCTTACTTGGATTTATGTGAAAAATAATTTTAAATAATAACTATAAAAAACATCCTTATGAAAATTACATCAAAAAGTATCGTCGGCGATATCGTCGCTGATAATTACAAAACAGCTGAAATTTTTAAAAAATATCATATTGATTTCTGTTGCGGTGGGCAGCAAACGATTGAAGAGGCTTGTGACAAAGAGACTATTTCTGACGCCAATGCGAAAACATTAATCCAATCGGTAAATGAATTTTTTGACCAAAAAGAAAATAGACAAGCCATCGATTATCGCAATTGGCCTCTAGATGATCTTATAGATCATATCGAAACAAAGCACCACGGGTATGTAGAAGCAAAGATCCCCGTAATAAATGAATATTTGGATAAAATCGAATCCGCCCACGGAAAAAGGCACCTTGAACTCTCAAAAATTAATGCAATTTTTAAGGATGCCACAAGTCAATTGGTAATGCATATGAAAAAAGAAGAACTTATTTTGTTTCCATACATTCGGAAACTATCGAAAGCAAAACGAGACGGTATTAAACACTCAATACCCCCATTTGGAACGATCAAGAACCCGATAAGTAAAATGGATGAAGATCATGATTTTGAAGGGGAAGCCTTCAGAGAAATAGCAGCGTTATCTAGTAATTATAGCACACCATCAGATGGCTGTAACACCTACCGAGTTGCCTATGGCCTACTTAAAGAGTTTGATGAAGACCTTCACCTACACATCCACAAAGAAAATAACATTTTATTTCAAAGAGCTATTGCGCTTGAAGACGAACTGTTACAAGCCTAAGTTAATGTGACCTCACAAAAAAAGCTTCTCGAAATGAGAAGCTTTTTTTTGTTTAGTGCGGGCGGGGAGACTCGAACTCCCACACCTCGCGGCACTAGATCCTAAGTCTAGCGTGTCTACCAATTCCACCACGCCCGCTAAACATCCCTAGTAATAGGGTGGCAAATATAAACAATAGTTTATAAATACAAATAGTACAGAGGAAATTTATTTACATGGATTGTTGTAGCTTTACATTCAAAATTTTTACACTATGAAATCACTTCAATCATATCTCGATTCAAATAAAGACCGCTTTGTTCAAGAACTCTTCGAACTTCTTAAAATCCCTTCGGTTAGTGCCGATTCTGCCTATAGTAAGGACGTCTTTAAAACCGCTGATTTTGTTGCAGACAGTCTAAAAACTGCTGGTTGTGATGTCGTAGAAATATGTCAAACCAAAGGGTTTCCTATTATTTATGGTGAAAAATTAATAGATCCTAAATTACCAACAATCCTAGTTTATGGTCATTATGATGTACAACCCGCTGATCCTATTGAACTTTGGGAATCACCTCCTTTCGAGCCTGTGATTAAAAAAACAGACCTCCATCCCGAAGGCGCCATTTTTGCACGAGGTGCTTGCGACGATAAAGGGCAAATGTATATGCATGTGAAGGCACTTGAATTTATGACCTCCACGGATCAATTACCCTGTAATGTGAAGTTTATGATTGAAGGGGAAGAAGAAGTTGGAAGTGACAACTTAGCAGAATTTGTAAAAAATAACACCACAAAATTAAAAAACGATGTGATCTTAATTTCAGACACTGGAATGATTGCAAAAGACACCCCATCCATCACCACTGGCTTACGTGGTTTAAGTTATGTAGAAGTCGAAGTAACTGGACCAAATAGAGACTTGCACTCAGGGATTTACGGCGGAGCTGTAGCCAATCCGATCAATGTATTAGCCAAGATGATCGCTTCCTTACACGACGAAAACAACCACATTACTATTCCTGGTTTTTATGATAAAGTCGAAGAATTATCTAAAGAAGAACGCACCGAAATGGCCAAGGCACCCTTTTCGTTAGAAGATTATAAGAAATCGTTAGATATCAGCTCTGTCTATGGCGAAAAAGGCTACACGACTAATGAACGAAATTCGATTCGCCCTACACTAGATGTGAATGGCATTTGGGGTGGGTACACAGGCGAAGGTGCCAAAACAGTGATTGCGAGTAAAGCCTATGCGAAAATTTCGATGCGTTTAGTACCGAATCAAGATTGCCATGAGATTACCTCCCTTTTCAAAACTCACTTTGAAAGTATTGCACCAGATGGTGTGACGGTAAAAGTAACGCCTCACCATGGTGGTCAAGGCTATGTGACGCCTATCGATAACATCGGCTACAAAGCCGCTGCGATGGCTTATAAAGATACGTTTGGAACGTCCCCGATTCCGCAACGAGGCGGTGGAAGCATTCCCATTGTTGCTTTATTTGAAAAAGAATTAAAGAGTAAGACAATTTTAATGGGCTTTGGATTAGACAGTGATGCCATCCACTCTCCTAACGAACATTTTGGGCTTTTTAATTACTTTAAAGGCATAGAAACCATTCCTTTATTTTATAAATATTTCACAGCGCTGCACTCCTAAAGTTTAGGATCATTTTGCTTTAGCTGTAAACTTAATTTCTTGGGCATATTTTGAACCACCATGTCATAACTGTGGTCTATGAGTTCTAGAAGAAGCTCTGGATGAAATCCGCAGTTGTTCAAATAAATCGTGTTCCAGTGTTTTTTGTTGCTGTGAAATCCTGGTTGTATTGTATCATGGGTATGCCGTAATTCTTCCGCATAGTCTGGATCACATTTTAAGGTCACCGAAGGGTTGCCTTGTTCCCAGGCTTCCAGTGGACATAAAGCAAATATTTTTCCCAATACTTTATACACCAAGGTGCTTTCATCAAAAGGGAATTCTTGAGTCGTTTTCTCTTTTTTTAAACAGAAGGATTGAATTTCATCTATGGTTATCATTGAGGTTTTGGGGTTTCTTTATCGTATAACTTATACAAAATGGGTTTACTCGGGGAGGCATCATTTTCAAAGGGTGCAATTAATATATTCAAAATATACTTTCCATCAAGTACCGAATTAGGAACAAACACCAGCTCCGTAATGGTCGCATCCATACGGATTTCTCCGTCAACATCCCAAAATGCCTTATGTGCCAACAATTGACCCTCGTCTTTTTCTTTGTCAACACTTGGCGTATCCACCAATAAATGCTTCACTCCTTTTTCTCTTAAATAAATAGCCGCAGCTTCTGTTAGATACGGCGGATTTGTATGCGCATATTGTTGAGTCAATTTGTCTTTTGTATTGGGGAGAGTTCTAATAATAACCGCTTCTCTTTTTTTATTCCCAATGGCATAACGGAGTTGTTTTTCGGAAATAACAAGATCGCCATTAAAGGGTTCTGGAACGACGGTAATTACTTCCGCTACAAACAAAAACTGAGTCAAGCAATCATTGATTGTGTGAACTTCTTTGGTGATGTGACCCACACATTCCGTGTGCGTTCCATGGGCATGCGGATTAAACTCAATGGTATTAAAATTAACCGCTGCACCTTGTTCTACGCTCCCGGTCCACTCTTTAACTTTGGCTGGATATATTTTTGGAGGCGGCAAATACCAAGCGTTCACATTGTCTTTTGAAGCGCGCAATGGAATTGAAATATCTAAAGGTTGGTCGATATAAATCGTATAAGTGCGGCTGTTGGCGTAAATAATGGCTTTCATAAAATAAATTGCTAAACGTAAATTTAATGAATTTGATTAAACTAAAAACAAATCTGATGCAATTCCATCTGCAAGAAATTTTCCGGTATCTGTAATTTTCAAATGATTCGCTTCGATAACGAGAAAATTAGAGGCTCTTAATTTTTTTGAGTTTTGAAGTAATTGCTCTTTTATATTCACACCAAATTCCGTTTCAACTTTTTGAAACGAAATCCCCCACATGGTTCGTAACCCCGTCATGATGTATTCGTTAAATCTGTTTTCAATGGATAAAATCTCTGATTCAAAAGGCAACGTATTTCCCTCTAAGGATTTGATGTACTTGGTGTTGTTAGACACATTCCAGCTTCTTCTGACCCCATCAAACGAGTGTGCCGAAGGGCCGACCCCCATATAGGGTTTCCCTAACCAATAACTTGTATTGTGTTTTGAGAAATATTCAGAATGGCCAAAACTACAGGTTTCATAATGGATCAGACCTTGTTTAGACGTTTCCTCAAGTAAAATCTCAAAATGTTTGGCCGAAACCTCATCATCCATTGGCGGATGACTTCCCTTTTTAATAAAATGCTCTAAAGCTGTTTGTGGCTCTACAGTTAGGGCGTAACAGGATAGGTGTTTAATCCCAAAACCAAAGGCAGTTTGTAAATTTTGTCGCCATTGATCGTCAGACATTGTGGGCATTCCAAACATTAAATCGATTGTGATATTATCAAAATAGGGCGTGGCAATTTCTAAACATTTTTTAGCCTCATCAGCATTATGTGCCCTGTTCATCGCTGATAAATCAGACGAATGAAAGGATTGAATTCCAATACTCAATCGGTTAATTTTGGTTTTAGAAAGTGCTTTTATTTTTTTAGAATCGAGGTCATCGGGATTTGCTTCTAAAGTGATTTCTGGGGTTTCGGACACTTGATACGTTTCATAAATCACGTCAAGAATCGACACTAACTCATCAACCTCTAAAACTGTAGGAGTGCCTCCTCCAAAATAGATCGTTTGTATGACTTGGGAATCAAGTTCAGATTTGCGAAGCGAGAGCTCTTTACATACGGCTTTGACAAATGCAGACTTTGTATTTTGGTTCGTCGAAAAGTGAAAATTACAATAGTGACATGCTTTTTTACAAAATGGAATATGAATATAAATACCGGACACTAAAGTGGAGTTTATGAGTTAATATTTAAATGCTTTCGCATTAATAATGTGTTGTAAATGATGGTTACAATGCCATGCATAAATTGCCAAACCCTCCTGTAATGTAACAAGTTCATTGCCATCGGGGTGCACATAAGCTCTTTTTAGTTGTGAGTCCTCTAAGTGCTCTAATAAAAACACCCACCGCTGATGAATACCCGACAGAAGTGTTATTGAACTTTGAATGCTAAAACTTAAAGTGTCTGTTAACTCCGCCCACTTGGCTTCTTCATAAGGTTTGATAATCGGATGATCTTCAGTGAGTGCTGATTTAAATCGAATGACACTATTCATATGACTGTCTATACAGTGTCCAACAACTTGTTGAATCGTCCAACCATCGGGTCTGTATTTATAGCCGAGTTCATTGTCCGTAAGAGAGGCTACTTCTTTGTTGACGTGAGAAGGAAACTGTTTAATGTCTTGGATCCATCTTTGAATATGAGCCGGTTCGATTAAGGTGGGAATCGTTGGTTTCCCAATTGGGTATTTGAGGGTTTCAATGTCCATAATTTGCGGTTTATTTTTTAACTCTACTTTCGTTTTGCTTCACAAAGGCACCCCAACCTGTATAACTTTTCCCGCCGGTGATTTTTCCTTGGTTATAAAAATGGCAAACCGCAGCGGCCAATCCATCGGTGGAATCTAAGTTTTTGGGCAATTCTTTTAATCCTAAAAGACTTTGAAGCATTTTGGCCACTTGTTCTTTACTCGCATTTCCATTTCCTGTGATGGCCATTTTTATTTTTTTAGGCGAGTACTCTGTGATGGGAATTTCTCTAGAGAGTCCAGCCGCCATGGCAACGCCTTGAGCTCTTCCGAGCTTTAACATACTTTGCACATTTTTACCAAAAAAGGGCGCTTCAATTGCAATTTCATCGGGATGATAGGTGTCGATGAGTTCAATGGTGCGTTCAAAAATAAGCTTCAACTTTAGATAATGATCATCATATTTTTGAAGTAACAACTCATTGAGCTGCAAAAACTCCATGGTTTTTCCTTTGACTTTTATCAATCCAAACCCCATGATGGTGGTGCCGGGATCAATACCTAATATAATTTTTTCTTCTGTCATTATTCGCAATATTTACAGCCGCTTAGTGCCATTGAAATTCCAACTGAAACCTGGATCATCGCTCCATTAAATGAATATCCATCTATTATAACATCATAGGCGTTTTCGGACGCAAACGAATGGGTGTAATTTAAATCTGAGAATAACGACACCCGTTTTGAGAGTGCAAATTCATACGCAACTCCAGCATTAAGATTTAAAAAAGTAGCGCTATTTGCACTATAAATTCCGAGTGGTTTTGACATGCTTAAACCAGGCCCAAGGTGAACCATAATACGGGATCGGGTAGATAAAAATTTTAATTTATCTGAAACATTATAAACCCCTTCTAAATTGATTCTGGTGTAGTTTAATTTAAACGCCCTATCCGTTCCTGTCGATGAAAATCGATTGTAATGAATATCTAACTTCGCGCCTAAATTCCGTTTAAACATATATCTCAATCCAAACTGAACTGAGGGTATATTGACGATTTTAGCATCAAATTGTGGGGCAATATCGGCCCCAAGCGGACTATTGACTCCCAAACCTATTTGCAGTCTAAAAACTTCTGTTTCAGATTGCGCAAATGCAAAATTAAACGTTGTAATAAGCATCAGAAGAAGGAAGTGTTTTTTTGAAATCAGCTTGTTTTTCATTTCAGAATCAGTTTACAACTAATATTAATGGAAGTTCGAAGGCAGATTGCACCTGTTGGCTTCTTTTTATTGCGGGATATAATGGTGGTAAATTCTTTAAACTGTAACCAATAATCGAATCTAAGTTTGGAATTTCAAGCTTTGTTAGCTCCTGCGAATGTATCTTAGAAATATGAATAATCCCTTTGTTTGAAACTAAAAAATTAATTTTTATAGTATCACTCACTTTTTGAGTCACCACCAAATCTTGCACTCTAAAGTAATCAGAAATATGCGTCATGATCGTTTGCTCAAAACACATTTTGGAGATCAGAAAATCGATGGAATCAGTGCAGTTTTCGAAACTCGGATACCGATCGACTTCGTTCCAATTAAACGTTTTTAATTCTTCCATTAAAATGGTATTGGAATCTAGCTTCTTTTTTTCAAAATAATTACATGAAAAAAAAGAGCAAAAAAGGAAGACACTAACTAAATATCTCATTGGTTCATTGTGAACCCTAAAATTACACATTTTATTTTTTAAACAGAAAAAAAATACTTTAGATTAAATGTTCATTGTTTGAATGTCAAAAACTAAGATTGATGTTTTGGTCCTCCACCCATAATTTCATCGTTCGCATAAGACTCAAATTGTTTGAAGTTCGCTTGGAAAGACTGTGCTAATTTATAAGCTGTTTTGTAAAAACCTTTATCATTTTTCCATGTTTTTCGGGGACTTAAAAATTCGGTCGGCACATTGGGGCACACTCTAGGCTGAAGCACTCCAAAAACCGAGTGAATGTGGTAATTATCTTTGTTAGCCGCTTCTAGTGACCCATCCATTGCGGCGTTTATCATGGCACGTGTAAACGATAATTTCATACGGGTCCCGACGCCATATGGCCCGCCGGTCCAACCTGTATTTACCAACCAAACATGGACGCCAGTTGCCTTCATTTTAGCAGTCAACATTTCTGCATATTTCGTAGGATGTAACGGCATAAAAGGAGCCCCAAAACAGGCTGAGAAAATCGGAACTGGCTCTGTAACACCTGCTTCTGTCCCAGCAACTTTGGCCGTATAACCGGAAATAAAGTGGTAAGCAGCTTGACCAGGCGTTAATTTAGAGATTGGTGGCAACACCCCAAAAGCATCGGCCGTCAAGAAAAAAATATTTTTAGGAGTGTTCCCAATGGAGTTTGGCTGAATGTTATCAATAAAATGAATCGGATAACTCACCCGTGTATTTTGGGTGATTGAGGTATCCGAATAATCTACCTCACCCTTATTATTCATAATGACATTTTCGAGAATAGCGCCTTTTTTTATGGCATCGAATATTTCGGGTTCATTTGCCCTAGATAGATTAATAACTTTTGCATAACATCCACCTTCAAAATTAAAAATAGTGTTTTCGCTCGTCCAGCCATGTTCATCATCCCCTATTAAATGCCGGTGATGATCGGTAGATAGCGTTGTTTTTCCAGTTCCTGAAAGCCCAAAAAAGATGGCTGTATCCCCTTCGTTTCCAACATTTGCACTACAATGCATCGGCAACGTATTTTTAAAAACAGGAAGTATAAAATTCAAAGCCGAAAAAATACCTTTTTTAATTTCACCTGTATAACCAGTACCACCAATGAGCGCTATTTTTTTTGTGAAATTTAAAATGGCAAAATTTTGCTGACGTGTGCCATCACGGTCTGGAACTGCCAAAAACCCAGGCGCATTGATGACGGTCCATTCGGGCTCAAAGCAATTCAGTTCAGTATCTAATGGCCTTAAGAACATATTATAAGCAAAATAATTACTCCAAGGGTATTCATTAATCACCCGAATATTAGTGCGGTATGCAGGCTCTGAACAGGCATAGCTATCTCGTACAAATAATTCTTTTTTGGAAAGGTAATTGATCACTTTATCATACAATAAATCGAAATTTTTGGAAGAAAATGGAAGGTTGACATCGCCCCACCAAACCCGATCTTTAGTAATCGCATCTTTAACTATAAATCGGTCTTTAGGCGATCGACCTGTAAATGCTCCTGTTTGTATTGCCAAGGCTCCTGAGGCTGTTTCGACTCCTTGATTTTTTTGAATTGTAAGGGCATGCAAGACACTTGGAGAGAGCTGATAATGTACGTTTTTAGACGTTATACCGTAGAGTTTTAACGAAATCGTTTTCGTAACAGTAGATAGTTGTGTCATAGTATCTTAAATTAATTAATTCTGTAAAAGTATCGAATATTATTAAATGGAAGAAATTTACTTTTTAGTTCTCAAAAAATACATAAATAAAAGGACCCATGAAGCGATCAAAAATAAGCCTCCGATAGGAGTTATAATTCCAATAATTTTGAAATCGAAAGCGGTTAACGAGTTGGTAGATAAGAAATAAATTGAACCTGAAAACAACAAAATACCCGTGAGAATGAGTTTAAATAAAGTCGATTTTTGATTTGGTTTGACATGGGTCGTGATTCCGATAAAAAACAACAAAAATGCATGGTACATCTGATACCGAATCCCTGTATTAAAACTGTCAAATGCAGAAGCACTAAGCAAGGGTTTGAATCCATGTGCTGCAAAAGCGCCAAGAACGACGCCAATTCCTCCGACAAGGCTCGCGGTCATAAATATTTTTCTATCCATTTCAATTTATAAAGTATTCAATTTACTACATTAGTAGGCAAACTAATTACAAAAATAAGAATCCTTAACCAATATGCGAAACATTTTAATCATCGGAGCAGGTAAATCCGCCTCCTACCTTATAAAGTATTTTTTAGATAAATCTAATTCAGAAAAATTAGAAATTACTATTGGAGATTTAGAGATTTCTAATGCTAAAAAACTCATTGGAAATTATTCAAATGCAAGAGCTATAAAACTTGATATTTTTGATGCAGAGGCTCGAAAAGAAGCCGTTAAAAATGCAGATATTGTAGTATCAATGCTTCCTGCTAGATTTCATATTGAAGTGGCAAAAGACTGTTTGGCTTTCAAAAAACATATGGTCACTGCTTCTTATGTGAGCCCGGAAATGCAAGCTTTAAACGCAGAAGCAAAAACTGAGAAATTAGTCTTTTTAAATGAAGTTGGATTAGATCCTGGAGTGGATCATATGAGTGCCATGCAGGTCATCGATCGCATTACAGAATCTGGAGGGAAAATGATTCTTTTTGAGTCCTTTACTGGGGGCCTAATGGCCCCAGAAAGCGATACTAATCTTTGGAATTATAAATTTACATGGAATCCACGAAATGTCGTGTTAGCAGGCCAAGGAGGTGCCGCTAAATTTCTTCAAGAAGGGAACTTTAAATACATCCCGTATCACCTATTGTTTCGACGGACTGAATTTCTTGAAGTTGAGGGTTACGGACGGTTTGAAGCGTATGCCAATAGAGACTCACTTAAATATCAGAATGTATACGGATTAGAAACGATCAAAACATTGTATCGAGGGACCATTAGACGGGTTGGATTCAGCAGAGCTTGGCAGATTTTCGTGATCCTTGGAATGACCGATGATAGTTACACGATTGCTGATAGCGAAAATATGAGCTATCGCGATTTTGTGAATTCGTTTTTACCGTATAGTCCTACAGATTCTGTAGAATTAAAACTAAGATATAACTTGAAAATTGATCAAGATGATATTATATGGGAGAAATTAGAAGAATTAGACATTTTTAACGCTGATAAAAAAGTGGGCTTAAAAAATGCAACCCCAGCACAAATTCTTCAAAAAATTCTTTTAGATAGTTGGAGTCTTAGCCCAAAAGATAAAGATATGATCGTAATGTATCACAAGTTTGGGTATGAATTAAATGGCAAAAAACATCAAATAGACGCAACGATGGTGTGTACTGGCGATGACCAAACCTATACTGCAATGGCTAAAACCGTAGGATTACCGGTTGGTATTGCCACTTTAGCGATCCTAAACAACAAAATACAAAGCTATGGCGTACAAATACCCACTAAAAAGGAACTATATGGACCTATTTTAAGTGAATTAGAAGATTTTGGTGTCATATTTAAAGAAAAAGAGATGGAATACTTAGGATATAACCCTTTAAGTATCTAAAACAGTTATAAATTAAAATATTTTAAATACTTTTGGTGTATAAATTATTAATTTTTGGTAAATAATGAGTAAAAAATTAGAAATTGATGGTATTGACAAAACAATTCTAAGAGCATTAATGAAAGATGCGCGTACGCCCGTACTAGAAATTGCTCGTGGGGTTGGGATTTCAGGAGCTGCCATTCATCAGCGTTTAAGAAAATTAGAAAGTTCGGGGCTCATTGCTGGCTCTAAATTTGTACTCAATCCAAAAGTCTTAGGCTATACGACTATGGCGTTTGTTGGGGTCTTTCTAGACAAAGCAAAAAACAATTCGGACGCGGTCAAACAACTCAAACGAATCCCAGAAGTCTTAGAATGCCACTATACTACAGGAAATTGGAGCGTATTAATCAAAATTCTATGTCGAGATAATGAACACCTAATGTCGGTCTTAAATAAAGAAATTCAATCTATTTCGGGCGTATCAAGAACCGAAACATTCATTTCATTAGACCAACAAATTGATCGGCAAATTAAAATATAGGTTAGTCTCTTCCAAAAATCTGCAACGCCCAGTAAACTAAAGTCGCTAACGATCCAAGTGCCGCCACTAAGTAGGTGCGCGCAGCCCATTTAAGGGCATCTTCTGCGCCTTTGTACTCTTCTTGAGATAACATATTTTTATTTTTTAACCAGGCCAAAGCACGGTTACTGGCATCATATTCAACAGGCAATGTTATGAAACTAAACGCTGTTGCAACCGCCATCAATACAAATCCTAAAACAACCACCCAATAGCCTAATCCGACTCCAGCACCGACGCCTAAAATTAACCCTCCAATAATCAACCACATAGACAATTTAGAAGAAATATTCACAGCTGGTACTAGTGTTGAACGCAACTGTAACCAACTATATGCTTGCGCATGTTGAACGGCGTGTCCACATTCATGGGCAGCCACCGCCGCCGCCGCCGCATTTCGTTCATTATAAACCGCTTCACTTAAATTGACTGTTCTATCTTTTGGATTGTAATGATCGGTGAGTCTGCCCGCAACAGAAACGACTTTTACATTTCGAATGCCATGATCTGAAAGCATTTTTTCGGCAATTTCAGCCCCACTTAAACCATTGCGTAAATGAATTTTTGAATAGGTCGCAAATTTGCGTTTTAAGGTTGAACTCACCAACCAGCTAATCAAAGCGATTGCTCCGAGTAAAAGATAATAGGATCCCATAATGTAATATTTTAGTTTAACGTACAACAACAAAAATAACGCCAATTTTAACAACTAAAAAACCGACCGTCTATTTTAACGTTTTCTATATTTATAAATAAAGACCAACAGCGTGAATGACGATACCAAGGTCACCGTATTCGCTAAAATCATAGACAAGCTCTCTTTATAAATCCCATACACCAACCAAAACACAATTCCGATAAAGAACAATGAAAAAGTTGGCAGTGAAAACGCCGACACATCTTTTGTTTTCCAAGTTTTGTAGACTTGAGGCAAAAACGCATAAGTCGTTAGACAGGCTGCTATGAGCCCAATACCTTCGATATAGTCTATATTATCCAACAATGTTTACGATTTTACCAGGGACAACAATCACTTTTTTCGGGACGCGCCCTTCTAATTGTGCAAGCGTTTTTTCATTCCCCATAACAGCCGCTTCTATTTCTTCTTTACTTAAATCCAATGACAATTCTAACGTAAATCGCATTTTACCATTAAATGAAATTGGATACGCTTTGACACTTTCTACCAAGTGACTGGCATCAAACTCTGGGAATTCGGCCGTTGTGATGGATTCTTTATGACCTAGTTGCTCCCATAATTCTTCTGCAATATGAGGCGCATAAGGTGCTATTAAAACCAATAGTGGTTCTAAAATAGTTTTAGAGGTACAGCCTTGAGCGGTTAACTCGTTGACTGCAATCATAAACGTAGACACAGACGTATTAAATGAGAAATTCTCGATGTCTTCAGTGACTTTTTTAATGGTTTTATGGAGTGTTTTTAAGTGGTCTTTAGTAGCAACAGCCGACGTCACTTTAGACCCGTCTTCACTGACATATAGTTTCCATAATTTTTTAAGGAAATTATGAACGCCTGTAATTCCAGAAGTGTTCCAAGGCTTGTATTGTTCTAGTGGCCCTAAAAACATTTCGTAAAGTCGTAAACTATCAGCACCGTAATCTGAAACAATATCATCGGGATTGACGACATTGTATTTGGATTTAGACATTTTTTCGACTTCGCGGTGGGTAACATATTCATTATTTTCATTTAAAACAAAATCAGCGTCTTTTATAAAACTAAATAAACTGTCTTGTTTTAAACTTTCTATATCTAAAAAATCTGTAACCCCTTTTAAATGATCAAGACTTATTCTAAATGGAGTAAAAGTTCCGCTAAATTCATCTCCTACATATTTCACTTTAAATCCTTTGGACTTATACTCTTCAATAATATTATTTACAATAGTCTCTGTTGTAGAATCTAGTTCTCCGTTAATTCCCTTATCATATGATAGCTTAGGAATAACATACTTTTTTATTTTAATACCACATTTCAATGAATCTGTCAAATCTGAAGGTTTTTCATAAGAAAAGCCTGGGCCAAAACCATAACCAAACGCACTGTTCCCCAAAATCATTCCCTGATTAATGAGTTTTTTGGCAAACTCATCCACAGGAACCACTCCCAAATCAAAGAGAAATTTTTGCCAGAAGCGTGCATAGAGCAAATGCCCCGTTGCATGCTCACTCCCACCAATATATAAATCGACTTCTTTCCAGTAATTTAAGGCTTCCGTACTTGCAAATTCGGTTGTATTATGTGCGTCCATGTATCTGTTAAAATACCAAGAACTCCCCGCCCAGCCTGGCATGGTATTGAGTTCTAATGGAAATATTGTTTTGTGGTCTATTTTATGGTTTTCTACAACCGCATTCAGGGTGGTATCCCACGCCCAAACTTCTGCACGACCTAATGGCGGCTCGCCTTCTTCGGTTGGTAAATATTTTTCAACATCGGGCAAACTAATTGGCAAATGTTCTGCCGCAATCATTTGTGGCAACCCATTAATATAATACACCGGAAAGGGTTCGCCCCAATACCGCTGTCGCGAGAACACCGCATCACGAAGTCGGTAATTGATTTTTCCCAAACCATGATTTTTGGCTTCTAAAGCGTCAATAGCTTGCTTGGAAGCCTCTTTGTATTCTAGACCTGTTAAGAAATCGCTGTTCGCAATGATAGTCGTTCCTTTATCTGTAAATGCTTCAGCGCTGATATCGACCCCTTCAAAAATATTTGGAATCTCTATATTAAAATGTTTTGCAAAATCATAATCACGCTGGTCGCCACAGGGTACTGCCATCACAGCACCGGTTCCGTATCCAGCCAAAACATAATCTCCAATCCAAACCGGAACGGCTTGTTTTGTAAATGGATGCTCGGCATAAGCGCCCGTAAACACGCCGGAAATTGTTTTCACATCGGCCATTCGTTCGCGTTCGCTGCGTTTTGCAGTCGCTAACACATAGGCGTCCACCGCCGGTTTTTGTGCAGGCGTTGTAATCTGATTGACCAATTCATGCTCGGGGGCAAGGGTCATAAAAGACACACCAAAAACAGTATCGGGACGGGTCGTGAAGACTTCAATCGTTGAAGCATGATCTTTTAGATCAAACACCACAGTAGCCCCCACGGATTTACCAATCCAATTACGCTGACTCTCTTTCAAGGCATCTGTCCAATCTATGGTATGAAGCCCTTGTAAAAGACGCTCGGCATAGGCGGAGATGCGCATGCTCCATTGGGTCATTTTTTTTCGAGTTACGGGATACCCCCCGCGTTCAGAAACACCATTAACAATTTCATCATTTGCTAATACGGTTCCCAGTTCTGGACACCAGTTTACTTCTGTTTCTGCTAGGTATGTGAGTCGGTATTGTAGTAATAATTGTTGTTGGCGAACGCTCGAAAATGAGTTCCATTCATCGGCAGTAAACACTGGTATTGCATCATCACAAACCGCATCTACATTTGAATTTCCTTCTAGTGAAAACACATCAACAAGAGCATCAATCGACTCGGCTTTGTTTAAAGAATTGTTATAATAAGAATTAAATAATTGGATAAAAATCCATTGGGTCCATTTATAATACTCTGGTGATGACGTACGAACTTCTCGAGACCAATCAAATGAAAACCCCATTTGATCGAGCTGTCTTCGATAGGTTTTTATATTGGCCTCGGTTGTAATTGCTGGGTGTTGCCCCGTTTGAATGGCATACTGTTCTGCCGGTAATCCAAAACTATCATAACCTTGCGGATGCAATACATTAAACCCCTTATGGCGTTTGTAGCGTGCATAAATATCGGACGCAATATACCCTAATGGATGCCCGACATGGAGCCCTGCACCACTTGGGTAAGGAAACATATCCAAAACATAGTATTTAGGTTTGGTTGAATTATTTTCGGCTTTGAACGTTTGTTGTTCTGCCCAGTATTTTTGCCATTTGGCTTCAATTTCATTGAAATTGTACATCATATTAACGTCATTAACAGGGGCAAATTTACGGTTTATTTAGCAAGAAAAAAACTATGCTTCATGAAACAGCATGACAAGGAACTGTTAATTTGTTTTAAGGGAAAAACTAGCCTTTTAAGTAAGTTTTTTTATACTTTTACACTTGAAAGAAAATTGTAATGAGCTCATCTTACGAAAAACATCAAAAACGCCGCTTAATTTCGTCCTATTTTTCGGTCGTCATTAGCATTGCTTTAGTCCTATTTTTATTGGGTCTATTAGGGTTGCTGGTTCTCAATGCCAAGTCTGTTTCGGACAACTTTAAAGAACAAGTCGTTCTTACGATTTACTTAGAAGACACTTCAAAAGACGTTGAAATTAAACAGCTTGAAAAAAGCTTAGCGTTCTCAAACTATGTAAAGCAAACCAAATTTATTTCTAAAGAATCCGCTGCCGATTTCATGAAACTTGAATATGGCGAAGACTTTTTAAATGATGTGGGCTATAATCCTTTAAAAAACTCTATTGAAGTGAACCTTAAAGCCGAGTATGTCACGGCGCGACGCCTCGATAGTATTTCTGAAAGCACCTTGAAAAAAAATTTTGTAGAAGACATCAAATACGACAAAGACTTGGTCTCACTAATGAATAGCAATGTGAAACGACTCAGCTTATGGGTTTTAATTATTAGTGGAATTTTTACGGCCATCGCAGTTCTTTTAATAAACAGCTCCATAAGATTGGCGGTCCATTCAAAGCGTTTTACGATCAAGACGATGCAAATGGTAGGCGCGACCAAAAAATTCATTCGCAGACCTTTTATTTGGCGAAGTATTCGACTTGGAATTATCGGGTCACTTATGGCAATCCTAGGCATCGGTGTTGTCTTGTTTTATGTAGATAAATCGTTTCCCGAATTTGAATTGACTCAGAACCAACTCTCAATTGGAATCTTGTTTTCTGTTGTTTTTATGGTGGGGATTTTCATTACTTGGTGGAGTACTTTTTTTGCAACTCAACGCTTTTTAAACCTAAAAACAGATCAGCTCTATTAACAACAGACCCAATTACTACAGGATTTTAAAACACACTTAAGTTTAATTGAAAAATTTAATTAATTATGGGAAAACAAAAACAAAAAGAAAACACGAAGTCTAATTTTATTTTTGGAACACAAAATTACAAATGGATGTTTATTGGTTTAGGACTAATAGCCTTGGGTTTCATCCTAATGTCAGGCGGAGGTTCTGACGATCCAAATGTGTTTAATCCTGAAATATTTAACATCCGAAGAATCCGAGTTGCTCCTACCCTTATTTTGATTGGGTTTGGAATTCAGATTTATGCGATCCTTAAAAATTTCAAAAAATAAATGGATATTTTTGATAGCATTTTACTCGGCATCATCCAAGGACTAACCGAGTTTCTTCCTGTATCTTCGAGTGGACACTTGGAAATTGGTAAAGTACTTCTGGGCGATAATTCCATTCCAGAAGACAGCTTAATCTTTACCGTAGTGCTGCACTTTGCAACTGCTTTAAGCACCTTAGTCATCTTTAGAAAAGATATTGCTTCAATAATTAGCGCATTTTTCAAGTTCAAATGGAATGATGAAACCCAATTTATTGTCAAAATAATGATTTCAATGCTGCCAGCTGGGTTTGTTGGGATTTTATTTGAGGAGGAGCTAGAAGCCCTTTTTGGGAATAATATTCTTCTTGTTGGTGCTATGTTGATTGTAACAGCTTTGTTATTGTTTTTGGCAGATCGGGCTAAAAAAACTACAAAAAAAGTGAGTTTTTGGGATGCACTCATCATAGGAGTTGCGCAAGCAATTGCAATGCTTCCTGGGATTTCGCGTTCGGGGGCTACAATTTCAACGTCTGTATTACTTGGCAATGACAAATCAAAAGCAGCACGGTTTTCATTTTTGATGGTAATCCCTCTAATTTTTGGAAAAATCGCTAAAGACATTCTTAGTGGTGATTTGAGCTATAGTGCCGCGAATTTCAGCAGCTTATCGGCTGGATTTTTGGCGGCCTTTGTGGCAGGTCTTTTTGCCTGCACACTCATGATCCGATTGGTTAAAAATAGTCAACTAAAATATTTTGCCTATTACTGTTTAACCGTAGGTGTTTTAGCCATCATCATAACCCTTTAATTGAAGATGAAAACTGCTCAAGATTATTTAGACGGACAGGTTTTGTTGGTTGATAAGCCTTTGGAATGGACTTCTTTTCAAGTGGTCAATAAGTTGCGATGGCATATTCGACAAGCCTTTAGTCTAAAAAAAATAAAAGTGGGTCATGCAGGAACATTGGACCCCTTAGCTACAGGACTCTTAATCATCTGTACTGGCAAAATGACGAAGCAGATTGACACCTTTCAAGGGCAGATTAAAACGTATACCGGTACTTTTGTTTTAGGCAGTAGCACCCCTTCCTATGATCTTGAAACCGAAATAGATCAAACGTACCCAACCACCCATATTACCCCCGAATTGATTCATCAAACCACCACTAAATTTACAGGGGAAATCGATCAGTATCCGCCTATTTTTTCTGCTTTAAAAAAAGACGGGAAACGCTTGTATGAATTTGCACGCGCTGGTCAGACTGTAAAAATTGACTCTCGAAAAGTGACCGTTCAAGAATTTAAAATCACTAATATCGACGGATCTGCGGTTGACTTCAGCATTACATGTAGTAAAGGCACCTACATACGCTCCTTGGCACATGACTTTGGGAAGGCACTGGAGTCAGGCGCGCATTTAACAGCACTTCGACGTACAAAAATTGGAGATTTCTCTGTTGAATCTGCCATTTCTATCGATGATTTCATTTCAAAGTTAAGCTAACGATCCTTTTAAAATTAACCATAAAACGAACGCATGAAAATTATTGTATCCCTTGCCATTTTACTGGCATCTCTCAACTTATCTTCTCAAGAATCTACTGAAAAATTTGGCTTGTTTTATAAGCTGGGATTCGCAACGACCCTTACTATAAATGAAGACAATGTTGTTGGAGATGACGACGACAGTGAGCCGTTTTTAAGATTTAATGCCTTTTTCTTAAACAATACGATTGGATATAAATTTGACCCCAGAAGTTCTCTTGGCGTTAACTTGGAGTACGATTGGCATTCAGAATCAGGTTTAATGTTTATGCCTTTACATTTAAGTTTCCGATACAACGTGGTGCAAAAGGACGAAAATGTATTTTTACGATCTAGTTATGGGCGCCTTTTGGGGGTGGGGCACAGCTTTGAAACAGGATCACTTTACAAGGTTGGATTGGGGGTCGAAGTGCTTGATGATCAACAACAGAATTCTGCATTAATTGGTATTGAATTCACAGAAAAAAGCTTTGGATTTAGAGAACAAGAAAAATTAATTAGCATTTCCTTCTTTTTAGAAATGAGTTTTTTATAACTTTAAACCATGGAACATCAACAAAAACGTTGCGGATGGTGTGTGGGAGACTCTCTTTATGAGGCCTACCATGATCTTGAGTGGGGAGTTCCAGTATATAATGATCTGACATTGTTTGAGTTTTTAATTTTAGAAACCTTTCAGGCGGGGCTGAGTTGGATCACAATTTTACGGAAACGCGAAAATTTCAGAAATGCCTTTGATGGTTTTGATTATACAAAAATTGCAAATTACGATTCTACAAAATTTGACTCATTACTTATCGACAAAGGGATCGTTCGAAATAAATTAAAAATCAAAGCAGCGATTTCAAATGCGCAAGCCTTTCTTGAAGTTCAAAAAGAGTTTGGGAGTTTTAGTCATTATATTTGGGGGTTTACCAACGGGAAACCAATAAAAAATAAGGTCAGTGATTATAAAAATGCACCCCCTAATACGCCTTTGAGTGATCAAATAAGTAAGGACCTGAAAGGTCGTGGATTTAAATTTGTTGGCAGCACCGTTGTCTATGCGCATATGCAGGCTACTGGGATGGTGAACGACCACGAAATACAGTGTTTTAGATATAATGAAGTTTAATCTTTGTAAGGGACTAACTCCAATAGCTTCTCTATAACTTCTACGCGTGCTCTACTTTTTTTATTGGCTCTAATGATTATCCAAGGGGCAATTTCAGTATTCGTTTTATCAAACATTTTAGTTTTATACTCCGTATAGTCGTCCCATAACTCCAAGGCCGTTTGGTCTACTTTACTGAATTTCCATTTTTTAACAGGGCTTGTCTTGATATCTTCAAAACGTCGTGATTGTTCATCTTTAGAAATAGAGAAATAAAACTTCACGATTCGAACCCCCGAATCAATGATCATTTTCTCGAATTCATTCACTTGATTCATAAAGGTTTCGTACTCTTTTTTGGTGCAAAATCCATTAACTGGCTCCACCACAGCACGGTTATACCAACTTCGATCAAAAAACGTAATTTGACCATTTCGAGGTAAGTTTTTCACATAACGCTGAAAGTACCATTGATTTTTCTCTTCATCTGTGGGCTTTGGAAGTGCGACCACATTTAATTCCCTCGGGTTTAAGTGTTGGGTCACACGTCGAATTGCCCCCCCTTTTCCGGCAGCATCTCGACCTTCAAAAATTACAACTAATTTCTCTCCGTTTGCCTCCACCCATTGTTGAAGTTTAATCAACTCTTCTTGTAAACGCTCTAATTTTGACTCGTGATTTAGTATCCTTAATGCTTTTGAAACCGTCATATCCTTGTCACTTAACAACAATTGAAGACCGCGTTTACTATTGAGGTTTTTTAAGTTTTTGGCTGTAAATTTCTCCATAATTAATCGATTTGATTGATCATTCTATGATACCGCTGTACAATATTTGGATCTGGAAGCACCGTGGTCTTTGAACTCCCTTTTCGATCGTAATCAAAACGCGATAATACGTATCGAATACTCTCTAAACGCGCTTGTTTTTTACTGTTTGTTTTAATAATAATCCAAGGGCTAAATGAGTTGTGGGTTTTACTAAACATTTGTTCTTTATAAAAGGTGTACTTATCCCATCTTATTTGCCCTTCTTTGTCGACAGGACTAAATTTCCATTGCTTAAGCGGGTTTTTTAACCTAGAATTGAATCGTTTTTCTTGTTCTTCTTTTGAAATTGAAAACCAAAACTTGATAATGATCACACCATCTTCATAAAGCATATGTTCAAATTCAGGAACTTGAACCATAAACTTATTATATTCTTCATCGGTACAGAAATCCATTACAGGCTCTACAACCGCTCGGTTATACCAACTTCGGTCAAAAAACACAAGTTCGCCAGGCTCTGGTAATTCTTTGATATAACGTCTAAAATACCATTGTCCTTTTTCGATTTCTGTGGGCTTTGTGAGCGCTACTACACGCATGGATCTTGGATTTAGATGTTCGGTAAAACGGCGAATCGCCCCCCCTTTACCAGCCGCATCCCGACCTTCAAAAAGTACACATACACGTTTTTTGTGTTTGGCGGTCCACTGTTGTAGGTCTACTAGTTCGGCTTGAAGCTTTAAAAGTTCGGACTCATAGTCAATGGTTTTAATTAACGAATCATAATTTTTATTACTAATTTTAGAATCTAGTAAGTTTTTAAATGATTCTATTTCAGAATATGATTCGAAATCTTCTTTGGTGAGCATAGGCTTGTTTTTTTACTAAATCTTATATCAATTAAATTAATGTTTTAAGTACTGTAGTTCTTGCATAAAACTCGATCTTGAAATGTGTTCTGCACCTAAACTTTCCAAATAATCAGTATGCACTTGACAATCTATAAGTTTATACTTCGAGTTTTGAATTAAATTTATAAACCCAATTTTACTCGCATTGCTTACGTAGCTAAACATACTTTCGCCGCAAAATATTGTGTCATCAAGCTCAACTCCGTATAAGCCTCCTACTAATTTATTGTTTTGCCATACTTCCACAGACTTGGCAATTCCTCTACGATGTAACTCACAATACGTATCAATCATACTGTCAGTGATCCACGTACCAGATTGAGCGACTCTTTTGACATTGGCGCAGGCTTCAATCACATCTCTAAAGCTTTTATTTACAGTGACCTCAAAAGATTGATTTCTCAAAACTTGCTTGGTGCTTTTTGAAATTTTTAGTTTATTGGTATATAACACAAAACGAGGGTCTGGCGCCCACCACAACAGCGGTTGATCTAGTTCATACCAAGGGAAAATTCCATTTTGATATGCATACAAAACCCGCTCTGGTGATAAATCACCACCAACTGCCAAAAGTCCTTCTGGGTTTGCCTCAGTTAGTGGTGGAAATTCAATGGTTTTGTTTAGCCACCTCATTACTTTTTTATTTTGAAGCGTCTATTGTTTTAACGTTTGTTAAAACGGTAAATCATTCGGTTCATCCGCTGTTAAATCCGTTGCTGGTTCAAAAGCTTGTGCGGGCGCTACTGGTGCAGCATTTGCAGGAGCTTGAGCTTGTTGTAAATTCTCAATTCTCCAACCTTGTATCGCATTAAAATACTTGGCTTCTCCTTGTGGGTTTATCCACTCTCTACCGCGTAAGTTAATTCCAACTTTAATCTGTTGTCCAACTTGAAAATTGTTTAGCAAATCTGTTTTATCTTGAACAAATTCTACTAAAACGTGTTGTGGATATTGTTCGTCTGTAGTAACAACCAATTCACGCTTTCTAAATCCATTTGACCCAATAGATTGTGTTTCGCCTATAAGCTTAATTTTTCCTTGTACTTCCATTTTCGTAAATTCAATTTTGTTTTTAATAATGTCAATTAATGTAATGCTTTTTATAAATATATACAAATTTAACAAATTAAGATCCCAACTAAAAGGAGAAAGCAATAATATAAAGCAATAAATTTACCATAAATACATTATATTTAAAATTGAATAAAACAAACCAATGAAAAATTACTCAAAACAACATTTTCTACGCTGGGTAGCGATTGTCATTTCATTCTTGATTATTTCATTGATTTTATGGAACACCTATCGCTTTTTTCAAAAATTTAAAGAGGAAGAACGCATAAAGATGGAAAACTTCTCTCAGGCGCAAATGGAACTTGGAAAAATGATTGACCTTAAGGGAGATATCAGCGATTTTCCTCTGAAGATCATTCAAAGTAACACCACAACCCCAATGATTATTGAAGATTCTGATGGAAATTTTCAATCTAAAAACATCAAAAAACTTGCTAAAAATAATCAAGTCTATCTTAAAAATTTAACTGTAAAATTTAGTGAAGAAAATACGCCTATTCCAGTCGTATATGAAGGTAAAGTCCTGTCAACAATGTACTATGGGAATTCAGATTTATTAAACAAACTCAAGTATTATCCTTTAGCTCTTGTTTTGATTTTTTTATTGTTTAGTGCCGTCGTTTATTTTTTCTATAAGAGTTCTCGAACTGCTTCTCAAAACAAGCTTTGGACAGGGATAGCTAAAGAAACTGCACACCAAATTGGAACACCACTTTCCTCGCTTATTGGGTGGACTGAACTCTTAAAAACAGAATCTGTAAACCCTAGTTATATTTCTGAGATTGAAAAAGACATTCATCGCCTAGAAACCATTACTGAACGCTTTAGTAAGATTGGCTCTGTTCCATTACTAAAGACCACCAATCTCGTATCGGCAACTAAAGAATCCTTTGACTATTTAGAAGCTCGAAGCAGTAAATTAATCACCTTTAAAATGAATGCACCAGAAGAACATCTCTTGGCAGCGCTTAACCCAGAATTATTCAGTTGGGCCATTGAAAACTTAGTCAAAAATGGAATCGATGCCATGAAAGGCGAAGGTCATATTGAAATATCTATAGGCGCTTCGGATGCGTTTGTTTTGATAGACGTTCGAGACACAGGAAAAGGGCTTTCAAAAAAACTATTTAATAGAATTTTTGAAACTGGTTTTACCTCTAAAAAACGTGGCTGGGGGCTAGGACTGTCTCTCACGAAACGAATTATTGAAGAATACCACAAAGGTAAAATTAAAGTGCTTCAGTCTGAAATTGGAGGAGGGACGACCATTCGAATGCGTTTAAACCGACTATAAGAACGAACTGATTTTGCGAGCGATGGCTTGAAATTCTTCTGGAGTCACTACTTCTTTTTTAATAAATTGAGCATCGTCCATAGCGTTTAAAGGAATTAAATGCACATGCACATGAGGCACTTCGAGCCCAATAACGGTCATCCCGATACGTTTACAGTCGACCGCTTTTTCGAGGGCAATGGCCACCGTTCTTGAAAACGCCATTAAAGCTATATAAGTAGACGAATCTAAATCAAAAATCTTATTGACTTCTTTTTTGGGAATACAAAGCGTATGCCCTTTCGCATTCGGATTGACATCTAAAAATGCTAAAAAGTCGTTCGTTTCTGCTACCTTATAACAAGGTATTTCTTTATTTACAATTTTAGTGAAAATCGAACTCATTGCTTGAAGTTAAGAATTAATTTACCTAGAAATATTCATGATTTCAAAATTAATAGTCCCGTTAGGCACTTGTATTTCGGCAATATCTCCAACGCTTTTTCCTAGCAGTCCTTTTCCGATTGGGGAATTTACTGAAATTTTTCCGGCAGCTAAATCTGCTTCGCCATCAGCAACAAGGAGATAGTCCAGTTCCATACCATTGGACTGATTTTTTATTTTCACTTTGGACAACACTAACGCTTTGGAAGAATCGAGTTGAGATTCGTCAATAAGCCGTGCTCCTGCAAGGGTATCTTCGAGTTTTGCAATACGCATTTCTAACATGCCTTGTGCTTCTTTAGCTGCATCGTATTCCGCGTTTTCACTTAAATCGCCTTTATCTCTGGCTTCGGCAATGGCACGCGACGCTTTAATGCGTTCTACGTCTCTGAGTTGTTTTAACTCATTTCTTAATTTTTTTAATCCTTCGGCCGTGTAGTAAGACACATTACTCATAACTGATAATTTTTAAAGTCGTCGTTCATTTAGGTTTTTGAATAGTCTAAAACAGAATTTAAAACTAAACGCAAAAATCTCGTTCTCACGAGATTGCCTTACAAATATACAAAATATTTATCGTATTGTGATTTTTGTCGTAATTTGTGAAGGAAAATAATACAAAAAAACGGCGTTACTAATATGAAGTATCAATCTAAGAAAAAGAACCTTAAAAAATTAAAATTATACAGTATCCTAATCTTGATTTGCAGCGGGTGTTCAAAAAGTAACAATTCCGATTCAGCGTGTAATTTTTTGGTCAATATTAATGTCATCACGTCCCTAAATCTTAATCTTTCACAGTATAATCAATTAACATTTCCTAACAATCCAGTTTATGTTCCTAACGCAGGTAACGGCGGGATTATCGTTAATAATACAGGCATCGGCTATGTTGCCTTTGATGCAGCAGATCCGAATCATATTTTCAACGATTGTTCGATACTTTCCATTAGCGGAGTTGAAGGCGTTTGTGGGTGTTCCGACGCCAATACATACAGCTTAACTACAGGTCAACCGCTAAGAGATAGTTCATTACGCTGTGGACTCAAAGCTTATTTTGTAGAAAGTAGTGGTAACACACTTTTTATATCCAACTAAAAAAAGCGCACCGAAGCACGCTTTTGATCATCCATAGATTTAATTTTTCTAAAACTTCAAAGTCAATCCAACTAAGAAATTTCTGGTGGCTTGTGGATAATACCCTGCCCCTTCAATTGTTGTTAATTGACCAGGGACTGACCAATCATCATCATAGGTGTAGTAATAGCCATTAGAGACGTATTTTTCATCAAAGATATTATTTATGAGCCCCGAAACTACTACCGAGGTAAAGACTGATTTTGGATTCCACTTATAAGACACATTGAAATCATTTACAAAATAACTCTCTAGTTTTGAAGTCGCTGTGTCGGTATTCCCCATGAACTGTTCCCCTACAAATTTGGTTAAAAGATTCAAACTCAAACTCTTTAATGGACTATAAACAAACGCATTTGAAGCCACAATTTCTGGAGAGAAAGAAATATTTGTAGTTCCAAAATCTTTTAAATCACCATCCACTTGAGCATAGGTTTGCTTGTTTTTATTTGAGCTTAATGTTAATGCTGGTTGAACTGTGAATTTATCAGAAATAGCATACGCAGCTTCTATCTCTAGACCAAGTCTATAGCTATCGCCACTGTTGGTTCTAACGGGGGCTCCTACGTCATCTAAGGCTCCTGTTAAAATGAGTTGTTCATTATATTGCATATAATAGGAGTTGATATTTAACATCAATTTGTTTTTACTGTAACGCCACCCCATTTCAAAATCATTTAACTGTTCTGCCTTGACGTCCGGATTGCTTTCAAAATCTCCACGACTTGGTTCTCTATTCGCTCTTGCATAGGACGCATACAGATTGGAATAGGTAGCCAATTGGTAAGACACTCCCACTTTAGGATTGAAAAAACTGTAGGATTCATCAATCAACATATTTACTAAATCAGAAGTAAGCCCTGACGTTTTATAACCAATATTTCTAAGTTGCAAATCTCCAAAAATATCAATTTTAGAATTCAGGGTATAGGTTGCTTTTGCAAATACGCTAAAGTCTGTTTTTTGACCATTCCCAAAATAATATTGATCTCTAATGGACGCATTTTTTGCAAATTGTCTTGCCCAAATCACTTCTCCGAAATGGTCACCATCATACGTGCTATAAGACCCTCCAAATATAAGATCAAGGTTTGAGTTTCTATAATTTGCAGTCGCATTGATAACATAGAAATCATTGTCTAACCAGCGTCTTCTAATTAAATCGGTAATATCAGTTCCATAGAAATCAATCCCCGTAGCCTCTACAATTCCGCCATAAGTAGCAACCGCATCGTCCGTTCTATATTGCTCAAAATAGCCACGTCCAAAAGTGTAATTCAACCCTAAGTTCGTGGACCATTTTTGATTGAATTTTTGATTCCAATGAAGTTGGTAATGAGCTTGTTTATAGTTGTCAATTTCATTTTCAAAAGTATATGGGTTTTGACGACGATTTTCGTCCATTTGTTCTTGAGTCAAGCCCTCCCAAGCCTGATAGGTTTTTTCATGACCCCCAAAAACCAATGCTTTAATAAGCGTCCCATTGTTGTTGTAAGTCCCTTGTAAAAAATAGGATTTCAGATCTGAAAAAGCACGATCTACATAGCCGTCAGAATTAATTTGAGACAAACGCCCTGAAACTTCAAAAACGTCATTGATTTTTCCAGTACTGAATTTAACGGCATGACGCCTGGTATTATAACTCCCAAAAGAGTTTGAGATTTCAGCAGATGGCTTTTTTGAAGTGGCGTCTGTCAAAATGTTAATACTGGCTCCAAAAGCGCCAGAACCGTTTGTAGACGTCCCAACCCCTCTTTGAAGTTGCAAACTTTCTACTGAAGAGGTGAAGTCTGGTAAATTAACCCAAAAGGTGCCTAAGGATTCTGCATCCGTATATGGGATTCCATTAATAGTAATGTTGGTGGATAAAGGACTGACCCCGCGAACTCTAATCCCAGTGTATCCAATGCCAGCTCCGGCATCACTGGTGGTCACAACCGAGGGTAAATAATTTAATAAAATAGGAAGATCCTGTCCCAGATTTCGAGGTTCTAATTGAGTCTTAGTAAGGTTAGAATGCGTAATTGGTGCGTTTGATTTTACTCGAACCGACTGAACCAAAACCTCTTCTAGGGTTTGTGTTTGAGTGGAGTCAATTCTGACTTGATTCTGTTGCGCATCCATCACTAATGTGACTAGTAAGAAAGCAGATAATAGCGTAGATTTTTTCATACGATAAAAATAATATCGAATAAAAAGAGGTCATTATTCTTTGTAAATTGATTAATATAATTATTGAAGCAACTGCTTCATTAAAACTTCAATTAAAATTAATTTTAATTGAAACTCACATCCCTAAACAGCATTACCTGTTCTAGGTTCAATGGGTATGATCTCAGCCGATATCGGCACCCCTTTTTTGAGAACAGTGCAAATATAGTTTAGATTTCAAAAATTGAAAAGATTTTTTGAAATTATTTTGCTTGATGCGTAAATTTCAAAAGATCATTAACCGTTTTAACAGGGTTGAATGTAATAACTGGAACCTCAACAAAAACCGTATTCCAATGCGCCATGCTACCATTCCATAAACCCGGTTTTTCTAATGTTTTTAGTTGTTTCCCGTACTTTGTTTTTGTGGTAATAAAATACGTTTTTGGATCTATGAATTGTTTTAAATCATAGGTTTCTCCTTTGTAATTTTTAATACCACAAACAATATCAACTGGATTAAAATGAGTGGCATTCATCAAAATAGTTTTCTGACGACTTAGTTTTTGATTCACCTGAGAAGCTTCAACTATTTGTAAGGATATTTCGCCGTTTTCGGCTTTAACCCAAAATGGACCTCCGCCAGGCTCGCCTTCGTTTTCTACCATCCCACAGATACGGATCGGACGATTAATTTTTGATTTTAAGTAATCAATCTGGTATTTGTAAGCGTATTTATCAAATTCTGAACTGATACGAATGTTTAATTGTTGAGTTAAAAAATCTACGATTTCTAATATTTGAACTTCTGAAATCTCACTAGACTCAAGAATTTTTGCATATTTAAACACCTGAAACTGTAGCTTTAGAAGCACCCCTGCAAGTGCTTTTTTATAGCGCGCAATTTGGTCTAAGTATTTGTCGACCACAACATTGTCTATGTTTTTAACGAAAATAATGTCTGCATCGATGTGGTTTAAGTTTTGTATCAATGCGCCGTGTCCAGAGGGTCTGAAAAATAGTTTTTCATTTAACCTATACGGCTGATTTTTTAGATCAACCGCCAATACATTGGTGTTGGATTCTTGATACGAAAACGAAAGTTCAAATTTGGTGTTCGTTTTCGACTCTACAATGCGCTGAATAGACGCCCATTTTGTTTCAAATTGTTTTAAATGCGCTTTTGAAACCGTAAACTGTAGTTGTGCCTTACCATCAATTGAAGCATATTTCTCTGCTTCAAACAAATGCTCTTCAAAAGCCGTAGACGTATGGTTTTTGTACTGATGAAAAGGCAATAAACCTTTGGGGATATTTAAATAGTTTAGATAGTCTTCTTCTAAGATACTTTTCACAAACAGAAGCCGTCTTTGATCCAAAGTAAGTAGATCATAATCTGGCATTGCGATTTGCATTTTATCCACGACATCGTCGTGAAATGGCAGTTTTTCGATCGTGACAAAAAATAAAAACAACTCTACCGATTTATTTTTATTTATATATGAATTGATTGTTTCTTTTTGAGGCTCATATTGAGATAAAAACTCGTGTAACAACTTAAACATTCGAGAGGCTGCTCCTGAAGCAGGCGTAAACTTGACAACTTTGAGTGCTCCTTTTTCTTCATCATAATAGTTGACAAAATCGTTCAATTCGGACTCAGAAAGTTTTAAGATTCCATTTCCTATCGTAGCGGATGCACTCAAATTAATGTAATTTTGAGACCCTTTGTAAGTTT
This sequence comes from Formosa sp. Hel1_33_131, assembly GCA_949499105.1. Lineage (GTDB taxonomy): Bacteria > Bacteroidota > Bacteroidia > Flavobacteriales > Flavobacteriaceae > Hel1-33-131. Next base: position 61,384 of record CATEFX010000026.1, on the reverse strand, counting down.
TAATTTGTTTCTTAACAATTTCAAGGCTTAAGCCTAAGCTTTCTATGTGTTCAATATCGGAATGTGAAAAATTCAAATTTGTGGAATTAAAAGTTGGTTAATATAGTTAACAGCATTTTTTAATCGTTCTGTTTTAGAACCACTTAAAATTACATAAGGAAGTTCTAAAGCTTGCAAGGCACCTTCAAAGGCCGAAAACATTTTTTTTCGATCATTGGGCTTGTCTCTTAAATCATCTGCCTCCCATGGAACGTCAATATCGCATAAAAAGTATAAATCATAGGTGTGTGTTTTAGCATAATGATCGATAACTGGATCACAGTACCCATCATAATAGACTTCAGAATACACTTTAGTTTCCAAAAGATTGGTGTCACAGAACAATATTTCATCTGTTTTGAGGGCACTTTCATTTTCCAATCGCATTTGTCCTACCGCAATTGGCATCAAGTCTTTGGCTTCACAAGTTTTTTGCTCATGATCCCATTTTTTTTGAAGATGTTCCCTGGCATATTCAGGGACCCAGTCCGTGCCAAAATAGGCCGCTAAATCTTTCGATAACGTCGTTTTTCCCGTCGACTCAGGGCCAAATAATACTACTTTTATACAGCTAGACGGCTGTTGTTCAAGTGCTTGTTCCATGCTAAAAATCCAAATATTGCTAAAATTGTAAACCCAAAATATTGTATACTCGTAAATGTAAATCCTTTATAAAAATATAACGGCACTGATATGACATCTGCAATGATCCAAAAGTACCAATTTTCTATCTTACGTTTGGCCATTAACCACATTCCCACAAAAAACAAAGCTGTTGTGAAGGTATCGACATAAGCCACCCAATTCGTCCACATATCAAAAAACTGATAAACAAGATACACTAATAATAACGCTGCTCCAAAAATAATAACTCCCGTAAACTGTTCTTTTTTAGTCGTTTTTGAAATTGGAGTTACATGGTTTCCATCTACTTTTCGAGTCCAAATATACCAGCCATACAGGCTCATTATAAAATAATAACCGTTAATCATCATATCTCCAATTAGCTGCCATTTAAACAACAAATACACGAAAATAGAAGTGCTAATGATTCCCGTTGGAAATACCAAAATATTATTCTGCTTAGAATACCAAACCGATGCAAACCCAAACGCTACAGCGACAATCTCTAGAAAAACATCCAAAGAATCGTACGTACTGTATTGTTCAAATAAAAAATTAAAAATTTGGTTCATAATCGCTGCGATCGCTCTTTACAATTTTCATGTGTTTCTATTTATTGTTTTTTATCGGCCACATGCTGTTCGCTATTAATCATTTTCCATGGGTGATAAAATTCCGAACATGCTCGTTTCATATTTAAAACGACATGGTCTGTATTATCGAATGACATTCTTATAGTCGGAGACAAAAATAGCATTAATGCATCATATTCCCCATAAATTTGTGTACTTAATGGATTTTCTATAACCGTAAATTCTGATGCTCGTAATCGTATGATGAAATCAATGATTGGAGATTCAAAATCGGTTTGTAGTGGCATAAGTGTGAATTCTACAGAGATGTTCATGAGTTTTTATTTTTCTTTCATTCGAAGAGCTATCCTTTTTGTATGATGCTCGGTTCATTTAAAATTATATTACAAATTAGGCCCTACAATCGCACATCCAAAGCCTTCAAACTCCATGAATATAGCTTTAAATTTTAACCTATTATTATTGTGAATAATCCAAGCGGTTGTACTGTTCGATTCTGTTCCGAATGGCACTACCAAAAAATGCTTCTTAAAAACCATTCCTGGGGTGGCATATAATTTGTAGAGGGATTCTTTAATACACCATATTCGTGTTAGTTTTTGAATTAGTTTGGAGTCATTCTCTTTCAAATAAGAGTCTTCAAAACCTATAAATTTAGTTGCAATCTTGGTGATTTTTTCACGTTGTTTTTCAATATCCACCCCCACTTCTTTGGAGCTGACTACAACCGCTGAAAAATTGTAAGAATGTGTAATAGAGATATGCTTACCATCTTTTAAATGTGGCTTTCTAAATGAATCATAAACCAAATCTTCATCCGTATATCCAAATTCAGACAACAGCATTCGAACACTCAAAAATCCGCGCTGATGCAACTCACTTTTCATCCCGTTAACACGTTCCAAACTTTCAGGGTTTAGAACTATTTGATTCATAAAAAATTCCTTAGACTCAGAAATCTTCCATATTTTAACAATAGTTTGTGAGTTTAAATCGAGTGATTTGTAAAGTGGCATTTAATTTTTAAAAAGTTAATAGTTATCTTTGCAATGTAAAATTAAATAAAAAACGAAAATACATTATTTTAGAAAATTATTCTCTAAAAACTGTGTTTAAAAACAATCTTATGAACGTAAAAACCATCCCTTACGTACCTTACAAAGTAAAAGACCTGTCTCTTGCTGATTGGGGACGCAAAGAAATTGAACTTGCTGAAGCAGAAATGCCAGGCCTAATGAGTCTTCGTGAAGAATACAAAGACAGCCAACCTCTTAAGGGTGCTCGAATTGCAGGTTGTTTACACATGACCATACAAACCGCTGTTTTAATTGAAACTTTGATCGCACTAGGAGCGGATGTTACATGGAGTTCTTGTAATATATTTTCAACACAAGATCAGGCCGCAGCAGCAATCGCCGCCGCAGGAATTCCCGTGTATGCTTGGAAAGGTTTAACCGAAGAAGAATTTGATTGGTGTATCGAACAAACTCTGTTTTTTGGAGAAGATCGTCAACCTTTAAATATGATTTTAGATGATGGTGGCGATTTAACCAACCTAGTCTTTGATCACTACCCGGAATTAATGTCTGGAATTAATGGCCTTAGTGAAGAAACAACGACTGGCGTACACCGTTTATATGAACGTATGAAAAACGGCACTTTATCAATGCCAGCAATCAACGTTAATGATTCGGTGACTAAAAGTAAATTCGATAACAAATACGGTTGTAGAGAAAGTGCTGTCGATGCTGTGCGTCGTGCCACTGATATTATGCTCGCAGGAAAAAGAGTCGTGGTTTGTGGATATGGTGACGTTGGTAAAGGAACCGCCGCATCTTTTCAAGGTGCTGGAAGTATTGTAACGATCACAGAAATTGATCCTATTTGTGCTCTACAAGCAGCGATGGACGGATTTGAAGTGAAAAAACTAGAAACTGCATTACCGACTGCTGACATTGTGGTGACCGCTACTGGTAATAAAGACATCGTTCAAAGCATTCATTTTGAAGCAATGAAAGACAAAACAATCGTTTGTAACATTGGTCACTTTGATAATGAAATTGACATGACTTGGCTAAATGATACACACGGAGACAGCAAAGTTGAAATCAAAGCACAAGTTGATAAATATACTATTGACGGAAATGACATTATTGTTTTAGCCGAAGGCCGTTTAGTTAATTTAGGATGTGCTACTGGGCACCCAAGTTTTGTAATGAGTAATTCTTTTACAAACCAAGTATTAGCTCAAATTGAACTTTGGACCAATAGAGATGCTTATAGTAACGAAGTATATATGTTACCAAAACATTTAGATGAAAAAGTAGCGAAATTACACCTTGAAAAAATCGGAGTAGAGCTTACGAATCTTCGATCAGACCAAGCTAGTTATATAGGCGTATCGGTTGAAGGACCATTTAAACCAGAATATTACCGTTACTAAAAAAACGAAAAATTTAACAAAAAAAGGCAGCCTTTTCAGGCTGCCTTTTTTTGTTAAAACTTAAAAGAAATACTAGATAGATGAGACAATTAAAAATTGTTTCTGGAATTATTGTGAAAATGAAATGATATTTTGTAAGTTTATGAGATATGAATGTTTTACACATAAGTGCGGAGTGTTATCCGATAGCAAAAGTAGGCGGCTTAGCCGATGTTGTAGGTTCATTGCCTAAATATCAACAAAAAATAGGTGTGAACAGTAATGTTGTTATGCCTTATTACGACACTGTTTTTTCACAGAACAACTCATTTAAATCGATTTATAAAAACTCCTTATTATTGGGTGAAACAATCTTCAATTTTAAAATACTAAAACTTGAAAATAGCACCTTAGGATTTGATTTGTTTTGCGTGGATGTCCGTGAATTATTGTTTAAGGATTATGTCTATTCTAGCGATGATACAGAACGGTTTTTAGCCTTTCAAATTGCAACTCTCGACTGGATTCTCTCCTTAAAACAAAAACCAAATCTCATACACACCCACGACCATCACACTGGATTAATCCCTTTTATGATGTCTCAGAGCTTCAAATATGAATCTTTAAAAAACATTCCGACCGTTATTTCGATTCATAATGCCCAATATCAAGGGTGGTTTTCACATGACAAATCGCACTTAATCCCTTCATTTAATCCTGAAAATACTGGATTATTGGATTGGGATGGAGCGATAAATTCTTTAGCTGCAGGTGTCAAATGTGCTTGGAGCGTGACAACGGTTTCGCCTTCCTATATGGAAGAATTAAAACAAAAAGCAAACGGACTGGAAAGCTTATTTAATCATGAAAGCACAAAGTGTCTTGGGATTTTAAACGGAATAGATTGGAATGTTTGGAATCCCGAAAGCGATCCTTATCTTCATAAAAATTACTCCAAAACGTCTGTAATTTCAGGTAAAAGGGTCTCCAAAAAATGGCTATGTAACGAATTTGATTTAGATGTTTCAAAACCACTATTCACCTTTATTGGAAGACTCGTTCACGAAAAAGGATCCGATTTGTTTCCTGCGGTTTTTGAAAAAGCCTTAAAAGAAAATGACATTGCAATTTTACTTTTAGGTTCTGGAGACAAAGAAACGGAAGCTCAACTAGGAACCTTGAAATCGCTTAAAAACTTTAATGCCTTCATAGGGTATGACGAAAAACTTTCGCACCTCATATATGCAGGTGCAGATTTTTTACTAATGCCATCCAGAGTAGAACCCTGCGGATTGAATCAAATGTATGCCTTACGTTACGGCACCATTCCTGTAGTGAACGCCATTGGGGGCCTAAAAGATACGGTGATCGATGTAGACAATAAAGGCTTTGGTATTTGCCATGATGGTGTGACTGTGGAAAAAATAGTACATGCGATTGAACGAGCAAATGCACTGTATTTAGATCAAAAAAAATATAGACTGACTTCAAAAAAACTCATGTCAATAGACCATTCTTGGGACCATTCTGCTCAAGAATATGTCAACCTTTATCAATCCTTAATTCTATAACCTATGATTAACAACAAAGTACTTTCAATTATTTTAGGAGGTGGCCAAGGGTCTCGATTGTATCCTTTAACAGCCGACAGGTCCAAACCTGCAGTTCCAATTGCAGGGAAGTATCGCTTAGTCGATATCCCAATTTCGAATTGTATTAATTCCGAAATTAAACGTATGTATGTATTAACGCAATTCAATTCTGCGTCCTTAAACAAACACATCAAAAACACGTATCATTTTAGTTTTTTTAGCGACGCATTTGTTGATGTACTCGCGGCAGAACAAACCATGCAAAGTGACAAATGGTTTCAAGGCACTGCCGATGCTGTAAGACAAAGTATGCACCATTTTTTATCGAATGATTTTGAGTATGCATTAATACTTTCAGGGGATCAATTATACAACATGGATTTTAAGGATATGATTGAAAAACACATTGAAAGTCATTCTGAAATATCAATCGCTACTTACCCCGTAAATGCGAAAGATGCAACCTCATTTGGTATTTTAAAAACCAATGCAGAAAACGTGATTACATCCTTCATAGAAAAACCTGCTGCAGATCTTTTACCGGATTGGACTTCTGACACCAGTAAAGAAATGAAGGATGACGGTAGAAATTATCTTGCCTCTATGGGAATCTATATTTTTAATAGAGACCTATTAATCAAACTAATGGAAAATCCAGACACTATAGATTTTGGTAAAGAAATTATCCCACAATCGATACACAAACACAAAACCCTCAGTTATCAATATGAAGGCTATTGGACCGATATCGGAAATATAGATTCCTTTTTTGAAGCCAATCTGGGACTGACAGATGACATCCCTAAATTTAATCTATATGGCGAAAATAGAGTGTTTACAAGGGCTCGAATTTTACCAACTTCAAAAATCTCAGGAACGGTTTTAAACAAAGCCGTAATTGCAGAAGGGTGTATCATTCAGGCTAAAAGTATTGAGAAATCAGTCATTGGGATTCGGTCTCGAATTGGGAAGGATTCTGTGATTTCTAACACCTATATGATGGGAAGTGATAATTATGAATCGCTGAAAGAAATGGAGCTTTTTAAGATTGATACGTTGATTGGAATTGGTGAATTTTGTCATATTACGAATTGTATTATCGATAAAAATTGTCGGATTGGCGACCATGTCAAAATTACTGGCGGACTCCATTTAAAAGACAAAGAAACAGATACTTACTTAATAAAAGATGGCATTGTAGTAATTAAAAAAGGGGCGACAATCCCTAAAGGAACCGTCATTTAATTGTCCTTATTTTGTGGACCAAAAACATACTATGGCAAACATAATTACTCACAGCTTATTCTCCGATTTTGATATTAATTTATTTAAAGCTGGAAAACATTATAAATTATATGAAAAATTTGGGGCACATATCCTTACGCTCAATGGAGTTCAGGGCACTTACTTCGCCGTTTGGGCGCCAACAGCAAAATCCGTTTCTGTGATTGGTGATTTCAATTTTTGGAATGATCAAAAACACCCTCTAAATGTTCGCTGGGACGAAAGTGGTATCTGGGAAGGCTTTATCGCTCACGCCGCCAAAGGAGAGAGCTACAAGTATAAAATATACAGTTCTAATGACAACCTAATTACCGAAAAAGCAGATCCTTATGCACGAAGGTGCGAGCACCCTCCAAAAACAGCATCAATCATTTGGGAAGATGACTACGCTTGGAAAGACGACAAATGGATGAAAATCCGAAAAGATAAAAATGCGTTAGACGCTCCCTACGCTATCTATGAAGTTCATTTAGGATCTTGGAAACGAAACATCGAAGAAAATAGATTTTTAAGCTATGTAGAACTTGCAGAAGATTTAGTAAACTATGTCGCAGATATGAATTTTACGCACGTGGAATTTATGCCTATTATGGAATACCCCTACGATCCAAGTTGGGGCTATCAATTAACTGGTTTTTTTGCGCCGACCTCTAGATTTGGCTTCCCTGATGAATTTAAATTATTAGTGGATAAATTTCATGAAAAAGGAATCGGAATTATTTTAGACTGGGTTCCAGCTCATTTTCCAGCTGACGCCCATGGCTTAGGATTGTTTGACGGCTCTCATTTATATGAACATCCAGACATTAGGAAAGGCTATCACCAAGATTGGAAAAGCCTCATCTTTAATTATGGACGCAATGAAGTAAAATCATTTTTAATAAGTAATGCCCTATTTTGGCTCGATCAATATCATATCGATGGACTTCGAGTCGATGCAGTAACGTCAATGTTGTTTTTAGACTACTCCAGAGAAGACGGCGAATGGGAACCCAATATTTATGGCGGCAGAGAAAACTTGGAAGCCATCGATTTTATCAAAGAAATGAATATTGCAGTGTATGAAAATTTTCCAGATGTACAGACTATTGCCGAAGAGTCAACCTCATTTTCAAAAGTTTCTAGCCCAGTGTTTTTAGAAGGGCTCGGTTTTGGGATGAAATGGATGATGGGCTGGATGCACGACACCTTGGAATATTTTTCTAAAGAACCTATCTATAGAAAGCACCATCAAAATGAATTAACATTTAGCCTTAATTACGCATTTACTGAAAATTTTATGTTGCCACTTTCGCATGACGAGGTGGTGTATGGCAAAAAATCTATCCTAGACAAAATGCCAGGAGATGAATGGCAACGTTTTGCTAATATGCGCCTATTATTCAGTTTTATGTACACACATCCCGGAGCTAAGTTGTTGTTTCAAGGCAGTGAATTTGGACAGGTTTCGGAATGGAATTTTCAACAAGGCTTACAATGGCACTTACTTGACTATGACGTGCATAAAGGAGCGCAAAACCTCGTCAAAGAACTAAATAAATTATACAGAAAAGAACCCGCCCTGTATAAAAAACAATTTTCATTTGATGGCTTTGAGTGGATCAATCACAACGACCACGAAAATTCGGTGATTTCTTACATAAGAAAAAGTGAAGACGAAAAAGACCTAGTTATTATCATTTGCAATCTAACTCCAATTCCACGTGAAAACTATAGGATAGGAGTTCCAAAACCCGGTAAATTAAAAGAATTATTCAACAGCGATAGTATCGAATTTAATGGGACTGGAAATTATCTAAATATACCCTTGAAAACAGATGCTATACATTGGAATGAACGAGAAAACTCTATAGAAATAAACCTGCCACCCTTAGCGATGCTTGCTTTAAAATACTAACGCCAAGTACTTAAACGTTTTCGCAGATATTAGCATAGGATTGCTTTTGAGCGTAAAAATTTTTATGTACTTTTTCATTTTACAAAAAAAGAAACTAAATGATTGTTAATACAGAACTAGAACAAAAAGGAAACTTGTTTCCAACCAACATAATTAAGTATAAAAAAGATGTAGATACTCTTTATTTTTTCACCAAGAATAATGTAGTATTACAAATCACTATCGTTAGAGATAGTGTGCTGCGCTTTCGGTATTCAACCACAGGGAAGTTTGGGGAGGATTTTTCATATGGCATCACAAAACACGCAAGTAGAGGGTATAACTTTTTGGAAGTCTCTGAAGACAAAACACATTATATAATTACAACTTCAAAGCTTATTTGTAAGGTTGAAAAAGAAAGCATCCAAATTAGTCTTTATGATGCTTTGGATCTAAAATTAATCAACCAAGACGAAATTGGTTTTCACTGGGAAGAAAGTTACGAATTTGGTGGAGATATCGTGAAAATGAGTAAAATCTGTCAAAAAGCTGAAAGCTTTTATGGCTTAGGAGATAAACCCGTAGATGTAAACATCAAAGGAAAGCGTTTTGAGAATTGGGTAACCGATTCATATGCCTTTGGAAAAGACACCGACCCTATCTATAAAGCAATTCCTTTTTACACTGCGATACAAGATCATAAATCTTATGGGATATTTTTTGATAATACATTCAAATCTTACTTTGATTTTGCGCAAGAACGAAGGAATATAACAAGTTTTTGGGCACAAGGGGGCGAGATGAATTACTACTTTATCTATGGACCAAAGATGGAAGATGTCGTCGTAAACTATACTGATTTAACAGGTAAACCTCAGCATTTACCACCTTTGTGGGCTCTAGGTTTTCACCAATGCAAATGGAGTTATTATCCAGAAAGCAATGTCAAAGAGATTACAAACTCCTTTAGAAAACTTAAAATTCCTTGTGATGCTATTTATTTAGACATTGATTACATGGAGGGGTTTCGTTGCTTCACTTGGGATAAAAATCATTTTCCAGACCCAAAACGGATGGTGAAAGAATTGGAAGAAGACGGATTTAAAACCGTTGTAATTATAGATCCAGGGATTAAAATTGATTTAGAGTACGATGTATTTAAAGAAGCATTGGATAAAGATTATTTTTGTAAGCGGGCTGACGGTCCCTACATGAAAGGAAAAGTTTGGCCAGGCGAATGCTACTTCCCAGATTTCACACGACCCGAAGTTCGAGAATGGTGGTCAGGATTGTTTCAAGAATTAATCGAAGACATCGGCGTGAAAGGTGTTTGGAATGACATGAACGAACCGGCCGTTATGGACGTTCCTAACAAGTCGTTTCCAGATGATGTACGACACGATTATGACGGCAACCCGTGCAGTCATAGAAAAGCGCATAATGTGTATGGAATGCAAATGGCACGCGCCACCTATCATGGATTAAAAAAATATGCCTATCCAAAACGTCCGTTTGTTATTACAAGAGCCGCCTATTCAGGGACTCAACGCTACACCTCAACATGGATGGGTGATAATGTCGCCACTTGGGAACATTTATGGATTGCAAATGTGCAAGCGCAACGAATGGCCATGTCTGGATTTTCATTTGCAGGAAGTGACATCGGAGGATTTGCCGAACAACCACAAGGCGAGTTATTTGCTCGCTGGATTCAATTAGGAATTTTTCATGCCTTTTGTCGCGTGCATTCTTCTGGCGATCATGGCGATCAAGAACCTTGGGTATTTGGTGAAGAAATCACAGACATCGTAAGAAAATTTGTGGAGATCAGATACCAATTGCTACCCTATTTGTATACGGCCTTTTGGAATTACATCACTAACGGCGTTCCTATCTTAAAATCACTGGTATTATATGATCAAGATGATGCAGCAACACACTACCGAAGTGATGAGTTTGTCTTTGGAGAAAAAATCCTTGTATGTCCAATTTTAGAAGCCAATGCGAAAGGACGAAGAATGTATATTCCAAGGGGGAAATGGTACGATTTCTGGACAGATGAGGTTATTGATGGTGGCAAAGAAATGTGGGTAGATGCAGATATCGATAGCATGCCTATATTTATCAAAGAAGGCGCTGTCATCCCAAAATATCCTATCCAGCAATACGTTGGCGAAAAATCATTTGATGAAATTACGCTGGATGTCTATTTTAAAATGGGCAAAGAACGCTCAAAACTTTACGATGATGCGCATGATGGATACGATTATAAAAAGGGACGATATAGCTTGCGTTCGTTTAAACTAACTGGAAAAAAGGATGAGTTAATTCTGCAACAGCATAAAGAAGGACAGTTCAATGCTAAATATCATAAATTTAATATGGTATTTCACAACCTTCCATTTACAATTGGGTCTATTCAAATTGATAATGTTGTTATCGAAGTAGAAACTAATTTAAATTCTGTAGAGAACTCCCAAACCATCACGGTAGACAAAGAGTTTAATGAATTACATTTGTTCGGGAAATAATTATTTATTTTTAGAATTTCAACTAAAATGATTCAAAAGAAATGATGACGTTTTTACCAACGAAAGAAGGCGATTTAAGTTCGGTATTAAAAATCATTGAGGAAGCTCAGGCGTATTTGAAGATGCAAAACATTGATCAATGGCAAAATGGATATCCTAATGAAAAAACGATCCTAAAGGATGTGTTTAACTCTGACAGTTACGTGGTAAGAGCAAAGGATGTAAACACAATTGCTACAGCGATGTTCACCACACGACCCGAACCAACTTATACTACTATTGAAGGAAATTGGAAGACCAAAAATAATGCAACGTACGGGGTCATTCATCGAATGGCTGTGAGTGATAAATTCAGAGGTAAAGGAATTGCAAAATTTATCTTTAACGCGTGTGAACAAACCCTGAAACAAAACAACATTAAGTCCATGCGGATTGATACGCACGAAAAAAACCTAGGCATGCAAGGATTGCTCATCAAATTAGGGTATCACTATTGTGGTGTCATTTATTTAGAGAACTCCGATAAACGTCTGGCTTTTGAAAAATTAATTAGCTAATTGTATCACAAAAAAAAGCTTCGCAATGCGAAGCTTTTTTTAAAATTTTAATTTGAATGCTTATGCTTCAAAAGGAACAATAGAAACATATGATCTGTTGTTTTTCTTTTTTGCAAATTTCACAAGCCCATCCACTTTAGCATGAAGGGTATGATCTTTTCCAGCATACACATTCTCTCCTGGATTGTGTGCAGTACCTCGTTGTCTTACGATAATGTTACCAGCAATAGCTGCTTGACCACCAAAGATCTTTACGCCTAGACGTTTTGATTCTGATTCTCTACCATTTTTCGAACTTCCGACTCCTTTTTTATGTGCCATTTTATTTCGATTTTAATATGTTATTAATTCTAACTTAAAGCTGAAATTAAATCTGATTTTTTCATTGCTGAAATTCCAGAAATCCCTTTAGCTTTTGCTAATTCTTTTAATTGTGCAACGGTCATTGCAGTCAAATCTTGAGCAGCTTCTGCTTTTGGTGCAGCAACTTTAGCAGCTGGCTTAGAAACCTCCTTCTTTGCCGCTGGTTTTGCCTCTGCTTTTGGCGCAACAGCTTTCGCTGGTGTCGCTTTTTTAGCTCCTGAAGCAACAATGCTTTCAATTTGTATTTCAGTTAAAGATTGGCGATGGCCATTCTTAACTCTATACCCTTTTCGTCGTTTCTTTTTGAATACGATCACTTTATCACCTTTAAGGTGCTTTAAGACTTTGGCTCCTACTTGAGCGCCGTCTATAGCTGGGGCGCCAACAGTAACTTTATCACCATCTGCTAAAAGAAGTACAGAGTCAAAAGTGACTTTTTTTCCTTCTTCTGTTTGCAAACGGTTGACAAAGACTTTTTGGTCTTTTTCAACTTTGAATTGATGCCCTGCTATCTCTACAATTGCGTACATAGCGTAACGTTTTTTGTTAAATTAGTTTAAATAAATTCCCCTTACCAAAAAAGTAAGGCGGGTGCAAATATAATTCTATTATCTTAATCTGCAAATAATTTCTACCTTATCCTTGTAATTTCTTGAGATACGCCTTGACTTTCAAAAAAATAGTATTTTAACTGTGTTTGTGTAACAATATGTAACGAAACTCGTCTTATTATAAACACTCAAATTTAAACCTAACTTATGAAAAATTGCTTATGTACTTTAGCGACTTTGCTCGGGTTGGTATTAACAGCCTCAGCACAAGAAGTTAAATTTGAAGAGTACGATTTGAGTAACGGCATGCACGTTATTTTACATCAAGACAACTCTGCTCCCGTTGTAACAACTTCTGTAATGTACCACATAGGTGCAAAAGATGAAAATCCAGAACGCACAGGGTTTGCTCACTTTTTTGAACACCTACTATTTGAAGGAACTGTAAATATCCCCAAAGGTGAATGGTTTACGATTGTCGCCTCAAACGGCGGAAGCAACAATGCCAATACGACCGACGACCGAACTTACTATTATGAAGTATTCCCTTCAAACAATGTGGAGCTTGGATTATGGATGGAATCCGAGCGACTCCTTCATCCTGTGATTAATCAAGATGGAGTTGATACGCAAAACGAAGTTGTAAAAGAAGAAAAGCGACTAAGAGTTGACAACAGACCTTACGGAAAGTTTCTTGAGAAGATTAAACTTAATATATTTAAAAAACACCCCTACAAAGGGACTACCATTGGGAAAATGGAACATTTAGACGCAGCTACTCTAGAGGAGTTTCAGGCGTTTAACAAAAAATTCTATGTGCCCAACAATGCTGTTTTAGTCGTCGCTGGGGATATTGATGTTGAAGCTGTAAAAAAAATGATCGAGGCCTATTTTGGACCGATTCCAAGAGGCAAAGATATCGTAAGGAACTTTCCAAAAGAAGACCCTATCACCAAACCAATTCGAGCGAAAGCTTATGATGCTAATATTCAAATTCCAGCGGTTATGGCCGCTTACAGAACGCCCTCATTTAAAGAGAGAGATGCCTATGTTTTAAGTATGATTTCAACATACTTAAGTGATGGAAAAACGTCTAAGCTTTATAAAAAAATTGTCGATGATAAAAAAATGGGACTTCAAGTCGGTGCCATTGATTTTAGTCAAGAGGACTACGGAACTTATATTTTATATGGATTGCCATTAGGAGAGGTTTCATTGGACGACCTTGTCACTGAAATGGATGAGGAAATTGTAAAACTTCAAAACAACCTTATTTCTGAAAGAGATTACCAAAAAATTCAAAATAAATTTGAAAATAAATTTGTAAGCTCCAACTCAAGCATTGAAGGCATTGCTAATTCATTGGCACGCTATTATTTGTTATATAATGATGTTAATTTGATTAACAATGAAATTGACATATACCGTTCTATCACCCGGGAAGAAATAAAAACAGTTGCCAATAAATATCTAAACCCAAACCAACGATTGATATTAGAGTATTTACCCGAATCCCATCTGGAATAACCCATAAAAGTCTTTACAATGAAAACTAAACTATATACATTAATTGCCTTGTTTTTTATGTCATTAGGAGTAAATGCTCAGATGGACCGCTCTCAGCAACCTAAACCAGGTCCCGCTCCAAAAATTTCATTGGAGAAGCCACAAGAATTTGAATTAAAAAACGGCCTAAAAGTGCTCATTGTGGAAAACCATAAACTGCCAAGAGTTTCTTTTAGATTGGCGTTTGATAGAGATCCTATTGCAGAAGGAACCAAAGCAGGCGTTACCGAACTCTTAGGTGCTATGCTTGGCAATGGAACGACCACAATTTCTAAAAACGACTTTAACGAAGAAATTGATTTTTTAGGGGCAAGAATAAATTTTGGATTTAGAGGTGGCTCTGCGAGTTCATTAACAAAATACAGCAATCGTATTCTGGAATTATTAGCAGATGCCGCTATAAACCCATTATTAACCGAAGAAGAATTTCAGAAAGAAAAAAACAAGCTTATCGATGGGATAAAGTCCAACGAAAAAAGTGTGGACGTCATCTCGGGGCGTGTAGGAAGTGCTTTAGCGTATGGGACACAACATCCTTACGGGGAATTTGTTTCCGAAGAATCCGTCAGTAAAGTGACTATTAATGACATTCGAAATTACTATCAAAAATACTTCAACCCAAACAAATCCTATTTAGTTGTGATTGGAGATGTTGATACGAAATCGGTTATCAAATTAGTAAAAAAACAGTTTAAACAATGGGAAAAGGGTTCCCCAATAGAAACCATTATTCCAGAAGCCAATGCGAATCCAAAAACTTTAGAAATCAATTTTGTTGATATGCCAAATGCCGTACAATCAAACATCTCTTTAACAAGCACGGTAAATTTAAAGATGAGCGACCCCGATTACCATGCGGTTCTTATTGCTAATAAAATATTAGGGGGCGGATTTAACAGCTACTTAAACATGAATCTTCGTGAAGATCACGGCTATACGTACGGTGCCCGTTCATCAGTTGGAACTGATAAATTTATCTCTCGATTTAGAGCTGGAGCGTCTGTTAGAAATGCCGTCACTGACAGTGCTGTTGTTGAAACCGTTAAAGAAATAAAACGTATTCAAGCAAACCCAGTAGAAGCGGAAGCACTGGCAAATGCCAAAGCGAAATATGTGGGCGATTTCGTACTAGCCCTCGAGAAACCAAGTACTATTGCACAATATGCTGTCAATACAAAAGTTAATGAGCTTCCCGAAGATTTTTACACCACATACCTTCAAAAGATAAATGCAGTCACTATTGAAGATGTGCAACGAATTGCAAACACCTATTTTAGCGCCGACAACGCTCGTATCGTGGTGGTTGGAAAAGGGAGTGAAGTGGTTGACAACCTTGAAAAAATAGGCATTCCAATCAACTATTTTGACACCTATGCAAATTCCGTTGAAAAACCAGAATTCAAAAAACCAGTTCCAGCAGGCGTCACTGTGGCAACGGTACTTGATGATTATATTAAAGCAATTGGTGGCCTGGAGGCGGTCAATACTGTAAACTCAATACTGATGTCTGCGGATGTTACCATTGAAGGCATGCCGTTTAATCCAACAGCAGTCATGAAGTCAATGTCTCCAAATAAGGCCTCAATGGAAATGTCTATTGCTGGAATGGGTACTATTGTCAAACAAAAATTTGATGGGAGCACTGGATATACAGAAAACCAAGGCAGAAAGGAACCAATGTCTGAAAAAGAATTCGCTGAAAAATCGAATGAAAAAGGCTTGTTCCCAGAAGCCTATTTAGATGCAAATACTCTTACATTGGTTAGCTTGTCAGCTATTGACGGTGTAGATGTTTATAAAATACAGGTGAAAGAAGAATCTTTTCGTTACTATGATGCAGCAACAGGTTTTTTAGTTCGAACTGAAAAAACAGAAGAGGAAGAAGATGTAAAAGTAACCTCGGTTCAGGACTATTCTGACTATAAAGAAGTTAATGGTGTGTTGTTTCCTTTTGCTCAGAAAATAACTGCTGGCCCTCAAGTAATCAACTTAAAAGCAAGTGAGGTTTTAATTAATCAAGGGGTTTCTGAAGAAGATTTTAAATAATCCCCATTTATATTATTTAAAAAAGCCGAGGCTTTAGCTTCGGTTTTTTGCTTTTTTATTCGCCAAATAAATCCCAGATAAAATAAGTAAAGACGCCAGCCCTTGATCTAATCCAAAAAGCTCACCATCGAGCAAACCCCAAAGGAGTGCCACAACAGGCATTAGATAGGTTACGGAAGATGCAAATACAGGACTTGAAATTTGAATTAAATTATTAAATATAATTTTAGCCATCACCGTGCCAAATAAAGACAAAACAGCAATGTATCCAATAGACGAATAGATCGCTTCGTTTTCAAAGGTTTGTACATTAAAAAAATCTGATAAAATTAAAACGAGTAAAGCGGGGATTATAATTGCAGCAAAATTACCAGTCGCTATGGCGATTGGCTTCACTTCCTGAAGGTAGTGTTTGATTATATTAACATTGAACCCATACATTAAGGTTGCTAAAACAACAAAACCAGCATATAGATAATTTTGATCGGGATTGAGATCCATACTGTTTAAAATGAGCATCGAAGCCCCAATAAAACCAAGTGAAACTCCAAAAATTTGAATTTTTGTAGACGCTATTTTAAAAACTGCCAACCCTATTAAAATGGCATTCAGAGGCACTAACGCATTTAGAATACACACAACTCCGCTGTCGACTTCGGTTTCTGCAAATGCAAATAAGAAACTGGGTAAAAATGTCCCTAAAAATCCAGATAATATAATCCATTTCCATTGATGATTTAAAATAGTTTTGAGAGATTTAAACCCAATTATAAAGATGAAAACCGAAGAAATAACCGTTCGTAAACTCCCCAATTGCAGCGGAGTTAACCCTATTAAACCTTTTTTAATTAGTATAAAGGAGCTTCCCCATACGATGGCGAGGATACAGAGATATATCCATTTTTTTTGTTCTTGATTCATTAGAAAGTATTATTACTTACAAAATTGGATAATAAATTAGAATAACAACTAATTATTTTTACATTTGTTTGAACACCTAAACAAAACATTATGAAACATTTAAAAATCATCTTAACCTCAGTATTCATTTTAGTGATCCTTTTTTCTTGTAAAAATGAGACGAAGGCAGAGATCAAAACAGTAGAAACAGCCACAGAAAAAGCTGCACATCAACTCGATCCTAATGCCACTTATTCTAAAGCAGAATTCGGCATTAAAGGAATGACTTGTGAAATGGGTTGTGCTAAAACTATTGAGAAAAAACTTGCTCGCATGGAAGGCGTGAAATCTGCAACCGTCGATTTTAAAAATGAAATGGCGATGGTCGAATACGATGTTGCAAAAGTCAACCCAGAGAGCATCACTAAAACAGTCACTTCCGTTGGGAAAACATATTCTGTAGAAAACATGCAGACTGTTGAAGCGTTTTCAGGGGTCAAAAAAGCCTGTGATAAAGACTGCAAAAAAGCCTGTTGTAAAGACAAAATGGAAGTCGAAAAAAAAGCGTGTGCTAAGGATTGTAAAAAAGAATGTTGCACTAAAAAAGCTTAATTCGAATGCATCAACGCTTCTATTTCTTCAATTTCGATAGGAATCTGTTGCATTAAATTTAAAGGTGGGCCATCGGCTTGAACGACCACATCGTCTTCCAGTCTAATGCCCATTTTTTCGTCAGGGATATAAATTCCTGGCTCGACTGTAAATACCATTTGAGAGGTTACAGGGATTTTGATTGCCCCTAAATCGTGGGTGTCTAATCCCATATGATGAGAAGTCCCATGCATGAAATATTTTTTATACGCAGGCCATTTTGGATCTTCGCTTTGGACATCAGCTTTATCTATTAATGCTAAATCTAAAAGTTCAGAGGTCATCATTTTTCCAACTTCCTTATGGTATTCATCTAATAGCACCCCTGGAACAAGCAATTGAGTCGCCTCATTTTTGACATTTAAAACAGCTTGGTATACGGCTTTTTGACGGGCAGTAAAACGCCCATTTACAGGGATCGTACGCGTCATATCGCTGGAATAGTTGGCGTATTCAGCAGCCACATCCATCAGCAACATATCGCCGTCCTTACATGCTTGATTATTTTCTATATAATGCAAAACACACGCGTTATATCCCGATCCAATAATGGGCGTATATGCAAAACCTTTAGATCGATTTCTAAGGAATTCATGGGTGTACTCTGCCTCAATTTCGTATTCCATAACGCCGGGCTTCACAAATCCTAAGACTCTTTTAAACCCTTTTTCGGTAATGTCACAAGCCGTTTGAATTAGCGCGATTTCTTCGGGTTCTTTCACCCCGCGAATTGATTCCATTATAGGGAAATTAGGCAGGATTTCATGCGCTGGATACGTTGACTTTATCATCTTCAAAAAACGATCGTCGCGGGTTTCCATTTCTACCGCTTGACGGTAATGATCATTATTATTAAAATAAAATAATTTTGCCTCCTCCATCAATTTTGGGAAAATAGAATCAAATTCTTTTAACCAATACACCGTCTGAACACCTGAAGATTCAGTGGCCTGAGATTTACTGAGTTTTGCGCCTTCCCACACAGCAATATGATCATTGGTCTCTTTTACAAATAAGATTTCTCGGTGTTCTTTTTCACGAGCATCTGGAAAAACAATTAAAATACTTTCTTCTTGATCAACCCCGCTTAAATAAAAAATATTACGATGCTGTTCAAAAGGAAGTGTACTATCTGCCCCTGTAGAAAAAACGTCGTTGGAATTAAACACAGCAATAGAATTAGGTATCATCTGCTGTGACAACTTTACTCTATTTTTTATAAATAGTTGCGAAGGAATTGGATGGTATTTCATATTCTTATTATTTGTATCAAATTTAGAGATTTTATAATAATAAGTGAGGTTTAAATCAATAAAATACAAACTACCGAAAAAGCTTATTTAAAGTAATTCTAAATAGTAAAATTATCCGCAATGTTATTGCCTAAAACGTTGTCGTGAAGTACCTTTGTGTGGTTAAAAAATATCATAAAATAATGGGTGGATTTTTAAGTTCTTCAATTGGGAAAAAGATAGCGATGGCGCTCTCTGCATTTTTCCTCATGTTTTTCATTTTACAGCATTTTGCGATCAATATTTTATCGGTCATCAACCCCGATACTTTTAACGAAGTGTCTCATTTCATGGGAACCAACCCCTTGGTGCAATTTGCACTACAACCCGTGCTTATTTTTGGAGTGATTTTTCATTTCGCGATGGGGTTTGTTTTAGAGTTTAAAAACAAATCATCTCGAAAAATAGGCTACGCAAAAAATAACGGAAATGCAAACTCTACTTGGATGAGTAGAAATATGATCTATAGTGGTGGATTTATTTTAGTGTTTCTAGTGATTCATTTCATTGATTTCTGGATTCCTGAACTAAATATCAAATATGTCGTTGGGGATAATTCTGGACTTTTAGAGGATGGATCGGGGTATCGATATTTTGAAGAACTTCAACACAAATTTGTTCCTCTTTGGCGCGTTGGCCTCTATTGTGTTGGATTTATTTTTCTTTCATTGCATTTACTTCATGGGTTCAATTCCGCATTTCAATCGGTTGGAGCTAACAATAAATTCACTAAATCATTAAAAGGTTTTGGAATTGCGTATGCGATCATTATCCCATTAGGGTTTATCGTCATCGCCCTGTTCCACTTTTTTAATAATACACACTAAAACATAGGATTATGGCTTTAGATTCAAAAATACCAGAAGGTCCTTTAGCAGATAAATGGACCAATCATAAAAACAATATTAACCTTGTAAACCCTGCCAACAAACGTCTGCTCGACGTAATCGTTGTAGGCACAGGTCTTGCAGGAGGCTCTGCAGCGGCAACACTTGCCGAACTTGGCTATAATGTAAAAGCGTTTTGTTTTCAAGATTCTCCGCGTCGTGCACACTCCATTGCAGCACAAGGAGGGATCAACGCAGCAAAAAACTATCAAGGGGATGGCGATTCTACGTACCGCTTATTTTATGATACCGTCAAAGGGGGCGACTACCGTTCTCGGGAAGCAAATGTGCATCGATTAGCAGAAGTTTCAACCAATATTATTGACCAGTGTGTTGCTCAAGGGGTTCCTTTTGCAAGAGACTATGGTGGATTGTTAGACAACCGCTCTTTTGGAGGCGTTTTAGTGTCGAGAACCTTTTATGCAAAAGGTCAAACAGGTCAACAATTATTATTAGGGGCCTACTCTGCGATGAACCGTCAAATTGGGCGAGGAAAAATTAAAATGTATAACCGTCACGAAATGTTAGACGTGGTGGTGGTCGATGGAAAAGCGCGAGGAATTATTGCTCGAAACTTAGTGACTGGTGAAATTGAACGTCACTCGGCTCACGCGGTTGTTTTAGGCTCGGGAGGCTACGGAAACGTGTTTTATCTCTCTACTAACGCCATGGGGAGTAATGTGACCGCAGCATGGAAAGCGCACAAGCGAGGTGCTTATTTTGCAAATCCTTGTTACACACAAATCCACCCAACGTGTATTCCAGTTTCGGGAGATCATCAATCAAAATTAACCCTCATGTCAGAATCCTTAAGGAATGACGGACGTATATGGGTACCGAAAAATATAGAAGATGCGAAAGCAATTCAAAATCGAGAATTAAAACCAACGGATCTAGCTGAAGACCAACGCGATTACTTTTTAGAAAGACGCTATCCCGCCTTTGGAAACTTAGTTCCTAGAGATGTGGCGTCTCGGGCCGCTAAAGAACGTTGCGATGCTGGTTTTGGAGTGAATAAAACAGGAGAAGCTGTCTTTTTAGATTTTGCTGCGGCGATCCTTAGATACGGAAAAGAACAAGCACACATTAAAGGATTGGATGAAGACGATGCAAGCCTCATTCAAACCTTAGGAAAAGACCTCGTTAAAAGTAAGTACGGGAACTTGTTCCAGATGTATGAAAAAATTGTGGATGAAAATCCATACGAAACTCCAATGATGATTTATCCAGCGGTGCACTACACTATGGGCGGTGTTTGGGTGGATTATAACTTACAAACAACCATTCCTGGATTGTATGCCATTGGAGAAGCTAACTTCTCAGAACATGGCGCAAATCGATTAGGTGCTTCCGCTTTAATGCAAGGGCTCGCCGATGGTTACTTTGTATTGCCATACACTATTGGAAATTATTTGTCTGATGACATTAGAACAGGGCCCATTTCAACGGATACTGTAGAATTTGAAGAAGCAGAAGCAAAGGTAAAGTCAGAAATCAATCACTTTGTCAACAATAAAGGGACCAAACCCGTAGATTATTTCCATAAGCGTCTTGGAAAAATAATGTGGAACAAATGTGGAATGGCTCGAAATGAAAAAGAATTAAAAGAAGCGATCGAAGAAATTTCGGCACTTCGAGATGAGTTTTATAAAGAGGTATTAGTTCCAGGTTCTGCAAATGAGTTTAATGAAGAGCTCGCAAAAGCAGGCCGTGTGGCTGACTTCCTAGAATTGGGCGAATTGTTTGCAAAAGATGCGTTGGTTCGTGAAGAATCTGCTGGTGGCCATTTTAGAGAAGAACATCAAACTCCAGACGGCGAAGCACAACGCCGAAAAGAATTTCAGTTTGTATCTGCATGGGAATACAAAGGAGAACCTAAGGATGCTGAATTACATAAAGAAGCATTAGTTTACGAAAATATTGAAGTTAAAGAACGCTCATACAAATAAGCACTGATATGAATTTAACATTACAAATATGGCGACAAGAGAACGCCAAAACTGAAGGGAAAATTGTAGAATATCCAATTCAAGATATTTCTCCAGACATGTCATTTCTTGAAATGTTGGATGTACTAAACAGACAACTCATCACTACGGGCGATTCGCCAGTGGCTTTTGATCATGATTGTAGAGAAGGCATTTGTGGTTCTTGCTCATTGTATATTAATGGAGAAGCACATGGACCAGACAGGTTGGTTACGACTTGTCAATTACACATGCGTAAATTTAAGGATGGTGACACCATTTTTATTGAACCTTTTAGAGCAGAAGCATTTCCCGTCATAAAAGATTTGATTGTAGATCGATCGGCTTTTGACAGAATCCAACATGCAGGCGGTTTTATCTCCGTAAATACTTCTGGAAATACACAAGATGGAAATTCGATTCCAATTTCAAAACACGATGCTGATGAGGCCATGGATGCTGCCACCTGTATTGGGTGTGGTGCTTGTGTAGCAAGTTGTAAAAACTCGTCCGCAATGCTTTTTGTAGGTGCTAAAGTGTCTCAATATGCATTATTACCTCAAGGTCAGATTGAAGCCACGGATCGTGTTCAAAATATGGTTGCTCAAATGGATTTAGAAGGTTTTGGGAACTGTACCAATACGGGGGCTTGTGAAGTTGAATGTCCTAAAGGCATTTCACTAGAAAACATAGCGCGAATGAACCGTGAATTGATCAAAGCGAGTTTAAAATCTTAATCGTCTAAGATAAACTCTTCTATAGTATCCCATCCCGCACGAACTTCAATAGGCTCGGAGGCATAACTCACGCGTTCGGGTTGCGTTTTACTTAAATAACGTCCCGTATCATAAAGTCCATTTTGGTTCAAATCAAAAATAGCCCTTAAGAGATAAGTGCCTGGAATGACGTCTTTGAAATCTATAGGCGAAGCATCTTGAGCGTAATAAGACTCAATAACGACCCCTTTAAGGTCTGTGACTTGAACAACTAGAGGGTAAACCCCGTTCCTTATATTGATTCTTAAATTCCCATAATCAGCTGCTAATTTAGTCGTGGCTTTAAAATTTAAGGTGTCATTTTGAGCGCCGTAAAAATCGATAAAAGCACCAGGAAGAATTTGAATATTATAGGTGTTTTTCTCTGTTTTATCAAAATTTAAACCAACCGTATTGGAGAAGGAATCTAAGACCAAGCTTGCGCCTTGAAAAAGAGAATCCTTATCTCTCACACGCACTTTCGTTTCGTCAATAGAGCCTAAAGGGATTGTCGCACTTAATTTGTAAGGTTCAAGTAATTTAAGTTGAGAGGACTCTGATTTGAAAACTAAAGAATCCGATTTAAAGTCTTTAATTCTAACAACAGCAGTGTCTATCGATTGTAAATGAGTGATTTCAAAAATCAAAGAATCCACTTCCAGCTTTGGACGGTACCAATAATTAAGAGTATCTTTTCCTTTCTCTTTAGTGAGGATCGAAGTAAAATCTTCTGGCGCATCTGAAAGCAATTTTATTTGCATCGCTTCACCATCGCCTTCATACCCAAAAGAAATTTTGTTTTGAGAAACTTGTCGAGCACGGTTGAATTTGTAGTCAACCGATTCTTTAAACATTCGCAACACATAGGCTGTGTCTGAAGGAACTGTAATTAAGCGTTTTCTATAGCCAATTTTATCTGTTTTGGATTGAAATGTGTAATTAGAATTTTCTTCTTTAAGTGCGGCTAAAAAATAAGTTCCCTCTTTAATGTTTTCTAACTTAAACCCAGAAACACTATCGGTCACCGCGATATATTTGGGCTTATTTTTATAAATTATGGAATCTGTAAACGTTGAATCGACTTCGTATAATAAAACCGCTATGCGTTCATCCACTTTCTTATTAAAAGCTTCATTGACAATTCCAGAAACCGATAACGAGTCGATATAGCTTCCAGTGGAAAATACATATTTATAGTATGGGAATAAGTTACCCTCGTTATTATCGGCAATACTTTCTCCAAAATTAAAGGCATAGGTCGTATTAGGTGAAAGTGTGTCAGAAATCCTAATAGTAATGTATTTGCTCGCTGTACCTAGGGGTGTAATTTCTGGTTCGGGATCCATGGGCGGCGACACAATAAGTTGCTTTTGCAAGTCTTTCATTTTGATGTATTCATCGAAATAAATTTTGATTTCTGTGGCGTCAAAATTGACGGAAAAATTCTCTGGCACCGATTTAATAATCACTGGCGGCGTTTCATCTTTGTCTCCACCCGAAGTTGTGCCTCTATTGGCGCAGTGCGTCAAAATCAAACTTACAAGAATTAAAAACCCAAAATTAGCAAACTTCTTACCCATTAACCGTACATTTTACGCAAAGAAACAACATATTTTAGTACTAACGAAAAATGGAATGCGTAATTGCAATCGTTGCTAAACTTAAACGAATCTTAGCTCCTGAATTCAAAACCAATGCACAGGCTTCAATGGTGGCACCGGTCGTAATTACATCGTCGACTAAAAGCACATGTTTGCCATCAATCCTCGACAGGTTTTTGGCGTAAAAAGTATTTGCAACCGATTGAAAACGTTCTTCTCGGGATTGAAAAACTTGAGTTTTCGTGTTCATCGATTTTAACAAAACCGTATCTACATAGCGCGCATTGAGAGACTTGGCTAAATGTTTCGCAAAAAGAGCCACTTGATTATAGCCTCTTTGTTTTAATTTTTTGGAGTGAACCGGAACCGGAATTACAACATCAATCGATTTAAAATAAGACGATTCCTGGAGCTCTGCTCCTAGCCAGACCCCAAAAACCTGCCCAAGTTGTTCCTGACCTTTGTACTTTAAATTATGTAATAAGTGTTGAACCGCTCCTTGTTTATGAAAATAGAATAAGGCGGTCGCTGCTTCAAGTTCCACACGCCCATAAAATATTTTTTTAACAACTTCGGGACGCTCATAATGGTAATTGGTCAATGGTAACTCATGGCGACACTTCACACAAATATGAGCTTCATAATCTGTTAAAACATGGTTGCAGGCTTGACAGGTTTTCGGGAAAAAAAGATTTACCAATTGTGAAAGCATAAGCAGAAGTTTTGGGGTGCTTAAAAATAAAATAATATTTCATATTTTTGATCGATTCTACCCCTTAATTCATAGGGGTTATTTATTTTTGTAACATGACAAATCAAGGGGATACTTTCAAAAAAGTAATATCACATGCAAAAGAATACGGATTTGTATTCCAAAGCAGTGAAATATATGATGGCTTAAGTGCTGTTTATGACTACGCTCAAAACGGGGTAGAATTAAAGAAAAACATTCGTGATTACTGGTGGAAAGCCATGGTCCAAATGAATGATAATATTGTGGGATTAGATGCCGCTATTTTTATGCATCCAACCACATGGAAAGCTTCTGGTCACGTCGATGCTTTTAACGACCCTTTGATTGATAATAAAGATTCTAAAAAGCGGTACAGAGCCGATGTTTTAATCGAAGACTATTGTGCCAAAATTGAAGGTAAAATTGAAAAAGAAATTAAGAAAGCTGAAAAGCGATTTGGAGCTAGCTTTGACAAAGCCGAATTTATCGCCACGAATGGCCGCGTTGGAGATTATCAAGCTAAAATAAAAAGTATTTTAGCACGCATGGGTAAATCTTTAGAAAATGAAGATTTAGTCGACGTAAAAGCTCTTATTGAAGAGTTGGAAATAGCAGATCCATTGACTGGAAGCAGAAACTGGACCGATGTGAAACAATTCAACCTTATGTTTGGCACCAAACTAGGAGCTTCTGCAGAAAGCGCCATGGATTTGTACTTACGGCCTGAAACCGCCCAAGGTATTTTTGTGAATTTTTTGAATGTACAAAAAACGGGGCGTATGAAAATCCCTTTTGGAATTGCGCAAACAGGGAAAGCTTTTCGAAACGAAATTGTCGCACGACAGTTTATTTTTAGAATGCGAGAGTTTGAACAAATGGAAATGCAGTTTTTTATCAAACCAGGAACCCAAGGAAAATGGTATGACTATTGGAAAGAAGCACGTATGAAATGGCACTTATCATTGGGTATTGGCGCCGATAATTATCGATTCCATGACCACGATAAATTAGCCCATTATGCAGATGCTGCCGCAGATATTGAGTTTAAATTTCCGTTTGGATTCAAAGAATTAGAAGGCATCCATTCGCGAACCGACTTTGATTTAAATCAACACGAAACCCATTCAGGCAAAAAACTTCAATATTTTGATCACGAAGAAAATAAAAGCTATGTTCCTTACGTTCTAGAAACCTCGATTGGATTGGATCGTATGTTTTTGGCCGTATTTTCAAATGCATTAATGGAGGAGACTTTAGAAAATAATACAACCCGAACCGTTTTGAAATTGCCTGCTGTTTTAGCGCCAATAAAAGCAGCTGTTTTTCCGCTTGTAAAAAAGGATGGATTACCAGAAGTTGCAAAAACGATTTTGAATGATTTAAAATGGGATTTCAATGTGGTTTATGATGAAAAAGATGCCGTTGGACGACGCTACCGCCGACAGGATGCTTTAGGAACTCCTTTTTGTATTACGGTGGATCACGATTCTTTGGAAGACCAATGCGTTACGATTAGACATCGAGATTCTATGGAGCAACAACGTGTGAAAATTGAGGATTTAAAAACGATTATTGACAATGAAGTTGCCATGAAATATTGGTTAAATAAAATTAATTAAATTAAAAATATTACCCAATTTTGAATTTAAATATCAAACATATTATATACACACTGTTATTTTTAAATACCAGTACTTTTTTTGGTCAAATAAATGACCCTCCAACAGTGACTGCTGTAGGCGATCAAATCTATTGCCTACAAAGTCAACAACGAATAGTAACTTCTTTTAACATCGTTGATCTAGATGATACACTCATTCCTGCGTTTTATATTCAAATTTCATCTGGTTATGTTTTGGGTGAAGATCAACTCTCTTTAATAGGGTCTCATCCCAATGTAGTTCCCGATTGGAATGCAAATCAAGCTAAATTAATATTAACCGGAACCGGTGGAGGTTCTGCAACTTATAATGATATGATTGCAGCGGTTAAGGATGTCGTTTTTAATAGCAGTAATATAAATGTAACAAACAAAACCTTTTCCTTAACTGCGGGATCTGCTAATTATTTAGCCTCCACGGATCATTATTATGACTTTGTTCCCGCAAATTTAATCACTTGGACTGATGCCAAAGCGGCAGCTGAAGCGATGGATTATTTTGGGTTGCGAGGCTATCTAGCCACCTTAACCATAGCTGACGAAGGACAAATTTCTGGAGAATTAACGCCAGGTACAGGCTGGATTGGCGGCTCTGACGCTGGAAGTGAAGGCGTTTGGAAATGGATGACAGGACCGGAAGCAGGGACCACTTTTTGGAATGGCGCTGCAAATGGTTCCACACCAAACTATGCCAATTGGAATACTTCCGAACCTAATGATTTTGGAAGTGGTGAAGATTATGCCCATATCAAGGATGATTCTACTCCAGGTATAGTTGGCTCTTGGAACGATTTACCCAATAATACGTCAGGCCAACCTTCAAACTATCAAGCGAAAGGCTATGTTGTTGAATACGGAGGAACTCCCGGAGATCCTGTCTTAAATATTTCTGGGTCTACAACCTTTAGCCCTCCACAAATTTTATCTACCAACCCCTCTGTAAGTTGCAGTAATGAGTCTGCAAATATGTCGGCGACTTCAAATACTACTGATATATTATGGTATGATAGCCAAAATGGAGGCACCCTATTACATACAGGTAAAACCTACAGCCCCACTTTAATGACTTCTAAAACCTTTTGGATTTTGGCTTCAGAAAACGGCTGTACCACTGGAACTAGAACTGAGGTGACGGCTACGGTCAATCCAATTATTGCACCAACATTCAATCTAATAAACTCCATTTGTGAGGGAGATACTTTAGCTCCATTACCAACAACTTCTAATGAAGGTATTATTGGAAGTTGGAGCCCTGCACTTAACAACACTCAAACGACTAATTATGTATTTACACCAAATTCTGATCAGTGTGCAAACACTTCTACACAAAATATTGTAGTAGTACCAAAGAGGCTTTCTACATTTACACAAATACCACCCATATGCGAAGGCGAGCCAATAACACTCCCCACAACTTCCATTGAAGGTTTTACAGGGACATGGTCGCCTGTCTTTGACAATACTAAGACTGGCACTTACAACTTTACGCCTGATACAGGGCAATGTGCCAATAGTACAACAATGACCATAACGGTCAATCCGATTGTTATTCCAACATTTACACAAGTGGACACGATTTGTGTTGGCGATGTTTTATTGGATTTACCCACCGTTTCAATTAACGGATTTAGTGGCACTTGGTCACCAGTATTAAACAATATACAAACAACTGAATATACATTCACTCCAGACCCTGTATCAAACATTTGTTTTGCTGAAACTAAAATGACAATCACAGTCTTAACACAAACAACTCCCTTATTTACGCAAGTTGACCCCATTTGTATTGGAAGTGTATTGGCACCTCTGCCCACGACTTCTAAAGGTGGAATCACGGGCGCATGGAGTCCGTCTTTAAATAATTTAACAACAACTATTTATACGTTCACTCCGGACCCAGGGCAATGTGCTGACACTACAACCATTACCATTGTGGTGAACCCTATCAATACTCTAACAATCAGTGCTAAAAATCTATCGGAAGATTTCGATGCAAATCAGATTATTTCAGTCACTGCTACCGGTGGTAATGGCGATTATGAATATCAGATTGATGGCGGTCCTTGGCAAAACAGTGGCGTTTTTGAGAATGTATTTGGGTGTGAAACGCATACCGTAAGAGCAAGGGAAGTTCTCGGATGTAGTACCGTACCACAAAAAAACATCAACCTCATCTATTTTCCAAAGTTTTTTACGCCAAACAATGATGGATTCAATGACACTTGGAACATCAAATGTTTAGAAAATCAAGCCTCAGCTAAAATTAGGATTTTTGACCGATATGGAAAACTTATCAAGCAAATTAGACCTAGTGGCAATGGATGGGATGGCACGTACAATGGAACGATGTTAGCAGGGTCAGATTACTGGTTCGAAATTAACTATATCGACTCCAATGGAATCGCTAGTAAATACAATGCCCATTTTTCATTACGGCTTTAAAAACGATACCCTACATACAAATCGCCTTTACCGATGACCTCAAATGAGGTGTTTCCTAAAAGGTTTCGACCAACCCCTAATTTAGCTTCAAATACGAATCCTTTAAAATTAATCCACTTTTTACCAAATGAAAACCCAAAGGCCGTTTCAAAAAAAGAATTAGTAGTATTAGAGTTGGATCCAGTTAGGGTATCGACATCTTCTTTACCTGTATAAAAGGCAGTAAATGCTTCGACAAAAAACCCTTTGGCTCCAAATTGTTCATCTTTCTGAAAATACATTCTAAAAAAGGGAGTCAAAGAAAAATCTTCGAAATAGTCATTTGAGGTATTAAAATTAAATAGCAGACTTGCACCATAACCGATATTTCGATCCGGAATATATTCATACGTCCCTTCCAAAATGGGCGCCACTAAAAGCTTAACCATTCCAATTTTTACTTCGTGACGTTTACTAAAAATTGTTGAAGAATCACTTTGAGCATGTCCCAAAAAACTAAGACAAAAAATAAGGATAAATAAATAGGCTGTTTTCATAATAAAAGTAGGTTTGGAGCACTAAATATAATAATAATTATGAAATAAGGAATTAAAAATAGGCTTTCAATTGTATGGTCCCCGCATGAATCGTTCGATTTACTTCATTCTTTCATAATAATTATACACTCCATTTTAAAATAAAGCTATTTATTTTCACTAACTTGAGAACTAACCAAACTTTTAAGTAACATATTGATGTTTAATCGTAATAACACAGCACTTATAGCGTTGTTTATTTTTACCGTTATAAGCTTTCAAACTTTATCTCATGCACAGTTAAATTCCATGACTGCTGGCAGCACCTCAGACTTAGAGAACAATTGTTATCAAACACCTCCAGATTTACAAATTCAATCTGGAGGTGTTTGGTATGACAATGCTAACAATGCTAATCCTACATTGGCACCTACTATAACATCAACCTTTACAGTTAGCAGTACCGACATTTGTGGAGACGTCACAACCAAGTATGTTTTAATCACCGTCAATCCAGCTATTACTCCAACGTTTACAACTATAAGTCCTATTTGTGAAGTAGCTATTTTATTGAATTCACCAACCATATAAAATAATGACTTTAGGGCACCTGATCTCCTGCCCTAAATAATACAGTGCCTACAGAATACTCCTTTACCCCCACAACCCCCAATTCTGGGTGTTTGCTTTAATGATGGTAAAATGACCATTATAGTATTTACAAAAGCAATCCTACTATTTACACAAGTGGACTCCATTTGTACCGGCACTATGCTGACCCCTTTTTTACCTACGACTTTCTATGGTGGAATTATTGGTGTTTGTAGTCCTTCATTAAATAATTTAGAAAACACATTAAGGAAGCTTCACTTAAAATGTGGAGATGCATAAAGAGTAGGAAAACAAAATACGCTAAATCTAGAGATGCAAATAATCAATTTAAACTAAGCTATGAAAAACCTAATCCACAGTATTATTTTTATGTTTGGACTCTCCATGTTAGGACAAACATTTATTCTACAAGAACGCGATAAAAAATTACATTTTTCGGCTGGGAGTATTGCTGGAGCATTTGGTTACGATATGTCATATCAAAGGCACCAGAATAAAACTAAAGCTATAATTACAGGTATATGTACTTCACTTGTAGCTGGCGTTGCTAAAGAAGTATTTGACAACCATCGAGGAGGCCTTTTAGATAAAAGAGATATATTAGCAACTGGAATGGGTGGAGTATTTGTAACATTTACAATACCATTACTTCAAAAGAAGAAGAATAGATGACAATAGGAATTAAATGTTCTAGTTTCGATCTATTTTATGCAGTTCATGTTAAGATGCTATAAGTGGCAAAACAACAATAACCAAATCATTACTATAAACACAATCCATCAAAATTAGGGTTACAAAACTATTTCAGCAATGGCATCGAGTGGATGTGGCACTTATGAATATCCGTTGGATGGAGCAGATTGCCAAACGAGTTCAGTATTTGGAAGCGTGATTGGATGCGATGATTTTAGAATGGAAATAGAGATTTGTTCATTAATGTATAAATTTAGATGATACCAATTTTGATAAAAATCATACCAAAAAATTAAAAATAGGCTTTCAACTGCACAGTCCCTGTGTGGATGGTACGACTTGTTTCACTCTTTCTTCCAAAATAATTAAGATTCAAATCTAAAAACTTTGTCAGTTTTTTTTGTGCAATTAAGGACCAAGTAAAGTTGGTGCCTGGCTGCAAGCCTTCCATCATTTGATACGCAACAGGCGTATTCGAATTTCCAGAAAATTGATTTGAAAAATAATTAAACTCCCCTGTAATAGCGGCTTTTTGGCTTTGTGTCAGAGTAAAAGATAGGCCGTATTTTTGTTGTGTTAACTGCTCCAAATCTCCAATTGAATTGTCCTTTATTTGATACTGATAATACACATCAAATCGTTTGTTGTCATCTAATAAATACGATAGTTTTGGATTCAACAGTGACTCACTTAACTGATAGTTTTTAGAAGAAAAATTTTCACTTTCACTTTGGTTTTTATCTAAGTTAGATTGGAAACTAAGCAACCATTGGTTTTGGATTTTATGGGAAAAATTGAGCTGATGGCTGAGCGACTGTTGTTCAACATACCCAAATGAAAGCACATTTCGTGCTTTGGATTCTGAATAACTATACGAAACCGTATAATGTTGTTTACCCCGATTATAAAACAACTGATTTCTAAAGTTAGATTGAAGCGCCAATTGATCATCTGCCTTGGATTGAAATGGATTTAATCGGATGGATTCACTGTTATTTTTGTCTTTGCGATCGACTAGAAACGTCGTTTGATTGTAAAAATGAGACCAAAACTTTTTGGAGGTTTGTGTTGAATTGACCCATTGAATGGGATTAAACGTCAGCGATTGACTTAATTTATTTTGATGTGTACGAATGTAAACTTGGTTGGGGAGCAACACACGGATATACGTTGCTTGGTCTTGGAATTGGGCCACTTCAAATTCTTCTAACTCTTGGATGCCGTTTTCATTATAATCGAACCACACAAAACTTCCCTGTCCAGCTTCAACCTCAATATAAGTGAAATCTTGTTGGGGTAATCGCCCCGCATTGGTTTCAAAAAGCGTATTCCAATGGAAGAGGTTATTGGCGAGTTTCTGGCTGTATTGTAATCTGGAATTGATTGATTTTTGAGAGGTCTTTAAAGTGTTGTTCGTTTTGAATTCCCTGTAGTTCGCATACAGACTCAAATTTGTGTTTTTAGTTTGTATAAATTTAGAATCCAAATAATAAGTATCTGATTGATTTACTTTCGCAAGACGGTTATTTTGAAGACTGTCATTGACTCTGTGAATATACCCTAATTTGGTAAACACCTTGGTCGAATCACCAATTCCCGTAAAAACTTCATAGGCTTGAAATTTTTGACTTATAGGATCGAATCGATTTAATTCAAGTTGCTTTTTTTCGTTGTGTTCTGTTGAAAATTTAACTCCTGACCACCCGTTTTGATAGCTGTATTTTAAATGAGTATTGGACCGATAAAAAAGAGAACTAGACGCTAACCCATCTGTTTCCAAAACACTTGAATTAGAAACTAATTGAAAGCGGTCAAATTTTAGCTTTGTCAAAAGTAAATGACGATTCCCGTCATAATTTTGATTAAAATTTAGATGTTGAAACTGGTAGTTTAACTCGCCTCTTTCTGGATGTTGTAATTTCGCCCCAGTTGTTATAAACACTTGATCTCCAAGGGCTGAAATAATTTGATTCCCGAAAGGTGTTTCAATATTCCAGTCGCGATTAAACTCTGCATTATAAAGTCTCTCAACCGTTCTGAAATCGTTTTGAATATAATCAATATCGGACCTCAAATTTAACGTCCATTGTTTAGAGGTTTCCAATAATTGATGGGCGATCGATAATTGACTCGCAATACCGGTATTGTCCTGATCTTCTAGAGAAGAAAATAAATTTAAATCGTTTTTACTCGCGGCAAATTCGAAATTAATGGCGGTTTTTTCGGTTGGATTATAAGATCCATTCACAACTGCCAGTTGAAGTTTCACAGGGGCTACAAGCTGTATAATAGGTTCGAAATCGCCTTGTTTGACGCCATTTATAGGTGCGATGTATTCGTAGATGTTTGAAATGGCATTGGAACTTTTAATGCTATAATTTCCTTGTTGAGACCCCACTGCCGTAAAATTTACACGATACAATTCATCCTCAGAGTTGTTAGAAAACTCAAAAATAGCCACACCATTCACATTGATTTTTTTATATAAAATTCGGTTTTCATTATACGATTCAAGAGTTGCCGAAGGCGCTGTCATCAACGATGGGTCATCTCCAGCATTGGCCAAAATCGCAACTTGATCGGGATTTATAGACTGTTGAAGCGGTTGGTTTTTTAAATCATTTTCATTGTAAACAGAAACACCAAGTTTCCATTTTTGAGTTTTAAAGCGACTGCCCGCGTAGCCTATAAACCGGGAGTAATTGCGTTCACTGTATTGATAGTCGACCGTAATTCGCATTTCGGAGGTAATAGGATAAGTCGCATTAAAAATAATTTCACCAGCATTGTAATCAATACTATAATCTTCTGTGGCACCCCGTTGCAAAGGAATTCCATTCACATACACAGTTTCACTTCCCGAAACCACTAAAACATAGAGTTCGTTATTGGGCCCCACCAGTTTATAAGGTCCTTGATTGCCTTCTTGTGCTGTAAATTGACTCGTTCTAAATTGCCCACGAACTAGAGCGCCAGAAGCAAATGCACTGTATTCAGATTCATCTTTTTTAAAATTGGTGGTCAAAGACAGCCCTTGGACACGTTTAGAGAAGCGTCCAAAATAAGATAGAGAATCCACTAAATCAATATCCCCAGCTCTAATGCCCCAGTGGTCACTAAATACCTCTATAAAAACCTGATCAAATTCATCTAATTGTTGTGAATACCCACTTTCTTGTAAAGGAATATTTGAATCTTGAATTGAGGCTCGTAACGTTACTTTGTCATTTAGTTTGCCACTAATTTGAAGATCGAGTTCACTGTTTAAAACAGAATTTTGATTATTCCCAATCGTAACCCCTCTTGAAATACTTCCAGAAGACACTAATCCATCAAAGGGAACTACGGTTCGTTTTGTACTCGGCTGTGATAACTTATAAAGTTTTTGTAAGTCCCCTGTACTATTGACAATGATCCGTTCATCCAATTCTTGGTATGTTTTCGTGATAAAATCCGGATATCTTAAGTAGTCAACGCGAATGGAATCGGCTGTTATTGGTATCTTGAACGTCAATACTGCGTTTTGATAATCGACCGTGTAACGCTCGGGGGGAATCTGTTCGTTATTTAAGGTTACTATCGAAAAACTTGAAGGATTGAGACTCACAGTATCAATTTGAATCGTTTGCGTTACGACTAGTTTTTTTGTTCTATACAAAGACGACACTTCTTGAGACCAAGCTTGTGTAAGGAATAAAAACAATATAAGTGTAAGGCAATGCTTCATCATGACTCTTAAACTAAAAACATCCAAAAATATTTTGTTGATAGTTTTCGTTAAAACAGGACTAAATATTTAGGGTAAAAGTACTCTATTAATTAATTTAGCTGAAATTATTGTTACAATAGATGAAAATTATTTCTTACAATGTTAATGGAATCCGGGCAGCCCTTAAAAAAGGGTTTATCGATTGGCTGAAAAACGCTGATCCTGATGTGATCTGTTTACAAGAAATTAAAGCCCAAGAAGATCAACTCGATTTAAGTGTTTTTGAAGACGCTGGATACGCCTATAACTATTGGTTTAGTGCCCAAAAAAAAGGCTACAGTGGAGTGGCAATTTTATCAAAAACAAAACCTAACAACATCGTTTTTGGAACTGGCATTGAGTCTATGGATTTTGAAGGTCGCAATATTCGTGCAGATTTTGATGGTGTTTCGGTGATGAGTTTATACTTGCCGTCTGGCACCAATTTAGCACGTTTGGAGCACAAACTTGAATATATGGATTTGTTTCAAAACTATATAAACACGTTAAAAAAAGAAATTCCTAACCTAGTAATTTGTGGCGATTATAATATTTGTCACGAAGCTATTGACATACACGACCCCGTAAGAAACAAAAATGTTTCCGGGTTTTTACCAGAAGAACGTGCTTGGATGCGTCAATTTTTGGACGCTGGATTTGTGGATGCATTTCGTGAATTTAATTCGGAACCACATCACTATAGCTGGTGGAGTTACCGAGCAAACTCCCGAGCAAATAACAAAGGGTGGCGATTGGACTATACGCTAGTTTCATCCCCTTTACAAGAAAAATTAAAACGAGCCGTTATCCTATCGGAAGCAGTTCACAGTGACCACTGTCCAGTTTTGGTTGAATTACAATAAAAAAATATAAATAAACATACAATGATTAAAAAACTCTTAATATTAACACTCGTAATTAGTACATCTACTTCTTGTGTCTCTTCTAAAATATATAAGGAACTGGAAGGAAAATATACAACCCTCAAAAATGAATATGACAGCTTAAGCGCTGCCAGTGACGGTGTTTTAAATGACAAAAACAGTCTTCAAAATCAACTTGACCAATTACAAAGCGACTATGACGCAACGCTTTTAGAACGAAATCAACTGCAACAAGAAGTCAGTGCTCTTCAAAAAAAATACGATGCTCTCAACGAGGCTTATTCTGCATTGGAACAAAATAGTTCTAAATCGATCGCAGAAAATGCGCAAAAAAACAGAGAGCTTTTAGCACAATTAGATGCGAAAGAATTGGCATTAACGGCAGAGAATGATCGTCTTTTAAAATTAGAAGCCGACATGCAAGAACGCTCTCAACGTATTGCAGAGTTAGAAGCCTTAATTGCTTCTAAAGATCAAGCGATGCGTGATTTAAAAAATGCGATTTCAAATGCATTAACTGCCTTTGAAGGAAAAGGACTCACCGTTGAACAACGCAATGGAAACGTGTATGTATCTATGGAAAATAAGTTGCTTTTTAAATCGGGTAGCTGGGCGATTGGCAATGAAGGACGGACGGCTATCGAACAACTCGGAGCTGTGTTAGGAGACAATCCAGACATCGCAGTGCTTATTGAAGGTCACACAGATAATGATCCTTTTTCGAGTGGTGGACAGATTGCAAATAACTGGGATTTATCCACCAAACGCGCCACAGCAATCGTTCAAATTTTAAGAGAAAACGAGGCAATCAACCCAGAAAATTTAACCGCTGCGGGTCGTGGGGAATTTGCACCAATTGCATCCAACGAAACAACCCAAGGAAAAGCAAAAAACAGACGTATTGAAGTGGTGTTGACCCCAAAATTAGATGAAATATCAAAGCTTTTAAATAACGATTAATGAAATACACCAAACTTCCGAGTACAGATATTAAAGTGAGTAAAATTTGCCTCGGCACAATGACCTGGGGAAATCAAAACACAGAAGCCGAAGGCCATGCACAAATGGATTTTGCATTGGATCATGGGGTCAATTTTATTGATACTGCCGAACTCTATCCAGTCCCTGCAACTGCAGAAACACAAGGACTTACTAGCAAATATATTGGAACTTGGCTCAAAAAGAATAACACAAGAGATAAAGTAATTATTGCCAGTAAAATTGCAGGACCAGGCGATTATACGGCACATATTAGAACCACCGGATTTCGAGACAATTCCATTAAAGACGCTTTGGATTTAGAATTGCAGCGTTTACAAACTGATTATATTGATTTATACCAACTGCATTGGCCGGAGCGCCAAACCAATACGTTTGGGGTGCGTGATTTCAAACCAAGTCCAAACGATCCATGGTCCGATAATTTTAATGAAGTATTACACACTTTAAAAAGCTTTGTGGATGCTGGTAAAATTCGATCTATTGGAATCTCAAATGAAAAAGCTTGGGGGACCATGCGATATGCCGAAGAAGTTCGAAATCATAATTTAACACCCGTTAGTACTACACAAAA
The DNA here is from genome assembly GCA_949499105.1 of Formosa sp. Hel1_33_131. Classification (GTDB taxonomy): domain Bacteria; phylum Bacteroidota; class Bacteroidia; order Flavobacteriales; family Flavobacteriaceae; genus Hel1-33-131. Next base: position 24,427 of record CATEFX010000026.1, on the reverse strand, counting down.
TGCATATTCTATGTTGAATCGTGTGTTTGAAGGGGATTTAGCGGAAGTTTCTTTACGTGAAAATATTGGGCTTTTGGCCTACTCACCCCTAGCCTTTGGAGTGCTTTCAGGAAAATATATTGAAGGCACAGCTGCAGATAATGCACGTCTAAAATTATTTCCGAGATTTGCGCGCTACAGTAGCGAGCAATCGACCGAAGCAACCAAACAGTATTTGAAATTGGCGCAAGATTTAGGCATCAGTTTAACCACCTTGGCACTCGCTTTTGTAAACCAAAGACCCTTTGTGACGAGTAATATTATTGGGGCTACCAACTTGGATCAACTTAAAGAAAACATAGAGAGTATTGATACCGAACTCTCAGAAGAAACATTGGATCGTATTAACGAAATTCATGCTGCGATTCCAAATCCAGCGCCTTAGGTTTTTAGTGAGGGACTTGTGTCTAAGCGTCCTTATTGGCCAATTGACCGCATGCAGCATCAATATCCTTACCTCGCGAACGACGGACTGTCACAGTAATGTTTTTAGCTTCTAACATGGATACATAGAGATCGATGGCAGTAGAACTTGCTTGTTGAAACTCCCCATCATCTATGGGATTGTATTCAATTAGATTGACTTTGCTCGGTGCAAACTGACAAAATTTGATTAGCGCCTCAATATCTGTTTTGGTATCATTAATCCCTTCCCATACCACATATTCGTAGGTGATGATTCGATTGGTGGCGTCATACCAATGTTGAAGGGCTTCCCGCAAATCTTTTAAAGGAAAGGTTTCATTAAAAGGCATGATCGACGTACGAACGGCATCAATCGCTGAATGAAGCGAAACGGCTAAATTAAATTTAACCTGATCATCAGCCATTTTTTTAATCATTTTCGGAACGCCGGAAGTCGACACCACAATTCGCTTTGGAGACATCCCTAAGCCCTCTTTGGAAGTGATTTTATCGATGGCTTTGAGAACATTATTGTAATTCATTAAGGGCTCCCCCATCCCCATAAAAACAATATTGGAGAGCGGACGGTTGTGGTATAATTTACTTTGTTTGTCAATGGCAACCACTTGATCATAAATCTCATCCGGATTCAGATTTCGCATGCGTTTTAATCGTGACGTCGCACAAAACTTACAGTCAAGACTACAGCCAACTTGTGAAGACACGCAAGCGGTAGATCGTTTGGATGTTGGAATCAAAACCGATTCAACGATCATTCCATCGTGAAGTCGAATGCCGTTTTTAATGGTCCCATCTGTGCTACGTTGCATCGAATCTACTTCGATATGATTGATGCTAAAATTGGCATCCAACATTAATCGGGTGTCTTTAGATAAATTGGTCATGTCATCAAAATGATGCGCTCCCTTTTGCCAAAGCCATTCATAAACTTGAGTTCCTCTAAAAGCTTGATCTCCCTGTGTTGTAAAAAAGGACCTTAGATCCTCTTTTGATAACGCACGTATGTCTTTTTTGATGGAATTCATAACAAATAATAGTGATTAAAAATAAAAAAAGCCTCTGTAGCGAGGCTTTTAGGTCATTTCATTAAATGATGAGCATGGCATCGCCATAACTATAAAATTTATATTTTTCTTTAACAGCTTCTTCATACGCTCTCTTTACAAAATCATGACCTCCAAACGCTGCAGTCATCATAAGTAATGTAGATTTTGGCGTATGAAAATTAGTAATCATACAGTTTGCAATTGAAAACTCATACGGAGGGAAAATAAATTTATTGGTCCATCCCGCATATTCATTGAGGTTCCCTTTCGAAGAGACTGAGCTTTCGATCGTACGCATAGCAGTCGTTCCAACAGCGCAAATACGACGTTTTTCAACCAGAGCTTTGTTGATGATCGTTGCTGTTTTTGCTGGTATAATAATTTCTTCACTGTCCATTTTATGTTTGGACAAGTCTTCTACTTCTACAGGGTTGAACGTTCCTAATCCAACATGAAGCGTGAGGTTCGCAAAGTTAACTCCCTTGATTTCAAGACGTTTTAATAAATGCTTAGAAAAGTGAAGTCCAGCAGTTGGAGCCGCTACGGCACCTTCATTTTTAGCATAAATGGTTTGATAACGTTCTTCGTCAGAAGCCTCAACTTCTCTATTAATATACTTTGGAAGGGGTGTTTGACCAAGGAGGGTTAATTTTTTTCTAAACTCCTCATATGATCCATCATACAAAAACCGAAGCGTACGGCCTCTTGAAGTTGTATTATCAATCACCTCAGCAACCAAGGTTTCATCATCTCCAAAATAGAGTTTATTCCCGATTCTAATTTTACGCGCTGGATCGACTAACACATCCCACAAACGTTGCTCTGCATTTAACTCTCTAAGAAGAAAAACCTCGATACGAGCCCCTGTTTTTTCTTTATTTCCAAACAATCGTGCTGGGAATACTTTGGTGTCATTAAGAATCATCACATCATCTTCATCGAAATAATCAATTAAATCTTTAAAGTATTTGTGTTCGATAGTTTGCTTCTCACGATTTAAGACCATGAGTCGAGACTCATCTCTGTGTTCGGAAGGGTATTCTGCTAATAATTCGTCTGGCAAATCAAAGCTAAAGTGTGATAATTTCATGCGTGTTTTTTAGATATCAAGCTGCGAATATACGACCTCAAAATAGGCGTTGTCAAGTATTTGAACCTTTATTTTTAAGATTCAGTGCTATTGAAACCTAATTGTTTTAAGTTTTCCCAAAAATCAGGGAAGGATTTAGAAACAACCTCCGCTTCTTTTATAGAAAATTCGGTACGAAGCGCCAAAGGCGCAAAGGCCATCGCCATTCGGTGGTCGTTATACGTTTCAATAATGGCATTGGGCGTCAATAATTTTGGATCCAAAAGATGTAAGCTGTCATTGGTGATTTTAATCGCAGTTCCAAATTTATTAATTTCATTTTTTAGTGCTTCCAATCGGTCCGTTTCCTTGATTTTAAGCGTGTGCAACCCTGTTAAATTACAGTTCACTTGAAGTCCTAAACAGCTTACTACAATTGTTTGAGCGATGTCAGGCGCATTGGCCAAATCTAAATTTAAAGATTCTGGTAATTGAGCCGTCGTTTTTTTTAGGTTGATGTTAGACCCCTCAAAAGTGGTGGTCACCCCCAATTGTTTGTAAATAGCTTGTAAGACCGCATCCCCCTGTAAACTATCTTTTTTATACGTACTCAGATTTATTTGAGTCCCTACAGGGCTCAGCGCAATGATGCTGTAGAAATAAGAAGCCGACGACCAATCCGATTCCACAGTAAGGGTTTTTGAAACAGTGTCTAAATACGGTTTTACTTGAATCAGCTGCCCTTCAAAAGACGTTTCAACCCCTATTTGATTCAGTAAAGAAAGAGTCATATTGATGTAAGGTACCGAAGTAATTTTTCCATCAAGATGTAATTTCAAGCCATTTTTAAGTTTGGTGGCCATTAACAATAAGGCTGAAATATACTGACTGCTTACATTTGCTTTTAAACGAACTTCGTCCTTGACGAAGGTTTTTCCCGTAATTCGTAAGGGAGGATAGCCTTCTTCTTTGTCGTATGCAATGTCTGCACCCAATTCTCTGAGAGCATCCACCAAAATTTTGATCGGACGTTCTTGCATCCGTTGGGAACCTGTTAATAGAGTTGTCTTGCCTTCTAAGGTCGCAAAATAGGCCGTCAAAAAACGCATCGCGGTTCCGGCGTGATGAATATCGACTGTGGAATCGTCCGACTTTAATGCTTTGAGCATGTATTGACTGTCGTCCGAATTAGAAACATTATTAATTTCTAAGTTTGTAAAAAGAGCCTTTAATAATAACAGACGGTTGGACTCACTTTTAGATCCCGTTATGGTAATGTCCGTACTTGGGTGTATTTTTGAATGTTGAAGAAAAAGATGCAAATCTATTTTAGTTTTTCGTTGCTATGATGACGGTTGTGATCCCGTTTGGTTTTTAAATCTAGCTTTTTGTCAAAGGCTTCTTGCAAATTTACGCCAGTTTGATTCGCTAAACAAAGAACAACGAATAAAACATCAGCCAATTCTTCACCGAGGTCTTTATTTTTGTCACTTTCTTTCTCACTTTGCTCGCCATAGCGACGCGAAATTATTCGGGCAACCTCCCCTACTTCTTCGGTGAGTTGTGCCATATTAGTCAGTTCGTTAAAGTAGCGAACCCCATGGGCTTTGATCCAGTCGTCGACGGTTTTTTGTGCGTTTTGAAGTTCCATTTGTAGAAAAATTATTGAACAACTAAATTAGTTAATGTACAAATGAAAACAAATTAATTTAGCTAAAATAACGGCACATAAAGTAGAGGATTATTCCCGTGCTTTTGAATCCATCACAATGGTTACGGGACCATCGTTTATAAGGGCGACTTTCATATCGGCACCAAACGCACCTGTTTGGATCACTTGTCCTAAGTCCGCCTCAAATTGTTTTATAAATTGCTCATAAAGTGGTTTTGCAATTTCAGGTTTCGCGGCTTTGATATAACTGGGACGATTGCCTTTTTTGGTTTGTGCATACAAGGTAAACTGACTCACCACAATAGCCGATCCATTGCTATCTTTTAAAGAGGTATTCATCACGCCATCGGCGTCGTTAAAAATGCGGAGATTGGTTAGTTTGTTGCTCAACCACTGGATGTCTTCAGTAGTATCCGAGTCCATAATTCCTAAAAGCACTAAAAGTCCAGAGGCTATTTCTGATACGACCTGCCCTTCAATGGTTACAGATGCTTGGGAAACTCTTTGAATCACTGCTCTCATTTTGGCTCGTAATTATCGGTACGGTAATGTTCGTCGTCGCCTTCAATAATTTGAGTATAGCTTTTGTAACGCGAAGCTGCAATTTGATTGGTTTCGAGGGCCAATTTAACGGCGCATTGAGGCTCATGCACATGCAAACAATTATTAAATTTGCAAGATTGTTTTAAGGCAAATAGCTCTGGGAAATAATTATCTATTTCAGCAGGCTCCATATCAACCACCCCAAATCCTTTGATTCCAGGGGTGTCAATAATTTGAGCCTCAAAACTGAGGTCAAACATTTCAGCAAAAGTGGTGGTGTGCTGTCCTTGCTTGTGTTGATCTGAAATTTCTTTAGTTTTAATATTTAACCCAGGCTCAATGGTGTTGACTAAAGTTGATTTTCCAACGCCTGAATGGCCCGCAAACATGCTTGATTTTCCGGTCATCAGCGTTTTAACGGCTTCAATATTCTCGCCTGTTTTGGCGGAGATACTTAAGCATTGATATCCAATACCTTCATAGAGCGCCGATAAGTTTTTTACGATTTGTTGAGTCGCTTCGTCATTAACATCTGCTTTGTTAAAAAGCAAGACGGCTTTGATTGCATAGGCTTCTGTGGTTGCTAAAAAACGGTCGATAAAACTCGTGAATGTTGGGGGATTATCAATCGTAATTAATAAAAATACTTGATCAATATTACTCGCAATAATATGGGTTTGTTTGGAGAGGTTGACCGATTTTCGTACGATGTAGTTTTTTCGTGGATGGATTGTGGTAATAACCCCTGTTTGGGTATTGTTACTTGTTTCTAAATCAAAATCGACCTGATCCCCAACTGCTAATGGGTTGGTGCTTTTAATGCCCTGAATTCGAAACTTACCTTTGATCCGACATTCATAGAATTCTCCACGATCCGATTTAATAGAGTACCAACTTCCAGTCGATTTATATACAGTGCCTGTCATTCTTGATTTTAAGATATCTACAAAGAAACAAATTTCTTTTTAATATATTTTGTTATACCTTTGAAATCCAATTTAACTTTAGATATGAAAAAGACAACTTTATTTGCTGTGTTACTCTCTTTAACACTTCAATTTAATTACGCGCAAGAGGTCATTACAAATGGATCGATCATCCAAATGCAAGAATTAGGTTTTGACGAAGCCATTATTGTAAGTAAAATAAACTCTTCGGACGTTGATTTTGATGCTTCTATAACTGCCTTATCAAAGTTAAAAGAATCGGGGGTATCCTCAACGGTGATCGCCTTAGTAATGGCAAAATCGAAATTTAATACAAAATCGAAAACAGGGATTTATTATTTAGCGGCAGACACGACGATCAAACCTGTATTGGCATCTGTGTTTTCAGGGGTGAATCAAAATGCACTTGCTCAAAATTTAGTATCGGGTCTTATTAATGCCAAAGAAAAATCGCAATTACCAAAAAGAACTTCTAATAATGTGATTAGATCCACCACTCCAGAGTTTACATTTATCTTCGATCCAGATACTGAAGCTGACAATATGCAAAATTTCCAAGGGGACAAGCCGAGTCTTTTTAATTGGTGGTTTCGAGTGGCCACTTCGCCAAACGAATTTGTTTTGGTAAAAATGAAGGTGAAAAAATCTAAAAACCTTAGAGAGGTTGTGACTGCAAAAAATAGCGCCTATGCTAGAACGAGTGGCATTGATCCAAAAGCATCCATTCCTTTTAACATTGAAACGATTGGGAATAACAAATTTAAAGTAGTTCCAGAAAAATTAGAGCCGGGGGAGTATTGTTTTATTTACCAAGGAACAGTTCCAACAGGTCGTAGAAATCAATCTGTTTTTGATTTCTCTATTAAATAACAAAGCTTAAGAATCCGGTATCCTATTTTATAGGCTCACACCGATTATTATAAAAATAAATAAAAGCTCCGTGAAGTGCACTTCACGGAGCTTTTTTGTGCGTAAAATATATTAATTCTTAAAATATACTAAAGCTAATTTTTGATAAAATAGTGATACTTGTTTTAAGAAGAAGAGTTTCAAAAATCAATATTAAGCCTTACTTTAAGTAAGGCTTAATATTGATTTTTTATTAGTTAAATGATGTTTTTACTGTAATTATTCTTATTTATTGTTTGTTTTATTGAATTATTATTTTAAATAATAGCTTTTTTACTTTTATAATGTAATTCACTTTATTAAATTTACAAAAATTTAGATCCCAAGTCTAATTCTTCATAAGCAACTTAACCAAAGCTTAAGATATTATTTTATTGAATTATAAATGATCTTGGGGAACTGGAGTGGTACGCAAGCAGAAGAACCAAAAAAAAATTCCGACGATTTTTGAATAAAAAAGAAAATTAAAAACCTATGAAAAACATATTCCCTAAAGAAATATTGGAGAATACAACCGAAGTTCACCAATTCAAGCACAGTAAGAAAAGCTCTATTATTTACTCAATATTCTTAATTGCACTTACAGGAGCATTTATTGCACTACCATTTATAAAAGTTGATGTTTACACTTCTTCAAGAGGCATTATCAAATCTGGTAAAGAACATATAAAACTAACCACAATCTATTCAGGGAAAGTACTTAAAAACTCGATTGAGGTTAACAAGCAAGTTTCAAAAGGAGACACTTTATTAGTTTTAGATGATTTCAATATTAAGAACAAACTAGACTTGCTGAAAATTAACATCACAGACACAAAAGAATTTATGCACGATGCTAACTATCTTGTAAACAACAAACGTATTATTTTAGACAGTCTGTACTCTCAAAAATATCAGAAAGATTATATTCAATACCTAGAAAAATTGCAAGAATTACAAACTCGATTTAAAAAAGAAAAACGTGATTATTTGAGAAATCAAAAACTTTTTCAAAAAGGGATTATTGCTGCTGTTGAATATGAAAATTATAAATTTGATTACGATTTAATAATCAATTCTATTGCTCAACTAAAAAAGCAACAACTTAATAATTGGCAAGCTAATTTAACAAGTAAAAATAGAGAATTAAACGAATTAGAAAACAACTTTCAACTTCAAAAGGAAAACAGAAATTACTATGTATTAACCGCTCCAATTAGCGGAACATTAATAAATGTCATCGGAGTTCAACAAGGTAGTTTAATAAATACAGGAATTCCTTTAGCGGAAATATCACCTGATGGAAATTTCATTGCTGAATGTTATGTTTCTACTATTGATATTGGATTAATTAACCCAAACAACAATGTGAAATTTCAAATAGATGCATTTAACTACAACCAATGGGGCTTGGCAACAGGAAAAATAGTTGACATTGGAAAAGATATTGAATTGATTAATGAAACTCCAATATTTAAAATTCGCTGTAAAGTTGACCAAAAGTATCTAACACTAAAAAACAATTTTAAAGGAAACTTAAAAAAAGGAATGACTTTTAATGCACGATTTAAACTAACTGAAAGAACTTTATCTCAACTATTATATGATAAACTCGATGATTGGTTAAACCCAGATAATCGGAACAAATCTTAAAATAAAAATTGAAAATTGACAAAAAAAAGAACTAAAAAAATTGCAATAAAACAACACGATATTACTGATTGTGGTGCTGCTTGTTTGGCTTCAATTAGTGCACATCATAATTTAGAAATACCAATAGCAAGAATTCGACAATATGCTGGTACAGATAAAAAAGGCACAAATATATTAGGCTTAATTGAAGCTGCTCAAAAATTAAGCTTTGAAGCGAAAGGTGTACGTGGTGAATTTGATAGTTTATTCAAAATTCCAAAACCCGCAATAGCACACGTTGTTGTTAAAAAAAAATTACAACATTATGTAGTAATTTATGAAGTCACCAAAACCTATATTGAAATCATGGATCCTGGAACAGGTAAACTTCATAAAAAAACTCATAAAGAATTTAAAGATGAATGGACAGGTGTTTTAGTGCTTTTATTACCCGATGAAAGTTTTAAAACAGGTAATAAAAAAGTTTCAGTATCAAAACGTTTTTGGTTTTTATTAAAACCTCATAAGTATATTTTAATTCAAGCTTTTATTGGTGCTTTAATATTTACGCTTCTAGGATTTTCTACAGCTATATATATTGAAAAAATCACAGACTTTGTATTGGTTGGCGGAAACACCAAACTGTTAACCCTATTAAGTATCATAATGGTTGTTCTTTTAATTTTAGAAGTGTCAATTGGTGTTTTTATTGATGTTTTTCTCATAAAAACAGGACAACAAATAGATGCTCGTTTAATATTAGGGTATCATAAACATTTATTAAAACTACCACAACAGTTTTTTGACACCATGCGTGTAGGAGAAATTATTTCACGTATAAATGATGCTGTAAAAATTAGAACGTTTATAAATGGAGTTGCTTTAGATTTAGCAGTAAATGTTTTAATTGTCATCTTTTCTTTTGGATTAATGTTTACTTATTATTGGAAATTGGCTTTAATTATGCTAGCCATTATACCTTTCTACATTATTATTTACGCCATTGTAAATAAACTTAATAAAAAAACGGAACGTAAAGTAATGGAAAAAGCTGCTGAATTAGAAAGTCAGTTAGTAGAATCTTTAAATTCCGTTGGGACAATTAAAAGGTTTGGTTTAGAAAGTTTCGCCAATATTAAAACCGAAACTCTTTTTATCAGTTTATTAAATACGGGTTACAAATCTGCTTTAAACAGTGTTTTTTCAGGAACTTCTTCAAGTACACTATCACAAGCTTTTACCATTATTTTATTATGGTTTGGTTCATATTTTGTAATTGATAGAGAGATTACACCTGGTGAATTAATGTCTTTCTATGCTATTATTGGTTATTTTACAGGACCAATAGCAGGGTTGGTTGGAGCAAATAAACAAATACAAAACGCCTTAATTGCAGCAGATAGGTTATTTGAAATAATGGATTTAGAACGCGAAGAATCTGAAAACAAATTAAAACTAATCGCTGACAAAATAGGTGATATTACGTTTAAAAAAGTTTCTTTCCGTTACGGTACACGTGTAGAAGTTTTTAAAGACTTCAACCTCAATATTAAAAAAGGAAACATTACAGCAATTGTTGGGGAAAGTGGTTCGGGGAAATCAACCCTCATTTCATTATTGCAAAATATGTATCCGTTACAAAGTGGCACAATTACTATTGGTGATTTTAATTTACAATACATTGAAAACAATAGCTTACGTCAACTAGTAAGTGTAGTGCCTCAAAAAATAGATTTGTTTGCTGGTAATGTTATGGAGAATATTGCCGTTGGTGAATTTCAACCAAATATGGAATTGATACTTTCTATTTGTAAAAACATAGGTATTCAAGATTTTATTGAATCACTTCCAAACGGTTTTAATACGTATTTAGGTGAAAATGGTGCATCTTTATCTGGCGGACAGAAACAGCGGATTGCTATTGCTAGAGCTTTATATATACAACCCGAAATTTTAGTATTAGATGAAGCTACATCATCTTTAGATAGTAACTCTGAAAATTATATACAACGTACCATTCAAAATTTAAGAACCCAGCAAAAAACCATTATTGTAATTGCTCACCGTTTAAGTACGGTTGTAAATGCCGATGAAATTGTGGTGCTTTCTAAAGGAAACGTACTTGAACAAGGCTCACATACCGAGTTATACAACAAAAAAGAACATTATTACAACCTGTGGCGACAGCAAATACCTGTTTTAATGAAGAATGAATAATTAAAACATAACTATCAGACTGAGCCTGCCAGACAGCAGTCAAGCTTGTCGAAGCCTAATTAAACACTAAAAATTGAACAGCAAAATAAATTATTAATTAAAAAAAACTTCCTTCATTTCCCCAAAGTAGAAAATGAAGGAAGGACAAAAGGATTTATGAAAATAATTAAACAACTAGAACGCTTACGTAAAATACATCAATACATTAAAGTAGCAAACACTGGCACACCAAAAGAATTCTCCAAAAAATTAAATATAAGTGAAAGTCAGTTATATAATATTTTAGATGATTTAAAAATTAAAGGCTTCCCAATTGAGTATTCTAGAAATTTAAGAAGCTATACCTATAATGAAGAATGTGAATTAGAAATAGCTTATTCAATTCAATTGCTTACCTCTAAAGAAAAAATAAAAATTGCTGGTGGCTCAATAAAAAATTTCTTTACTCCAATGCAATTAGAGTGGGGAAAATTATATTAGTACCATCAAAAACAAAAAAAGGTGCACATTTTAAAAGTTTTTGATGTGTCATTGCAAAGTTGTTATTCTAAACGACCACTGATTGCGATCATTTAGCGGAGTCGAAATGAAAGCCTAAGTGTGAAATAAGGAATCTTAACATTCCAATACAAAAATAAATGTTTAACTTTAAATTTAATAAAATGAAAAATTTAGAAAATTATGGTGTTCTAGAATTGAACGCAAAAGAAATTAGAGAAACTGATGGAGGAGGCTTTTTTGTTATTTTAGGTATTGTTGTTGTTGCCACTTACCTTGGTCACCTATGGATTAGTAATTCTAGAAAGAAGAATGAAAGAAACGGTCATTCAACAACGGCTAGAGGAACATTGACTAGTAGAGCTAGATCAAGTGTAAGAAGAAGAAGGTAAGTTTTTAATAATTGCATTTTTATTAAATGCAAAAGAATCCCTAAATTAATGAATTCCTCTTGCAACCATCTTGAGGAATTCATTTTAATAAATCTTAACTTACCCATTATGACTAAAATATTTTTCATATTTATCTTAGTTTTATGCTGTTTCTCTTGCTCACATAAATTAGTCCCTTCAAACCTTAATAAATCATCAGGAAAAATAGGTTTCACGAAAAATAAAATAGAAACAATAAAAAACTTGAACCTTACTGTTGAACAAATAGTAAATGCCGGTGGAAATGTGAAACGAGGAAAAAGCATTTTAAACAGAATCAATGATTTTTATCTAACTGATTTTACGTCTATTGAAAACATTGACTGGCTAAGCTCCCAAAAAAATATATTAATTAATCTAAAGGGAAAATCAAATAAAATAGTTTATCTGGTTGCTCATTATGACAAAGTTGATTTAAACCCGTTATCATTTGTGAGTACATTATTAAATGGGGTATTAGACCCATTAATATCGTGGTCCTATTCTTCACATGGGGCAATTGACAATGCAACAGGTGTCGCTATTTTATTACAGCTTGCAAAATCAATATCTAATGAAAATTTTAAATATAATTATAGAATTTTATTAGTTGGTTCTGAAGAATCTGGATTAAGAGGGTCTCGGTCTCATGTTGCTAAACTATCTGATAGCATATTTAATAATATTTTATATACAATTAACACTGATGTTATTGGTGTTAAAAATAAAAAAAATTGTGTTTCAACAAATGTAAGTAATAGTAAACTATCTTCATTATCATTTGATGTTGCCAAAGATTTAGGAATCGAATTAGGGGCGGGGAAAATGCCTACATTCGCCTGCAGTGATTATGCTCCATTTAAAAAAACTAGTTTTATAAAGGACTTTGGAAGAAGTTTACAATTTAATTTAGTAGGTGCATTTCTACCACAAAGGAGTTATTTTACTAAAAAGAAAGAAACAGAGGTTATTAATTTTTCATCTTGTGAATTAGTAGATATTGGGGATTATATAGGAAGCGCACTTCTGATTCCAGTTGGATCACTACACGGGATTAGGGATAATATTAAATTAGTTGATGAAATTAAACTATATGAACAATATCAATTAATTTATAATTTTATTAAAAGAATCGAAACATTAAATGAATTACGATGAAAAAAATTAGAATACTTACGCAAAATACATCAATACATTAAAGTTAGTGATACAGGTTCTAACTTAAGAAATAAAGATACCCCGCTGCAAAGTCTCCCGACTTTGATGCACATAAAAAACGAACAAAATGGATTGCAAACTAAATAGTATAAAAATTTGAAGTTAGAACGAAAAAGTAATGGGAATAATATAAGCTCAAAATCGGGAAATCAAAGATTCGATAGAATCAAACTTTGCCCAAATAAACTTTGTAAACCACACGCTCCTCAAAATTTGATTCTATCGAATCTTCGATTTTGGGGCTTTACAGGGTATAAAAAGAAGCTGTCTAAAAAACAGAAAACCTGTCATTCTGAATTTATTTCAGAATCTTAAGGTATTGAAAACCAATAACCATGAGAAGCTGAAATAAATTCAGCTTGACAAGAAAAAGGACTTTTTAGACAGCCTTTTTTATTTTATTTATTCAAGATCAATTCTTGATGATTAATGGATTCTTGGTGAACCGCTTTAAATAATTTGAGGATAAACTCTTCACTCAAATTATGCTGCTCTCCTTCTAAAACCATTTTTCCTAAAATTTCATTCCAACGTTTGCTTTGTAAAACAGCAACATTTTTCTGTTTTTTAAGAGCTCCAATCCCTTCGGAAACCTTCATTCGCTTCCCGATTGTTTCGAGCAATTGATTGTCCATGACATCTATTTGTGTACGTAAATTTTGAAGTTTGTCGTTATAGTCAGCTTCTGGAGTCGATTCTTTTCTGATTTTTAAATCTTTCATGATTTGAATCAATGAGGCAGGCGTTACTTGTTGTGCAGCATCACTCCATGCATTATCAGGATCGTGATGCGTTTCAATCATAAGGCCATCAAAATTCAAGTCTAAGGCTGTTTGAGAGACCTCAAAAATCATATCGCGTTTTCCAGTAATATGAGATGGATCATTGATTAATGGAAGGTCTGGAAACCTGGTTTGAAGCTCAATCGCCATTTGCCATTCTGGTGTGTTTCTATATTTTGTTTTTTCATACGATGAAAACCCTCTGTGAATCACTCCTAAGTTTTTGATATCTGCTGTTGCCAAACGCTCAATTGCACCTAACCACAATGCCAAATCTGGATTCACTGGGTTTTTAACCAACACAATTTTATCAGTGCCTTGTAAGGCATCTGCAATTTCTTGCACAATAAATGGACTCACGGTCGAACGTGCGCCAATCCAAAGTAAATCGATGTCATGTTCCAAAGCCAATTCAACGTGAGCTCTGTTGGCAACTTCGGTCGCTGTTTTTAAACCGGTCTCCGCTTTTACTTTTTGAAGCCATTTTAAGCCTAATGCCCCAACGCCTTCAAAATTTCCTGGACGGGTTCGTGGTTTCCAAATTCCTGCACGGTAATAATTAACATCCGTGTCTTTCAGTTCATGTGCAATTCTTAACACTTGTTCTTCTGTTTCTGCACTACATGGCCCAGCGATCACTAAAGGGTGGTCTAGGTTTAAGTCGTTTAACCAGTTTCTAAGTTCTTTTTTGTTTTCCATTGTTTCTTTTTTTAAGCAATTCCTTTTAATATTTGTTTTATATGATTTGTGTTTTTCATTTCATTATAGACCGCTTCAAAATCATCGTTTTCCATATAGGATTTAAATTGATTTAAATTTTGAATATACTCGGTAAGTGTTTCGATGACATTGGCTTTATTTTGTTCAAAAATAGGGGTCCACATGGCAGGTGAACTTTTGGCCAATCGAACCGTAGATTCGAACCCACTGCCAGCCATATCAAAAATATCACGTTCGTTTTTTTCTTTCTCAATCACCGTTTTTCCCAACATAAAAGAACTGATATGTGATAAATGAGACACATATGCAATGTGTTTATCATGGTCTTTGGCAGGCATAAAACGAAGGTGCATTCCCAGTGTTTTGAAAAGCTCTAAAACGGGTTCACCCAAAGCAACTGAAGTTTTATCTAGTTCGCAGATAATGTTTGTTTTGTTTTTAAAAAGTCCTGTAATCGCTGCAGAAGGCCCCGAAAATTCAGTTCCTGCAATGGGATGGGTTGCTAAAAATTGAGCACGTCTTGGGTGTGAGGATACAACCTCACAAATCGCTTCTTTGGTTGATCCCATGTCTATGACGATTGTGTGGTCCGCTATCAACTCCAAAACTTGCGGCAAGACCTTAATCGCTGCGTTTACAGGGATTGCCAACACGACGAGGTCAGCATCCATCAGGCGATCAAATGTGCCTATTTGATCAATAATACCTAATGCTAATGCGTCTGTTAAGTGTGCTTCATTTTGATCGATTCCTAACACACGAACCCCATTTATGTATTGCTTTAAATCTAACGCAAAACTGCCGCCAATTAACCCAACCCCTATGATACATACCTGTTTCATAAGACTCGATTTATTGCAGATTGAATACTTTCTTTTGGGGCACATAATGAAAACCGAATGTAACCTTCACCATTGCTGCCAAAGATGGTTCCTGGCGCAATAAATATATGATGCTCTTGTAATATTTGATCAATAAAGACTTCCGAACTCAGGCCTGTAGGTAGTTTGGCCCATACAAACATTCCTGAAGTATTGGTTTCAAACGTACAGTTGAGAGCAGTGGCTAATTTCCAAACCAGTTCTCGACGTTCTGTATAGATTTTATTTAGGTCGTTAAACCAGTTTTTTGAACTATTTAAAGCTTCAATCGCCCCTTTTTGAATGCCGTAAAACATTCCTGAGTCCATATTGCTTTTCACTTTAATAACGTTGTTTAAATGCCCTGCTGATCCCGTCAACATGCCAACACGCCATCCAGCCATATTGAAGGTTTTGCTTAAAGAATTCAGCTCTAAACACACCTCTTTTGCGCCTTCAATATTGAAAATACTAGACGGTTGATCATTTAGAATGAAACTATAGGGATTGTCATTAATGAGTAAAATAGCATGTTTTTTTGCAAAATCAACCAATGCTTTTAACACCTTTTGATCTGCTAGGGTTCCAGTAGGCATGTGTGGATAATTGACCCACATTATTTTAACCTTAGAGACATCCATTTCTTCAAGAGCTGCTAAATCTGGCTGCCAATTAGAACTTGCTTTTAAATCATAAAAAACAGGCGTCGCTCCCACTAATTTAGTCACTGAAGTGTAGGTTGGATATCCTGGATTCGGGATTAACACGGCATCGCCTTCATTGAGATACGCCATTGAAATGTGCATAATCCCTTCTTTACTTCCAATAAGAGGTAAAACTTCGTTTTCGGGATTCAGAGCGACCTTGTAATGTGTTTGGTAAAATTTGGCCATGGCTTCCCGCAATGCTGGCAGCCCTTGGTAACTTTGATATTTATGTGCTGTGGGGTCTGTGAGGCTTTCGGTAATGGCAGAAATAACGGCCTTTGGTGGTGCCAAATCTGGACTGCCAATTCCTAAATTAATGATCGGGGCGCCTGCAGCTTTGAGCGCATTGACTTCCCTTAATTTCTTAGAAAAGTAGTATTCTTCAACGGTATGTAATCGATTGGCAGTGACCATTATTTTTTGGCGTTTTTATATTCTCCTAAAATTTTAAATTCTTCAGCCATGATTTTCATAATGGCTTTCCCTTTTTCGTAATCGGAGTAGTCCTCAAATGTAATGTCTACAAAAAAAGCATATTTCCAAGGGGTGTCAATTTTTGGTAACGATTGTATTTTTGTTAAATTTAAATTACAATCACTCATCACGTTAAGCATGGCAGCTAAACTTCCACGTTTGTGATCTAAAAGAAATTTTACAGAAGCTTTACTAATGTTTTCTACATTTTGTAAAATTGGATCTCTTTCGACAATCACAAATCGAGTTTCGTTATGCTTGATGGTTTGAATACTTTTGGCCAAAATCTCTAAATCAAAAATATTAGCGGCCTCCAAACTTGCAATCGCTGCAATTCCTTGAAACTGATATTTTGAAATTCGTTTCGCAACCTCCGCAGTATCCGTGTCTTCAATTAATTTTATATGTGGATACTGTTTAAAAAAATCTTTGCATTGTAATAATGCCATTGGATGTGAAAAAACTTCTTTGATATCTTCTATCGACTGGCCTTTTAGCGCCATCAAATTATGTTGAATCTCTAAAAAATATTCGCCTGTAATGTGCAAATCTTGATCATTGATATGCGCATAGTTTGGAATGATAGACCCTGCAATTGAATTCTCTAATGCCATCACAGCAATATCTGAGGTCTTGGACAACAAGCTATCGACCACTTCACTAAATGAAAGATAGGGTTGCACTTCCACAGCTTCCTCAAAATACGTTTGAGAAACGATGTGATGAAATGATCCTTCAATTCCTTGTATGGCTACTTTTTTTGTCATAAAAAAAAATCCCGATGTTTACATCGAGACTTATATTTAAAATTTATATTGATAAATTACATACACAGCGTCTCGTTCTTTTTTCTAAAAAAGAAATAGTAAAAGCTATAAAAAATGTAATTAACTGTGGTCATAGTTGTTTAACTGAAAAGCTAAAGTATATATATTTTTTAGAAATTAAAACTTAATTTCTTTTTTTTATGCATTGTGTAGGAAATTTATAGATAATTCAATGAAAAGTAGCCAATAATCGATAAAATATATTTTTAAGTCCTTTTTTTCACGAATTAATTTAGATGCTTTTTGCACGACTTGGCTTAGAACAAGCTCTAAATGTGCTGCTTAGTGCATCTAGATTAATCCAAAAACAACAACTGACCTGTGTAATATTGCTCAAGTTCCACGATGGGCGGCCTCTGAACACTGATGACATCCCCGACACTTCGGATATCGACTGTTAAGGATTGTTGCGGATTGACGGTAATATCGTGACTGCTTCTTTGGAATATTTTTACGTGCTGGGCTATTAAATCGGCGCCTTTAAATTCACACAAACCCGCGTAAAAGCCTATAGTCAGCGTTTCTACCGTTCCAGAAATGTTAAATGAAGAAAGGTTATTGGCAATGACACTGAGGCTTTGGGTGTCTATAGTCAGCTTGAAATCGCCTGAACTTAGGTAATTCGAATTAAAATTCTCTGAGACAAGTGCCAGGCTTTCAAAATTCAAAACCCCTTCCGACGACGTTAAATATTGTGTACTACTTCTAATTCCTTTCAAAGCCGGTGTGGTTACGATCATTTTGGTTAGCCCAAAATCTCTTACGTAATTACAACTGTTGGTGTTGGACAGTTGGAGTTCATGATCCACCACTACGACTTCAATAGTACCAAGCAAGTTTTCCCCTGTTTGAATTTCTACTTTATAATCGTGTCCTTGTTTAACCACCAATTTAATATCTCGGTTGACTAAAATTCTCTCAAAAGCTTCCACGTTCAAAACTTGAACTACCGGCGCACCTGCGGTTTGAATACAGTCCCAAGCGTCTTCTTTATCACAAGAAAAGAACATTAAAAGTAGGAGTGTATAAAATAATTGTTTCATGTTATAGACGGATTCCAATTCCAAATTCGAGTGCTTCTGCGTTAGCAATATGGGATTTTATGGTAAAAGCTCCAAACCATTGTTTACTAAAATAATATTTTAAACCAAGTCTGTTATATATACGACCTTCATAATCAAAAGGATAATATAGATAATAACCGGTCTGTGCTACCACCGACCATTTATTTATAAATAATTCATAGCCTAAAAAACCTCCAATACGTTTATAATCGGCATTAGGATCCGAAGGCTCTTCAGGGAAAGCCACACTTCGATACTTAATTTCTTCCTTTAAAGCATAGGAGAAAAATGCATCGACTCCAAATTGAAGCGCGCTGAAAAAATTAAAACGCTTCTCAGCATAAACGGAAAATGTATAAAAAGGGTATTGTTTACTTCCGACCACATCAGTTTGGTTGATCCCAGAGCGCAGCACAAAATTATAGTTTAAAGCTTTAGAAACTTCAGCCATTTCAGGAGGTGCTTCGTAGATTATTTCCTTGGTATCTAAATCATAATTTATTCCAATATTAAATGCAATGGTATTCACACTTGTGTTGGGTGCTTTAAAACTTCCATTGGAGGCGTGAAAGAAAACCAAGCCCGATTGAATCCCAATGGGACCTAATATATTTGGTTTTTTATAGTTGAGCATCAGATATGGACTGCCTAATAGTTTCGACCCAAATGCAATATTTTTTGGGTTGGAGGTTTTATCATACGGGTTGGTTGCGACCACAAAGCCTTGACCTACGCGTAACATCAATCGACGTTTGAGAAAGTAAAAATTAAAGTGCCCATAAAAGCCAAAGGTGTTCCCAAGCACCTCATTTTTTAAATCTTGATACATAAAAGAAGCTCCAAAATCCGGGTAATTATAGCGGTGTTCCCAATCCTTTTTTCCGTTGGTTCGGTGGTTCCAGCCAACGATAACCCCTTCTGGATGGCCTTGAATGAGATGCAGTATGTCCGTATTATGAAGTGGGATCGTTCCTTTAAAATAGTTAATATCTAAATAGGTGCTACTGGACTTATTTTGTGAAGAACCCACAAAGCAAGAAACAATAAAACACCAAAGAAGCAAACGTTGCATTTCAATTTAATTAGATCGCAAAAATAAACGAAATAAATTATTGTCAATATAAAACCATTAGATATAAAGTTTTTTTATTCATTCTATATTCAGTAAATTTGCATCATCATTGGAGGACAAATTTGATCTGATTGCAACCTCATTAAAAAAAAGCTAAAGCAGTAAACACTACTCCACCAGCTCTGCAATCCAATTTTTGTTCTCATAAAACACTGTTTATGAGTTATTTATTTACATCCGAAAGCGTTTCAGAAGGCCATCCAGACAAGGTTGCAGACCAAATTAGCGACGCCCTAATCGACCATTTTCTAGCCTTTGACCCCGATTCAAAAGTGGCCTGTGAAACACTGGTTACAACAGGTCAAGTTTTTTTAGCTGGAGAGGTTAAATCAAAAACGTATTTGGATGTGCAAAAAATTGCACGCGATACTATCAATAAAATTGGATATACCAAAGGGGAGTATATGTTTGACGGCAATTCTTGTGGCGTTCTTTCTGCCATTCATGAGCAGTCGGAAGATATCAACAGAGGTGTGGACAGAGGAAGTGAAGAAGAACAAGGCGCTGGCGATCAAGGAATGATGTTTGGATATGCTACCAATGAAACCGAAAACTATATGCCGTTGGCATTAGATCTATCACACCGTATATTGATCGAATTAGCAGCCATGCGCCGCGAAGGCACCGAAATTTCTTATATAAGACCCGATTCTAAAAGTCAGGTTACGATTGAATACGATGACGATAATACGCCAAAACGTATTGATGCGATTGTCATTTCTACGCAACATGATGATTTTGACAAAGAAACCGCTATGTTGGCTACCATTCGTGAAGATTTAAAAACGAAATTAATACCAAGAGTGGTAGCAAAACTACCTGCTCAGATTCAAGAATTATTTAATGATCAAATCACCTATCATATCAATCCAACCGGTAAATTTGTAATTGGTGGACCACACGGAGACACCGGTCTTACAGGACGAAAAATTATCGTGGATACCTATGGCGGTAAAGGTGCTCATGGTGGTGGGGCTTTTTCTGGGAAAGACCCTAGTAAGGTAGACCGTAGTGCCGCCTATGCGACCCGTCATATTGCCAAAAATATGGTTGCTGCTGGGATTTGCTCAGAAGTTTTAGTACAAGTGAGTTATGCCATTGGTGTGGCAGAACCGATGGGTGTCTTTATAGATACTTATGGCACCTGCCCTTTTAATTTAACAGATGGTGAAATTGCAAATAATATCTCAAAATTATTTGATTTACGACCAGCAGCCATCGAAAAACGATTAAAACTCCGAAGTCCAATTTATAGCGAAACTGCTGCTTATGGACATATGGGTCGCGAACACAAGACAGTGACTAAAACTTTTCATCAACCGAATGGCGAAAGTTTAACTTTAGATGTTGAATTGTTTACGTGGGAAAAACTGGATTATGTGAATGTGATTAAAGATGCTTTTGGCATTTAAAAAATCCTTAAGTAAGCATCCATGCCCCTAATATGACCATAAACATGGAGCTGACATAATACCATTTAAAGTGCTCTTTTAATACGAGTACAGCCAACGCCATTGTCAGCATGGGGGCTGTCAAACTCACAATACTAGAGATAAAAGGGTTGGTCATTTTTAAACCATACATGCCGGCAATAATTGCAATGGCAACAATCGGCGCCATCAATAGGATGTAATCAAATTTAAAAAATGACAAAATTGGTTGCTTCAAATAACACATGATAATTCCTGCAACAATCAAAACCTCAACTTCTTGATGGACCGCAAGAAAAATCACATCATAGGTTTTTAAATTATACCATTGCATGATTCCTGAAATAGAAAAACAAAGCGTCATCAATGCCAAATTGCGATGGGCAGAAAACTGAACTGTTTTAGAATTAAACCGTTGATTCCATAAAAAAGCACAAAAACCAAAGGCGATCAAAAGAATTCCTAAAAGATAATTTTGCGGAATGATATCTTCAATAAAATAAAGGTAAGTAGCTGTGCCAATACTGCCTAGTAAACTGTAATGAATAAAATTATTAAGAGTACTTTCTTTTAAAGCGTAAATCATAAATATTAATCCTAGCGCACCAATAATACATGTTAAGTTGACAAAGAGCGCTTCGCTAAGGGTGGTGTAGATTGTAAAGTGACTCGCGTATAAAACCAAAACCAGACCCCCTAATAAACTTGTGAGCATCGAGCGTTTAACAATCACCTGTAAGGGTAAATAGTCCGCTACAATCCACTTCCATAAGACATTGTTAAATGCAAAAAACAAGGACGATAAAATCAAATACTCCATAGATAGTTAGCTAATATTTTTTTAATAAGGTTAAATTAAATCGCTTGAAACCTGTTGTCTTGACAAGTGATTTATAGTCCTTTTCAATCTCCAAAAGAGTTTGAGCGTTTGATGCTGTTTGTCGTTCTAATTGATACGCCGCGATGTTATAAAACAACTTTAAATAACGGTAATACGCATTGGAGGTACTCATGTTTAAATTGATTTGATTGAAACTATAAAGGGCTTTTTTGTAGTTCTGTTTGTTTAATTCCACCAATACAAGGGCAATTAAATGGACGTTATGAGATGTATAATACCTCCAAGTAGTATCCTCGAAAAGTTCTTTATGATAACGCTCAAAAATCAGCTCTAAAGCCTCCATTTGCTTGGTGAATATAAGCGCTGAAACGATTTCTATATAAAATAAAACCTTTGAATATTGCTCTCCTGTTTGTAGGATCTCTGACAGCAAGGTATCAATGGGTTCTTTGAATTTAAAATGATGCGTCAACAACTGATAGCCCAACAAGCGTCCGTGTAATACAGAATACATGCTTAGGTTTGAAACCTTCGGTTGGTAGATTTCAAAAGTTGATTTTCCTGCCAAAAAAAGATGGTAATTTTTGATTAGATTGATAAAAATTCGATGTCCTGGTTGGGTGTCATACGCCAACCTGGCCGTATTTAAATACCCATAGTAGCCATTGAAATGGGTGTAATCAATGTGAAAATCTAAAATATGTGTTTTAAAAACATAAGTATCCGATAGCAACGCTTCTAGCCCTTCATAACTACTTTTAGGCAGCGTTCTTAAAAGTCCCCCAACAGCGTATGCTAATTTACTTACTTCAGACGTTTGGGAATGAAGATCAAAGTGAAGTTTCGGATTTGAAAATATAATTTTCAATAAATCAATTCGATCTCTACGAATAAATGTTTTTATAATATGACTTAAAAACAACACATAATCGGGCTGTGATTTTAGAGCGATTAATTGTTGAATTTGAGTGAGATCGATTGACTCCAAATTTTCAAAATCATTCACAAAAGTCCAGTGGTACCAATTTTGATCCTTATTGACGAAATTTAAAAAATCCGAATAGGAGGCATAACCCAAGAATTGAGCGAGGACTTCCAAGGTTTTAAGCTGTGGCGCGCGTTCTGGTAAAAATCCAAAAAAACGACGCAAGGTATTAAAACCAACGCTCAATTTATTTTCTAAAGTGATGCTTTGATGTAGATACCGCACATCCGCTTGACGCCGAATTTCGAAACCCAGTTTTTGATTAATTTCCTGTTTTAGTTGTCCAATCAAAGCCTCCATGAATTCAAAAATAAGAAAAATATAAGCTATGGGCTATAGTTGGGCTAAAATTTTAACTTATTTAGTCTAATTTTACAATGAATAATTTAACGCTATGCGATTTTCATTACTAAACTTACATCACAGTTTTTGGAGGTTAAAAATTTGGATGTCAACGGAAAGTATTTTTTTGTACTATAAACCAAATATACTGTGTACATAGAACACCTTTGATTTAAAGACACTAATCAAACTAAATAAAATGGCAAGAGATTACACAAAATACGCCGTTAAAGGCATCGCACAAAACCTATGCAAAGCGAGATTGGTTCAGAAAATAGTAGAAAATTACATTGAAAAATCTCAAATGAGTTTTAGTGTGTTACAAAAAGTCTGGTTTGATGACTTGCAAGGCGGCAAAGGGGTCATTAAAAAATTGAATGATATTGATAGAAAAAATGCGCAATACTATTATATAGATACCCCAATCACTTTAAGGGACGGCACTAAAATTTCCGTTTGTAATCAGTGGGGGATAGAAAATTTATCAACTTTTATTTTACATGCTGGATTACTAGGATTTGAAATCAAAGCGGAAGGGACTATGGCTAAGATTGAACAAACTCGTTTCATTTAATAAATCAAATATGAAATTATTAACCAATTAATTTTTATGAAATATATAACATTACTATGTGTGTTGTTGAGTATGACTGTGTCTTCTCAAAGCATTTCCAAACAAGTGATTGGCCCTGGCGGCGGCACTGATGATAATGGCACCAACAAATTGAGCTATACCACCGGCGAAGTGATCGTGGGCGCGATGACTTCCGAAGATGGCTCCATACAACTCGGCAATGGCTACTACCCTTCCTTAGATTTAGAAGCTTTGAGTGTTGAAAATCCTAGTCTTCATTTAAACCTAAAAGTATTTCCCAACCCCGTAACTGAAGCCCTTTTTATCTCCCATCCTACGGCGACACAGTTTAAGTTGAATATCACATCGATAACTGGCAAACAGCTGTTTTCAGGAACGCATCAAAAAAGACAACCCTTCTCTATGCAATCCTACAGGTCAGGCGTATATTTAATTACAGTCACAACTTTAAAAACTAACCAATCAAATACATACAAGATTATAAAACAATGAAAAATTTACTCATAGCCTTCGTGCTCATCTTAACAAGTACATTGAGCTTACAAGCTCAAACGCCGCAAGGATTTAACTACCAAGCCACCGTGCGAAATGCCGACGGGGCGCTGATTGTCAACCAAAATGTCAATTTTAGGTTTAATATTCAACAAGGGTCTGCAACAAGTAACCCTGTATTTACAGAAACACACTTCGTCTCTCCGGACGATTTAGGCCAAGTAAACCTTATCATCGGAGATGGCACTGCGGTCACTGGCAACTTTACGCTGATTGACTGGTCATTAGGAAGTTATTTTTTGGGCATCGAACTCAATACAGGTGCGGGCTATATAGCCATGGGAACCACCCAACTCCTCAGTGTTCCGTATGCGTTGTATGCTGAAAACAGTGGCAACGCCACACCAACAATGCCCAATTTAGAAGCTGTATTAGCTGAAAACAACTCAGCAAACAACCAACAAATCAAAGATTTGGCAGATCCTATAGACGATCAGGATGCGGTGACTAAAATTTATACCTATTCTAAAGCTGAAGTCGATGAACTGCTTACCGCTTTAAACGAAAAAAT
>CATEFX010000025.1 GCA_949499105.1 Formosa sp. Hel1_33_131 | reverse complement strand
TGAACTTAGAGAAAAACTATCTGAAAAGTCAGAAAAATTAGTAGCAGATTTAATTCAATCAATAGTTGGACAAATTAGAATTTTTGAAGGAAAAAAAAACAAAAATCCTGGTGCTATTTATGGAATCTCCAGATGTTTAAGAATGCTCCATGAACACTTTGAGGCAGGCTTTACAAAAGAAGCAAGAAACTATTTAGATGATCTTCAACACCCTGATTATGAATTAGCCAATAAAGATCGTCTCACTATCAGAGAGGTATATAGTTTAAGCCGTAAAATTGATAAAAGCAATCGTAAACTTTATGTTGAACATACAGATGGTGGCATCAAAAAGTTAGCGATTGATTTGTTGGAGTTATATGAAAAGCTGAAAGGGAATAAAGAAGATATTCATACAGTAAAGAAATTCATTCAGAATAATACCTACTTTATTATCAAGCATAAGGAGCAAAATAAGGATATAAATGAGAGATTTTCAATCAAAGATTTATAAACAATTAAAAATAAATGGCAAGAGATTATACAAAGTATACGTTAGAAGGTTTAGGAGAAAACCTCAACAAAAGAAAATTAGTTTTCACAATTGTTAAAGACTGGGCAGAGAAAAACAAGCCCAGTTTTGAAGAGCTGCAAAAAGCGTTTCCGGACGAAATACAGCGTGGAAAAGGTTTTGTAATGAAAGAATCTGAGGTGAAAGACCCGAAAAGGTTTAACATGAAAGAACCGTTAAGCATTAAAAATGGAATGCATGTGGTGGTTTCCAACCAATGGGGAGACAATATTTCTAATTTTATAGCAGCAGCTGAAAAATTAGGCTATGAAATTTCTTCCAAAGTAAAGGAAGAAGAAACGGTAGTCGAAACTCCGGGTCCTGGCATAGACAATAAAGTCAACATCACGATTAGCGGACGTATATCGAATTATATGTTTGGGATTTTAGGAGATGAAGCCTATGCCGAGTGCGAAAAAGGAATGTCTTATGCAATAGATGATGATATTGAAACAATAGGAGAGTTCGTAAAGATGTTTTATGAAACGACACTAGAAGGTGGTGATGGTATGGAGATTTTCCAAGAGAGCATCGATATGGAACAGTTTAAATCAAACTGTCCTTTATTGTCCGAATTTCTAGATCAGGTAGAAGAAGGTGATGCAGGCTATCTCCAGTTTTATGAAGATATTTTGGACATGTCTATGGAAGAAGTGAATATCATCGAAGATGATGCCGCTATCACAATTACGGTAGATGATGAAGAAATCGTTTCAGGACAAAGCTTGAAAGACTTTTTGGGTGAAATAGAACAGTACGTGGAAGAAGATGATGATCCTAAAGCGGTGGCGATGGTAAAGGCATTTTGGGCTAAAAACGGTGCTAAGTTCGATATGGAAGATAGAGATGAATACACCATTAATAAGGCTGAAAATGGTGTTTTGTTATTAAACGAATGGATTCAACCTAAACGTTTGAATGATTACAAAACTCGTGAACGCAACATAACCGTAGAGCATGATAACATCGTTGATTTTGATTATTTCTTTAACACGGTAGATTTCGATGTATCAAAATTAGCCTTTTTACAATATGGTAATGCAACGGATTTTCATCGTTCAGCACCTGATTATGTAGGAAGTTATTTGGCATATGACACAAATATCATACGTCCCGACCAGAATATTCATAGAGATAAAGGTTTTACTTTAGAATATGAACCTACATTGAAATCTTGTGATTTCCTTATAGAGGGGTAAAATTCACTTAAAAAAATACTGTTGGAACAAGCCGAAAATCAACATTAAAAGGAAGTAGGTTAATAATTATTAAATTTTAAATTATGGATTGTAAATATTGTGGTTATTACATGGCTGGTGGTGGAAAATCTTGCCAAAATAGTCCGTCAGGAAAATGTGTTGGAGTGCCAGATAGTACTAATTGTATTTTTTGTACACATCAATTTGCTCCTGGTGCATCGTGTCAAAATTCTCCATCAGGGAAGCACCAGCTTGCTGGGTGATTTTCTTTTATTAGGGTAAAATCCACTTAAAAAAACTATTGGAATAAGCCGAAAAACAACGTTAAAAGGAAGTAGGTTAAATAATTATTAAATTTTAAATTATGGGAGTAGATCCAACAAAAGCAGTGCTTTTTATCGATGGAAAGGAAGTTCGTTACAAACAAGGAAGTATGAATGGAGTGATTAAATCGTTTAATTTCAAACCCGTTTCTGCCGTTTTTCAAGGAATAGATGTAATTGTAACATTAGATAATGGCTGGGTTAGGCGAATAGTTGGCCCTAGTTACAACATGGACATGAGTGTTTGATTTCTTAGAGTTAATTAGTTATATAATTTTCTCATCATGAATTATTGTCCTAATTGTGGAAACCAACTAAATCTAGAGGATTTATTTTGTTCTTCTTGTGGTTTTGGGTTAAAGTCCCAAAACGTGTCTAGTCAAAAAAATCAAGAGAGTTTTTCACATGAATTTTCATCAATATATAACTTATCAGGGGTAACATTCTTACCCCTGATAAGTTATATATTGATGAAACAGGTGTAACTTATATTAAGCGCAACAAATATTTAATAGGTAAAGACCGTGTTTTTTTGTCGTTTCAAAACATATCTTCTGTTAGGGTTGATCGAAAATTGATTAATGCAACTATTATTATTTCTGGTAGAGGTGCTGTAGAAATTACTGCAAAAGATTTTTCAATTAGGGACTCAAAGAAAATTGAAAACATCATTAAAAATAAGATCATGTTATAATTTTATGAAATTACTCTATATAGATTTAGATGGCGTGGTTGCAGACTTTGTGTCTGCGATGAATGCACATCCCTTAAGAAATGAATTTCCTTATGATAAAGACCCGGATACGATCCCCGGTCTTTTTAGGAACTTAAAACCCGTAGACGCTGCGATTAGCGCTGTAGAAAAACTACTTCACTCGAAGAAATACGAAGTGTATTTTCTAAGCACAGCGCCTTGGAATAATCCTTCGGCTTGGACCGATAAACGGTTGTGGTTAGAAGAACAATTGGGCGAAAAAATAAACAGAAAGCTTATCATAACACATCGTAAGGATTTGGTAAAAGGCGATATACTCATTGATGACCGCCCTAATAATGGCGCGAAAAATTTTGATGGCGAGTGGATTCATTTTGGCTCAGATAAGTATCCCGATTGGAACACTGTATTAAA
Source organism: Formosa sp. Hel1_33_131 (assembly GCA_949499105.1). Lineage (GTDB taxonomy): Bacteria > Bacteroidota > Bacteroidia > Flavobacteriales > Flavobacteriaceae > Hel1-33-131. The sequence continues at coordinate 959 of CATEFX010000025.1, read as the reverse complement.
CTATCTATTATGAAAGCACTCTCAAAATCACGTTTTAAGCAGGGATTAGAATGTCCCAATAAACTCTACTTTTCAAACAGCCCAAAAGTTTATCACAACATAAAAAATGAAGATTCATTTTTACAAGCCTTAGCAAGTGGTGGTTTTCAGGTAGAGGAATACGCCCGTTTGCAATATCCTGGTGGAATTTTAGTAGATGCGCCTTATGAGGACAATGACTACCAAGATTTGGCCGATCAAACATCTGAGCTTCTCAAACGAGAAAATGTAGTCATCTATGAAGCCGCTTTTTATGTGGATGATTTATTTATAAGAACGGATGTATTGGTAAAAAAAGGGACTCATATTCAGCTTATAGAAGTTAAGGCAAAATCAATAGATTCAAATAACGACTATAATTTTGTGAGCTCAAAAGGAAAGTTAGTAAGCAGCTGGAAACCTTATCTTTTTGATTTGGCTTTTCAAACACACGTCGCTCAACGTTGTTTACCAGATTTTGAAATAACCCCTTTTTTGTGTTTAGTTGATAAAACTAAATCTGCAACGGTAGATGGACTAAATCAGTTTTTTAGAGTGAAAAAAGACCCTGATAACCGAACGGGCGTAACTACTAAAGTTGATGATATAAATCAATTGGGTGAAAATTTACTGTATCAAAAAGATTTATCAGATGTGGTTTTAAAGATTCATTCTGGAGAGTATTCTTATTATGATAATCTGAATTTTCATGAAGCGATTGATCTGCTTTCAAACGTTCGCATAAAAGATTACTATCCCAATTGGCCCGCACAATTTTCGGCTTGTAAAAAATGTGAATTCAAAAAAGATGTCATTACAGAGGGTCAATCTAAGTTATCGGGTTTTGAACACTGTTTTAAAACACAATACCAATGGACTGACACCGATTTTAGTACCCCAAATATTTTTAATGTATGGGATTTGAAAGATCCAAAATTAAT
>CATEFX010000024.1 GCA_949499105.1 Formosa sp. Hel1_33_131 | reverse complement strand
TAAGTCTCCAATACTCAAACTGATGTCTTTTCCTTTTCGATAAAAGGCTTTGCGGCTGTTTTTAAAACGTACCTCAACAATAGTGCATGCTTCTTGTCCATTGGGCAATTGCATATTAGACAACCAATCGAAAACCGTGAGTTTATTGCAACTGTCATTTCCACAAGTACCATTGCTTTTACAGCCCCTTGGGGAACCGTCAGATGTAGAACATGAAGCGCAACTCATATAAGAATTTTGTTAAGGCGTGAAAGGTAAAGATACGGTTAATTAATAAAAATGAAAGGCTTCCTTTTTATTATTGGCTTTAAAATTTAAAAACTGTTGAACACCCCTTTTTTAAGTGTTTTAACGTTTTTATACTTTCGTTTTGGATCTGCACAGAGTACATTCCGGGTTAATGCATTGTCTTGAAAAATAATTGCTATTAGAATGCCGTTCATGGAGTGGGGGGAAAGGAGGTAACGGTTGAGCTATGAACAGTACGGGAGCAAATTGGCGTTTGCTTTCCACCACGCACACAGCGAAATCTTTTTGTTTTGATTTATTTTTTCCTGTCCAGAACAAAATCCTAAAGATTTTGCGGACTCTATAAATATACACAGACCTTGGCGTTAAAACCTAAACCCCACATTAATTATAGCCATTGTTGTAAGCTAGCTTTTTCCACAATCTTGGTCAATTCAGTTGCTTTTTGCGTTCCAATCACGAATTTTTTTCCAGTTTTCAATTCAATAGCAAGACCTTTATTCCCTTTCGTATTATACACAGTTCCATATTCACTACCCAACCGAATTCCGTAACCCATGAATTCATACTTTACAATTTTCACAGTCTTTATTTCTTTCCATTTTACACTCTTTTTAAGGAAAGGTGAGAAATTCATTTGTATTATATTCTTGTCAATTTTTGTTTTAAGTCGAATAAACCAAAATAGTATTAATAGCCCGAAAGTAAATAAGGAAACAACAACTAGTCCAATATCAGACATTGGCTTATCACCAAATTCTTCACCAACTATTAACTGTTTGTATATTCCGAAGGTTGGAATCATTCCAACTCCAATTAATATAACCCAAAGATACCATTGAGTGAATTTTTGTTCTTCCTGAAATTCAACTTTCATTTGGATTTTTAGCTTGCTTACAACGTGTTTGTATATGTTTTGTTGCGTGGTTTAAACACCTAATTTAGTAAATAAAAACCGAATAGAAAATCCGAGAGGGTTTTCGTAAGTAGGCGAGAACTAGCAATAAATTATACATGTTGTTAGCAAACGTATTTTATTCATTTTCAATATGCTAATTCAAGAAAAATTATTTTTCTATTCAGTTTATCGTTCAAATCAATGTCATAATTAAGCATAACTCTTGCAGTCGATTCAGGGAATAAAAATCCAGCACTTTTCTTTGTGACATAAAATTCTTTTTGAAATTTTCCTTTATCTTTTCTTGACTCTAACGCTTGTAAATATTTTCCAATATAATTAAATATCAGAGAGTTCATTTCTCGGTCTATAATTAAATCATAATCAACTTCGAATATGTTTTCTCCAGAACTTCTGGAATAAAAATATTCAATAGTTCCGTCTGAATTTGTATGTTTATATCTGGATTTAACATAAGGAAATGGGCTTTTTATAAAGTTTAAAGAATCCGACTCTATTTTGTCAAAAGTGCTATTCTTTAAAATCCAAACAGAATCTGGATATTCATACATTTCAAGTCGTAAATCACTTGCTTTAAATTTATTCCTTGCCTTTTCGGATATGCTTTTCCAGTTTTCGGTCTTTTCATCACGTATCTCGGTTAAAAACTTTCGATAGGCATTTTCAGTATCCAAATTCGGATATTATCTTTTTAAAAAATCATTCTCAAAATCAGAAACGAGAAAGTCCAACATAGTAACATTTTCAATTCCTAAAATTTTGTCGAATTCAGAAGTTTGGTTTTCAGATTTTTTATCCGCACAACTTATTATTAGCAAAAGAAATTTTAATGATATGAAAAAAAATTGTTGGTCTGGTCATATGTTTGCTAACGTCTCAGTATATGAAAAGTAGCGCTGAAAATAAGCTGTTACTTTTCGGATTAACACAAGCCGAATTTTTAAATTTTACTATTTATCTTTTTACTTGGAAATTGTCAAATTTAAAAATTTGGCGACTTTCCAAAAGTACCCAAGCCTTTGTGTTTGCAACAACTTGCGCTATTTTTTATATACATTGTTGGCATCAGTTTTTATTCGCAAAGTTCTTTCAGTTTTTCATATTCCTCATCAACTTCAAAATGTTCGTTTTTTCTCATCATTAAGTTCTAAATAAATCCCAGCTCGATTAAAATGTCCAATATCATAGTTTTTTTTAAGTTTTAATGCTTTATTAATTTTTACAAACGCTTCTTCTGGCTTCTCAATTTCTCTATAAAGACTTGCCCAATTATTGAAAAGAATGTGAAGATTCGGTTGATTCGGAAATTCAGTAACTATTTTTTGATAATCAGCTGATGCTTCATTGAACAACTCTAATTTCTTTTTGATATTTATTAGATTAGCCAATGACTTGAAATCTTTTGGTGTTATCTCCAATTGAGATTCAAAGTCAACTTTCGCTTCTTCATATTTTTCTAATCTTATGTTCGCATATGCTCTGTCAAAATAAATGTCCGAAAACGATGGTTTTTTATCGATTATTTCCGAGTAATCAGAAATTGCCATTTCTAAATTGCCTGCATCCAAATATGTATTAACTCTTGCATACAGCACGCTCAAATTTTCAGGATTTAACTTTAAAGATTTCGAATAGTCGTTTATGGCAAGTTCATATTCTTTACGCATTCTATAAACATCCCTCTGTTAGAATATGGTCCAGGTGAATCAGGATAAAATTTAATTGCCTTTTCAAATATTGAGAAATCTTTTTCTATTTTACCTTTTTTCGCAAGTTCAATTTCTTTAGAGTTTAATTCCTCAGCCGTTTGTGAAATTAAATTTTGAGTGGTTATTAATAGAATCGCTATTGCTAAAAATTTTTCATGTTGTTTTTTTAATTGGTGCCAACTATTATGTATAAACACCCTTAAGTATGTTTATTTCTTTTACATCCCACATTGTGTTCAACAATACTCCCCAAATCGGAATGTATTGTTGAACTTTCTGTTTTATAAAAATCATCCAAAGGGTTTTTATTTTCCTGATTTCTTCCGTTAATAGCTGTGTGTATATTGCTTTTGTTTTGCTGCTACTATGCCCCATAAGTTTTTGAATAAACCATAGGCTTATTCTTTGTTCTGAAAATCGGGCTGGGTATGAAGGTTCCGAAGCAGATGCCTTTCCACAAGTTGTAATCACCATCAAGGGAGGATAGGGTTTAGCAAAGAGAGTACTCGGAAGTAGCCGCAGGTTTTTCATGATTAAGAACAGATTTGGGAGCTGTTGTTTTTCAAATGTAATAAAAAAAGTAAAGCCCTCAACAAGAGGACTTTTGCATGTATTTCGAGAGTTGAATCAAAAGATTGTTCCACGATCGGGATTCCTATAGGGCCCCAGTTATGGGTTTCCTTTTATTTTTTATTTTTAAATTTCAAAACCTCAGAACGGCCTTTTTTAAATATTTTATTACTGTTGTGCGTTCCTTTTCTCAGGTTTTTTTGCTCTTCAAATGACAGTTGTATGATCTCTTTACAGGCATCGGAACAGCAGTTTTGCATTTGTTCTTTGCAACTTTCACATTGAATAAACAACAAATGGCACGCTTCGTTGGCACAGTTTACATGAGAATCACAAGAAGTTCCGCACTGGTGACAATGAGCTACGACGTCGTCGGTAATGCGCTCTCCTCGACGTTCGTCAAACACAAAGTTTTTCCCAACAAACTTATTCTCTAAATCTTGGTCTTTTACCTGTCGGGTATATTCAATAATACCTCCTTCTAGTTGGTAGACATTTTTAAACCCTTTGTGCTTAAAGTAAGCACTTGCTTTTTCGCAGCGAATGCCTCCCGTACAATACATCAACAGGTTTTTTTCTTCTTTTTGGGCTTCTAAATCTTCTTCAATGATTGGCAAAGAATCTCTAAACGTATCTACATCGGGAGTAACAGCTCCTTTGAAATGTCCAATTTCGCTTTCATAATGATTCCGCATATCCACGCAAATGGTGTTGGGGTCTGCAAGCATATCGTTGAAGCCTGCGGCGTTGAGGTGTTGTCCTTTTTGAGTTACATCGAAGGTGTCATCGTTCAAACCATCGGCTACAATTTTGTCTCGTACTTTGACTTTCAGTTTTAAAAAGGATTTGAGATCCTGTTCAATGGCAATATTCAGTCGAATGTCTTTCAAAAATATAACCTCATCCAAATGGGCTTTGAATTCTTCAAATCGTGGTGCAGGAACGGATAATTGTGCATTGATTCCTT
>CATEFX010000023.1 GCA_949499105.1 Formosa sp. Hel1_33_131 | reverse complement strand
TTATATATTTTTTAAACTTCCATAAAAAAGAGCTTACCAAAAGGATATTTCCTATTTTTGCAGCAATTTTATAAGCATATGAGCAATATTGTAGCGATAGTAGGACGTCCAAATGTTGGAAAATCCACATTTTTTAATCGGTTGATTCAAAGGCGAGAAGCCATTGTTGATGCCGTGAGTGGAGTGACTCGTGACCGTCATTATGGAAAAAGTGATTGGAATGGCAAAGAATTTTCGTTAATTGATACGGGAGGCTATATCCTAGGAAGTGATGATGTCTTTGAAGCTGAGATTGACAAACAAGTTGAGCTCGCTATTGATGAAGCAGATGCCATTATTTTTATGGTCGATGTAGAATCGGGCGTGACTGGCATGGATGAAGATGTTGCCAAGCTCTTAAGAAAAATTAATAAACCTGTTTTTTTGGTCATTAATAAAGTCGACAACGCCATGCGTGAGCAAGATGCGGTTGAGTTTTATGCACTGGGATTAGGAGAGTACTACACCATTGCGAGTATCAATGGAAGTGGAACCGGCGATTTACTGGACGCGTTAGTAGAAGCGTTGCCAGAAGTTGAAGAAGTAGAAGATGCTGTATTACCACGATTTGCTGTGGTTGGACGCCCAAATGCTGGGAAATCGTCCTTTATCAATGCTTTGATTGGTGAAGATCGTTACATCGTGACTGATATTGCGGGCACCACTCGTGATTCGATCGATACAAAATACAACCGTTTTGGATTTGAATTCAATTTGGTAGATACTGCTGGAATTCGTCGTAAAGCAAAGGTGAAAGAAGATTTAGAATTTTACTCCGTTATGCGCTCCGTTCGTGCCATTGAGCACTGCGATGTTTGTTTGGTGGTCTGTGATGCACAACGTGGATTTGATGGCCAAGTTCAAAATATTTTTTGGCTCGCACAACGAAACCATAAAGGGGTTGTGATTTTGGTTAATAAGTGGGATTTGATTGAAAAAGACACCAAAACCACCAAAGAGTTTGAGACGTATATTAAAAAACAAATCGAGCCATTTACCGATGTGCCCATCGTATTTATATCGGCACTGTCCAAACAACGTATTTTTAAAGCCATGGAAACGGCTGTTGAGGTGTATAAAAACCGTACCAAACGTATCAAAACAAGTGTGTTAAACGATGATTTATTACCGATTATTGAAAACTATCCACCACCAGCATTAAAAGGGAAATTCGTCAAAATCAAATACATTATGCAGCTGCCAACGCCGCAACCACAATTCGCATTTTTCTGTAATTTACCACAATATGTAAAAGAGCCTTACAAGCGATTTTTAGAAAATAAATTAAGAGCTTTGTACGACTTTAATGGGGTGCCGATTACAATTTATATGCGAAAAAAATAGGGTTACCAACCCCCTGAGGCACCGCCGCCACCAAAACCTCCACCACCAAAACCGCCGCCGAAGCCACCGCCTCCAAAACCACCGCTGGAACTGGAGTTGCCTAAACTGCGGCCCATATTGCTCAATAGAATGGCTTCTAGCAAACCGCTAGAGCGCCGTCGTCCGCCATTATTCCGACCGTTGTTTTTTCCAATTTTAGAAAATGCAATGAGTAAAATAACGAAGATGAAAATTAAGAATAGAATATTTTTGCCTGAGGCATCTTTTTGAATGTTTCGAGCTGCTGCTTTAAATTCTCCTGTTAATACTTTGAATACCTGAGTACTTCCAGAATCTAAACCGCCATAATAATCGTTTTTCTTGAAAAAGGGAATGATGGATTCCTGAATAATCCGGCTACACATTTTATCAGTTAGCAAATGTTCGACGCCATAGCCCGTACTGATGTTTATTTTCCGATCGTTTTTGGCCAATAAAATAAAAACGCCATTATCTTTTTTTGCATCTCCAACACCCCATTCTTGGGCCCAGTTCGTCGCCAAATAGTTAATGTATTCGCCTTCGGTCGAGTTGATGATCGCCACCACAATTTGAGTTGAGGTACTGTCCGAATACCGAATGAGTTTTTGTTCTAATCGAGCGGCTTGTTGCGGACTTAATAGTTGGCTGTAATCATAAACGCTCGTTTGAACGTTTGGTTTTTTAGGGATTTGATATTGCGCGTTTACTTGCGTGGACACAAGCATTAGAACGAGGACACAAAACGATGCTATTTTTTGGAGTCTATTTTTCATACATCTGAGCCTTTAGAAATCGAATCTGATAATTCATTGGTGTCGTCTGATTCCCATGGGAAATGCGCCTCAAGGGCCTTCCCAGCGGTTAGAACCCCTTGCACAAGCCCTTCTTTAAACTGCTCTTTTTTAAACAGGTTTTGCATCACATCGCGGGTATCGTCCCAAAAAGTAGAGGTCACCTTGGTGTCAATTCCTTTATCGCCATAAATTCCAAACTGATGTTTCGAAACAGCGACGTAAATGAGAACGCCATTTTGAAGTTTAGTGCGGTCCATTTTTAATTGATGGAACACTTCTTTTGCACGGGCTTCAATTGCTTTCGAACCGCCATTTTCAATATGTACACGAATTTCGCCAGACGTTTTTTGCTCCGCTTGGCGAATGGCCGTGACAATCTGTTCTTCTTCTTTTGCGTTTAAGAAGTCTTCTAGTGACGCCATTATTTAGGGTTTAGATTAGTTGAAATCGAAGTCAATATCGGGGGCATTTTCAGAACCTGCTGCAGCATTGTATCGCGACATTTCATCAAAGCCAAACCACCCTGCTAAGATTTTGTTTGGAAATTTTGAAGTAAAAATATCATAGATATTTACCGATTCGTTAAACCGATCTCTGGCCACATTAATTCTGTTTTCGGTGCCTTCTAACTGGTTTTGTAAGTCCAAAAAGTTTTGATTCGCTTTCAATTCTGGATAACGTTCTACCGTGACCAAAAGTCGAGATAACGCACTACTCAGTCCGCTTTGTGCTTGTTGAAAGGCGGCTAATTTATCGGGGGTGATATTAGAAGGGTCAATCGTTGTTGAGGTGGCTTTTGCGCGGGCCTCAATCACCTCTGTTAATGTGTTTCTTTCAAAATCTGCGGCGCCTTTAACGGTTTTTACAAGATTTCCAATGAGGTCATTTCGGCGTTGGTAAGAGCTTTCGACATTCGACCAAGCGGTTTTGGCATTGGCTTCGTGCTCGACAGCCGTATTGTTGAATCCAACTGCCCAGTTATAGATTCCAAAGATAACAATTGCGATAATTACTAAGGGAATGAGCCATTTTTTCATGATAGGTAGGTTTTATAGTTGATTTTTGATTTTTATTAATTCGTTTTTTACCCGTTCTAGTTTTGTGATGATTTCAAAATTATCAATGGATTTATGATCTTGTTCTTTTAAATAGGTTTTAGCACCTTCAAGGGTGTAGCCCCGTTCTTTTACCAAGTTAAAAATTAACTTCAGGTTTTGAACATCTTCAGGTGTAAATCGACGGTTGCCTTTGGCATTTTTTTTTGGTTTAAGGGCGTCAAATTCTTTATCCCAAAACCGAATTAATGAGGCATTCACATCAAATGCTTTTGCCACTTCACCGATGCTATAATAGCGTTTTGTTGGAAGCTCTAAATGCATTAATCTAAAGATTGATTTTCGAGAGACGCTTTTGCCAGTAATTCATTAAATTCTTCGGGACTCAAATTCCCATAGTAAAAGTTGACAGGATTGATCCGATCTCCGTCCTTGAAAACTTCATAATGAAGGTGAGGTGCTTGTGAGCGTCCCGTACTGCCCACATAGCCAATAAGCTCGCCACGTTTTACTTTTTGGCCTCTTTTGACATTGTATTTATAGAGGTGGGCATACAAACTCCGATACCCATACCCATGATCAATTCGAATGTGACGTCCATATCCGGAAGCACGTCCATCGGCACGTTTGACAACGCCGTCTCCAGACGCATAAACAGGAGTACCTCTCGGGGCCGTAAAATCCATGCCATAATGAAATTTACGAACTTTCGTGAAAGGATCACTACGGTAACCGTATCCAGATGCCATGCGCGTTAGATCTTCATTTCTGATCGGTTGAATGGCTGGAATTCTAGCTAAAAAACTCTCTTTATCTTTTGCTAAGTTCGTAATTTCATCCAGTGATTTTGACTGCACAATGATGCGTTTTTGAAGTATGTCAATACGTTTATTCGTGGTGATAATCAAATCTGAATTATTATACCCTTCGTATTTTTTGTAGCGGTTAATACCTCCAAGACCTTGTTTTCGTTGTTCTTCTGGGATGGGATTGGCTTCAAAATAAAGACGATAAATAGCGTTATCTCGATACTCAATATTAGTTAAAACGGTTTCAGCTTCTTCCATTTTTTTAGTGAGAATATTGTATTGAAAATCTAGATTTTGAAGCTCGCGAGTCAATGCTTTTTCTCTCGGAGATTCAAAAAATTGTCCAGCGATCAAAACGGATATAAATCCAAAAATTCCCGCGGCCATTAGGAACACTAATGAGTACTTAAGAGTCGTCGTTTTTTTTCGACTTATCGGACGATAAGTGAGGGTTTCGGAATCGTAATAATATTTTACATTAGACATTGCCTAAAAAGTTCTATTTTTGTTGAATATTGGTCAATCTTTTAGAATCTAATAGATCGGCTTTCAAACAAATATATAAATTGTTTCGAATTAAAAATAAATTATTTCACTAAGCTTAACATTTTTGCATGAAATCTCAAGATATAAGATCTCAATTTTTAGCTTTTTTTGAATCAAAAAAACACCAAGTTTTACAATCAGCTCCGATGGTTCTCAAAGACGATCCTTCTTTAATGTTTGTCAATTCAGGGATGGCGCCTTTCAAAGAATTTTTTCTTGGAAATGGCACCCCTCCAAAAAATAGAATGACCGATACTCAAAAATGTTTGCGTGTTTCAGGAAAACACAACGATTTAGAAGAAGTGGGTTATGACACCTATCACCACACCCTTTTTGAGATGTTAGGAAACTGGAGTTTTGGCGACTATTTCAAAAAAGAAGCGATTGAATGGGCCTGGGAATTATTGACTGAAGTCTATAAAATAGACAAAGACATTTTGTATGTAACCGTTTTTGAAGGCAGTAAAGCCGATGGAACCACCCTGGATTCTGAAGCGTATGATATATGGAAAAACTTAATCCCTGAAGATCGGATTCTGACGGGGAATAAAGATGATAACTTTTGGGAAATGGGCGAGCAAGGCCCTTGTGGCCCTTGCAGCGAAATTCATGTGGATATCCGCTCAAAAGAAGAAAAAGAAAAAATATCTGGCCATGAATTAATTAATAAAGACCACCCACAAGTTGTCGAAATATGGAACCTTGTGTTTATGGAATTTAACCGTAAAGCGAACGGAGGTTTAGAACCATTACCTCAAAAACACATCGATACCGGAATGGGGTTTGAGCGTCTATGTATGGTGCTTCAAAATGTAACTTCCAATTATGATACCGATGTTTTTACGCCAATTATAAGAGAAATTGAAACCATTTCAGGGCATGATTACGGAAAGCAGTTAGAACAAGATATTGCCATTCGAGTGATTTCGGACCATGTGAGAGCAGTGGCTTTTTCAATTGCAGATGGACAGTTACCAAGCAATACGGGTGCTGGCTATGTGATTCGTCGAATTTTAAGACGTGCCGTACGTTACAGTTTTACTTTTTTAGATCTTAAGGAACCGTTTATGTTTCGATTGGTCTCTGTTTTAACGAAGCAAATGGGGGCCGTTTTCCCTGAGATATTGGCACAACAACAATTAATTCAAAATGTGATTAAAGAAGAAGAAGGGTCGTTTTTAAGAACACTCGACCAAGGTTTGGTATTGCTTGATCGCATCATTGAAACCACCAAAGGAACGCATATTTCAGGGGATAAAGCATTTGAACTCTATGATACGTATGGATTCCCAGTCGATTTAACGGCTTTGATTTTGAGTGAGAAAAACAGGACTTTAGATACTGCGGGTTTTGAAGAAGCACTTCAAAAACAAAAAACACGTTCTAGAGCAGCAAGCGAAGTTTCTACTGAAGATTGGACCGTTCTATTTGAAGATGATGAACAAGAATTTGTGGGCTATGACCATTTAAAAACGTCTGTAAAAATCACTAAATATAGGAAAGTCACCTCGGTTAAATACGGTGCACAATTCCAGTTGGTATTTAACCTAACTCCTTTTTATTCCGAAAGTGGTGGCCAGGTAGGTGATAAAGGGTATTTAGAAGCAGCTAATGGCGATGTGATTTATATTTTAGATACCAAAAAAGAAAATAATGTAGCAATCCATATTGCAAAAAATTTACCCAAAAACCTTACCGATACGTTGACGGCGGTTGTCGATTCTAATCAACGCTTCCGTACCGAATGTAACCATACAGCGACCCACTTATTACACCAGGCTCTAAGAGAAGTTTTAGGGGCCCATGTCGAACAAAAAGGATCGGCAGTTCATTCAAAATATTTGCGATTTGATTTCTCACATTTTTCAAAAATATCCCCGGAAGAATTAAAAGAGATTGAAAATTTTGTAAATGCCCGTATCGAAGGAAAATTAGCGTTAGAAGAACACCGAGCAGTGCCTATGGAGCAGGCGGTTTCAGAAGGTGCAATTGCTCTTTTTGGAGAAAAGTATGGCGATGCGGTACGCACCATTCGTTTTGGAAACTCGATTGAGTTATGTGGAGGAACCCATGTTAAAAACACATCTGACATATGGCATTTTAAAATTAAATCTGAAGGTGCTGTTGCCGCTGGAATTCGCCGTATTGAAGCCATTACAAATGATGCTGTCAAATCGTATTACTCTCAAAATAATGCCAGTTTTGATCAAATTAAATTAGTGCTTAATAACTCCAGTGATCCGGTTAAATCCATCACCGATTTGAAATCTGAAAATTCAAAACTAAAAAAACAAATCGAAGCGCTTTTAAAGGACAAAGCAGCAGCGATGAAAGGCCACTTAAAACAAGAAATTGAATTGATTAATGGGATTCATTTCTTAGCAAAGCAAGTCGATTTAGATGCTACAGGAATTAAAGATTTATCTTTTGAAATTGGGCAAGAGTATGACACTGCCGTTCTCCTTTTTGGAACCGAACAACAAGGCAAAGCCATCCTCTCTTGTTATGTGTCAAAAGGACTGGTCGCTTCAAAAGGACTCAATGCTGGAACGATGGTTCGCGAACTCGGACGTTATATTCAAGGCGGTGGAGGCGGACAACCCTTTTATGCGACGGCAGGTGGAAAAAAACCTGCGGGTCTCCCAGAGGCTTTAGAGAACGCCAAATCCTACATCCTATAAATACGCCTCTTGTGAAACTTCAAACCCAAATACCGCTAGTTAAACAATCGCCAGCGATCGATTATAACTCTAAAGTGGTTTTATTAGGCTCCTGTTTCGCTGAAAATATGGCGGAGAAGTTTTTATATTATAAGTTTCAATCCGAGGTGAATCCTTTTGGAGTGTTGTTTCATCCGGTGGCGATTTTAGAGTTTCTAACAAGAGCACATCAAGACAACCCTTACACTGAAAAGGATGTTTTTTTTAGTCATGGGTATTGGCAAAGTTATCGTGCGCATTCAAAATTGAATCGCATTTCAAAAATCGAACTATTAGACACTCTAAATACCGCTCAAGCTTCCATTCAAAACCAACTAAAATCAGCTTCTCATGTGGTACTAACATTTGGAACCGCTTGGGTTTATACCCATATACAGACCAATAGTGTTGTTGCCAACTGTCATAAACAGCCGGCGCAAGAATTTGAGAAATCAATTTTAAGGAGCGATCAACTAGCAGAGACCTTTGAGGCGATTCTTTCCATCCTTAAAGCGTTTAATCCTGAAGTGACGGTTATTTTTTCAATCTCTCCAGTGCGCCACCTTAAAGATGGCTTTGTAGAAAACAATCAAAGTAAAGCCCATCTGATCGCCGCACTTCACTCGGTTTTAAAGCCTTCCAAAAAGACGCACTACTTTCCATCCTACGAGATTGTAATGGACGAACTGAGAGACTATCGGTTTTATAAAGAAGATATGGTGCATCCCAACCAACTAGCGATCGATTATATTTGGGAAAAGTTTCAATCGATCTGGATAGACCCTCGTGTAAATCCGACATTGAAAGAGGTGAATCGAATTCAGAAAGGCTTGTCTCATACACCCTTTAATCCTTCCACTTCCGAACATGCAGCGTTTTTATCAAAATTAGCGGGAGCGATTCAAGTTTTAGAAACTCGATTTCCATTTATGAAGTTTTAGGGGGTTGATCAAATCCGCTAAAATTCTACTATCTTAGCATCATTAAATCAATACAATATGTCAACCTCTTACGTCCATTTAAACGTCCAAAATAAAGTCGGTTATATTGAATTTTATAATCCGCCTCATAATGGGTTACCAGCTGCAATGTTGTCAAATCTGACGGATTTAATTACGCAAGCTGGCTCAGATCCAACGATTGCAGTGATTGTACTTCAAAGTGGGGGCGATCGTACCTTTTGTGCCGGTGCAAGTTTTGAGGAATTAAGAGCTATTTCAAATCTACAAGAAGGAACCGATTTCTTTAAGGGGTTTGCGAATGTAATCAACGCCCTTCGAAATTGTCCTAAAATCACTATTGGTCGTGTGCAAGGCAAAGCCGTTGGAGGCGGGGTAGGATTGGCTGCTGCAACCGATTATTGTATGGCAACGTCTCATTCAGACATAAAATTAAGTGAACTCTCTATTGGGATTGGTCCTTTTGTGATTGAACCCGCTGTAACTCGAAAAATAGGCATCAGTGCATTTTCACAATTAAGTTTAGAAGCTACTACATTTTTCTCGGCACAATGGGCTCAAGATAACGGATTATATACCAAGGTTTTTCCGTCTATAGACGTTTTAGATACAGAGGTAAAGGCGTTTGCAGAACAACTGTGCACTACTTATAATCCAGAAGCCCTTCAAAAACTAAAAAGCACCTTTTGGGAAGGGACCCAGCATTGGGGTGAATTATTAAATGAACGTGCCGCTATTAGTGGTCAATTGGTGCTAAGTGAATTCACGAAATCGCAATTAAAATAATATAAATAGTTTCTCAGAAACTTAATTTTAAACGCTCTATATCCATGTCGAATTTAATTTCAATTACAAAAGTTAAGGATTCAAAAGTCGATACGCTCGATTTTGATTCAATTGCTCTTGGTCGTACGTTTACAGATCATATGTTTGTATGTGATTACGAAGATGGTCAATGGAAAAACCCTCGAATTATGCCTATGGAATTCATTCCAATGCATCCTGCATGTATGGCGTTGCATTATGGACAAGCGTTGTTTGAAGGGATGAAGGCTACTGTTGATTCTAATGGGACTCCTTTTTTGTTTCGTCCCGAAAAAAATGCCCAACGTCTCAATTTTAGTGCACGTCGATTGGGAATGCCAGAATTTTCCGAAACACTTTTTGTAGAGGCATTAAAACAACTCGTCAGTATGGATCAGCAATGGATTCCTCCGCAAGAAGGAAGCGCCTTGTATTTACGGCCTTTTATGTTTGCGGACGAGGCTTTTATTGGAATGCGTGCTGCCAATTATTACAAATTTATCATCATGGCATCCCCTTCAAAACCAATTTACACAGACCGTGTTCGTTTGTATGCTGAGACCACCTATATTCGGGCGGCTCACGGGGGGACTGGCGAAGCCAAAGCAGCCGGTAACTATGCAGCGGCAGTCCTTCCAACAGAAATCGCCAAATCGAAAGGGTTTGACCAAGTGTTGTGGTTAGATGCCAATGAGTTTAAATACATTCAAGAAGTCGGAACCATGAACATCTTTTTCAAGATTAATGGGGCTTTTGTCACCCCTTCGTTAGATGGATCGATTTTAGCGGGTATTACCCGAATGAGTGTGATTGATTTTTTACGTCACAAAGGGTACGAAGTGGTCGAGCGTCCAATTACGATTGATGAGGTCATTGAGGCCTCAAATAACGGTCAATTAGAAGAAGCATTTGGAACAGGCACGGCTGTGGGTATTGCGATGATTCAAGAAATTGGTTATAAATCCGCTGTCATTCATGTGTCGGATACGAGTCCGGTGGGTCAATTGGTTTTAGATACCATCAATGGTGTCAGAATCGGAACACTTCCCGATGAATTAAATTGGATGGTTAAGGTAGAAGCCTAAATCTACGTTTGATGTTTTTCCAGCGGTACGCTCTCACAAACGCCCCTTGATCGGTGTCAATAAGATACGGTTCTTTCTGTAAAAATGCATTTATATAGCCTGAGATGTAATCCCATAAAAGGTCTATACGGCGTTTTTTGTAAGCTAATTTTAAGGCCGATAAAAAGGCTAAAACAAAACCATACCGCATTTTGTACAATGCAGTGCCCTGTAAATGTTTTGCTTTACTACTGTAATGTGCGCCCGTTGGTTTTAGATGTTTGACGTGAAGCGATGCATCTGTTTCAAAGTGCCAATGGTAGTATCGTGCCAGTAATTCATCAATTGTATCCCATCCCATCGATTTTTTGAGGCCTCCAATTTCCAAAAAACAAGCATTTCGATAGGCTTTCAAGCCCCCTCGAATGTGTTCTTTTGATGTTAGATTTTCTAAAACCCAAGTTCCTTTTTGTTCAATATAACAGTGCCCCGCGACCATCCCAAGTTTTGGATTTTTTTGGAAATGTCCTGCAAGTGTTTCTAGATAATTTAATGGAAAAATTACATCAGCATCGTATTTACAAATCACATCATATTCTGAATCTAGGGTTTCAAATCCTTTATAAAAGGCGTTGATGATTTTTGCGCCTGGTAAGTGCGCTTTGGATGAGGTGTTTGAGACTAATGAAATCCAAGGGTGTTCTTTTGCGATGTTTTTTACAAGAGAAGCGGTTGAATCTGAAGAATGGTCATCGACGACCACCACTTTTGTTGGGCGGAGGGTTTGACCGATGAGCGATTGCAGCGTTTGACCGATAAAATCGGCTTCGTTATGGGCCGGTATGACAACATAAAACTTCAAATTCGTTCGGCGTAAACAATGTAATATCTCGGCGTAATCCAGCGAAGTAGCGGTCTAATTCCGATTTTTTTGGTAGGATTGGTCCACTTTTTAGTTGCGATAATTCTCCAGCCTGCTTTTTCTAATAACCAATCAAATTGCCAAGATTCAAATTCATGAAAATGACGATCTCGGGGGTCGGTTTTACTTCGATAGGCCGTAGAAAACCACAACCTTAGTGGAATACTTGCCACCAATTTTTTCGATTTGATACTTTTTAAGACGGTAAAAGGCGACAGTAAATGTTCGAATATTTCAAAAGCAGTGACCACCTCAAACTGGTCAGTATCTAAAGCAGTTGTATTGGTATCTAAATCTTCTCCTGACGTATTGCGGACTTGATAGCCATCTGCTTTTAGAATTTCCGACAAGGGATTTTCAACCCCTAAATCTAGGATTGATTCCGAAGGAGCAATATGATTTTTAAGAAATTCTAGCGTGTGCTTATAGCGCTTTTTAGGAAAATTTGTGGCGTACATATTAGTATTTGTAAACGATTGCATTGATGTGCATTCCAGCACCAACACTCGCAAAGATAACAATATCTCCTTTATTGAGTTGATGTCCTTCCATATGGTTGTTTTTGATGAGGTCTAATAGGGTAGGGACTGTAGCAACGGAGCTGTTTCCTAATTTATGAATACTCATTGGCATGATGCCTTCTGGAACGAGAGTTTTGTAAAGTCTGTAAAAACGGTTGACAATGGCTTCATCCATTTTTTCATTCGCTTGATGAATCAATATTTTTTTTACGTCCTTAATATCAATTCCACTGTTGTCCAAGCAAGTTTGCATCGCACTCGGCACATTTGACAGCGCGAATTCATAAATTTTACGACCATACATTTTTATGAAACGGGTATCTTCTTCAAGCGATTTATTGTTAGAACACCCAAAAAACAAATGATACACTTCATCATGTGTATAAGAAGCAGACTCATGCGATAGTATGCCGCCTTCCTCTTCGGTAGCTTCAATGACCGTAGCGCCAGCGCCATCCGAATAAATCATGGAATCTCTATCGTGCGGATCGACCACTCGTGAGAGAGTTTCTGCGCCAATCACCAAGCATTTTTTGGCCATTCCTGCTTTGATATAGGCTTGCGCTTGAATCACGCCTTCAATCCAACCCGGACACCCAAAAAGAATATCATAGGCCACACATTTTGGATTTTTAATTTTCAAACTATTTTTGACACGCGCCGCTAAACAGGGTAAAATATCACTTTGAATCGATCCAGATTTTACATCTCCAAAATTATGAGCAAGAATAATATAGTCCAATGTTTCAGGGTCAATACCAGCGTCTTTAATGGCTTTTTCAGCGGCTAATGCTCCAAGGTCAGAAGCGGTGAGATGGTCTTCGGCATAACGGCGTTCTGAAATTCCAGTAATTGCTTCAAATTTTTCTACGATTACTTCATTTGAGGATGGGATCTCAGAGCCATCAATATTCAAAAATGAATGGTCTTGAAATGCCTCATTTTTCTGTATGATTTTTGGAATGTAACTCCCAGTTCCTGTAATTTTGATATTCATAGTTCAGTTATTTTAAGCTTCGGCATAGGCCTCAATTGGTGGACATGTACATATTAAATTTCGATCGCCATAGGCATCATCTACGCGACGAACCGATGGCCAAAATTTATCATCTTTTATAGAGTCTAATGGAAAGGCTGCAACGGCTCTGCTGTATGGGAAATTCCATTCATCGTTGGTGAGCATTTCTTGTGTATGTGGTGCGTTTTTTAAAGGATTGTTCGGAGTGTCTTTCGTGGCGGTTTCAATTTCCTTTCTGATGGCAATCATCGCTTCACAAAAACGATCCATCTCGGCTTTGTCCTCACTTTCGGTGGGTTCAATCATCATGGTGCCTGCAACTGGAAAGGAAACCGTTGGTGCATGAAATCCAAAATCCATAAGTCGCTTTGCAATGTCCACAACTTCAATTCCATTGGCTTTAAAACCCCGACAGTCGATGATCATTTCATGGGCTGCTCTTCCTCGTTCACCAGAGTATAACGTGTCATAATAACCTTCAAGACGTTCTTTAATGTAATTCGCATTTAGAATGGCGATTTTTGTAGAATCGGTCAACCCTTTAGCACCTAACATTTTAATATACCCATAGGAAATTAAACATGCTAAGGCAGATCCAAATGGCGCCCCGGAAATTGAACTGATGGCTTTGGACCCTCCTGTTTGAATTAGGGGGTTTCCAGGTAAAAAGGGGGTGAGTTGTTTCGCTACACAAATGGGGCCAACTCCGGGACCTCCTCCACCATGTGGGATTGCAAATGTTTTATGAAGGTTTAAGTGACAGACATCAGCACCAATATTCCCAGGATTTGTCAACCCTACCTGAGCGTTCATATTTGCGCCATCCATATAAACCTGACCGCCATGGTCATGAATAATTTGTGTAATTTCTTTAATAGCAGATTCATAGACCCCGTGAGTAGAGGGGTAGGTCACCATTAAAGCGGCTAAATTATTTTTGTGTAAGCTCGCTTTTTCTCTTAAATCCTCTACATCAATATTTCCGTTTTCAGACGATTTTGTGACGATTACTTTCATGCCGGCCATTACTGCACTTGCCGGATTGGTACCATGCGCCGATGCGGGGATGATGCAAATTTTCCGATGGTGATCGCCTCTAGATTCATGGTAAGCTCTAATGACCATGAGCCCCGCAAATTCTCCTTGCGCCCCCGAGTTTGGTTGTAGAGACGTCCCCGAAAACCCAGTAATCTCTGTTAATTGAGCTTCGAGTTTTGTCAGTATGGTGCGATAGCCTTCAACTTGATTCAAAGGCGCAAATGGGTGAATATTTCCCCAGTTTGGCCAGCTTAAGGGTAGCATTTCTACGGCAGCATTTAGCTTCATGGTACAAGATCCTAATGAAATCATAGAAAAATTTAACGCGAGATCCTTGCGTTCTAATCGTTTTATATAGCGCATTAATTCCGTTTCTGAATGATGGCTATTAAAAATTTTATGAGTTAAAAACTCAGAATTTCGTTCCGCACTTTTTGGGATTCTAGTGTGTTGACTCAGTGCTTGAATTGGGGTCGATTTTTTATCAGATACCTCCGAGAAAATGGAAAGAATAAGATTAAGGTCTGAGACCGTTGTGGTTTCATTTAAAGAAATAGAAACGGTTGATGCATCTGGATAATGAAAGTTAACTTCTTGTAGTTCTGCCCCTTTTTTGAGCGTTGTAGTTTCAGCAACCTTAACTTGAATTGTGTCAAAGAACGAATGATGAACCAGATCAAATCCTAGTTCTTCCAGGGCCTCAGCCAGTGCTGCGGTTGCAGAATGTACTTTATGGGCGATGTATTTAAGGCCGTTTGGACCATGGTACACAGCATACATTCCGGCCATCACTGCAAGCAAAACTTGTGCGGTACAAATATTGGAAGTCGCACGATCTCTTTTGATGTGTTGTTCACGGGTTTGTAGTGCCATTCGCAGGGCACGATTGCCGTCCATATCTTTGGTGACTCCAATGATTCGTCCTGGAATAAATCGTTTATACGTTTCTTTTGTTGCAAAATAGGCGGCGTGTGGTCCGCCATATCCCATTGGAATTCCAAAGCGTTGGGTGGTGCCAACCACAACATCTGCTCCAAGTTTACCGGGTGCTTCTAAAGCCACTAAGCTCAAAATATCTGCCGCAACGGCAACTTTTATGTCGTTTTGATTGGCCTCAGAAATAAAAGCTTTTAAGTCCATAATCAATCCCGATTTACCAGGATATTGAACGAGCGCACCAAAAAAATCATCTGAAAAATTAAAACCGTCAACACTTCCAAAAACCAATTCTATCCCAATTGGAATTGCGCGTGTTTTTAGGACGGATATTGTTTGTGGTAACACCGCGTCGGATACAAAAAACTTGACAGTTCCTGCTTTTACTTGCGTTTTAGCGCGTACCGAAAACAACAGCGCCATGGCTTCTGCAGCCGACGTACTTTCATCTAATAATGAGGCATTTGCAAGCTCCATACCAGTCAAATCTGTAATCATGGTTTGGTAATTCAGCAATGCTTCTAAGCGTCCTTGAGCGATTTCAGCCTGGTAGGGCGTATACGCCGTATACCAACCTGGGTTTTCTAAAATATTTCGCTGAATCACGGCGGGAAGGTTCGAAGGATGGTAGCCCAATCCAATATAGGATTTATAAACTTTATTCTTGGAAGCTAAGTGATGTATGTGTTCAATGTATTCTTGCTCACTAAGTGGAGCGTCCAGATTTAAGGGCGATTGGAGTCGAATGTTGTCAGGAACGGTTTGTGTAATCAATTCATCTAGAGATGGAGTGCCAACCACCTCAAGCATTTCTTTGATGTGCTCGTCTCTTGGTCCGATATGTCTTAGGGCAAATACATCTGTTTTCATCGTATTGGAATCTTGTATAAACAACAAAATTAAGGAATTAAACAAGGTTTTAAATCTTAGGAAATGAAAGTTATTAAACAATTCTCAGGGTTATTAACAGTTTCCCTATTTTTGTGCAATGACATCGTTAAAACGCCTCCTTGATTTTTATATAAATAGCAGTCTACATGTGGCAGTCGCTGTGCTGTCATTTTGCATTTTGACGGCCTATGAATCAAATTTAAACCTCACGACTGATTTTTATGTCTCTATTTTTTGTGCTTCAGTGTTGGGTTATAACTTTGTGAAGTATTTTGGTTTGGCAAAATTTTATTACCGTTCTCTTACTACTAGATTAAAATACATTCAATGGGTGTCTGTATTCAGTTTAATTGGACTGGGATATACGTTTTGTTTGCTTCAAAATACCAGTCAGTTACTCTTGGTTGTTTTAGGACTCATCACATTTTTATATGCGATTCCATTGGGCATCAAAACCCCAAAAAATTTGCGCTCTATTGGAGGTGTTAAGATTTATGTTATTGCAATTGTATGGGTAATGACATCGGTTGTCTTGCCACTTTTAGAAGCTCAGGAAGTGTTTACTGTAGACCATTACCTGATACTACTCCAACGTATTTTTATAGTGATCGCTTTGATGCTTCCATTTGAAATTCGAGATTTAGAAATAGATGAACTCCATCTTTCAACCATTCCCCAAAAATTAGGGGTTAAATACACAAAAATCATTGGATATGCTCTCTTAGGAGACGCTGTTCTGATGGAGTTTTTTAAGGGTCAATTTTCCCAAAATCGTTTCTTAGTCCTACTTTTCTCTGCAGCGATATTAGCCCTGATGTTGGCAAATAGCAAGAAACGCCGAAGCCGCTATTATACCGCTTTTTGGGTTGAGGCGATCCCTGTTTTTTCGTTGCTTTTAGTGTTTGTTTTCACACTAGTTCAAAAGGCCTGATCGTTTTAGTAAAGCCTCTACTTTTGGTTTTTGTCCGCGAAATTTGATATACAATTCTAAGGGGTCTTGTGTGCCACCTTTACTTAATACATTTGTTTTGAAAGCCTCGGCAATTTTAGGGTCAAAAAGATCTGTTTCTTTAAAAAACTCAAAGGCATCTGCATCTAAAACTTCGGCCCATTTATAGCTGTAGTAACCCGATGAATACCCCCCTTGAAAGATGTGTGAAAAGGCCGTTGACATGCAGTTTTCTTTGACTTCTGGAAACAATTGTGTTTCTTTGAATGCGGTCGTTTCATGCTGCTTCACATCGGTTATTTCGCGAGGATCAATGCCATGCCAGTTCATATCTAGTAAGCCAAAACTCAGCTGTCTCATTGTTTGCATGCCTTGTTGGAACGTGGCCGCTGCTTTTATTTTATCAATAAGATCCATAGGAATACTGGCGCCAGTTTCATAGTGCTTCGCAAACAGTGCGAGCGCCTCTTTCTCATAACACCAATTCTCCATAATTTGACTTGGTAATTCCACAAAATCCCAGGCCACACTTGTGCCAGATAAACTCGGGTATATGGTGTCTGCTAACATCCCGTGGAGTGCATGTCCAAATTCATGGAAAAGCGTTGTAACTTCATTAAAAGTTAATAAGGATGGTTTTGTAGACGTCGGTTTAGTGAAATTACACACAATTGATACGTGTGGTCTTTCATTTTTATCGTTTTTGACGAATTGAGGTTTATACGAGGTCATCCATGCGCCATTCCGTTTGCCTGCTCTAGGGAAAAAATCGGCATAAAAAACAGCCACCAAGTTTTGTTGCGAATCTTCAACGGTATACGTCATGACATCCTTATGATAGGTGTCGATATCATGAGATTGTGTAAAGTGGAGTCCAAACAGTTTTTGGGCCACTTCAAAAGCACCTTCAATGACGTTTTCTAATTTAAAATAAGGTTTTAATTGTTCGTCGTCAAAGTTGAATCGTTCTTGTTTTAATTTTTCAGAGTAATAGGCACTGTCCCATTTCTCCAAACGATCGATGTGATCTAGTTTTATTGCAAAATCTTCGAGTTCTTTAAATTCCTTTTTGGCGGCAGGTAGTGCTTTTGACAAGAGATCTTCCAAGAAATTTTGGACCGTCTCAGGGGTCTTTGCCATGCGTTCTTCCAACACAAAATGTGCATGGGTTTCATAGCCTAACAACTGGGCTCTCTTGAAACGTAGTTGTGCGATTTTTAAAACAATTTCTTGATTGTCCAAGGCATCATTTTGAAATCCTTTTTGACCAAATGCTAAGGCGAGTTTTTTTCGTAACCCTCTATTTTTTGCATAAGTCATAAAGGGAACATAACTTGGGTAATCGAGTGTGATTAGCCAGCCTTCCTTATTTTTTTCGACCGCTAATTGTTTGGCTGCTTCCATAGCACCTTCTGGCAGGCCTTCTAAATCCGCGGACTCCGTAATAAGAAGTTCGTAGCGATTGGTTTCTGCTAAAATATTTTCTCCAAATGTAAGTTTGAGTTGACTTTGTTCTTTGTCAATAATTCGAAGAACTTCTTTTTGAGCGTCATTGAGGTTGGCGCCATTTCTAGAAAACCCTTTGTATTTTTTATCTAAAAGCGTTTGTTGTTCTTTTGATAATGAAAGCGTTTCTTTGGCGTTGTAAACCGATTTTACACGTTCAAAAAGTGCGACATTTAGGGCAACATCATTTGAGAATTCTGTGAGTAATGGGGAAACCTCTTGGGCTATTTTTTGAATGGCATCGTTTGTTTCAGCGGCATTTAAATTAAAGAAAATACTCGATATCCGATCTAATTGTTCGCCCGTATAATCGAGCGCTTCAATCGTGTTTTCAAAACTTGGCAGTGCACTGTTTTCAACAATTTTATCAATTTCATTTTTAGCATTTTCAATGGCTTTTTTAAAAGCCGGTAAAAACGCTTCTGTTTTAATTTTTGAAAATGGTGCGGTATTGAATGGCGTGTCAAAACGCATATTTAGTATACTCATGTGAATTTTTTGGGGAAATTTATGATTTAATTTTTTTGGAGGCTTCTAGGACTTTTGCTTTCAAACCTTCTTTATACATTAAAATTTTGTCTAAAACACAGCTGTCAGAAGCGCCAATAATTTGAGCGGCTAAGATGCCAGCATTTTTAGCGCCATTTAAAGCAACGGTTGCGACAGGAACCCCGCCTGGCATTTGTAAAATGGATAGTATAGAGTCCCATCCATCGATAGAGTTACTCGATTTTACGGGCACGCCAATCACAGGCAAAGGACTTAGGGATGCAATCATTCCAGGTAAATGTGCTGCGCCGCCGGCACCGGCAATAATCACTTTTAAACCGCGTTTGTGGGCATTAGATCCATAGTCAAATAATTTTTCAGGGGTGCGGTGAGCAGAGACAATATCCACTTCTATTTGGATGTCAAATCCTTCTAGAATTGCAATTGCTTCTTTCATGACAGGCATGTCGCTGTCGCTTCCCATAATGATTCCTACTTGTGCCATATTAGTTACTTATTACGTTGATTGACTGTTTTACTTGTTGGGCGATCGCTCGAGCGTTTTCTAGCTTCGAATGAACGATTGTGACATGTCCCATTTTTCGAAAGGGACGTGTTTCTTTTTTGCCATATATGTGCGGAGTGACGCCCTCCATTTCCATTAATTTCTCTATATTTTCATAGATAACGTTTCCTGTATGGCCTTCTGCGCCTACTAAATTGACCATCACAGAACTTACTTTGTTTTTGGTGCTTCCCATTGGCAATCCTAAGATCGCTCTGATGTGTTGCTCAAATTGTGAGGTATAACTCGCTTCAATTGTTTGATGTCCCGAATTGTGTGGTCTAGGAGCGACTTCATTGATCAGAATTTCATCGTCTTGTGTCAAAAACAGTTCGACGGCCAGAAGTCCTACATGTTCAAATGCTGCGGAGGTTTTGAGTGCGATCTGCTCTGCTTTGGCTGCAATCTCATCCGAAATTCTAGCTGGACATAAAACATATTCAACTTGATTTGCTTCGGGATGGAATTCCATTTCAACCACTGGATAGACTTTAACTTGCCCTTTTGTGTTTCTAGCAACAATGACCGCCAATTCACTTTTAAACGGCACGAGTTCTTCTGTGATGCATTCTACATTTGGTAAATTCTCCAAATCTGCCACAGAACGAACAATTTTTACGCCCGTTCCATCATACCCAAATTGAGCACGTTTCCATACAAATGGAAATTCAACGCTACTGTGTTCTATTGCCGTATAAATTTCTTCAGTGAACGCAAACCTTTTAAAAGTGGCTGAGGGTAAATTATGATCAACATAAAACAATTTTTGGGTGGCTTTATTTTGAATCGATTCTAAAGTTTTTGAAGACGGAAATACGTTTACGCCTTCTTTTTCAAGAGCTTTAAGTGCTTCGATATTGACATTTTCAATCTCGATAGTGAGCGTGTTCACTTTTTTACCAAAATTATAAACGGTCTCGTAGTCCATCAAATCTCCTTGAAAGAATTCGTTGCAGGCCAGTTTACTCGGCGCTTCTGAACTAGGGTCTAAAACACTGGTGTGGATGTCAAATTTCCGGGTGGTATAAAGTAACATTTTCCCGAGCTGACCGCCACCTAAAATACCAAGTTTGAAGTTTGATGAAAAATACTCCATTATAAGATTTTCTTGAACGATTTTATAAATACAGTACAAAAATACACTTAAAAATGAAATCGGACACTAAAATCGGGCATCAAAACGAATCAAAACCTTTACAATTGATTATATTTGCGGCTTGATTTAGTAGTAAACATTGACGCTTTTTTGAAGTCAATATCTTAAAGTTTAAATAAAAATGAAAAATTTAGTGTTATTTGGCCCTCCTGGTGCAGGGAAAGGGACTCAAGCAGCTTTTTTGAAAGATACTTACAATTTAATACATATCTCCACTGGAGATGTATTTCGTTTTAATATAAAAAACGAAACAGATTTAGGGGTTTTAGCAAAGTCTTTTATGGACAAAGGCGAGTTAGTTCCAGATCAGGTGACCATTGATATGCTCAGTGCTGAGGTTGCTAAAAACCTTGATTCTAAGGGGTTTATTTTTGATGGATTCCCTAGAAATATCTTACAAGCGGACGCGTTAGATGTGCTTTTAAAATCGCATCAAACAGAAATCAGCGCTATGATTGCTTTGGAAGTTGATGATGAGGTGTTGGTAAAACGCCTTCTCAAACGTGGCGAAACGAGTGGAAGACCCGATGATGCAAATGATGCAGTGGTTCGAAACAGAATAAAAATATATTATGCTGAAACAGCAATTCTTAAGTCCTATTATGCGGCTAAGGATAAATACTTTGGAGTGGATGGCGTAGGTTCTATAGAAGACATTACAGTTCGGCTCAATGCAGTAGTAGATACACTGTAAAAAACAGAACCAAATGACTGAAGGTAATTTTGTTGATTATGTAAAAATGTTTGCTTGCTCTGGTAGTGGAGGAAAGGGTTCAGTACATCTTCATCGTGAGAAATTCATCACAAAAGGGGGTCCAGATGGTGGGGATGGCGGTCGCGGTGGTCACATAATCGTAAGAGGTTGTGACAATCTTTGGACGTTACATCACTTGAAATTCAAACGCCATTTTCGAGCAGGGCATGGAGGCAGTGGTAGTAAAAGCCGGAGTACAGGATCCGATGGTGAAGACGTATATGTTGATGTCCCATTAGGGTCGGTGGTAAGAGATTCGGATTCTAACGAAACTCTTTTCGAAATTACAGATAATAATGAAGAAGTTATTCTTTGTCAAGGCGGTAAAGGGGGTTTAGGGAATTGGCATTTTAGATCGTCAACCAACCAAACGCCACGCTATGCTCAGCCTGGTCTTCCAATGGAAGAAAAATTTGTAACTATCGAATTAAAAGTGTTGGCCGACGTTGGATTGGTTGGATTTCCTAATGCTGGAAAATCAACGTTATTATCTGTTGTATCCTCTGCGAAGCCAAAAATTGCCGATTATGAATTTACAACCTTAAAACCAAATTTAGGAATTGTAGAATATCGAGATTATCAATCGTTTGTCATGGCCGATATCCCTGGAATTATCGAAGGTGCAGCAGAAGGAAAAGGGTTGGGTCATTACTTTTTACGTCACATCGAGCGAAATTCAATTCTCTTATTTTTGATTCCTGCAGATGCGGATGATATCAAAAAACAATATGATATTTTATTAGATGAATTGCGACGCTATAACCCAGAGATGCTCGATAAAGATCGTATCATCGCTGTGTCAAAAAGTGACATGCTCGACGATGAACTCAAAGCAGAATTAATGGAAGAGTTGGATGCAGAATTACCAATCGACTATGTCTTTATTTCCTCTTTAGCACAGTCAGGTATTGTCGAACTTAAAGATAGATTGTGGGCCATGTTGAATCCTTAAAAAGTTGTAGATATGAAACACTTTTTATTAGTTTTACTCTCTCCATTCTTATTAATAGGTCAAAATTATACGCAAGAATTTGAGCGCTTATTTGAGGCAAAAAACTACGATCAAGCGGTTCAAAAACTAGAAGCTTATTTAGTTGAAATTCCTCAAAATTTAGAATTACTTGAGCTGATGGGGGATGCCTATGGTTTTCAAAGCAACTGGAACAAAGCGGCTTCGGCATATAAACAACTCATTGATCTAGAGGCTACTAATGCGGACTATCACTTTAAATATGGAGGTGTTTTAGGGAAACTCGCCAAAGAAGGGCCTAGGCTAAATGCTATTGGGCTGATTTCTAAAGTAAAATCATCATTTCTTAAAGCCGCTCAACTCAACCCAAAACATATAAATGTTCGTTGGGCCTTGGTAGAATTGTACACACAATTACCAGGGTTTTTAGGAGGAAGTTATAAAAAAGCGATTTCATATGCGGATGAATTAGAACAGCTTTCCAAAGTGAATGGCTATTTTGCAAAAGCATATGTATATGAAGATTCTGATAAAGGAACGCAGGCAAAAATCTATTATAAATTGGGTTTAGAAAACGTCGCAGATCTGAACTGTTTTCAAAGTAACCCATCAAATTCTAGCCATTTTAAATCTCACAATAATTTAGTACATTTTCTTATTGCAAAAGCATCGGCCATTCACAATACACAACTCCCAATAGGACAACGTTATATCCAAACGTTTATTGACTTCAAATCTTCTAAAGACAGCAAACCTTTAGAGTCGGCTTATGTGCTTCAAGCACAGCTTTTTAAATTACAAGATAAAACATCTCAAGCACTTTCTTCTATTGAAAGTGCACTGCTAGAAATGCCCGGTTTTAAGCCAGCGTTGAAAGAAAAGCAATTAATTTTATTGCGAAAGCCTTAAGAGAATTTAACCTCATTCCGTATATTTACCTCTCATAAACTTACACTATGAATGTACATTTTATTGCTATTGGTGGTGCTGCGATGCATAATTTAGCCTTGGCACTTCACAACAAAGGGATGCAGGTTACGGGGAGTGACGACACTATTTTTGAACCCTCAAAATCGCGATTAAATGCTGCCGGACTTTTGCCAGATAGTTTTGGATGGTATCCGGAGAAAATCACCCAAAATTTAGATGCAGTGGTTTTGGGAATGCACGCCAAAAAAGACAATCCCGAGCTTTTAAAAGCTCAAGAATTGGATCTCAAAATATATTCATATCCAGAGTTTTTATATGAACAATCGAAACATAAAACGCGGGTCGTTATTGGTGGTAGTCATGGAAAAACAACCATTACAGCCATGATACTCCACGTCTTGAATTACCACGATATTGAGGTGGATTATATGGTAGGTGCCCAGTTAGACGGTTTTGATGTGATGGTTAAACTAACCGATGACGCTGACTTTATGGTTCTAGAAGGCGACGAATACTTGAGTTCTCCTATAGACCGTCGACCAAAATTTCATTTATACCAACCAAATATTGCTCTTTTAAGTGGGATTGCGTGGGATCATATTAACGTATTTCCAACGTTTGAAAACTATCTCGAACAGTTTAAAATTTTTGTAGATAGCATTACAGTTGGTGGGAGTATTTCTTACAATACGGAAGACCTCAATGTAAAAACGATTGTAGAACAAAGCGCCAATCAAATTCGGAAATTTCCATATCAAACGCCAGAACACACAATCGTTGAGGGAGTTACTTATTTAGAAACCGAAGAAGGGCCACTTCCACTCGAAGTTTTTGGGGCTCATAATTTAAATAATTTAGCAGGTTCAAAATGGATTTGCCAACAAATGGGTGTCGATGAGGCCGATTTTTATGAAGCAATTTCAAGTTTTTCGGGGGCAAGCAAACGCCTAGAAAAAGTCGCAGAAAACAAAAACTGTGTTGTATATAAAGATTTTGCACATTCGCCAAGTAAGGTCAAAGCCACTACGGAAGCGGTCAAATCACAGTTCCCGACACGCGAACTAATCGCCTGTTTAGAATTACATACTTACAGCAGCTTAAATGCAGATTTTCTCGAACACTACAAAGGTTCTCTAGATGCCGCCGATAAAGCGGTGGTGTTTTATTCGCCACATGCCGTTGAGATTAAAAAATTAGAATCGGTATCAAAAGCACAAATAGCACAGGCTTTTGAGCGTGATGACCTTATTATATATACAGACCCCGAGGATTTTAAAAACTATATAACCTCTCTAGAATACGCTCAAAAAACA
The DNA here is from genome assembly GCA_949499105.1 of Formosa sp. Hel1_33_131. Lineage (GTDB taxonomy): Bacteria > Bacteroidota > Bacteroidia > Flavobacteriales > Flavobacteriaceae > Hel1-33-131. Next base: position 29,474 of record CATEFX010000023.1, on the reverse strand, counting down.
GTCTTATTGATGAGTTCTGGGAGTTATGGAAATTTAGATTTTGAAGCCCTCAAAACAACAGTTTCCCATACGAGTTGACTTTAGTGAACCAATCCCCAAACACCCCCAAACTTATGACACTACCTACAAAATCATTTCCCATAAAAAATTGGTCGCAAGATGACCAACCTCGCGAAAAACTAATCGATAAAGGCGCCCGCATTTTGAGTGATGCCGAATTGGTAGCGATCTTAATTGGTTCTGGGTCTTTTCAGGAAAGTGCGGTGAGTTTGTCCAAGCGCATTTTGTCAAGTGTGGGAAACGATATACAAGGTTTAGGGAAGTTATCTCCCGCTCAATTAATGACTTTCAAAGGAATTGGTGAGGCCAAAGCGGTTAAAATTGTTGCAGCAATGGAATTGGGCCGACGTCGGCGAGACACGGATGAGAAACAAGCTGTTAAAATAAAGGGCAGTGCTTCGGTGTTTGACATGATGCGTCCTCTTTTAGGACATCTTCAGCATGAAGAGTTTTGGGTATTATATCTTAATAATTCAAACAAAATACTGGCCAAAACGCAACTTAGTAAAGGCGGAATGACAGGTACAATTGTCGATGTTCGTTTGGTCCTTAAGCAAGCCTTAGAGTATTCGGCCATCGGGCTCATTTTGGTGCACAATCACCCATCGGGGACGCTTGTGGCGAGTGCTGCAGATATTCATCTCACTCAAAAATTAAAATTAGCGGCTGAAAGTTTAGATATTAAAGTCTTAGATCATTTAATTGTCACAGAAAAGGCCTATTTTAGTTTTGCCGATGAAAGCTTACTCTAATGCTATTAATTTACACGTCTAAAATTACGCCGAGACTCAAATATGTTTTTAAACAAATTTGTACTCGAATTCTCAAAATACCGGTCTCTTTTACAAATGTAATCGAGGAATTTATCGCACACGACAGTCTGAAAATGTCTTATGGTGCTCAACCACTAGGGAGTGAATTTTTCGTGAAAAGTAACGGACTTTTATTGGAGCAAGGGTTATCTGATATTGAGCTCAATGTTCAGACTTGGGAGGACACTAAATGTTTTTTTAGTAGTGGTGAAAAAAGTCACCTCCCTTATGATATATTTTCTGCCTCTTTTTATTTATTAAGTCGGTATGAAGAATATTTGCCGCATGTAAAAGATTCGTATGGACGGTTTACTAAAGAAGAAAGTTTGGCTTTTAAATCCGGGTTTTTGGATCAACCAGTGATCGATATATGGGCCTATAAATTCAAAGCCGCCTTACAGGCTCAGTATCCCAATTACCAGTTTGAATCGCGTGCGTATTCCATGCAGCCTGTCATCGATGTGCCAGTCGCGTATTACTATAAAAATAAAGGGTTTTTGAGGACTTTAGGGGAGTCTTTGACCGATTTGCTTAGTTTGCGGTTTAAGTTATTATACGATCGATTTTCAGTTTTATTTGGATTTAAAAAAGATCCCTACGATAATTTTAAATGGATTATCAATCGTCAAAAATCAACACAAACAAAGTTTAATGTGTTTTTTTTAATTGGGGAGTTTACCACTTATGATAAAAATAATAGCCTCAATAAAAAACAGTTTGTATCTCTAATTAAGTCGATTGCCGATTATTGTTATGTTGGCATTAAGGCTTCTTATATGGCGCTGGATTCTCTAGATATTTTAAAATCGGAAAAAATCCAAATGGATGCAGTGACAAATACAGTGACTTCGTCGGCGCGGTCCTCATTTTCAAAAATTAATATCCCCACAACGTATCGAAATTATATAGATCTAGAAATTCACTCCGATTTTTCTATGGGGTACCCAGATACGATTGGATTTAGAGCTGGGACTTGCACCCCTTTTTTGTTTTATGATTTAGATTATGAAATTCAAACTCCTTTAAGGATTCACCCCTATCAACTCATGGATTTCGTACTCATAAAACACGCCTCATTTTTAGATAAAAAGGAAACCGTGTTAAAAGCGATTTCAGAAGTTCAAAAGGTAAACGGGACATTCACGTTTATTTTTCATAATTATGCGTTCAGTCCCAACGCTCGATGGGCAGATTTCAAATTATTATTTAATCTTATACTAGAGACTTCCCATGACATTTCATCATAAAAAACATATTTTTTTCGACTTAGACCATACGCTTTGGGATTTTGATAAGAACTCTGCATTGACCTTTGAAAAGATTTTTGAGTTGAACAATTTAGAGATTGATTTAACCGAGTTTTTAGAAGTTTATGTGCCCATAAATTTACAGTATTGGAAGTTGTACAGAGAAGAGAAAATTGATAAAAAAAGCTTAAAATTCGCTCGCCTTAATGATGCCTTTAAAGCGTTGGAATTTTCAATTCCAACCCGAATTATTCATAAATTATCCGATGATTATATCACACACCTTTGTACATTTAACCATCTGTTTCCAGGAACCATCGAGCTATTAGACTATTTACACCCAAAGTATAAACTTCATATTATTACTAATGGGTTTAAAGAAGTTCAACATGGAAAACTGAATCAATCTAATATTGATCATTATTTTCTAACGGTTACGAACTCAGAAATGGTAGGCGTCAAAAAACCAAACCCTAAAATCTTTAATCACGCGCTACAAATGGCCAAAGCCACCCCCGAAAATAGTTTGATGATCGGCGATAATTTAGAAGCAGATATTATGGGAGCGATTAACTTTGGAATGCCGGCCATTTGTTTTAATTACCACAACGAAATTTTAGACGATGACATTATTGGTGTGGACGATTTATTAGATTTAAAAAAGTATATTTAGGTAATAAAGTTGTAATTTTATTGTTTATCTTAATAATTACACCCTATTTTTATTATGAAAAAGTATTTTATTTTTAAAAAGATTCTACTCTTAATCGTTAGTGTAATGATTTCTTTTTCGTGTGTTAAGGACACCAACTTTGATCAAACAGACCCTCTTGTTCTCACTCCGATTGTTGAAGTTAATTTGATAGAAATTCAAGAAACGGCTGTTGCTTTTCTCGATGATTTTGGAGTTGAAGTACTTAACATTTCTGACCTTATTGTTTTTGATGTATTCTCTTCAGATTTTGTTGATGAGAATCTTTTAAAAGCAGAATTGGTCTATGAAGTTACCAATACTCTAAATAAAGCTTTTGAATTTAAGATGGAGTTTTATGATCTTTCAAAGACACTACAGCATACAATTTCCTTTAATATAGAAAATTCCCCTACTAACAAACCCCTTGTTTCGGAACATACAGAGGTATTTGATACTAGTAGTTTGGAGGCTCTGAAGCGCAGTAGTACATTAGATATTACCATCACCTTACTATCGAGTCCAACAGGCTCTGTTTTAACGACTGCTTCGAAAGGCATGATTGCCTTAAAGTCCAAAGGGGTCTTTTATTTACAACTATCAGAATGAGGTGGCTAATGTTTTTAGGTGTTTTTGTATCCCTTCAGGCGCAAAACAAGCAAATTTTATACGGATTTAAGGAGGTTCCACAACAAATCCTTTTAAATCCGGGAGCTCAAATCGACTATAACGGGTATATAGGGGTGCCTCTACTTTCGCATATTCATTTTAATGCGGGAATAACCGGGTTTTCTGCATTTGATATTTTTGCTGATGATGGGAGAGATTTTAATCAAAAAATACAAGACGTTGTGTATGATATGGATGCCAAAGATTTTTTTGGATTCAATCAACAATTAGATATTTTTTCAGGTGGATTTAGATTAAAATCTTCTTCAGAAAAAACGTTTTTCATTTCCTTTGGACTCTATCAAGAATCTGATGTATTTTTCTATTTTCCAAAAGATTATGCGGTTTTGGCTCTTGAAGGCAATTATAATAATTTGAACAGGCGTTTCAATCTTGGCGATTTGAGTGTAAGTGCCGAAGTGTCCTCCGTTTTTCATGTAGGGATCAATAAAAAAATTAATTCTAAGTGGACCGTTGGTCTAAGAGGTAAAATATATTCTAGCATTGTTCAGGCTTCCTCCACCGAAAATTACGGTTCTTTTACCACGGTAGAAGGGACTTCTAATTTCCTGACTCACAGGATTGATCTTGATCTGAAATTACAAACTTCCGGGCTTTCATTCGCTACCGACTCGACTGCCACTAATCAGGTTGATGTTCTAAAAAATCGACTTCTGCTCGGCGGAAATTTAGGGGTGGGTATTGATGTTGGATTTACGCATGAACCGAGCCCAGAATGGACAATCGATGCAAGTCTTCAGGATCTCGGTTTTATCAATTATTCTAAAGACGTTCAAAATTATGAGGTCAATGGCTATTTAGAATATGACGGTATTCAGTCTGTTTTTCCACCAATTGCTTCAGATCAAACAGCACAAGAGTATTGGGACGAGGTCCAAGATAGTTTTGAAGATACATTTAAAGTGGATAGTACCACAACAGCCTACACCAAATGGCGGCCTTTAAAACTGAATACTTCTGTGAGTTATAATTTTGGAAAAAAAGTCAACAAAGAGTGTAACTGCTTGGATAAGTCTGACCCCACTTTTCAGAATAGGGTAGGAGCGCATTTGTTTGCACTCAAACGCCCCAATCATCTACAGTGGGCGCTGTCTGCATTTTATTATCGAAAACTCTTCAAAGGCTTACAATTTAAAACAACCTACACAATAGATACGTATTCCTCTAAAAATGTTGGACTTGGAATTTCTGCCGCTTTGGGCCCTGTTCAGTTTTATATCATGGCTGATAATTTATTGGATTATCAAAACGTAGCTAAATCACAAAGTGTATCTTTACAACTAGGGTTTAACTATATATTTAAAAATAATGAAGACTAAATTTTCTATTTTCCTTTTGGTATTGAGTGTGCACATGAGTTCTTTGGCTCAATCGATTATAAATGATTATAAGTACGTGACCGTCGCTGAAAAATTTGATTTTTTAAAATCTAAAAATCAATATAAACTAAATGATTTAACCTCGTTTTTACTTACAAAAAGTGGGTTTATGGTTTTAAATGCTGCCGATAATAAACCTCAAGATTTATATCAAAACAACTGTTTAGGCTTAAATGCAAACATCATTAATACGAAAGGGTTTTTAAAAACAAAACTCCATTTAGAACTTGTGAATTGTAGAAATGAGGTTGTCTTTACGTCGGAGACTGGATCTTCTAAAGAAAAAGAGTACAAGAAAGCATACCATGAAGCTTTGAGAAATGCATTCAATTCAGTGCAGGCGCTCCATTACAAATACAATGGCCCTGATCTAGAATCTTCCTTCCCTGAAATAATCGAAATTCCAGCACCTTCAGTCGTGAAAGCGGCCAACACAATTCCCGTAGCTGTAACTGAGGTTCCAAAGCCAAACGTGTCTACTAAAATGATCGTTTCTAAATTGATTGTCACCCCAACCGATTCTGGGATTGATTTTATGGATAGTAGTTCTGGAGACACGAAATATTCGACGCATGCAACGCTATTTGATGCGGTGTATATTATAGAAAATCAAGCGGGTATTATTTACAAACGGGGCCAAAATTGGGTTCGTGAGTATGTCGAAAATGGTAAGACGACCATTGAAGCGCTCAACATTCAACGCTAAGGGGCTGTCACGAAATAAAGTGTACAAAATAGACGAAGTAATTTTGTTGTTTTTCAAGGCACAAAATAGGATAATAGCCTCAGTTACTTGAATGTTTTGTAACAAAGAAAAATAGCAAAAGAACAAGTATAGATGTATAGGTTATTTCGTGTCAGACCCTAACCATCATACTTGTCTTTCCAGCGTTGTTTTAAAAAGTCTTGTTGCGCATTTTCACGGGCATTATTCCCCGGTTTATAGAATTGTGTATTTTCGATCCCTTCAGGTAAAAACTCTTGAGTTACAAAATTTAGATCATAATTATGCGCGTACTTATAGGACTCGCCATAGCCTAAATCCTTCATCAATTTGGTAGGGGCATTTCGGATGTCAAGTGGTACCGAAAGGTTTCCTGTATTTTTCACGAGTTCCATGGCTTGATTAATGGCGGCATAGGCCGCATTACTCTTAGGCGAACATGCCAAGTACGTGGCGCATTGACTTAAAATAATTCGGCTTTCTGGCATTCCAATGGCGGCCACCGATTGAAAGGTGCTGTTTGCTAATACTAATGCAGTTGGATTGGCATTTCCAATGTCTTCACTTGCCAAAATCAGTAAGCGTCGTGCAATAAACTTTACATCTTCGCCTCCTTCTAGCATGCGGGCCAGCCAATACACGGCGCCGTTGGGGTCACTTCCGCGAATGGATTTAATAAATGCCGAAATAATATCGTAGTGTTGATCGCCAGTTTTGTCATATAAAACCGTGTTATTCTGAACTTTTTCTAATACCAGATCGTTGGTGATTGTCACTTCGTTTGCAGATTCAGAATTGACAATCAACTCAAAAATATTAAGCAATTTTCGAGCATCACCACCCGATAAACGCACTAAAGCTTCGGTTTCTTTTAAGTTAATTTTCTTTTCAGATAACGCCTCATCCATTGTAATGGCGCGCATTAAGAGCGATTCTAAATCTTTGGTGTTAAATGGTTTTAAGGTATACACCTGACAGCGCGAGAGTAGGGCAGAGATGACTTCAAAACTAGGGTTTTCGGTGGTGGCTCCGATCAAAGTGACCCAGCCTTTTTCGACCGCTTGAAGCAAGGAGTCTTGTTGTGATTTGCTAAACCGATGAATTTCATCAATAAATAAAATGGGATTTTTTGTGGTAAATAAACCCCCACCTTTTTTTGCTTTTTCGATGATTTCTCTCACATCTTTGACGCCCGAACTAATGGCACTTAAGGTATAAAATGGCCGTTCTGATTCTTGGGCGATAATGGTGGCAAGGGTTGTTTTTCCGATGCCTGGCGGGCCCCAAAATATCATAGAGGGAATCAATCCTTGTTTTAAAGCTTGCGTCAATGCTCCTTGGGGTCCAATGAGGTGTGATTGACTAATATAATCGGTCAATTTTTTTGGACGTAAGCGTTCTGCCAAAGGTGCATTCATCTTACAAAACTAAAGTTTTTTTTCATATAAATATGACATTCTAACATAATGCCTTTTTTTGGCGGGTTATTTGCTGAGGTTTAGTAAATTTATAGGAATGAATTCACAAGATCAATTTCGGTTTTCAACAGGGGTTATCGGCTATCCGATTGCTTTTGTGTTATTGCTTTGGATTGTATTTTGGATGGAAATCCGTTTTGGATTCCGCTGGAATGATTTTGGCGTGTATCCACGAACGTTTTCAGGGTTAAGAGGGGTTTTATTTAGTCCGTTTATTCATGGCAGTGTGCAACATTTATATCATAATTCGACGCCATTATTGGTGTTATCGATGGCGTTGTTTTATTTCTACAGAGCCATTGCATGGCCCATTATTTTATATGGGATTTTAGCGTCTGGCGCCCTCACTTGGATGATTGGAAGTTCGGCCTATCATATTGGTGCGAGTGGACTTATTTATGTGTTGATGAGTTTTTTATTGTTTAAAGGCATTTTCTCAAAACATTACCGATTAACAGCACTTTCCCTTGTGGTGGTGTTTTTGTACGGGAGCATGTTGTGGTATGTGTTTCCAATTAAAGAAAATATGTCCTGGGAAGGCCATCTGTCCGGTTTGATTGTTGGGTTTATATTTGCTTTAGGGTTTAAAAAAGAAATTGCGAAACCTTTCAAGTATGCGTGGGAAGATCAAAACTATAACGACGCTGACGATCCCTTTTTACAACAGTTTGATGCCGACGGAAATTTTATCGAAACTTTAGAAGAAACCCATACGGCAGATCCTTCTATAGAAATTCAATACAACTACAAAGAAAAGGACGTTTAGAGGCGTTGTCTGACGACTTCATACAGAAATGCACCACAAGCTACAGAAACATTTAAAGACGCAATACTGCCATACATAGGAAGCTTGGCTTTGTCGTCCACCAGTTTTAAAATAGACGGATTGATGCCTCGGTCTTCAGAACCCATAATAATGGCACATCCTTTTTTAAAATCGATGTCATAAATGGTATCTTCTGTTTTTTCGGTGGCAGCCACAACTTTGATGTCGGAGGCTTGTAAATAAAACATAGCATCCTTGATATGGTCGACTTTACATATTGGAATGTTAAAAACCGCACCGGCACTTGTTTTAACAGTATCTCCGTTTATGGGAGCACCACCACTTTTTTGAACGATGATTCCATCCACACCTGTACATTCGGCGGTTCTGATAATGGCGCCAAAATTTCGGACATCACTTATTTGATCGAGGAGTAAAAACAATGGATTTTCTTTGGTGCCTTGAACGGCAGTGATCAATTCTTCTAAGTCATAGAATGCGATGGGCGACATATTGGCCACCGCACCTTGGTGGTTGTGGGGCGTTAATCGGTTTAGCTTTTCAATAGGCACATACGAAAAGTTGATGTTTTGTTTACGCAACAGTTTTTCTAATTCTGTAAACAATTCGCCACTGAGTCCTTTTTGTAAAAACACTTTATCAATAGTGTTTTCTGCTTCAATCGCTTCAATAATAGCCCGAAGGCCATATATTTTGGTTTCTTTCTCCATGCTGCAAAAGTAAGTAATCGGCTCAAATTTTATACTAACATCGGCCCATAAAAAAACCACCCGAATTGGGTGGTTATAAAATTTCATTTTGGGTTGCTATTATTGAATCACTAGTTTTTTAGTGGTGGTTCCATAATCAGATTTTATCTTCATAAAATACATCCCTTTTTGATATTGATTTAAATCGAGCGTAAATTCATTCCTGTTCACAGGCACTTTACTCATGATTGTCTTTCCAGTAATATCATACAAATCAAAACTAATGTTTGAAACGTTTTTAAGTTTTAAGTTAAAAACACCTTCCGACGGGTTTGGATATATACTTAGAATATCACTAACGCTGTTAATATCTGCAACAGATAAACTTTCAGAACAATTGTAAACCACAATTTCGTCTACATACCATCCATCTACACCATTACAGCCATCACTTCCAAATTCCCATCTCAGTTTGAGCGTCTTATTTGCTGTGATCCCCATAGACGATAAATCGACGATACTTTGGCCCCATACACTTAGAGATCCTCCATCATCACTTCCAGAAAAAGCGATTTCACCTCTCAAAGGGCTGTCATTATCATCCAAGTTTAGTGTGAGATTGTACGGGTTTTGAGTAAATGAGGCTGCGGGTACGAGTGTCCACGCACCGCCATCAATACTGTATTTTAGATTCCCGCCATCATATTTTTTTTCCGATGCAACGCTGTGATTAAACGCTAACTCAAAGGTTCCGCTTGTGTAATTTGGGATGGTAATTGTTGGACTCTCGAGTCTGATAATCCCATTTTGTAAACTCGTATCACAATCGCCATTTCTAGGATTTGGTGCAAAGATACCGGATCCCGTTCTGTTATCAGGAAGCCCTGTTGTAATTGTCCATTCTCTAGATTCCCATGAGGCGTTTTCCTCATGTTGCGTCACGGTCCAGTTACCGAGACCATTTTCCCAGTCTTCACTAAAAATCGGGTTTGAACTTGCTGCACCACAAATGGCAGGGGTATCGGTGTCTAAAAGTGTTGTGTATTCACAAGCATTATCGTCTCTTAATTCCGTAGCGAGTAACGCTTTAGTAATGTTTGCGACGTCTGCGGTTGTAATTATTTGTCCGGAAAGTCCAGCTGGAGTTTCCGTCGTGGTAAGTCCTTCTAGATTCGTTCCAATTAAGTCTGTTGCCGCAGCTTCTATCGCATCTGCAAACACTCCAAAATCACTTGTAAATGTCAAATATTCACTTTGTGTACGCCAAAAAATATGCGCTGCTTTGGTAAACCCTAAAGCACTAATAGTTTGACCATTATAGGTGCCTCCATCGACCAGTAACGCATATAAGTGGTTTGCAATCCCTGAGTTGGAATGAACCCCCCCTCCATCATTATCAGCTCCACATACAAAACTGCTATCCGATACCTTTCCTGGATCCCCTAAAATGGTTGGATCCCATAGATCTCTAATGGCCCCAAATAGAGTCGTGTCTTCACCCATTTTCCAACGTAACGAACTATTACTGCTTGTCCGTAAAGAAAGATCCTCTCCATCGTCGTTGTAACTGTTTAATAAATCAACAGTTTCTCCCCAAATATCAGAGTAGGCTTCATTTAGTGCGCCTGATTCGAAAGCATAGATTAAATCATTGGTTCCATCCGTATAGGCATGTCCCCATTCATGTGCGACGACATCGTCAGAAATTACGCCTTCACAATAACTTGTATTAACGCCATTCCATGACGCATTTGGACAGTTTGCCGCTTCGTCGTTATTTATAGTTTTCATTTGGGCCCCATTCCCATCATAGGAATCAAAACCAAAGGTGTTATTAAATAAATGATATATATGACCTGCAGAACTGATTAGAGTTCGCTGGTCTGGGTTTAGAAATCCAGGAAATAAATTGCCCTCTGTCCAACGTTGGTCACTCGTATCTCCTTCATACAGAATTCTATCAAGTGCATGTGCCATTCCTGTAAATTGCTCCACCAGTTTTCCGGTTTTAGCATCTACAAAAAGGTATTCTCTTACATCGGTATCATTACGCACTTCAATTCTGTAGGCTAAATGTTTTGAAGTGATAGCGCCTTGAACGAGTCCTTTAGGAAAGATAAATAATTCGTTTGTAATTGTTTTTAACGGGTTCCCAGAAGCATTGATATTTTGATTTTTCACTAACTCAACTGCAATCTCACTTGCTTGTTGTTTGTTTAAGCGAGGTTTTGCATCTAAGGAAATATCAGAAATAATGGTTCCGTTTATGGATCTTAAGTTTTCATTTTTATCGAAATGAAACTTTAATTGTCCATCATAGACGGGTACGCCTTTATAATGTTGTTTTATTGTGTGGTGTTTGAGTCCGTAGTTATCGGTTTTGGTGACACCATCACTAAGTGTTTGATCTGTAGAGTTGATCGCATAGATAGATTGGTTTGTTGCTAAAAAGTTAGCGACTTTATCTTCTATGCTTTTTCCTTTTAAGGAAAGTGGGTTGTTGACAGGAAAACTAACCAAACTAGGCGTTTGTATGTTTTTCTGAAATTTTACTGTCGCATTTGTTGCTTGTTGAAATGAGTTCAAAACTCGATTCGTATTTTGAGAATTTACGGATAGGTCAACAAAGACTAGAACTAAAATTAAGAGTATAGTTTTTTTCATGATCTATATATTTATGTTATTTTAATTAAAAAGGGGCTATCTATTCGATAGCCCCTTTTATATTTTTATTTTACTTATTATTCTTCATTCAATACATTTATTTCATGAAAGAAATAGCCGTATTGTGTCAACCAATCTACGTAAGAAGTACCGTCTTGTACGAAATCGTATTCTAAATCCATTGTATTTGTACATGGATCAATGGTTCCAGTCCCACTTAAATAGTATAAATCTTGAACTGCTCCATCATACTCAGTTTTCATGTAGTATTGTTCTTCAATTGTAAAACTACCCGTAGTTTCATCAACATCCATTAACAGTATTTCTTGTTCTAAAATCGTCTCTCCCCACGCATCTGCATCAGTCATGAAAGTTACGCCAATTCCAGTGATTTCAAGAACGCCGTCTGCATTAAGCGTAGTGGTTACTTCAGTATCACCCCACATGTCTTCACCTGACCAGGTTCCAACATAATTTGCTAAATCCATGGTGCTTTTTTCACCGACTTTCTCAATTGTATATTCTTCTCCAAGCTTCGTTACTTTTGCTAATATGTAATGCAAATCAGCACAAGCGTCAGTAGTATTCACTGCGGCTGGGAAACTATGGCTTGCCCCATTAATGACTCCAACTTGATCAAGCGTAAGCTCAAGGTCTAGATTGATAGGAATTTCATTTGCCTCGTAAAAATCAGCAACAATATAATACTCTCCATCAGGATATGTACCTAGAAAATTAAGCGTTTCAAACCCAGATCCGTCTTCTTCTGTTAGAATTCCTGTATAAGGCACGTCTGTAATTAACAAACGCATGTCCGCTAAATCAGTTGCTTCAATTGTTTCTCCATAATTATCAGTGACTGCACTAGAAGCCGCCCAAGACAATCCAATGGCCAAATCCCCTTCAGCATGGTTCATAATGCTAAACGTAACTGAAGTTCCAGAAATTGAATTTAAATTTGCTTCTGTCCCATCCGTAATTTGAATGGTCGCTGTTTCCGTATCTTCAAGTATTTCATCTGCATGAATGGTGAATACATCCGAAATAGATGTAGTTCCAGCAGCAATGGTTACTGTTGATGGGAAATCGAAATCATCTCCTTTAGTAGCGTCTCCATCTGTTTGTGAAAGGTGTACTCTCACATTCGTAATTTGAATTTCGCTGATGCTTACGGTAAACCCATAAGTGGTTTCAGCTTCTACAAGCGATTGCTCGCCTTCAAAATCTAATGCCACTGTTAATGATGGGCTAGAAGGTGCATTTGTAGCATCTCCTGTAGCATCATCTTCAGTACACGCTGTAGTAAGAATGATCGCACTCAGTACTAAAGCTATTTTTAAAAATTTGTTTTTCATATTATATATCTATATGTTAATTAATCAACTTGTTTTACCAATTTCTCATAAAACTCTCTTGTCGCTCCAACACCTCTAAAGTATCCAACTGTGAAATTTAATTCATCGATACCATTAACATCGTCAGGATTTGCAAATGAAGTTGATGGTCCACATGTTAAAGATTCAAACGCGCCTCCAGCACCTTCACAGGTCATTGCAGGCGAACTATTTAGCAATAAAGCGGCATCCTCTAAGTCTACATCCATTACTGTAATGTAGCCTGTTGTGTTGTCGACTGTAAAGAAAAATTCATTATCGTCCCAATACGCTAGACCTGCATGTCTATAAATAGTTGCATCTACAGATTCAATAATTCTATCGGTATCATCCCAATGGTCTATATACCCACCAGAATTCCAGTATGCACTTTCTGTTACGGTATAGATTCCTGCATAACGTGTCCCCACAGCAACTTTAGTGGTTTTAGCATTGTTAAGTGCTCCGCCCTCAGAAGTCGATGAAACATATTCTAAATTCCAGAAATCACCAATATTAAGTTGACCGTCATTAGCTGGCAATGCAGCACCATTAATTTGAATATTCGCAATTAAATCTTCATAGGTAAACGACAGACCAAAACTACTAATAGATCCAATAGTTGTATCTGTAATTGCAATAGTTTCTAATAAGACTCGATTACTTACGTCGCCTGTTACTGAATTTGTAAAGGAATTGTAAATTGAAACAGACGATGTCTGTACGGCTCCTTGGTAAATAGAAGCTGTTGCGCTGTATGTGTTTCCACCACCAACAACGTAACTAAGTAGTGGATTGTTAACTTTCACAAGTCCACCTGTTGTAGCATCTCCTGTTAATTCATCATTATCTTCATCTATACAAGATGTAAATGCAAATAATGCGATTAGTGGGAGGATTAAATATTTGATTTTTTTCATTTTTATATTTTTTTAGTGTTAATTATTATTGCCAGAATAAAGTAGAGGTTAATAAGTCACCACCAATACTAGAAGTCGCTGTTTGATAATTTGCATTATTCAAAGAAGGTTCTAATGTTGGGTAATAAAATCTAGAAGGGATTTCAGCAATATCTCCCTCAACAGCTGGTGCTAATACAGGAAGCTTTGTACGTCTCCATTCCGTCCACGTTTCAAATCCTTGTCCAAATAAAGCGATCCATTGTTGGGTTGCAATTTTTGTTCGACCTTCTGAAGCTGATCCAATTGATATTCCATCTTTTGCTAAGTATTCAGCAGCGTCTAAGCCATTTGCAGCAAAACTAGCTGTAATACCTTTGTTATAGAATGTGTTTACAGTTGCAAGTCCACCAGAAATATACCCTTTGTTAGCCGCTTCAGCCATTAAGAAGTATAATTGAGAATAAGACATCACCACACCCGGTAATTCTGGGTTTAGGTAAAAATCTCCTAATCCAGAGATGTCTGCATAGGTATATCCTAAATCTTCATTTGGAAGTGTTGTTTGATTTCCGTATCCAGAAGGTTTTCCTCTAATAACTCCATCCGATTCTGCAGGTGCAGCATAGACTTCTAAACGAGGATCTCCAAGACTAGATAATAATTCAACTAACACCGTGTTTACTTTATATTCAACTCTAGCACCGTCAACGATTGTTTCCCAAATTGGGTTACCGTCTGGAGCTGCTGATAAGTAAGTTAACTGAGCATTGTCTGCATTCGATCCAAAGACCATTCCTGAATTTACAATTGCTTGTAATTCTGCACCGACACTTCTTGTAGAAGAGATACGCATAAGCGCTCTAAACTTCAAAGAGTTTGCAAGTTTTAACCATTTTGTTGTGTCACCACCGTAAAATAAATCTGAACTTGGAACGATACTTCCAGATCCACTAGATAAAAGTGCAGCAGCATCCGTTAGCATTTGAATAACGCCTTCAAAAACAACACTTTCGCTGTCATATGCTGGTTGTAAAACCGCACCATCTATTGATTGTGTAAAAGGAATTGGACCATAAAGCTCTGTTAGCGTTTGGTATCCAATGGCCTGCATTACTAATGCAACTCCTTGTAAGTTGGTGTTTCCATCAACTTCAGCTAAGTCATACATTGCTGACGACTCCGAAATTGTTAAGGTATAGATGCTGTTCCATACACCGTCAATTACACCTCTACGTGGTACGTATCGTGCTTCGTCGTTGTACTGAACTTTGGACCAGTGTTGTGCCCAGCATTCACCCATATCTCCTCCAGCTTGAACGCCGTAGATGGTGTTCACAAAGCTTCTTTGTGCATATCCTAATAACAAGTGCGCAGGAATTGCGACCGGGTTGTTAGGATCTTGATTTAGCTCTTCAAAGTCTTTTGTACAGCCTGTTACTAGTACAAAACTTAAAAAAGCATATAGTATAATGTTTATGTTTTTCATAATTTTTTTTTTAGAATTTTAAGTTTACGTTAAAACCAATTGTTCTAGCAGAAGGATACTGACCAAATTCTTGACCTTGTTCTCCATTTGAACTACTAAATCCAGTTTCAGGATCGATGTGTGGTGCATTTTTGTAAAGCAATGCTAAGTTTCTTCCTACTACTGAAACTTTCATAGATTCAAAAGGAAGTCTGTCAAGGAATTTAGATGGTAAAGAATACCCGAAAGTCACTTGTCTTAACTTCACATATGATGCATCAAATATTGCACTTGATTCAACACTGTTACTGTAAGATGCTTGGTTAAATGATTTTGCAGAAACAGTAACATCGTTAGGTACAAACCCTCCGTTACCATCAGCTCTAACACCGTTTCCAACAACTCCAGTCTCACGACCAATAAGTGATTCTTCTAAGGTACCTGCATAACGACCCCAAGAGTACGTCATACTGTGTACATCGCCACCAATCTTAGCATCTACAAGTGCTGCTAAGCTGAAGTTTTTGTATTTGAAACTAAAGTTGGCACCCCCAGTCCAATCTGGAGCAATGTTTCCAAGAACTTTTTGAGTTGAATCAATTACAGGAAGACCGTTACTATAAATAACTTGTCCGTCAGCTGTTCTTGAGAAATCACGTCCTACAATAGAACCGTAAGGAAGACCTGGACGTGCTTCTAATGAAACTCCCCATTGTTGACCAAGTACATACGTATCTAAGCCACCAAGAGAGGTTACTTCACTCTCATTTTTAGCCCAGTTTAAATCAAAATCAAAAGAGAAATCTCCTTTATCGATGATGGTCGCACCTATTTGTAATTCAATACCTTTATTGCTCATATCGGCAATATTATCCCATGAATTTGTAAATCCAGTTGAAGAAGAAACTTGAATTGGTACAAGTAAATCCTCACTCAATTGATCATAGTATGTAGCACTTAAACGAACTCTGTTCGAAAATAATCTAGCATCTAAACCAAATTCAACTCCAGTGACAGTTTCCGCTTTTAAGTTCGGGTTGTACTGTGTGTTTGGAGAATATCCTTGGTTACCAAATCCTGTATTCGCTAAACCAAACGTCGAGTTGATTGCATAAGCACCTAAAGCACCCGTACTACCAACTTCTGACCATCCACCTCTTACTTTTAAGAAATCGATTTTAGCAGCAGAAAGATCAACCATTTTAGATATTAAAAGGGATCCAGCGACTGATGGGTAAAAGAATGAATTGTTTGCGACTGGTAAAATACTTGCCCAGTCATTTCTAGCAGTAAAGTCTAAAAACACCATTTCTTTATAAGAAAATTGTCCGTAAGCATATGCACTACTAATTTCTTGCTCACTTAGGTTACTACTTAAACTTGCAGTCGCCCCTGTTTGAAGGTTTGAAAGGTTGTATAAGTTTGGTAATTCTAAGCTAGGAAGGTATCCTGAAATAGCATTGTATGTTCTTCTCATTTGGTTTCCACCGACACTAAGAGAGAATCCAATATCTTCAGAAATTGCTTTGTTGATTGTCAATAACGCACTCGCGTTAATTTCTTCAAATCGTCTTTGAACTTCATAGTAACTACCGTTTTGGGCGTTGTTACTTCCAATTGCTTGACGTTGCGTCTCTAATTGACTGTAACTGTCTGTTCCTATTTTAGTACTTAAAGACATCCAATCCGTTAAATCGTAGTTTAAATCGATACTTCCAATTAAACGATCTTTAGAAAATGTGTTAAGATTTGTTTCTAACACCCAGTAAGGATTGTTTTGGAAATTATGATTCCAGTTTAAAGGCGTTCCTTCTGCAGCAGTTCCTACTGGCGCTAAAGGAAAACTTCTCCAGTCTCTAAGTGATTGGAAATCTACGTTTCTTGCAGACCATATAAATTGTTGAAATGGATTCTCATTGTTATATCCTGAGATTGGCAAGTTTCCACTATCAATATTGAAATAGTTTAAAGAGACAGCAGCATTCATACGTTCTCCTAATTCTATTGAACCACTAAGACCAATCGTTATTTTCTCCAACGACGTATTTGGTACCATTCCTAATTCTTCTGAATTACCAATAGATAATCTGAAGTTTTCATTTGATAATGATACATTGTTAGATGTGTTTACACCTGTGTCAAGGAAATCTCTTACGTTATTTGGACGCGATACCCATGGTAATGGTTGTCCACTATATAACTGAGAATCCCATTGTACAAATTCTAAACCAACATCCAAAGGAGGACCCCAACTCTCATCAACACCATCGCCAACACCGCCACTTGCGCCGTTTACGTATTCGAAGTAAGAAGGATCACCACCTTGACCATATGAGTTTTGGTAGTTTGGTAATAATAAAGGATTAGAGAATGTAATGTTACTATTTACAGAAACACTGAATTTTTTCCCAGCAGTTCCTCTTTTAGTTGTGATTACAATCACACCGTTACCGGCTCTTAAGCCATATAATGCAGCTGCATTAGGGCCTTTAAGGACTGTTACCGATTCAATATCGTCTGGATTGATATCTGCAGCTCCATTTGGTAAATCAACTCCACCACCTGAACCAGCGTTTCCAAAACTACGGTTATCGATTGGCACACCATCTACTACATATAACGGTTCGTTATTACCTGTAATAGAAGCATTACCCCTTAATACAATTCTAGAGGAAGCACCAACGCTACCAGAAGTTCCAGTTACTTGTACCCCAGCAATTTTACCACTTAAAGCATTTGAGATGTTACTCTCTCTTGCTTCCGTCATACCTTCACCTTTAATACTTTGAACGGAATATCCTAAAGCTTTTTCGTCTCTTTTAATACCAAGAGCGGTTACAACGACTTCTTCTAAAGAGTTGTCTGCTGCTAAAGTTACATTTACTGTAGTACTTGTTCCAACAGTAATGTCTTGACTCGAATAGCCTACATAGCTAACACTAAGGACATCGCCTTCGTTAGCTTTAATAGAGTAATTTCCGTCAAAATCGGATGTGGTTCCAGTCGAAGTGCCTGCAATTGCTACAGTTGCTCCTATAAGTGGTATCCCACTATCATCTGAAACGGTACCTGTTACGGTAAGTTGTTGTGCGAATGAAAGTTGCACAGTAAACGCCAAGAATAGCGTTAGAATGATTCTAAACTTTGTTTTCATTTTTGTTATTTATTTAAATTAGTCCTCGCAAAAGTGACGATTATAACTTAAATAACCAACTTTTTGTTTATTTAATTCTATTAATAATTAAACATAATAAGTTAAATTGTACTATATCATTATATTATGTTCATGTTTTATCTTATTTGTTAAACAATAATTGAATTTACGGAGCCATATGCTGCTTTATTACTCAATTATTTAGAAACTAATTATTTTTGACATAAGAAAACCACCCGAATTGGGTGGTTTTTTGATTTGAAAATTGATTTCAATTATTTAGGAATGATGTATTGATTCATGTTATTGTTTGAGAAACCCCATCAAACTATGGATTCATGAATGATTAGTGGTTAATTGATTTGTCTTGTACGTTACGTATTAGTAAATAAATGAATAGCACAAGCTCTAAAGAAAATTTATAAAAAATAAATACCTCAACAAACCATGGTTTGTTGAGGTATTTTAGTAGAATTTAATTATTTAAAGTCTGTATCGGATTTTAGGGTGATACAGATATTTAAATTTATTTAAGTGTATAAATTGCTTCCTCAATGGTGTCGCCAAAACAGTTAGCCCATGTTATTGTCAGGGTTCTATCCATATTAATTACGCCTGTTAAATTAATTTCACATCCAAATGATTCAGTCCATGTCCCAGAAAGAGTACCGCAAACATCGGTAAAACTACCTTCAGTCTCAAAACAGTACCCATAAGGAACGCAGTACCAATCTTGGTAAACTCCAGCTACACCATCCGATATTGTATAACTTCCTCCGCCATTGTCAGAAACAACGACATCATACGAAAAGTTAACTATTGGGTTATTTACTGGTGCTCCGTCAGTAGAAAATCCACTACTGACTACTGTATAATTTCCTCCAATGTCTGAAGGGCAAGATACAGGGTAGCTTATTGAAGTAGAAAAAAGAACAGTATTTCTAATGTTACTACTCAAGTTAGGTGATCCATCTTCATTAATTAAGTTTAGCACTGTGCCATCTGTCATCGTAAATCTAGCTGTAATTACTAATACATCTGCAAGAAGCAAATCACTAGGATTGTTTAGTTCAGTAAATGCATTAACTATATCGTCAGCAGATAAAGAAAATTCATTTGGTAATGTAATGTCACTAAACAATACACCATTGTAAACAGATCCCGTTGCTGTTGTGTAAACCCCAACAATATCAGTAGTTGCAGCACTGCCTTGAGCTATAGAAGCTGAAAAACCTAAATTGATAGGATCACCATTCGTAACGGTCACTAAATCTATTATTTGATCAGTTGTTGTTATTTTTTCCATATTTGGAACAACTCCGTCTTGAAGATTTATAACAGAGTCCCCACCATCATTTTCACATGACATATAAAGCATAATACTTACAATGGTAAATACTAATGCTAACATTTTTTTCATTTTTTTCATTTTTTCATTTTTTTAGTTATCCCAAAATATTTTATAAGTTGTAGGGTTCTTTTGTGCTGGAGCATTCTTGTTTAAATTCAACTCTCTTTGAGGCCAGAATAATGATATTTGATACTCACTAGTTAATACAGTATGCGAATCGTCTAAAGGAAATCCATCACCATTATCTAATTGGTACTCCGGCGATGCACCCTTAGGGTCTGCAAGAATAGGGTAACCTGTTCTTCTGATGTCGGAATATTGATCCATTGGATCTCCAAAGGTTGCTACCCACTTTTGTGTCATGATGATTTCTAATTGTTTATCAGAGTTTGCAGAATTAAATTCAGTTGTTATATCAGTTATAAAATCTGTGACAGAACTAGATCCAGTTAGAGTAGGAACAATTTGGGTTGTGCCAGAATTGGATACAACTTGATCAACTTTGTCGAAACTAGCTGTTATAGCATTTGTAAGCATAGTTTCTGCATTACCAGTAATTAATCCAACTTGAATCATTTCAGCTTGTACATAAAGGAATTCATCATAGGTGAATATTCGTTTAGGAGCTACGCCTGTTCCACTAGCTATAGTTCTTGCAAATCCTGCACCATCATCATATCTTCCGCCACATGGAAAAATTCCCGGAAAAGTGGCGTCTGTTTGTACAGCATGATCTCTGTCAGGACCTATACTGCCAAAACGGATAGAAAAAAATCCTGTTGAAGCATCCCAGTAATCTGCATTCGGATCCATTGTGGTAACATCTCCTTGGTCTCTGGGGAATACTCCTGGAGCTAGTTGGTTTGCCCAATAGTAAGGAATCCTTGGATCTTCTATTCCAGTGTGAATATTTGTGTTCCAGCCTTTAAGAATTTCATAAAACCAAGGGCTTACATATTTAGTAACTTGAGCCCCTCCATATGCATCTCTAAACAATTGATTACGTTCATCTGCGGGTGCTAAATTTGCAGTATGGTTAAATTCAAAATCATCTGAATTACTTGAGAAAAAATTGTTTTCTGAGATTAAACTATTAACAGCAGTTTGATCATATAGCGAAGATAACCTAATTTGATTGTATAATTTTAATTTAAAAGAGTTTGCAAATTTAATCCACTTAGAGGTATTCCCTGCGTAAAATAAATCATCGGCTCCTGGCTCAATACCTTCCCCACTTGCTACATTCTGTTTTCCAGTTTCAATTAAATCTAAAACAGCAGCATACACACTTTCTTGAGCATCAAATACGGGGCCTACAATTTCAGGTAATTGTATTGCTTCAGAATAAGGCACATCGCCCCATAAATCTACAGCTACAGAGCTAATATAAGCTTGCATTAATTGAGCAATACCAAGATACATTCTATCATTGTTAATTTCTGCTTGATCAATTAAGCTATTAATGTTGGTTTGAGTTAAGTAAACATCTCCCCAGTCATTATTCATAAGTACATCATCAGCGTTTGCGCCATATTGATCTTGGTCCTCTCTCGCTGTTAGTTGATGAGTGTAAACTTGAAGAATGTCTCCACTCCATAATCTAAAGTCATTTATTCGTCCAGTTTGTACGCCAATTTGTGATAGTAATTGAGGTAGGGTGGCCGTAGTTGGTCGGTCTGTATCTGTGTCAACATCTAAATAATCACTACAGTCAAATAATAAGGAAGTGAATAGAATTAGATAAAGAAAAATCTTTTTATTTTTCATATTTTTCATATTTAAAAAGTTAAATTAAGTTTAAAGCCATATCTCTTTGAAGTAGGAGCAGAGGATATTTCTATTCCTTGGATTCTTGAGGAACCAAATGCAGTTACTTCTGGGTCATAATTAGTGTGTTTTGGCACATTAGGTGCGAAATACCACAAGTTATTGCCTAAAAGACTTAGTGTAAGCGAGCCAAATGGAGTTTTGTCTAACAACTTTTTTGGCAAACTATACGAGAGGCTAAGCTCTCTAAGTCTGTAAACGGTAGCGTCATATACCGATCCTTCATCGACAGTATTAATTCCAAACGTGTTACTATTGGCCGGCGAGAAATACAACTCGTTGGTGTCAATTTGTACTGTATTTGGAATTTGATCTCCATTAGAATCTAATATAGGTGCTCCGTCAGAATTTCCGTAATAACCTGGAATTATAAAGGTGCGTTCCCTGTTTTCAGTATCTCTTGTTACACCTCTTCCTAGTAAAGAATTGATGCTTATTGACTGAAAGTCGCCCCCTTGAGTCCAATCAAATTGTGTATTTAATGAAAACCCTTTGTACGAAAATGTATTAATAAAGCCCATTTTAAAGTCAGGGTTTGGGTCTCCTATTACCCCGTTTTCTGAGGCTTCTAAAACCCCACCAGTTGCCTGGTTAATTAAGAAATTACCGTTATCATCTCTAGCAAATCGAGTGCCATAAAACACGCCAAAAGGTTGACCAACTTGTGCATGAGCAATTTGATTTGGGTCAAACTGAATACGTTCTAGGCCATCTACAAGTTTTGTGACCGTATTATCATTTTTTGTAAAGGTTGTAAATGATTCCCATTTAAAGTTTTCGGTCTTAAACGGCACCAAAGTTAATCCAATTTCAACCCCTGTGTTTTCCATTTCTCCAATATTTGTAATTAAGTTAGTAAAACCACTAGATTCAGGAACACTAACTCTTGAAATTAAATCCGTTGTAGTTTTTTTGTACCAAGTAAAGTCAACTACAATTCGTCTATTTAAAAATTCTAAATCGGTACCGAACTCAATTTCATTTGTAAACTCTGGGGTAAGGCTAGAGTTTGTAATAAAAGTAGGATTAGAAACTGTAGGGCTTCCATTAAAAGTTGGATCTATAGTTGATGAAAAAGTTCTTATCAGAGATTCTGGGTCTGCAGCTCGACCTACTGAGGCAAACCCTCCCCTTATTTTACCAAAAGTTAAGATATCACTCTTCAGATTAAATGCCTCAGTAAAGATCAACGAAACACTAGCAGATGGGTAAAAGTAAGAACGATTATCTTTTGGAAGAGTTGAATTCCAGTCGTTTCTTCCAGTAGCATTTAGAAATATATAATCTTTATAACCTAGTGTAATATCTCCAAATAACCCGACTGTACGTTCCCGTGTAGTGTCTTCATCTTGGACTGATCTATTTACAGTATTTGTCAGAGCAAATACATTAGGTGAAATAAATGTGTTGCCATTGTAAACGGCGTTAAAGGTCGAGTTTTGTAAAATATTATTTCCAACTATTGCCGAAAAAGTGATATCGTCATTTAATTGATAATCAAAGTTCGCTAAAAATGTAGATTCAATGTCTTCATTTGTAAAAACTTCTCTGACAATAGAACCAACTCCCGCAGTTGAACCAAAACCATCGTTTCCTCTTGAATTAAGATCACGTATTTGATCTCTATTTAAATTGTATTTATTATACCCAACTCTAAAAGAAGTAGAAATGTTCTCATTTAATGGGTAATGTAAATTAAAATTAACTACCGTTCGCTCAGTATTAGTTTTTATTTGATCGTGTTCCCATGACCATAAAGGGTGGTCGTACCCATTATTGGGTGTTACAGATGCACCAGTTGTTGGATTAGTATAGGGGAGTGAAAAATCCCAAGTTCTACCTAGCCATAATGCTCTAGCGAAAGACGACCCAGAACCAGCAAATTGATTATTTCCAAAAAAACCACCAACTTGGTCAGTTGAAGAAAAAGACATTGAACCACCAACAGTTAATTTATTTGGAAGTCTAAAATTACCTCCAACAGCAAATGCTGTCCTATCGTAGGTATTAAAGGGGATGTATCCTTCTTGCTCTAAGTCTGATAGTGTGGCACTAAAATTACCATCTTCACCAGAATAGGAAAGTGAAATAGATTGGTCAGATGTAATACCTCTGTTAAATAAGTCTTCAACGTTATTGGGTTGTGCTTCATAAGGAACTGTTGATCCAACCGGAAACTGATCTGGAAAAGCACCTACCAAATTAGGCCAAGCAGGAATAGTTTCTAAAGAATCAAAACGTGGCCCCCATGATCCGTTAGCATTCACATAACTAAAATTCACACCATTTCCATAGGTGTTTTGGTAATCTGGTAAATTAGCGATTTCTTCTAAAACCGTACTAGATGATACACTTACATTTAGTTTGGATCCTTTAGCTCCCCCTTTAGAAGACCCAGATTTTGTGGTTATCACTATTACTCCGTTCGCTGCTCTTGAGCCATATAAAGCTGAAGCAGCAGTACTTTTAAGTACATTTACGGACTCAATGTTATTAGGGTCTAGCCCAGAAATTCCAGATTCATAACTTCCTCCACCAGTTGTTTGGCTAGATGTTGTCACTTGTGTATTGTCGTAAGCAACTCCGTCTACGACAATAAGTGGCTGTGTACTAGAGCCAATAGTAGTGGCTCCTCTAATGTTAATTCGATTTGATGCCCCAGCAACCCCTGTTGAAGTATTGATGGTAACTCCAGGAATTTTCCCAGCTAAAGAGCGTATTAAATCTGGTTCAGAATTTTCAGTAATTTCTGAGGTTTTAACCCTACTTACAGCATAGCCTAATTGTTTTGAGTTTCGTTTAATCCCAAAAGCAGTCACCACCACCTCATCCAGCGTATTGTCTGGTTGAAGCGTAGCATTAATAGTGTTTGCTGCACCAACGGTTTTGTTTTGGGTGGAATACCCAACATAGCTGTAGCTAAGCACATCGCCTGTTTTTGCTTTAATAGCATACTTTCCGTCAAAGTCGGAGGTCGTCCCTGAGGAGGTCCCAACAATTAAAACGGTGGTTCCTATTAATGGGAGTCCATTTTCATCGGAGACGGTACCCGAAATTGTTTTCTGTTGTGCAAATGAAATCTGCACAATTAACGCCATAAATAGCGTCAAAATCATTGTAAATTTGGTTTTCATTCTTTAAAATTTTTGAATTAGTCTAACCCAAAAGTCTTAATAAAAAGTTAAGAAAAAAAACGAACCACCTATATTTTAACATTCCTTTAACATAAAAAAGAAGTACTACTCTGAAAACAAAATTAAAACGTCGCCGTTAAGCTCAAATGCACTTTGGAGTCGGAGAACTTGAAGTTTTGTGTCTCTGTTTTACCATTGGCAAGGTTGAATTTTAAGAGGCCAGCTTCGGTGAGCAGTCCAAATCCAAATCCAAAGCCAAACAGTTTTTGGTCGGATTGCGTGGGAGTTTCAAAATACGCAGCATCTATAATCGAATGTATGTAGAGCGCTGGACTGAGTTGGTAGCGGTATTCGGAAGCAAGAATTCCAAACTGGGTTGCATTAATGCTGTTTTCTTCAAAGCCGCGGATGGCGTTAATCCCCCCAAATCGAAGGAGTTCGTTTTGTAAATAGCTTTCAGAATTGATCCCTTGGGCATTAAGTCTGACGTAAACACTATTTTTGAGATTCAAGCGAAATACATTGGACGCATTTAGGGTGTATACTGTTTGATTGGTTTCTGTGTCTGTTGTTTTTCGTGTGGCTTTCGATAAGCGGATTTCAAAAAATCGTTTTAAGGGCACTAATATATTTTGGGGATTGCGTTGCTGATACACATAACGCAATTCATAAGCAGTGGTTCGATAGTCTTGAACCGTGTTGATGGTTTCTGTTGTTAATGCGTTTGATTGTGAGGATTTAATTCCTAAAAACACTTTTTGTTTTGGGTTGATTTGATAGTACAAACTTGCAGCTTGTTCGGCCGTAGTAAAGGTGCTATCTTTTTTGATAATATTTAATTGCAGTTCGCTTCCGATGGGCGATTTAAATAAATAGGGGAGGGTGAGCTGAGTTTCAAAAGTTTTTAGATCATTTTCGTCGCTCCTATAATTAAGTCGAAACGATTCACCAAAATTTAAGTTGTTAACTAGATTCAGATTGAGATATCCATTTAACTCTAAGCTTCCCGAGGTTTCGTCCGATCCAAATCCTAAAAACCCATCAAATCGATTGCTTTTGGTTTTTTCTAAATATAAATACACTCGGGTAGTATCTTGTGTAAATAACACTTCTGCAGGTCGAAGTTGGTTGGTGAAGTTGAGTTGATTCAGCGCTTCGGTTTTGGATCGAATGGCTTTAAGGTCAAAAGGGGTGTTGGTTTTTATGCCTAGATACTGCTTGATAAACGCCCGAGGAAATTTTTCATAGCCTTTAATTTCAACCGATTGTAGCTGTCTTGGTTGTTTTTTTTCAACGACTAAATCGGCGCTTAACGTTGTCTTATTAATAGGACTGATATTTTTTAAAGAGACGCTGGCAAAGGGATGGCTTTTTGAAGTTAATATGGCGGTCAGTTTGTTAAGCATAGATTCCAGATCAGAAACACCCATACTATAATAGGCCTTGTTTTCAAGGTCGATACGAGATTCTAGCTCTAAAAAATTAAAAAGTTCCTTATCTGCATATAACTGAATGCGGTCGTATTTTGGACCCAGTGCCATCGTCGCCACCACCAAGGGGCGGTCTTTAGAAATTTCTAGAACTTGGGCTTCAATATACCCAAGTTGATAGAGTTGTGCTGTAAAGGATGAAATTTGAGTCTCAAGCGAGGCGAACTCTTCAAAGGTTTTTGTGTATCCGATCGTTTCGATTGCCTCCCTGTGGAGCGCATCTGCGCTGGTAATTTTCAACTGAAGTGCTTGTGCAGTTCCTATATTAATGGCAGCAAACAGGCCTAAAACCCCAATAAATAACTTTAAACGAATCGTCACAAATATGATTTTCATGTAAAACTAACGTAAAAAGGGTTCTAATTATTTAATCGCCTTAAAAAAACGTAATTATTTTAAAATTATGGAGTTATGATTTGAATAATTCATTTTAATGTTTACCTTTGCAGCCCTCTAAGAAGAGGATTTAAAAAAAATAGTATATAGAATATGCCAACAATTTCACAATTAGTAAGAAAAGGAAGAGCCAAAATAACTAAGAAGAGTAAATCGGCTGCTTTAGATTCTTGTCCTCAGCGACGTGGTGTGTGTACTCGTGTTTACACGACGACTCCAAAAAAACCAAATTCAGCAATGCGTAAAGTTGCAAGAGTTAGGTTAACAAATGGAAACGAAGTCAACGCATACATCGGTGGTGAAGGACATAATTTACAAGAGCACTCGATAGTATTAGTTAGAGGTGGAAGGGTAAAAGATTTACCAGGAGTTAGATACCACATTGTACGTGGGGCTTTAGACACCGCAGGTGTTTCAGGTCGTACACAACGTAGATCTAAGTATGGTGCAAAACGCCCTAAGAAATAATTTATTTTAAAAAGAAGACATGAGAAAAAAACAGGCGAAAAAAAGACCGCTGTTGCCAGATCCAAAATTTAACGATCAGTTGGTAACACGTTTCGTGAACATGATGATGTGGGACGGTAAGAAGTCGACAGCATTCAAAATTTTCTATGATGCAATGGTTATCGTAGAAGAAAAGAAAACAGACGAAGAAAAAACTGCAGTCGAAATATGGAAAGATGCGTTGTCTAATGTGATGCCACACGTCGAAGTACGTAGTCGTCGTGTTGGAGGTGCAACCTTCCAAATTCCAATGCAAATACGACCAGATCGTAAAATATCGACCGCTATGAAGTGGTTAATTAGCTTTGCAAGAAAGCGAAATGAAAAATCTATGGCTTTAAAGTTAGCCTCTGAAGTTTTAGCTGCGGCTAAAGAAGAAGGCGCAGCTGTTAAAAAACGTACAGACACTCACAAGATGGCTGAAGCGAATAAAGCATTCTCTCACTTTAGATTTTAATTAGGAATGGCAAGAGATTTAAGATTCACAAGAAATATTGGGATTGCTGCGCACATTGATGCAGGAAAAACCACTACGACTGAACGTATTCTTTATTACACAGGCGTTTCTCACAAAATAGGGGAAGTACACGATGGTGCTGCGACTATGGACTGGATGGAACAAGAGCAAGAAAGAGGTATTACAATTACGTCTGCTGCGACCACCTGTGAATGGGAGTTTCCAACGGATAACGGAAAACCTGTTGAAGATACGAAAGGCTACCATTTTAATATTATTGATACTCCTGGTCACGTTGATTTTACGGTTGAAGTTAACCGTTCATTACGTGTCCTTGATGGGTTAGTATTCTTGTTTAGTGCAGTTGATGGTGTTGAGCCTCAATCTGAAACAAACTGGAGACTCGCCGATAACTACAAAGTGCCACGTATTGGTTTTGTTAATAAAATGGACCGTCAAGGCTCTGATTTTATGATGGTTTGTAGTCAAGTAAAAGAAATGTTAGGTTCTAATGCAGTACCGATCGTTTTAAATATTGGTGACGAAGAAGATTTTAAAGGAATTGTAGATTTAGTCAAAAACCGTGCGATTATTTGGCATGAAGAAGGTATGGGCGCAACATTTGATGTTGTTGACATTCCGGAAGATTTGAAAGAAGAAGCAAAAATCCTTCGTGCAAAACTTATTGAAGAAGTTGCTAGTTACGATGAGAACCTTTTAGAAAAATTCATGGAAGATGAAGATTCTATTACAGAAGAAGAAGTGCACAATGCATTGAGAGCTGCTGTGATGGATATGGCCATCATTCCTATGATTTGTGGTTCTGCGTTTAAAAATAAAGGGGTTCAGTTTCTTTTAGATGCTGTCTGTCGTTATTTACCTGCACCAACGGATAAAGAAGGTATTATAGGGGTGAATCCAGATACTGAATTAGAAGAAATTAGAAAACCAGATGTAAAGGAGCCGTTTGCTGCTTTAGCATTTAAAATTGCTACCGATCCTTTTGTAGGTCGTTTAGCATTCTTTAGAGCCTATTCTGGTCGTTTAGATGCAGGGTCGTATGTGTTAAATAACCGTTCTGGGAAAAAAGAACGTATTTCACGGATCTACCAAATGCACGCTAATAAACAAAATGCAATCGATTATATCGAAGCGGGTGACATTGGAGCTGCTGTTGGATTTAAATCTATCAAAACAGGCGATACCTTATCTGCTGAAAAGTTTCCGATTGTGTTAGAATCAATGGACTTCCCGGATCCAGTAATTGGAATCGCGGTGGAACCAAAAACTAAAGCTGATGTTGATAAACTAGGTTTAGGTCTAGCGAAGTTAGCAGAAGAAGATCCAACGTTTACAGTACGATCTGACGAAGCTTCAGGACAAACGATTATCTCAGGAATGGGTGAATTACACTTAGATGTTATTGTCGATCGTTTACGTCGCGAGTTTAAAGTGGAAGTCAATCAAGGTCAACCACAAGTTGAATATAAAGAAGCCATTACACAAGCGGCAAATCACAGAGAAGTTTACAAGAAACAATCGGGTGGTCGTGGTAAATTTGCAGATATTGTATTTACAATTGAACCCGCAGATGAAGGCGAAATTGGACTTCAGTTTGTGTCTGCCATTAAAGGTGGAAACGTTCCTAAGGAATTTATTCCTTCGATCGAAAAAGGTTTCAAAATGGCCATGGTCAATGGACCACTTGCAGGCTACGAAGTAGATGCTGTAAAAGTGACATTGAAAGATGGATCGTATCACGATGTGGATTCAGATCAACTTTCTTTTGAATTAGCCGCAAAGCTTGGATTTAAAAATTCAGCCAAAGCAGCCAAGGCAGTGATCATGGAACCAATCATGAAATTAGAAGTTATTACTCCTGAAGAAAACATGGGAGATATTGTAGGAGACCTTAACCGTCGTCGTGGACAAGTAAGTGACATGGGCGATAGAGCAGGTGCAAAAACTGTAAAAGCTACAGTGCCTCTTTCAGAAATGTTTGGTTATGTAACCACACTTAGAACGTTATCATCAGGGCGTGCAACTTCCACTATGGAATTTTCACACTATGCTGAAACGCCTTCAAACATCTCAGAAGAAGTTATTAAAGAAGCTAAAGGAATCCAATCTTAAAAGTTAAGAACATGAGTCAAAAAATCAGAATAAAATTAAAGTCTTACGATCATAACTTAGTAGA
>CATEFX010000022.1 GCA_949499105.1 Formosa sp. Hel1_33_131 | reverse complement strand
TTTAAAACTTTAAACCATAAATCTTGATGTTTTGAATATTTTAAGCGAAATTTACGGAAAATTCGATTTATTTCATGCAAAATACTTCAAAAGAATACGATGCCGTTGTACAAGTCTGTAAAGACCTGTTTTCTAAAAAAATGAAAGACTATGGATGTGCGTGGCGAATTCTTAGACTCCCATCGCTAACAGATCAAATTTTCATCAAAGCACAACGCATTCGAGGTTTGCAACAAAACGCGGTTCAGAAAGTCGACGAAGGCGCTGCGAGTGAGTTTGTAGGAATTATCAATTATTGTGTGATGGCACTGATTCAAATTGAAAAAGGCGTGGTTGAACAGCCCGATTTATCTTTTGAGGAAGCGGTCGCTCTTTATGAAGATAAAATTACGGTCACCAAACAGTTGATGCTCGATAAAAATCATGACTATGGTGAAGCTTGGCGCGATATGCGAGTCAGCTCACTAACCGATTTGATTTTACAAAAATTATTACGCGTCAAACAAATAGAAGACAATGCAGGACAGACCCTAGTTAGCGAAGGAATCGATGCAAATTATCAGGACATGATTAATTATGCCATCTTTGCATTAATTCACTTAAACGACTCTTAAAATGAAAATTATAGTTCCTATTTCGCGTATTTTTGTTGGCATTTTATTTATCATTTCAGGATTTATCAAGCTTAATGACCCTTTGGGGTTTTCTTATAAGCTTCAAGAATATTTTAGTGCAGACGTCTTAAATATTCCTTTTTTAGAACCTTATGCCTTAGTTATTTCAGTTTTGGTAGTGGTACTTGAAGTGGTTCTAGGCGTGTTTTTATTGATAGGATACAAGCCAAAATTCACCGTTTGGAGTTTGTTGCTCATGATTGTGTTTTTTACCTTTCTCACCTTTTATTCTGCGTATTTTGATAAAGTAAAAGACTGTGGCTGTTTTGGAGATGCCTTAAAATTAACCCCATGGGAAAGCTTCACCAAAGATGTGGTATTACTTGTGTTTGTATTGATTTTGTTTTTTGGAAAATCGTACATAGCACCCATTTTTAAATCCCTTCCAAATACAATTTTGGCTCTTTTGAGTTTTATCGCTAGTTTGGGATTTGGATACCATGTGTTGATGCATTTACCAAGCATAGATTTTAGAGCTTATAAAATAGGGGATAACCTAGTGACTAATATGAGCACTCCAGATGATGCGCCTAAAGCCATTCAAGAATTTACATGGGTTTTTATGGTCAATGGAGCTGAACAAACCATTGTAACCGATGGAGCCTATCCAAACGTGCAAGGGGAGTATGTAAGTGTAGAAACGAAAGTTATTGATGAAGGGTTTCAGCCTTCCATTTTGGATTTTTCAATTGAATCAGAAGATGAAGATTTAACCGCTCAATTTCTTTCTGAGGAAAAACTCATTTTGATTGTATCTTACAGCTTAGAAAGTGCAGAAACGCAAGGGCTTCAAAAACTAAAAGCATTATCAGAAGACGCACATTCTAAAGGCTATACCGTGATTGGGTTAAGTGCTTCTGGAGAAGATTCTAAATCAAAACTGAAGGCCGCTTATGGGCTTGATTTTGAATTTTATCTGTGTGATGAAAAAGCACTCAAAACGGTGGTGCGTTCCAATCCAGGGGTTCTGCAATTACGAAAGGGAACGGTTCAACAAAAAGTACACTGGAACGATATTGAAAACTTAGATCTTTAACTGCTTTTGGGTAGATATATACTAAAAAAAATACAGCATGCTTTCTGGACCCTTCTTGGGGTAGTCACTGCTATTTTTTTTCTATTTAATGTGTTGCCCGGAGATCCTGCTCAAATGATGTTAGGACAAAATGAAGATCAAGCTCAATTAGCGATTGTAAAACAAAAATACGGATTTGACCAGCCGGTCATGACCCAGTACCTGTATTACTTAAATGACTTATCGCCAGTGTCGCTCCATTCTAAAAATGCCAATGATTATACATTTTTAGAATCGCATCCTTACACTTATAAAACCCTATTTAAAATAGCGAATACCAGCGTTGTTTTGAAATATCCATACCTGAGAACGTCTTTTACAAAACAAGGAAAAAAAGTCAGTCAAATATTAAAAGAAACCCTGCCTAATACCATTATTTTGGCAATAGCCTCAATTAGTATTGCGCTCCTTCTTGGGTTATTTTTGGGGGTGGTTTCGGCGCTCTATAAAGATCATTGGATGGATAAAACCATTTTAGTAGTGAGTACATTAGGGATGAGTTTACCGTCGTTTTTCAGCGCTATTTTGGCCGCTTGGATTTTTGGGTTTTTATTACATGAATATACAGGATTAGAAATGACTGGAAGTCTCTACGAATTGGACGATTTTGGAGAGGTCTATCAGTTAAAACTAAAAAACTTACTATTACCTGCCTTGGTACTTGGAATTCGGCCTTTGGCAGTGGTCACTCAATTGATGCGGAACTCATTATTAGAAGTGTTTAACCAAGATTACATTCGAACGGCACGAGCCAAAGGCCTAAGCGAGTTTCAAATTATTACGAAGCACGCAATGAAAAATGCGCTCAATCCGGTGGTAACAGCTGTTTCGGGCTGGTTTGCTTCCTTATTAGCGGGGGCCGTTTTTGTAGAGTATATATTTGCATGGAATGGTTTAGGGAAAGAAATTGTAAATGCATTAAACACCCTAGATTTACCCGTAATTATGGGGGCTGTTTTAATAATTGCCCTTACTTTTGTGCTGATCAATATTTTGGTTGATATTATTTACACTTATTTGGATCCAAAAATTAAACTGAACGACTAAATAAATTTTAAGATGAAAAAAATTCTAGTATTAACACTCTTTTTTACCATTGTTTTAAGTTGTCAAAGTCGAGTAGAAACACAATTTTCAGCCGAGGCCTTAAATGATGAATTTATCACTTTAGAAGGAAATTCAATCGTATTTAAATCTATTTTAGAAAAGCATGAAGGCAATACTGTTTTTATCGATGTATGGGCCTCTTGGTGTAAAGATTGTTTAAAAGGGTTGCCAGGAGTCAAAGAACTTCAAGCCAATAACCCCGAAGTTGATTTTGTTTATTTGTCATTAGATAAATCGCAAGTTGCCTGGAAAAAAGGCATTGATCGACTCCAAATAAAAGGGGAACATTACTTTATGCAATCGGGTTGGAAAGGTGCTATGGGCACATTTTTGGACTTGGATTGGATTCCTCGCTATATGATTATTGACAAACAAGGCCGTATAAAAGTTTTTAAAGCCATTGAAACCACAGATATAACACTATTAAATAATTTAAAATGAGAAAACAAATTGTAGCAGGAAATTGGAAAATGAATAATGACTATGTCGATTCAGAATTATTAGTTTCTAAACTGCTTAAAGAACTTAAACACACCACAACAGAAGTCATTATTGCGCCTCCATTTACGAGTCTTTTAGCGTCTTCAAATTCAGTCAAAGGAAGTCAGGTTGTAGTGGCTGCTCAAAACATGCATTTTGCAGAAAACGGAGCCTATACAGGCGAAGTTAGTGCCGCAATGCTAAAAAGTATTGGCGTTAAAACAGTCATCTTAGGACACAGTGAGCGTCGTGCTTATTTTAATGAATCTGATGCCCTTCTTGCTAAAAAAGTTGATGCTGCATTAGCACATGGGATGCGCTCAATTTTTTGTTTTGGTGAAGAATTAGAAGATCGTAAATCTGGAAATGAAGAAGCTGTTGTAGGTGCACAAATTCAGAACGCTTTATTTCATTTACCAGCCGCCGCATGGGAGCATATTGTTTTGGCTTATGAGCCTGTTTGGGCCATTGGTACCGGCGAAACTGCCTCTCCAGAACAAGCGCAAGACATGCATGCTTTTATCCGTGAAACGGTTGCTAAAAAGTATTCAGAAAAATTAGCGGATGAAGTTTCAATACTATATGGTGGGAGTGTAAAACCTGCAAATGCAAAAGAAATTTTTTCTAAACCAGATGTAGATGGTGGCCTTATTGGTGGCGCTGCATTGGATGTTGAGCAATTTTTGGCTATCATCAACGCATTTTAAATTTGGCAGACTCTATTTATATAGGCTACACATTTATAGTTGAACCCGTTCAGCCAGGTACCGAAATTTTAATTGCGGAACTTGGTTTTTCTGGGTTTGAAAGTTTTGTAGAAACGCCAGACGGCGTCATTGCATACATTCAAAAATCAGAT
The DNA here is from genome assembly GCA_949499105.1 of Formosa sp. Hel1_33_131. Classification (GTDB taxonomy): domain Bacteria; phylum Bacteroidota; class Bacteroidia; order Flavobacteriales; family Flavobacteriaceae; genus Hel1-33-131. The sequence goes on along the minus strand of CATEFX010000022.1, from coordinate 2,830 downwards.
CATTTTGACGCGATTCTAGAACCAATTCAGATTTTAAAATCTGAGGAGTTTGAAATTACGTACGACTTTGAAACCATTGCACAGACCAATTGGAACGCAGAATGGGAGAAAAATTTTAATCCGATACTGGTGGATGATCAGTGTGCGATTCGCGCGCCTTTTCATGAGCCATTTGAAGTGAAGTACGATATTATTATTGAGCCAAAAATGAGCTTTGGGACGGGGCATCACGAAACAACTCATATGATGATTCAGCATATTTTAGCGTCAGATTTTACGCATAAATCAGTGTTGGATATGGGGTGTGGAACAGGAGTTCTCGCAATTTTGGCCGAAAAAAGAGGCGCACAAACACTGGATGCCATCGATATTGATAATTGGTGTTATTTAAATAGTTTAGAAAATGTTTCCAGAAATGACTGTCATCATATCCGTGTTTTAGAAGGGGATGCGTCCTTATTAGAGGGCAAACACTACGATGTAATTATCGCTAATATTAATAGAAACATTCTGATTAACGACTTAAGTACCTATGTGGCTTGTTTAAATGAAAATGGTTCCCTATTTTTAAGTGGTTTTTATGACAGTGATTGTGAGCTGATTGAATCAACCTGTAATCAACTTCATTTGAAACTCGAAAAAAAATTAAAAAGAAACAATTGGGTTGCTTTGAAATTTGTTCAACAATTATGAGTACAAAAGAAAAAGTTAAAGAACAGTTTGACACCTTAACTGATGAAAGTCATTTAAATGAAATTGTCTTGTTCAATGATGAAGTGAATACTTTTGACCATGTGATAGAAACGCTAGTCGATGTTTGTAGTCATACCTATGAGCAGGCCGAGCAGTGTGCGTTATTAGTTCATTATAAAGGCAAATGTATCGTCAAAACTGGCCAATATGAGGATTTAGAGCCCCAATGCGGAAAACTGTTAGAAGCAGGTTTAAGTGCCGAGATAATTTAAGATTTCTCCAATCTTCCCACAGCACAACTTACAAACGATTTTGCTTTTTTTCCGATAGAATTGGCGTCGCCATTCACAGGATATCCTAGTTTAGAGAGCAATTTTGTAGCTCCTTCAATCCCGTTTTTAGCATCCGTATCAAATGTCACAGTATGTGTGTCGGTATCAACGGCTACGTTCTGAACGCCTTCTAAGGCATTGAGTCTCGTGATAATCGTATGGGCACAACCACCACATTTTAAATTTTGAATTTCAAGTGTTGTTGTCATGTGTTTATATATTAAAGGGTTGAAGGACATACAAATTCAGACATTGAAATGCTTGTCTTTTTAAGCGCCGCAAATCCACCGTCAATATCAACGAGGTTATGAAACCCCCGTGCTTTTAATATCGATGCAGCGATCACAGAGCGGTAGCCACCTGCACAATGGACATAATACGTTTTGTTGGCATCTATTTGATCCATTTGATGATTGATGTAATCCAGTGCAAAATGTTGAACACCATCCAATTTTAAATGCATCGAGGCAAATTCACCCTCTTTTCGAACATCTAAAATAGGGAGTGTTTCTTTTTTGGTTTGTACTGCAAAGGCTTCTGCCGAAATAGACTGTATGCGATCGGTTGTTTTTCCCGAAGCGATCCACGCTTCTATACCACCTTCTAAATAGCCAAGGGTGTTGTCGTAGCCAACACGTGCCAGGCGTGTCACCGCTTCTTCTGACTTGCCTTCTGGAACCACTAAAAGAATGGGTTGTTTGATGTTGGTGATTAAGGCGCCAACCCAGGGTGCAAATCCGCCATTAAGTCCTATGAAAATAGACCCTGGAATGTGGTTTTTTACAAAATCTTGTTGGGTGCGTACATCTAAAATTAACGCTTCTTTAGTTTGAGCACGTTGTTCAAAGGCATCTGCAGAAAGTGGCGTGTCGCCATTTGATAAAACGGCCTCTAGTTCAGAATATCCCGTTTGATTTAGTTTTGCGTTTTTCGCAAAATATTGTGGTGGCGCACTGATGCCATTCAAAACCTCTTTGATAAATTCATCTTTGGTCATATCAGATCGCAAAGCATAATTGGTATTTTTCTGATCTCCAATGGTGCCAACCGTTTCTTTGCTTAAATTTTTCCCACAAGCAGAACCGGCACCATGGGCAGGATATACAATAATAGAGTCGTCTAAAGTCATTATTTTTGTTCGCAAGGATTGGTATAACATGCCCGCTAAATCTTTTTCAGTTAGTTCCGATTTAACGGCTAAGTCTGGTCTGCCAACATCGCCAAGAAAAAGAGTGTCCCCCGTAAATACCGCATGATTTTGTCCGTTTTCGTCAATTAGTAAATAGGTGACAGATTCTAGCGTATGGCCCGGGGTGTGAAGGACTTTAATGGTGAGCGCTCCAATTTTGAATTCTTCATTATCCGTGGCATTGTGACAATCAAAGGCGGTATTGGCATTCGGACCAAAGACAATCGTTGCGCCTGTTTTTTTTGCCAAGTCCACATGCCCCGATACAAAATCGGCATGAATATGCGTTTCAAAAATATATTTAATGGTCGCCTTATTGGCCGTCGCTTTGTCAATATAGTGTTGGGTTTCTCGTAGCGGATCGATGATAGCAACCTCGCCATTAGATTCGATATAGTAGGCGCCTTGTGCCAAACAGCTGGTGTAGATTTGCTCTATTTTCATGATAATATAAAATATTAGATCTCTACAAAAGTAAGTTTTTTGAAATAGCTACGATATTCTTTTGATAAAAAGATTATTACCTTATATTTGCACCCTCAAAATGGCCTCGTAGCATAACTGAATAGTGCACTTGATTACGGCTCAAGAGGTTGCAAGTTTGAATCTTGCCGAG
>CATEFX010000021.1 GCA_949499105.1 Formosa sp. Hel1_33_131 | reverse complement strand
GTCGCTTTCATGACACAGCGATGCTCTCCCCAAAATTTCATATCAGGGCTGTAACTAATATAAATATCACCAAAAGGGGTGTGCCCATTATCACTTGGACGACTTAACATTGCGTATTTTCCATTTATTTTCTGTGGAAATAACACCCCATTTCTATTGAACGGTAAAAATGCATTTTCACACTGAAAAAATTCTTTAAAATCAAAGGTATAACCTATTCCTATAGTTGGACCATTATATCCATTACACCAAGTAATCCAATATCTATCCTCAATAAAAACCACGCGTGGGTCATATTTATAATCGGAATCAATCATCTCCGTATTACCCGCTTGCATTTTAATAGGCTCATGATTGATCTCCCAATCGATTCCATTTTTACTAAAACCTGCAAAAATATTCATCTGCACAGCTTTGTTGTCACATCTAAAAATACCTGCATAGCCCTCCTTAAAAGGTACAATAGCACTGTTAAAAATACTATTTGAAGATGGTATGTCGTAACGTCCTATAATTGGATTTTCGCTGTAACGCCACAACACATCTTGGCTTCCAGCTGGCTTATCTTGCCAAGGGAAACTCACTTTATCTTTAGTTAAAATCATTATTTAATCTGTAATTTGTTTCACTTTATCTAGCCAAGTATATTTAAGAATTAATGATGTAATAACAAACGCTGACAAAGCGATTAATCCTTTAGGATAATCTCGTATTACAAAATAGATTGGCGTGACAATCATACTTGACTGCCAGATAATTCCAATTCCACAATTTAACATATCGTTGGAAAGATTAGTGTTTTTCTTTATTGTACTATCTTCATTGTGTAATTCTTTATAAATAGGATTCCACCATCCCCAAGGCCTCACGGTTTTGTAAAAGGACTTTAAGGTCTTCATGTCTGTGGGCTCCGATAAAAAAGTACCTAAGAAGGAGCCAGTCAATGAAACGATAAAAATGATAGGAAACAAATAAATAGCTTGCATGTTTGACAGTTCAAAAAGGAGTGATTCCTTAGTAAAACTTCCTTTATTCTGGTCCAATAAAAACTGTAACGATGCTATAATTAAGCCTGAAAGCATGCCCCAGAAATACCCCCAACCGTTAAATCGCCACCAGATCCACTTCAAGAAATTTGAGGCTACGTAACCTCCAAAAAGTGCCGATGTAATCCACAAGGTTAATGAATTGATTGAATCTGCAAAGAAGCCCATAAAAACACCTAAAGATACTACTGAAAAGGACGCTATATGACTCGCTTTGATATAATGCTTATCAGTGGCGGTTGGCTTGAGGTATTTTTTATAAATATCATTAACAATATAGGCTGGACCTGCATTTACAAAGGCCGAGAATGTGGACATAAAAGCTGCTAATAATCCAGCCAATAACAGTCCCTTAATTCCAATAGGCACATGAAAATTAATAACCTTAGGCAACAGCACCTCTAAATCAGCGCCCCTAAAAGAGGCATTGCCAATCATCTCTGGGCTTAAACTAACCAAAGCGATTACGACAATTCCGCCAATTAATAAGTACCTTGGAATAAACAAAATTAAATTTGTAAAGCCACTCATATAAGCAGCTTCTTTGACTGTTTTTGTAGAAAGGATTCGCTGCATGTCAAAACTAGGGGTTGGCCCTGCTAAGCTGGCGAAAAAACCTTTGAACAGCGTCATTCCAATAAAGGCACCAAACATCTTAAATCCTTCAGAATCAATTAAATCGTTAAAGGCTTGGTATTTATCACTCCAATGGGTTTCCAATTCCCATCCAAAAAACACATTTCGCCACTCTTCAGTAATAACACTGTTTATTTCGACATCACTAATTGCAAAGAAACTATATCCAACAACCAGCAAACCTGCAACCACCATGATCCCATATTGTAGTACTTCTGTGGCTACCACTGAAAACATACCCCCTTTGACTGTATAAATAGTTGTTAAAAATATGATGATAAATGCATAAGACTGTTCGGAATTCAAAAGCACAGATGTTCCCATTTGGAGTGTCAAATCCCAAGGTAGAATAATCGTCATAAATTTCCCAACCCCTTCAAAAAAGTAGGCAATAAACCCTATCGCAGCTATAATAGCAAAGGCAGCAACAATTAAATGCGATGCCCTTCCAGCTTTTTTATCTCCAAAGCGTGTTAAAATCCACTCTGAGCCTGTCATTATGTTAGATCTTCTAATCCAAACTGCTAAAAACATCATTACAAAAATCTGATTCCAAATGGGCCAGAGCCACATAAACATAAAACTTTTTACCCCGTATAAAAAAAGAATCCCAACCATCCAAGCCGTTCCTGAAACATCAAACATTCCCGACCCATTGCTTAAACCTAAGTAGTACCACTTGATACTTTTACCCCCTAGAAAGTAGGAGTCTAATCCTTTTGAAGCACGCTTGGAAACCCAAATACCAACGCCTACGGTTAAGATGATATAAAAAGCTATAATTAGTATATCTATGCTATGCATTCGTTTTGTCTTTTAGTGGGTTTTTACTCCCCATTTTTTGTTAGGATCGGACCCCATTACAAACTTTAAGGTTCCACCCTCTAAAATTTGCTGGTGCGAAATGACTGTTTGATTAAAATCGTGTCCATTAAGTGTAGCCGATTGGATGTAAATATTTGTATCTGAGACATGTTCAGCTTCAATTATGAAAATTGTGTCGTCGGAAACTTTGAGAGTTGTTTTCTCAAATAAAGGACTCCCTATTTCGTAATTCCCAGAAACTGGATTCATTGAGTATAAGCCCATAGAACTCAATACATACCATGCAGACATTTGTCCACAGTCTTCATTCCCACTTAATCCATTTGGGAATGTATTGTATTGGGTTTTTAATATCTCTCGTACCCAATACTGCGTACGCCACGGTTTATTTGCATGATTAAACATATAAGCGATGTGATGGCTTGGCTCGTTGCCGTGTGCATACTGCCCTATTAAGCCCGAAATATCACTGGAAATATTATCTCCGGTAATTTCAGAACTCTCAGCAAAGAGCTGCTCTAATTTTTTAGAAAACAATTCATTACCTCCGTGCAATTCTATTAAGTTATCAACATCATGCGGAACAAACCAGCTGTGTTGCCAAGCATTACCTTCTGTATAATCCGCTTTTATTCGATGTGCAGAATGTTTGGGATCAAAAGGGGTACGCCAGGTTGTTCCATCTTTAAATTTACCGCGCATAAACCCGCTGTCAACATCAAATAAATTCGCGTAGGATTTAGATCGATTCATGAAGTAGTCATAATCGTCGATCTTCCCTAAAGCCTTCGCTACCTGTGCCACACACCAATCGTCATACGCATATTCGAGTGTTATTGTAACCGATTCTTCTAAAAAATCACAAGGGATGTAACCGTATTTTTTATAATGATCTAGGCCTCTCTCATCTTGCATCATGGTGGCCTTCATTGCTTCATAAGCTTTGTTAATATCGAACCCTTTGATGCCTTTCAAATAAGCTTCAGCTATGACCGGGATTGAGTGATAGCCCGTCATTGTATTGGTTTCGTTTCCATAAAGAGTCCATACGGGCAAGACGCCTTTTGGCTCGTAATACAGTAACATAGAATTAACAATGTCAGCAACATGGCCGGGCTCTAACAACGTCAGCAATGGTTGTTGGGCTCTAAAAGTATCCCACAAAGAAAGTGTTGAGTAAGCTGTGAAATTTTTAGCTTTAACAATGCTGTCATTTTCCATCCTAAACTCTCCGTTACGGTCACTAAATGTAACAGGCGCCAACTGCGCATGGTAAAGCGCTGTATAAAAAATCGTTTTCAAAGAATCTACAGGCGTTTCTATTTCAATTTTTGAGAGTGCTTGATTCCAGTTTTCAGAGGCTTTATTTTTTACAACATTAAAACTTTGCTCACTGTCTGAAATATTTTCAAGTGCATTCGCTATACTCACCGAAGAAAGCCCCACTTTAATATGTAATTCATCATTGCTTAGATTATTAAAATAAAGCTGAGCTGATGTTTTAACGCCAGTGACACTCACTTGATCACTATAGACCTCATCAGAAACCAAATCAAAATCTTTAATCGATTTTGAGAATTTCGCTACGAAAAATACTTTCTGATTGGCGGCCCATCCAGAGCTATGTCTAAATCCCGAAACGGTAAACTTATCTTCTATTTTTAGGTGCGAAAGCTCCGCTTTGTCCCAATTAAATGCAAAGCCTAAATCAATAATTAAGGATTGTTTATCATTTTCTGCAAATGTGTATTTATGATATGCCGTTCTTAGAGTTGAAGTCAATTCTGCTTTAACATTAAAGTCATTTAAAAAAACACTATAATAACCAGGTTCAGCAGTTTCTTTCTCATGTGAGTAATTTGATTTGAAGGGGATTTCGTCTCTGGTTTCAAAAGCTTGAGCTAAGTCAACTTTTTTATTTATGGGCATAAAACGAATATCTCCTAAGTCGCCTATGCCAGTTCCGCTTAGATGTAAATGACTAAACCCAATCGTTATAGAATCAGTGACATTATACCCTGAACACCAATCCCATGCAGAAACACCATTATCAGGGCTGACTTGAAGCATTCCAAAAGGAACAGTTGCCCCTGGGTAAGTATGTCCATGTCCTCCGGTTCCTATAAATGGATCCACATAATTAGTGAAGTCTTTTCTGTTTTCAAACCCCTGTTTGGTACATGATGTAAGCATTACAAAAAATGCTAGTACATAAAATATATATATATTTGTATTATTAAAAACCTTCATTTATTTATTTAAATTTCAGTGTGAATTTGCAAAAAAAACGCTGTACTACGAATAAAATTAGACAGATAACTAATATATCACGTTGAACGTTAAAAAACTTAAAAATGCAACCAAATAAAAATTTAGAAATCACATTAAGACATCACGTCATCTTTTGGTTTATTTACTTTTTACTGAACACACTAAGATGGGGTAATTATTTTGATAATTACGAATATTCATTTAAAACAACTTTGCTTGGCTTTCCCATTCACATGATTTTGTGCTACTTAAATATTTTTGTTTTAATGCCAAAATTTGTTTTTAAACGTAAATATTTTTTGTACGTGTTTTTTTTAATTCTGTCCTTGATTTCGATGGTATTCATTAAATTTAATCTAACCTATTTTCTGATTAGCACAGACATATGGCCTGAAGGGCCCGCAGTTATACACGATGTCACTTTCAGCTATTCTATTGACATGATGATTGGCGAACTCTATGTGATTACTTTTGTGACCGCCATAAAAGTTACAATGGATTCGCTTAAAGAACAAAAAAGAGTCACTGTTTTGGAAAAAACACAATTAGAAACAGAATTACTTTTTTTAAGATCGCAAATCTCACCTCATTTCTTTTTTAACACGCTCAATAACATCTATTCACTATCTATAGAAAAATCCGACAAAACACCTAAGCTAATTCTTAGACTTTCCGAGCTAATGCGCTACCTTTTGTATGAAACAAAATCAAAAAGACAAAGTTTAGAAAAGGAAATAATCTGTATTCAAAACTATTTAGATTTGGAACAAATAAGATATGGCGACTTATTAAACATTAACACCCAAATTAGAGGAAACATTACAGATAAAAAAATAGCACCTATGTTGTTACTTTCTTTTATTGAAAATGCATTTAAGCACGGAGCGAATAAGACGAATGGGGACGTGAAAATTGATATTGATTTTAAAATAGTGGAAAATTTTCTTTACTTTACTATCTCAAATCCATTAGCTGAAACTACTAATAAAATTTTTGACACTAAAAACTCAAGCGGAATTGGGCTAAAAAATGTAAAAAAAAGACTCGAATTGGGTTACCAGCCTAACGATTACAGTCTGGTTATTGATTCAACAAACAAACTATTTGTTGTTAAACTTAAAATAAAAGTATCATGAGTATTAATTGTTTAATTATTGATGACGAACCTTTAGCAATAAATGTCATCAAAAGCTACATAGAAAAAATTGATAACATCACGATTATTAACACTTTTAACAATGCTATTGATGCTTTGACATATTTAAAAGAGCATTCCGTAGATCTCATTTTTTTAGATATTAATATGCCTCTTTTGAATGGATTGGATTTTATAAGAAATTTAGAAACCAAGCCCTTAATCATTGTTACAACCGCCTATGATGAATATGCCATAAAAACTTATGAATTAGAAGTTCTGGATTATCTAGTTAAACCGATACCATTTCCTAGATTTATGAAAGCTATTAATAGAGCCTTAAAATTATCAGGTAGTAATAAGTCAATAGAATCCCCTGAATCAATTAAAAGGCCCTTTACTTTTATTAAAGTTGATAAAAAGAAAATGAAGAAAATCTACTTAGATGAGATCTTAGTGATCGAATCTTTAAGAGATTATCTAAAAATTACAACCCAAACTAATAAGTATATTATCCACAGTACTTTGAGTAACTTTACGAGTTTGCTTCCTGAAAGTAATTTTATTAGAATTCATAGATCCTTCACAATCGCCATTGATAAAATTGATACTGTAGAAGGAAATAGTGTCGAAATTGAAGGGATTAGATATGTCATTGGCAGATCATATGTTGAAAATGCCAAGAAAAAGATTTTTGGGTAATCTACACAACTTATATATATGTTAAAACATCCAAGAAGTATTTTAAGTATTCGTTTGGTTGCATATTTAAGTTTTTTAACGTTCAACTCGATGCATTAGTTATCTGTCTAATTTTATTCGTCGCATAGCCTTTATTTTGCATGTTTGAATTGCATCAAAAATTAAAATATTTGAACATATTGTAACACGTTTTATTCGTTACAATTAATGACTAGTTAATATAACTTGAACTAGAGGAATCACATAGGTGAAAAAATAAAAAATTGTATAATGCTTTTAGAAATTTGTGCTAATTCATTTAAATCTGCACTAAATGCTCAACAAGCAGGCGCTCAAAGAATTGAACTCTGTGTTGAGCTTGGAGTAGGCGGAATTACGCCTTCATTTGGAATGGTAGAACAAGTCCTTGCCCATGTAACTATTCCCGTTTTTGTATTAATTCGGCCAAGAAGTGGTCATTTTTGTTATACAAATTCAGAGTTAACTGTTATGCAGGCGGATATTAAAAGATATAAATCCATGGGGTGTCACGGTTTTGTTTCTGGAGTATTAAATCAGGACCAAACGATCAATATCTCAGCGGTTAAACAGCTTATCGTTGCTTGTGGTTCTTTACCTTTTACCTTTCATCGTGCATTTGATTGGACCCCAGACCCAATTAAAGCACTTGACTCTCTAATTTCTTTAGGGGTCAATAGAGTGCTCACATCTGGTCAAGCAGCTTCTGCTTTTGAAGGTCTCGATTCTCTTATTAAGTTTAAAAGTTATTCTGAAAACCGCTTAATTATCATGCCTGGTGGTGGTGTGACGACTGAGAATATATTAAAATTTAAAGCCAATATGTTTACCGAAATTCACGCTTCAGCAACTTCAGTAAGAGAGCTTTTAATGACTAAAAAAGTTGGCATGAACAGTCTAAAATCAATTGGTGATACCATTTCAGTAGTCTCAGATCTTGAGACCATAAAATCATTAATTAAGCGAATAAGATGAAACTAAATTTTTTGTTATTAGTAAGCGTCACATCAGTGGTATTTCATAGCTGTAAAGAGGTCAACTATTTTTTTGACTAGGTGAAATAATAATGAAACAAAAAGATAAAATAAACTGACTGTAAACGGACTTAAAAGAAACAGAAAACCCTGCCTATCAGTTAAAAATACATGAAGTTAAAAATAAATCAGAATTATATTTGTGATCGCATTAGAAACTTTACCCACTTCTACTCCCCTTCATAATCTATGTGTTCTACCACTACAAACAAAATTAGTAAAGCCTTAGTGAAATATGATCTTTTTCAAGTCGTTGCAAAAGTTTATGAAAACAACCAAAAACTTACCAAAAACTTACCAAAAAAAAGACTGTTAATCGTTAGATTAACAGTCTTTGAAGGCAGTCTCTTATGCTCTTGATGTGGGTGGGTGACCTAACCACTTTTGTGTATTAAGCTATTTACTTTATTGTCTTTATACATGCACAACTAACTGTGGACTAAAGTCATAAAAAACTTTGAAAATATCATTTGATGTTCTTTGGCATTATAAAGGAACAACTAATAGAAAGGCTGCCAATAGTGGTTATTCGTTCATTTCCAATCGAACTGACTTTAACCATGACCTGTGCAACTCAAGAAGCTCATATAATTTTTGGGAGTTGGATGCTGCAAGATTATTCTGTTCTTCAATATCCTGATCCAGATTGACAAGAAATAATTTTTCAATATTATTTTTTTTTCCATTAGAAGAAGGTTCATTAGCATTTCCAATCAACTTCCAGGGACCGCTTCGCACTGCCCATTGGGAGTTTTGATCATTATATTCGCCAACTTGCCAATAAAATACGCCATGCTGGGATAAGGCCTTGTCATCCAAAATTACTGGCATCAAACTTTTGCCGTCGACTTTTTCCGTCACCTTTGACCCAGTTAACGCTGCAATGGTGCTAAACCAGTCCATTTCTATACAAGCCTGATCTCGTACTTGGTCAGCAGGCACTACGCCGGGAAAACGAATGATGGCTGGCACACGAATGCCTCCTTCAAACATACTAAATTTGCTTCCTCGATAAAGTCCTGCATTGCCCCCACCCCAAAAGGCACGCTCTTCAAGGGAATGACCATGGTCGGATTGGAAAATAACGATCGTATCATCTGCAAGACCCAATTGATCGATATAGTCAAGTACAGATCCTATTTTTTCATCGGTATTGGATATAAAAGCGGCATATTCTTTTCTGGGTGTGGGAAGGTCTTTGTAATAATCCATCCATTTTGGTGTACCTTGGTAGGGATAATGTGGTGCATTGAAAGCCCAATAAATAAAGAAGGGATCTTCCTTTTTATTATTAATAATCTGTTTCACTTCTTCGACCATCAGATCAGAAAAATGCTCTCCTGGATAATATACCTCTTCATTATTTCTATATAGATCATGCTTATTAGGTCCATCCCAGTAAAAAGTATGGGAATAGTTATCGATACAGCCACGTTGGTGACCAAAAAAATAATCAAATCCTTGTGCATTGGGTAAATTTTCTTTTCGATGACCCAAATGCCATTTACCTATCAAAGCCGTATAATACCCATTGTCTTTGAGCATTTCTGCCATGGTTACCTGATCGGTGGGCATACCATATTTTTTATCTATGTCCGCATATTCAGGAACAGGTACGTTGCCCTCAAGGCCTGCTCTTAAATTGGTCTTTCCCGAGAGCAAAGCCGCACGGGACGGAGAGCAGACTGGCGCTGCAGCATAAAATTGGGTAAACCTTGTGCCTTCTTTAGCCAATCTGTCCATATTTGGGGTATACAAATCGGTAGAACCATAAGTATTGGTGTCTATGGAACCTTGATCATCGGTCAAAATTATGATCACATTGGGCCTGTCTTTTTGCTGGGCTTGCGTAAAGGTGCATAAGTAACAGAAAAACAGAAAGACAACATTTAAATTAACAGTTTGTGGTTTTTTAATACTTTTCATTTTGTATTAATTTTAAGGGTATAAATGTTAAAAAATGAATCAAAAAAATTAAACCCCAAGACAAATAGGTCTTGGAGCATAATTCAATCTAACTAACTGAAAAAAAAATATTTAATACCCAGGGTTTTGTTCTAAATTAGTGTTCAATAAAATATCTGCCTGCGGAATTGGCCATAAATAATCTCTTTGGGGATTGAACCTACGGGTTTCAATTAATTGTCCCTCACTGTCAAGGCCATCAGCATTCATTACAGTTTCTGCTGTTCGCCATCGAATAATGTCATTAAAATACAATCCTTCACCTGCAAACTCAATCCTTCTTTCCAGACGAAGAGCGTCTCGAAAATCCTCTTGACTTAACCCAGGGGTAACATCAGGCATGTTCACCGAGGGTCTATTTCTTACCTGGTTGATGGCATCATAAGCTCTAACCGTAGGTCCGTTAAGCTCATTTTCAGCTTCAGCAATAGTTAGTAAAACTTCCGCATAACGAATTACTATTGGGTTTATTTCAGATTGACCAGGAAGAGGAGCAACCCCACCAGCATCATCTAATAAATAAGTATATTTTTTGAAAGAAAAACCAGTAAGATCCATAAACAATTCATTCCCGGTAACCAAATTACCATTATACATTGACCCCAAAGTTATTAAAGTTTGGTTTAAACGTGGGTCTCTGTTTGCATAAGGATTCAAGGGGTTATATAAACTTGAAATCTCTGCCGGTTTTCCATCTGTCATTAAATAAGAATCCGGTAAATCTTTCAGTACATTCCCTTCAATATACATTTCGTGATAATTATTAGAAACTTCTGGCATTGTGAATCCAATATCAAATATAACTTCGTCATTTCTTTCATTTTCTACTAGAAACAGTCTTCGGTAATCTGGAAAAAGAGCATACACATTTAAATCAACTACTGCCTGAGCTGCAGACAGAGCTTCAGTCCAATCCATGTTATAAAGAGCTGTTCTAGCCTTAAAAGCAAGTGCTGTCCCTTTTGTTATTCTTCCTTTGTCTGCAGCAGCATAAGAAATTGGTAAACCAGCAATAGCAGCATCCAAATCTGTATAAATTACATCTAAAACTTCTGCCTTTGTATTTCTAGGTAATTGTCCTTGTGTATTATTATCTGGGGCATCTAATATTAACGGCACACCTCCAAAAAATTCTATTAGATTATGATAAAAGAAAGCTCTCAAAAATCGGGCTTCAGCTTTATAGCGGTTTTTCAAACTTTCGTCCATAGGAACCAAATCTATATTATTCAAAACTGTGTTTGCTCTTCCTATACCTCGATAACAAATTTTATAACGCTGTTTAGGAACTTGATTCGTAGGACTGTTTAATCCAAGGGATATTTCTCTGGAACTATCCCTGCCGTCTATTTCATATGCATTAGGGGTTATGTCTTCAAGCTTCCATGTCCAAGGGGATTTATAAGGCTCTATCAATTGCTGATAACACCCCGTAATAGCTGATGATACATTGGTTTCTGAGGTCCAAAAGGACTCAACATTATTCTGATCTAAAGGTAATTTTGCTATTAAATCATCCGAACAACTTAGGGATAATAAACATCCACAAAGTAAAATAAATATATATTGAATTTTTTTCATGATTTTTTAATTTAAAATGATACGTTAAAGCCTAAGCTATAAATTTTTGTAGATGGGTAATCGAAAAAATCCCCACTTAGTAAATCTGTTTCTGGATCAAAATGTTTTAAAGAAGTAAATGTAAGTAGGTTTTGAGCGTTACAAAAAACGGACAGTTTACTAATTCCTATTTGATTTAACAAAGCTGAATTCAAATCATACGTTAACTGTATGTTTTTTAATCGAAGATATGAAGCGTCTTCGAGAAAAAGATCACTACCCCTGTATAAAGTGGTTACTGCATCTTGATACCTTGTAAGTATTGGTAATCTTGCACCTGTATTTTGAGGAGTCCAAGAATCGGTTGCCCATTCTGATGTTAAAGCGGTACCAAACCAAAATGGAACACCCGTAACATGGTTATTATAGGTTTGAACATCTCCAACACCCTGCCAAAAAGTACTTAATGAAAAGTTTTTATATGCTAAGTTAATATTAAAAGAATAGGTGTATTTTGGTGTAGTACTGCCCGTCGCTTTTCTATCATTTAAATCTATTACTCCATTGTTATCCAAATCTTTGTAACGAATATATCCCGGTTTTGTATCGGGTCCTTGATAGGGGTGTGCATCAATCTCAGCTTGTGATTGGAATAATCCATCGGACTGATACAGTAAGAATTGGTTTATTGGACTCCCCTCTTGTGTTATCATCAATGGGCCTCTTCCATCAGATGTATAATTCTCTATAATTACCTCACTCTTAAGATCTATTACTTTATTTGTTATACTTGTAAAATCACCAGATATATCATACCTGAAATCTCCGATTGAATTACGATATCCCAACGCAAGTTCAATTCCTTTATTTTCTATTGTTCCTATGTTAGTGATTGGCCCATCTAGTGCTCCGACTTGAGTAGGAATAGAAATTGGTCTCAATACATCTTTGGTTGTTTTTACAAAGTATTCCATGCTAGTAGAGAGTTTGCCGCCAAAAAAACTAGCATCTACTCCTAAATTAGTAATTGTTGTTGTCTCCCATGATATTGAAGTATCATTATCTACTGTAACTGCCGTCCCTGCATTTAAATTGTTTCCAAAAAAATAATTTTTTCCTGAAGATATCAAATCTAAGTAACGGAATAAACCGATTCTCTCATTACCTAGTTGACCCCATGATGACCTAATTTTCAATTGTCCTAACCAATCTATATCCTTTAATAAGTTTTCTTGGTCTAAACGCCATCCTGCAGAAATTGATGGGAAAAAGCCCCACTTGTTACCCTTTGCAAAACGTGACGAACCATCATAACGGAAATTTGCCTCAAACAAATACTTATTATTCAATACATAGTTGGCACGACCAAAGTATGATATGATACTATTTTCCTCACTTCTACCTTTCACAGAAGGATTGATACTCCCCGCATTGAGTTCAAAAAGATCATTATTGAGGTAACCCTCGTTGGCTGCAGAAAAGAAATTATATTTGAAATTTTCGTAGCTATTTCCAAGCAGAATCGAAAACTCTGTTTCTTCATTAAAAGATTTATTCCATTTCAACGTATTAAAAATGGTCGTATTAAGCTGTTCTTCATCTCTTTGAAATACCCCTCTTTGTCCTCCTGCAAAAGTGATATTCGGAGATCCTCCTGCTTGAATTGTAGTTGGTTCTTTCGTTTTAGCATCATATAAAACTATTTGTGGGATGAACCGTTTTTGTTGCTCAGCCTCACTAGTGACACCAATATTTAGTTTATAAACTAGACCAAAGGGAAGTTTAATTTCTGCAAAAGAATTTAGGAACAATTTTAAATTTCTATGATCATTATTTCCCTCATCAGTAAGAGCTAAAGGATTACGGAATCTGCGATGACCCGGGATATCGAAAAAATTCATTCCATAATTTCCATCTTCAAGGTAGGTAGGATGATAGGGTTGCGCCTTATAAATCATTTGTATAGTCTCTGGAACACCCACAACTGGTTCTACTCTTTTTTTACGGGAAACATTGAAAGTGCCCCCAATAGTAATTTTATTATTCAGCTTTGAGTTAAGATTTAAGCTGGCATTATATCTTTTTGATTTTGTCCCTCTCAGCACACCATCTTGAGCTAACATAGAAAGCGAAAGTCCATAGGTTGTCTTTTCATTACCACCGGAAAATCTTAGGCTATGTTGCTGAATAATAGCCTGATCAAACATTATTTTCATCCAATCGTTGTTAGGGTAGGTGAAAGGATCTGTCAACATACCTGCACTATATTCATCTATTAAAGATTGTGGAAACACCAATGCACTCTCGTCTGTTCCAAAATTTAACTGTGCTTGAGAATATAATTTCATCCACTGGATTGGATCCTTGATAACTTTTGGTAATGAGATGACTTGCTGCACACCAACTGATCCACTATACGTGATTTCTGATTTTTGAGAACCTTTCTTTAATGTAACTAAAACAACACCATTAGCCGCACGAGACCCATAAATTGCAGCGGATGCCGCATCCTTTAATACAGTAATACTTTCAATATCATCCGGATTTAAATCATCTATAGAAAACTCTATTCCATTTACTAAAACCAAAGGGTCGTTATCACCCAGTGTCCCAAGACCTCGTATTCGAATTGTTGCTCCATCGCTTCCTGGTTGTCCTCCCACTTGATTTACATACACGCCCTGAACTCCCTGAAGTGCTTGACTTGCACTGGTTATGGGTCTGTTGGCTAGTTCCTTACTATTAATAGTTGAAACAGCTCCGGTAAGATTAATTTTTTTCTGAGTTCCAAACCCTACAATCACAACTTCGTCTAACTTTGCAGTATCCTCTTTTAATACTATACTAATGGTAGTTTGTCCATTTAAAAGGACTTCATCTGTAAAAAATCCTAAGTAAGAAATCACTAGCGTTGCATTTTCGTCTTTAACAGAAATGGAAAAATTACCATCAAAATCTGTTTGAACTCCATTGGTTGTTCCTTTCTCTAAGATATTTGCTCCTGGCAAGGGCTGACCAGCTTCATCTTTTAAAGTACCTGTAACTTGATACTGTAATTTAACGTCATTAACAACAGGTTTTTCTATAATTAAAATAGTATTATTTGCTGTTAGCTCGAAATTGAGATTATTACTAACTAAGCTTTGCTCTAATAGTTTCAAAACTGTAATCTCTCCTTTTTTAAGCTGTACTTTATGTTTATCCTTAAAAATACGTCTAGGGTAAACAAAGTTAAAATCTGTTTGTTTTTTAATAATTTTAAACACCTGATCAACAGTGACTAATTGATCTTTTTTTATCATTACCTTCTCTTGAGAAAACGTATTGTCTGATGAAAGACAAAAAGCGGTTGTACACATTAAAAAGATAAATACATTCATAATAATTTTCTGTAGCCGTTTTCTATACAGAGAACAGGCATTAAGTAATTTAATTTCCATAAATTTGCTTTGTGTTATTTATACATTAGTTTAATTAATACGTTATAAGGGACGAAGTTCATGACACCGCGAAATGTTTTTACTTCGTTCCATTTTTTTATTCAAGAATTACTTTCTTGTCTTTGATTTCATGATTTTTTATAATCTTAAAATTTTCAATACTTAAAAGTATCTCTTCTAAGTTTTGACTTTTTCTTAATACCCCCACAAACTGCTCATTCTCAATTGATTTATTTTTAAATAATACCTCTACATCATACCATCGTGATAAAACTTTCATCATCTCTTTAAGTGGTATATTCTCAAAACTAAACACCCCATCTTTCCACGACACCTCGTTGAAGACATCAACATAGTTTACGGTAGTATTATTAGTTTTGCGGTTTAGGCTTAATTGCTGACTAGGTAATAAGCTTTGTTTTAAATTTCCAATATTTACAGTTACTTTTCCTTCTACCAATGTGGTATAAATTTTAGTGTCGTCTTTGTAAGCTTTTATATTAAACTCTGTACCAAAAACCTCCACTTCTTGAGATTGATTGAAAACTTTGAATTTCAAACCTTTGTGTTCAGAACTCGGAGACACATCAAAATAGGCTTCACCATATACTAATTCTACTTTCCTACTGTCCTCTTCATTAAATAATACTGGATATTTTAATTGAGATTCTGAATTTAACCATACTTGAGTACCATCTGATAAAATAATATGAAATTGACCTCCTCTAGGCACAGTCAGATAATTATATACAATCTTTTTTGAAGTTTTTGCTCCAGAATCATATACTAATTTCTCACCATTACTGCTAGCGTTTTGGATTTGGTAAGTATTCCCCTTCTCCAAAGCGACTATAGACCCATCTTCTAAAGTAAGCGTTGCTTTGTCTTTACCGGGTTCAATAATATTGGTATTTACTAGTATAGGATTGGTTGTGATTGAAGTATTATCTCTGTTTAAAATATATGTTAATGAAATTAAAAGTACTACAGACGACGCTACGGCATATTTAAATAAATATTTTTTGTAAAGAGGAATAATTTTGTTTTCTTTTAATAGCCCTGAATTTATATCAGATTGTATCTTGTTAAAGATTCTTGCTTCTATTTCGATTTTAGAGCCAAAATGTTGAGGCCAATTTAAAAGCTCTTGATTATTAAGAAAAAAATGAGATAGTTTTTCAAGTTCTTTGTTGGTAATAGAATCATCAAAGAGTTTGTTTAATAATTGTATAAAGTACTGCTTCGGCTTTAAATTCATCATTTCTTACGTTCTTATATATACATGACGTAATAAAATTGAAGCACACCTGCTTTGTTGTTGTTTTTTTTTTAAGTTTAAAGGAATGGTAACTAGTAATTGGAAATAAATGACATAAATTCAATACTAACATTAACTCCTAACGAATTTCTTAAAAGCATTAAGGCTTTAGTAATATGCCCTTCCACTGTTCTTTTGGAAACACTTAATCGTTGCGCTATCTCTTGATTAGTCAACTGTTCTTCTCTGCTTAATTTAAAAACTTCCTTGCATTTTGGAGGTAGCTGATTAATTAGAGAATCTATAAAACCCACTAATTCTTTATGCATAAGTTTAGTTTCTGGATTTGAAACTTGGACTTTTTCATCAAAATGATTAAAAAGCTCCTCTTTAATCATTTTTTTGTTTTTTCTAAAATAGTCGTAAACCTTATAAGTGGTACTAGTATATAGATAACTCCTGATAGATACTTTAATTTCTAATGTATTTCTTTTTTGCCAGAAAGACACAAATACATCCTGAACAATGTCCTCACTAATAGACTTATCTCTCAATAAGTTATAGGCTGCCAAATACATTATTTCCCAGTGCTCTTTATAAATAATAGCTAGAGCGGCTTGATCATTATTATGAAGCCTTTTTACTAAATCAGTATCTTTTATTTTTCTATTGGAAGTCATTAATTGTCATCTAATGTAAAGATAATTGTCTTAATAAAAAAGCCTTTACCCAACTTACGATCTTCATCGAATTGAAGTATTATCTAAAAACAACTGCAAAGGTTTTTTAAATAACTATTATCGATCACGGAACCGAATTACCAGCTGTAAAAGTTGGTCAAACATTTTTTTGAATTGGTTAAACAATAGTGAAACAAAAAGATGAAAACAAATGACTATAAACGGTCTTAAAGGAAACAAAAAACCCTAGATTTCAGATATAAATACAAGGAATTAAAATACCTCAAAATTATATTTGTGATCGCGCTAGAATTTTATTTACAGAAAGGAACTCCGCGCTTAAAGTCAACAAAAACAACTTCAGCAGATTCCAAAATAAAAAAGCAAGCTCATTATTTTGAGCTTGCTTCGCTTTAACTTTATATTGATTTATTTGTGATCGCACTAGGATTCGAACCTAGGACCGCCTCCTTAGAAGGGAGGTGCTCTATCCAGCTGAGCTATGCGACCATTATTGGTGGTGGTCACGCCTCAAGCGTGACGACCTCTTTGTCGGGGTGGCAGGATTCGAACCTGCGGCCTCCACGTCCCAAACGTGGCGCGATAACCGGGCTACGCTACACCCCGAATTGATTATCTAAATATCTTTTTGCACCTCTCTTTTTGATTTTACGCTCCAAAAGTAATGCTTCACTCCTACTATGAACTTTTATCTTATAAATCAACACCCAAGGTAACCCTCTTTTTGTTGATTTAACATAACCTGCGTTATGTCTTAATACTCTTTTTTCAATATTTGCAGTTTGACCTACATAATATTTTAATATCGTCTTACTATAAAGAATATACACATACATCTTTATCTTTTTAATATGGTGGTCACGCCTCAAGCGTGACGGCCTCCACGTCCCAAACGTGGCGCGATAACAATTCCTTTGGCTTTGCAGGCCGGGCTACGTCCTGTCACGCATTTTTGCGTGATGCCCCGAATTGATTATCTAAATATCTTTTTGCACCTCTCTTTTTGATTTTACGCTCCAAAAGTAATGCTTCTCTTTTTGTATGAACTTGTGCTCAGCATATATTTATACCAGAGCGGTGCAAATATAAGCAGCTCAACCAAACAAACCAATATTATTTTGCACAATTTTAGAAGCGTTGGAATGTTAAAAAATGACAGGAAATAATTGATAAAAACAGCTTGCAACTTCTTGAGAAACTAGGGATCTCATATGTTAACTAGGAACTATAAAAAGATTCTTAGAATTTTAACTGTTCATTTTTATCCCAAAGTCCCCAATAGGCTCCAACATCGCCTTCGGCGCCTACTTTCCAAGATTCGTCAAAAGAGGAGAAATAAAAGAACTCGACATTATTATTTTCAGCCCATTCTTGGGTGTTTATGAAATAGTTCATCGCATTTTCACGAGAGGCAAAGGCCCCTCTTAAACTACCACCTTCGCTTGGCCAACCCGTTTCAGTAATAATTACTTTTTTCCCTTGTCCCGCTTCGGTGGCTTGGTCAAACATTTTTTTCATATGGGCTATTGAATAATGAATAGGGCAGCCTTCCCAATACGGATAGCAATTTGCTAAAATCACATCGCATGCTTTAGTGATTTTTGGTCGGTGTGAAAATTCATAATACGCATCAACATACCCAACTGGGATACCAGGTAACGCTTTTTTGACTCTATTGATATACTCTAACAACTGTTCTTCTGTAAGGTCTTCACGGTACATGACTTCATTACCAACAGCAGCAATATCTACATAGCCTTCTTTTGCTAATTTAATTAAGGCTTCAATTTCTTCTTCATTTTTTTCTAAATCGTCGCCGAGCCAAGCACCCACCAAGGTTTTAATGCCATGTTTATGAGCAACACGGGGGATGTGTTCATTTCCTTCAATACACGAAAAGGAACGCACCCATTTGGTGTGAGACTTTATGATTTGCATCCGTCGATCTACTTGAGCTTCTGAAATTTCATTTCCAGGGCCTTGACCATCTTCATACATACTAAAACACAACCCATGCATCCCATTATTCAACGTGTTTCGCCATCGTTCTTCTAAACGAATTTCGGGTTGTTTAGGAACTTCAACGACTGACTTTTTGGGGTGTTCGATTTGTTTTGGTGAAAATTTTCGATCTTCTCTGTATGACATTTAAATGTAATTTAATGGTTAAAATTTTAATTTTTCGTTGGTATCCCAAAGTCCCCATCGAGCTCCAACATCGCCTTCATGATGGACTTTCCAGGATTCATCAAAAGAAGAAAAATAAAATAGTGGCACTTCATTTTGTTGCGCCCAATTGGTTGTATTTATAAAATATTTCATCGCATTAATTTCAGAAGGCTGCGCATCTTTCGTGCTGTCACCTTGGTTTGGCCACCCAGTTTCTGAAATAATGACTTGTTTGCCTTTCGCTGCTTTTTGAGTCACCGCATACATTTGCTTTAGATACGTTGCCGATTGCTCAATACTACAGCCTTCCCAAAATGGATAACAGTTCACTAAAATAACATCACAAGCGTCGATAAGTTGAGGCCGCTCAATAAACTGATAATAGGCATCTACATAAGTCACAGGAACTCCCGGAATCGCTTGTTTGACACGATGTATATATTCAAGTAGTTCGTTTTCTGTTAATTCTTCTCGCATTAACGTTTCATTTCCTACCACTGCAATATCAACCAAACCAAATTTTGCAAGATTGATTAGCGCATTAATTTCTTTTTCGTTTTGATCTTTATCATCACTGATCCAAGCACCCACCATTGTTTTTAAGTGTTTTTTATGCGCGATTTTTGGAGTCTGCTCATTCCCCTCTGTACAAGAAAAAGAACGCACCCAATTGGTGTAAGGCGCAATAATGTCCATTCGTTGACTAATTTGTGATTTAGATAATTGATCCCCAATATTTTGTCCTTCTAAATAGGGGCTAAAACACAACCCATGAAGACCCTTATTTAAATGTGTTGAAAACAAGGCTTTAATTTCAGCATCCGTTTTGGATGTGAAATCAATCTCTGTTGAGCTGTCAATTTGGAGGCCTGAATCTACTAAAGAACCTAATTTATCGGTTTGATAAAAAGAGGTTGGGTTTTGTGATAAATTGTTGCGTTTATCTAATTCAGCTCGAACGATTCCAGCACTTTCTTCTGTAACGCTATAATTGCGCATCACAAGCATGGCTATGACCGTTCCAAGAATTGGAATCCCTGAAAACGATAATCGCAATCCATCGATAGCCCCTTCTGGTTGAACAGTAACTCCTGAGTCAAATCCTACTGAACTCATAATAACGCCGCTTAATCCTCCAGCAATAGCAAAACCAAATTTTACCATCCACCAGTAGATCGCACCAAAGGTACCTTCTCTTCTCAATCCCGTCTTAAGTTCATCTAGATCAATCACATCTGCTGTCATAGACATCATTAATACAAATAGACTTCCGATACCAAAGGAGAAAAATGGGAGAGCAAAAATGAACATATAAGGTTTACCTGGAATAAAGAGAAACCATAACATTATATACCCTAGAACAGAAATTCCCTGTGATATCAAAAAGGCTTTCTTTTTACCCATATTTTTTGACATACGCGTCACGATCGGAATAACCAAAAAAGTAGTTCCAAGGGCTCCTAAACACCCAAATAGCGTTGGCCATATCCCGGCAGCACCTGCATCGCCTTCAAAAAGATGATAAACAATGATAAAGAATGAAAATGATGCAATTGTCATAAAAGCGTTATACACTAAAAAAGTAGCGATACATAGTTTTCTAAATGGTTTCATTTTAAAAGCACTTGAAAAACCAGAACCTATTTCTTTTAAACTATTTCCAATATTTTTTAAATTTAGAGGAGAATAGTCTTCATTTAATGTGGATTTACTTTTAATAAATATACCAGGAACAAGAGCGCAAATTGTAAAAACGATACCGACCCAAAAAGCAAGGGATCGAGTCGCAACTTCTGCCGATTCAAACCAAGATGGATCATACATAATCACCCAAAACCAGGGTGCGATCACCCATGCCCATTGGCCAATCCATTGAGCAGTTGCCATAATACTCGTACGCTCATGAAAATCATTACTCATCTCATACCCCATTGCGACATAAGGCACACTAAAAATGGTCAATCCTAAGTAAAATACAAACGACCAAATCATGAAGTAAACAAAATTATAATCGACACCATTTTCTCTGAAAAGTTGCCACATAATGATAAATGCAATTCCCATCATAAGACCACCAAAAATTACATATTGTCGACGTCTACCCCATCGTGATTTTGTGTTATCAGAAATAAAACCCATGATTGGGTCCGTAAAACAATCAAATATTCTTGGGAAAAAATAAATAACACCCCACATCCAACCTGGAAACCCTAAATCTTGAACTAAGACCACCATAAAGATTCCCAATGCAGCTGGAAACATTTGGTTTGCAAGCATGCCAATGCCAAAGGCTATTTTTTGGCCGAAGGGAACTTTTTCTGAATGTGTTGACATAATAAATTGGTATTAGTTAGTGAGTAGTATTGTTTGAATTGCTTGTGGTTGTATGGATATTGATTTTGAAGCATCTCCCAAGGAAAGTTCAAAAGTTTTTAAATTTTCTCCTTCATTAAAAATAATCACTGCAATCGATCCATCAGGATTTTTAGCAGCTGTTACCATTAAAGAAGCATCTGTATTTTTGACATCAATGATTTGAGCCCCAGGACGCATGTATTTACTAAAATGTGCCATTGTGTAATATAAAGGCGTGAAATAGACTTCATCGTTATCTGGATCTACGATTACGGGAGCGACGCACCAGTTTTTAAACCAGTTTGGACCGCCTTGTCTATCGAGCACCATGTTCCAATCGACCCATCCATCGACCCAATTGTTTAGGCAACCAATGATATCTCTTGCATAGCGATTGACAGGCGCATATTTAGGGTGTAAATGTTTGTCTTGTGGCGGCGCCCAATCCCAGCCCCAATCTGTGGATTCTTTTTTCCAATACCAAGCATCATCTTGCCATTTAGGAATTTCTGAATCTACACAGCCTTCCGTTTCGATCAGATATTTATTGGGTGCTTTTTTGTGTGCATACTGCAAAGCTTCTGGGAGATAATCAAAAGTACTTTCGTACCAATGAATGGCTGTCCCATCAAAATACTTTGATGAAGCTTCGTCCTTAAACATTGAATCGACCCATTCCTTTAGACCCGCTCTGTTTTGATCGTATCCAAGTATTTTGGTCGCTCCATTTCCATTGGCTTCAAGTGTGGGACCTAAATGATTTTGTACAAAATCGGTTTCTTCTTCTGGTGAAAAGTGCATGCTTTCCCAGTTGTTACCATTTCCATGCGGCTCATTTACAGGCGTTAACCCCCAAATATCAATGCCTTCTGCTTTGTAGGCGTCTAAATATTTTGAGAAAAACAAGGCGAAAGTACCGTAGTGTTCATCTACTAATTTTCCGCCAACATATTTATTATTGTCTTTCATCCAAGGCGGTGCTGTCCATGGCGATGCTATAATTTTAAAACCATCTTCAGAGACCGCCATCGCCTCTTTGATCATCGGAATTAAATCGGCTTCATCTTCTTCGACGCTAAAATGTTTTAACTCCAGATCATCGGCAATTGGCGCATAGGTGTAATTTGATAATGAAAAATCACAGGAACTAATGTGGGTTCGCGTCAATGAATAATTTGCCCCTTTTTTACTAAAATAAGCATCGAGTATTAGGGCTCTATTTTTTTTACTCAAACGATTTAGTAAATAGGCTGATGATTCGGTGAATGAGCCCCCAAAACCAGTGATTGTCTGGTAGGTCTTATCTGGAAAAAGCCCTATTTCAGAGGCGTTTTCTGACGTGCTAAATTCTGAGATTTCAGTTAATTTATTTCCACTCGCAGACGTTTCGTACACGGTGACTTGTAAGGGTTGTTTGGTTGTACATGCTGTGAGCATTCCTACTAAAATTAAAAGGTGATATATTTTTATACGATTCATATTATTGGTTCATTATAATTTCATTTTTCAAAGGCGGTAATTCGACCTCTAGTAATAAGGCTTCCTTATTGCCATTATAGGTTTTTGTAATCGGATTTCCATTACGCGTCAATCCATCAAAAACTCCTTTATCAACTAAATCCCAGAGCACATATTTGGCTTTTCCATCGACAGTAAACAAGCCAAAATAGTTTTCAGAACCTCCAATGTTTTGAGCATCTTTCCAAGGTTCATCAAAAGCTTCAAAATAGAAACATGACCTTTTGGTTTCATCAGACCATACTCTCATATTGTGGTAATAAATGGCTTCCTTGTATTCATCCGTCGCTTTGGAGCCGTTAGAGCCATATTGTCGGTTTGAAGCACTTGCCCATCCAGTTTCTCCAACATGAATTGGTTTATCAATTCCCAAACGTTTCATATAACTCGCCACACTATCAATTTGTGAAGCGGCATAGTCCGTGGCACGATTCATTGCGACCTCAATTCGTTTTAAACTTGACAATTCTGTCTCAGTTCCAAAAACACCCCAGAAAACAGGGTTGTAATGCGTATCGTGCATTGGGTAGGTATGCGCTGAGACATAATCCACAGCTGCCATTAGTTTTTCAAGAGCTTCGACGTGGTATTGAGACTCAGCTCCACCCCAAGACGCAAAATTATCGGAGCTTGTGATCCAAAGGTCTTTAGAAAGGTCACCCGTTGTTTTTAAGTCTTGTAAGTGCATGACCCATTTTAAAATAACAACGGGTTGCACAAAATAGGACGCTGCCCATTTGACCATGGCTTCATTTCCAACTGAAATGACTTTAACAATTTCAGGATACTCATTTGCCAAAGCAATTGCACGTGCAATTTCGGCGGCATTGTGTTCACTCTCTTGATGGTGGTCCAAAGGCTGATCAGTCCATGCATTTTTACAATCAATCCAAGTTCCCAACATCACATACATTTCAAAACCAGTAATTTCCTTTTTTAGTTCTCGAATTGCCTTTAGCATATTTGAAGCCTGCGCCAATTGAACATTATAGGTGCGTAAGATTCTGATATTCATCGCATGAAGAATTCTCATATCTTCCTTTAGCTCTTCAATAGTGGGTTGAATATCTCTAGACGATTTTCGATACCCTCCATAAGAGATTGCTAAATAGTTTGAATTTCCTAATATATCTTTAGCTGTCACTTCTTTTTGAGATTGTTGGTTGGTAGTACTTTGTTTTGATTGCTTGTTTTTACAAGACACCATGAGAAAAACAAGCAGTGTTGAAACTAATAATTGTTTTGATCTTCTCATGATGACTTGAAATATTTATTTTAAACGACTCTTTTTAACGTGAACATTTAGTTCTACAACATCCCCTGTACGATTAAATACATGTGCACTCGTTTCAGCATCTAAGCTTAACGTTTTAAAGGTTGTTGAATTACCATTACTGAATTTTACCGTTAAACTCTCTTCGTCAGAAATTGTGTACGTAATAGGCACTTGACAATAGGTAAAACACAAAGAATCTTTGGAAACTAAAATGCTGTTTTTCTTTTTAGGAAGCGCGATGTAATGAAATGTTTTACTCTCTTTTAAAAATTCATTTCCACGTAACAAACGAGGATTAAAACCTAGTTTTCCATCCGAAACTTCCACTCCAAATTCACCAAAACGAGATAAAACATCTTCTTTTACCTGACCTGTCATTCCAGGTTGTTGAGCGCCTTTGCCTGCAGGGGTATGCGAATAAGGATCGGTTGGGAAAGCACCATATAACTTTGGTGATTTGTGAACGCCAATTCCAGCATTGATTTCGTAATAATGATCTAATAAGTGGCCTCTAACGGCTTCATTGGTTTCCGTTTCAAATGCTGCGTGACAGGTTTCAAGTACCGACAACTGTAGTTTAGAAACCATGTGCCAGTAAATAGAACCTAAACCTTCATATCCATAAAAGGTTCCGGAACGACCCGTAAACGATTTGTGATTGAAGACCTCTTCAAAAATTTGAAGAATTTTGGGCGTTTCTAACGCAATGAGTTCTTTATAAGATGTTTGAGAAAGTTCATTTAAAGCGACTTTTAAATCAATGGCATTTTTAAAACTCCCATTAAAGTGATAAGCACCATTGACATCTTTCTCTAAAATTTGAACATTTCCATCGCTCACTAACTGTTCTAGTAATTTAGAGGATGAAACAGCTGAAGCAGAAATTGTATTTCGCTCAATAAATCCTTTCAACGCTTTGTTAGGATACAATAAGTAGCTATACTGATCTGGTCGGAACAATTTGCTGCTTTTCATGGCATTCAACACAGATAAGGACTGATTGGTCGATAAATATTTTGAACTTAAGACCGCCACTTGCCCTTCTAACATTTCATCTAAATATGAAATTGAAACGCTCTTAGAATCGTTTATCGTCATTAAATTATACGCGTGGTATAAATTATCGTCTCGTTTATTTGCTTCAATAGAGTGTTCTAAATATTGAAGACTCACGGCTATAAACGCTTTTAGATCTTGGATGGATATTTCATTTTTTCTTCCTGAAAACGCATTCTTATAAACTTGATTTCTATAGCTGCTTCCTGCATTTCCTAAGGCATCTAAAATCAATTTTCGATCTGTATCGTTGATTCGACCCGACAGTAAATGTTGATGGTCGTTAAAGGTCGTTGAAATAGAATCAAAGAAAGTCACTAACTCTTTTGAAACCTCAACAGTTTCTAAGTTTGATTGAACCACTACAGTATCAAAAAACTTAAGGAAACGTCGGAGATAATACAAAGTAACCATTGATACGCCACTTCCAACTAACGCATTGTTGGCATCGTTCCATTCTGGACGTTGTGTGTTCATCCAAATTCCGCCTTCTGGAATAAAGTTTGAAAGTTTTGCTAAAGTGGTTGCTAATATTTTTTCAATAAAATTGACTTTTACAATAAAACGATTTTCATCTCGAAGTAAAGCACCATCTGCACCAAGTTCAACTCTTTGTTCACGGATTTTAAGATCCAATGCTTCATCAAATTCGATGGTATCTTTTGGGTTTTCAAGCAGTGCGTCGTAGCTTTTAATTTTGTAAGGAACATTTGCATATACAAACATATCTTTATCAAAATAGCTTGCTAGTTTGCCAGGCTGATGATTTTCAATAAACTCTAAAAACTTTAATAGATAAATCACTTGGTGATCGCCCCAATAGCCAATGTACGACCATGGATCGTCTGGTTCGATCGTTTCCCAATCAAACCCGCCTTTTGTCACTCGATACGGATTGTAACCATCAAAAGTCGTGGCATTTAAAAATTTATGGATCATACTCTCAATAAACGCCGGGTATGAATGTGCTAATGCTTCCCAGTTTTGGAAAATATCACGCCAATTTCCTTCGTAATCAAGGATTTTTGAACCATCAATCTCGCTTTTGGTATTGATTGAAAATTTATTCCAAGGACGGCTCGGATCGCCATGTCGTCGGCTAAATTTTAAAGGCATGTATTCAAAACACAAACGTCTAAAGTTTGTGTCATCAATTTGATATGCTAATTCTTGTAGTACAGAAAGTGAGAACACTTCAGGTAGTTTCTCAACCAAGTCCTCTGTTTTCCTAGCTACTTTTTTATTGGCTTTTAAAAGATAGGTTTTAAAATCCCATTTTTCAATTTGATAATTATCATCAAAAATACCCCCACGCATGATGTTGAATAAGGTGTTTGAAAAATGACGAGTATCTCTAAATTTATCTGCTGAAAGTTGCAACCCATCAGAGGCTGCATTTAAAGCAATGAGACGCTCAGTTCCTTTTTCAATTTTCTGGTTGATGAGTTCTGATAAACCGTCATTCGTTTTAATCTCATGGATCAATTTTGCAATTGCTGAATGATTTTTATTAACCTCAGCAACTAGCATCCATTCTTTGCTTTCTTCAGCCGTTAAAACAATGGTTGAATTGACAAAATAAGCGCCTTTTTCTGCTTTCACATCGGTTTCTTCTTGAAGGTCTTGATTTTTCCGAAACGATTCAACTTGAAGAGACGATACTAAATGTTTAGGTTGATCTAATCCTAAGGACCAAACAATATTGGCTTTTAAAGCTTCGCTAGGTTCCGCCTTATCTACAATAATTGCGCTTAAAGCATAAATCCCTAATCCAGAACTTTTCTCTAACTCATTACGTTTGTAAGCATCTACAAGATTACTACTTGCATTTTGTAAATCGCTCCCAACGCCATAAGGTAAAATATTTTGAATCCCATCCAATAGATTGATTTCAACGTTTGAATCCGAAGTATTGATAAGCTTTGATTTTTTTATAAAACCAAAAGTGTTTGTAGAATTCCATTGGTATTGAAACGTCAGTCCTAAATCGTGGTTGATTTCTTCAAATAATACTTTGTTACCATACTCGTTTTTATACAAATTTCGAGTGATGTTGTGCATCCCTTGAAAACGATCGGAAAAAGGTTCCCATAAATGAGTTTTACTATTTTTATGAACTTGAAAAATAGATTTACTTCCTGTAATTTCAGCAGCTTCAGTAATCTTATCGTCTGTGTAATACGGAAATAATGCGAATTCAGAATTTTTTCTTCCAGCGGTTAAACTTCCGTTGCTGGAGATAAACATCCAATGATTAGAATCACTCACAATGCTCATGAAAAATGGTCTCATTTTATCACTGTTCGAGATTTTATAAAAGACTTCATTGTCTATATTGACTAAAGTACCTTCAATATCTTTGACCTGATCGGTGTCTTTATTTTTATCTAAAAAAATAGTGTTATTTGTCATTTATTTGATTGTCAATAAAAACCTCCGTAGCTATTTTTGGAGAGGTTTTTTAGTTTTTTAATATCGTTTAACTCCTAAGAGTTGATTGGTTTTTTATAAAAATTAATTTATTGTTTCAAAAATAAAAAAAGGTTAGGTGGAATGAACTATATCCTAACCTTTTTTATGTCCATTTTAATTCATTTATTTTAATAAGTGAAAATAACAGCAATTCTTTTACGGATATATTATTTGTATTAATTTTCACTGCACTATTGACTGTAGTAATCTAATAAGGCTAGAGAAAGCTATTCCCTAGTCCTATTGATAAATTATTGAAACGTAACGTTATCGAAATACACTACATTATCTGATGTTCTTGCATTGAAATCAGGGAATACAACTATTTGATCAATATTTGTAGAGCCATCTAATCCATTTCCAATACGACTGCTAAAATCAAATGTTAATTCTTCCCATGCATTAATTACAGTGTTTGGAACTTTGATTTCTGGTTGTGCACCTCCGGCAGGATTTACTAATTTGATACCAACATCACTAATGACGGTTTTGTAAACCATAATCTTAATGATCGCATTTGAAGCAGAAAGATCCCACGTAATTCCCATTTCGCCATGTGCAGTTTCACAACCAACCCAGGGTTGCCCTGCTTGAAGTGCCGTGATTTTAGCCACAGTATTTGAAGTATTTATTCCTGATGCGTTTGGATTTGTTACGTATTCTACTGGTGGGTTAGAATCATTTTCAAACACATTCCAAGTCCAACTTGCTCCAAATCCTGATGTCTCAAAATCAATAGGAAGCGTAAGGTTATATGCACCGCCGCCGCCGCCGCCGCCAGAACCGTCGCCGTAAAGTTTAAGGTCGTCAATATAATAGGTTTCTTCAGTGGCTGAATCTAATTCAAAGAACACTACAATTTTATCAAACTTATTAGAATCGGCACTTGTAAAATTAAAAGTAAGTTCTTCCCATTCACCTGCGCTGCTTGATGAAGTGGTTGCAAAAACTTCTTTAAAAACACCTGAATTAGTCTGATCCTCTAATTTTAATAATACGTTTGTACTAGCAGTTGGTGACCATACTTTTAGTTTAAAACCTGAATTTGAGTTAAAATCTAATTTAGCATCTAAAATAATTTGATTGTTTGCATACTGCGCTGCACTCGTTCTGTCTATCTGACCAACTTTACAAGAGGTATTTACTGTGTTATCAAAGTCTGGATTATCAATCCATGCAAAACCTGCACCGTCAGAAATAATACTAGCGGTTGGGTCGTTTTGGAATGTTAATTCAAAGTTTGCTGCACTAAGCGACTGTGCTGTTTCTGCAATACACCCCGCTGGTGCCGTCCCTGTTCCGTATAAAGTTAAATCATCGAAATAATAGGTGTCGGTATTGTTTGCATTCAAATCAAAGAACAAAACGACTTTATCATATTTATCCGTATCGTCCCCTGTAAAAGCAAAGCTTAATTCTTCCCATTCACTCGTTAGGGAGGTGGTTAACGATAATTCAGTGAAGTTCGCAGGCGTTCCATTTTCTTCTAACTTAATTCTAACTTCAGTATTTGCTTTAGCAGACCATACTTTGATTTTTAAACCTTGGTTGGCAACTAAATCTAATTTAGCATCTAAAACAATTTGGTTATTATCCCAAGGGTTGGTTCCAAGTTTTGTGATTTTTCCAACTTTACAAGATGTATTTACAGTGTTATTAAAATCTGGATTATCAATCCACTCAAAGGTAGTCCCATCATTCACAATACTTGCTGTTGGGTCGGTCGTAAATGTGACATTAAAATCGACTGCGGCAAGCGACTCAACTGTTTCTGGAGTACATGGTGTTGGAGGCGATACAACTTGCATTATATCATCAAAATAGAATGTACCATCGGTTGTTCCTGCACCGTCTACAAAGAGCGTTAATTGGTTGTAGCTCGCTGCTGAATTAAATGTGAACATCAATTCTTCCCATCCAGTTCCGGTATGGCTCGCAGTTGCTTCGGAGTTCGCTGCAGTTCCATCTTCAAGCTTTAATAAAACATCGACTGCTTTATCTGACCAAAAATTCATTTTTATTGATTTTTCAGTCGTTAAATCGACTGCGGCCCCTAATTCAAAAAACAAACCTTCATAAGTCGCCCCACTATTTGTGATGGCTCCTACGTTTGATTCTACAGAATTTGTGCCTGTAAGGTCTGGATTTGTAAGGATGTCAAAGGTGGTCCCATCAAAAACTGTAGGGTCGTATTTCGTGTTTTCACCATCAAAAGTAATTGGTAAGGTGGCGATTTCCGGTATTAGAATTACGATCTCATCGGTAAAGATATCAAACGCTCCTGCAACATTTGAAGATTTTAAAACCACAATATAGGTTCCGTTTTCATACACATTCACCGGGTTAATAAGGGCTGAAGAAGTTTCATCTCCAAAATCCCATGCGTACATCGATGCATTTGTGGACGTGTTAATAAACGTTACGGTGCCTGTATCGGCATTAATTGTGTGCGTAAAGCCAGCTGTTAGTTTTGGCAAAATAGCGTCATCATCGTCACAACCTATAAAACTGATTGCCAAGATTAAAATCGAAACTTGTTTAATTTTTTTGAATAAATTTTTCATTGTCATTTTTATTAGTTGTTACTATTTTTATATACTCTCACATAATCGACTAGCATGTTGTGTGGAAATGTTTCTCCACTATCTGGATTCCCAGGGAAGTTGCCTCCAACAGCCAAATTGATTATGATGTAAAACGGTTTATTGAAAACCCAATCCCCTGTAATAACAGTGGCTTCCTTTGCTTCAACAGCCTCAACAGCTGGAGTATCTTCAGTCGCTTCCATCGCTTCTACTGCTTCCACAGCATCGTTTAAGGTGTAAACAGCGTCGGTTGGTGTGACTTCGATATCAGAGGGTGTAATTTGATTGTACAAGACATCGTCTATGTAATAATTGATGTATTCAGGGCCCCATTCGATTCCAAAAATGTGAAACCCAGCATCAAAACGATCATTTCCTAAATCGTAACTTTTAGTGACTTGCCCTTGAGGATCTGTTTCACCAGAGTATCCAGGGCCATGAATGGATCCGCTCACCAAGGTTGGTTCTTGTCGGCGGTACTCCATAATATCGATTTCACCACACTGAGGCCAACCATCCACATCGCTGTTTTCTCCTAAGAGCCAAAATGCAGGCCAAAGTCCCGATCCGCCTGGTACTTTGATACGGGCTTCGAAACGCCCATAGGCTTGTTCAAATTTCCCTTTGGTTAACAATTTTGCCGATGTAAATGAAGCACCGTTATAATCTTCTTCGATAGCGGAGATTACTAGCAGCCCATTCTGTACGGTTACATTTTCAGAACGGTTGGTGTAATATTGTAATTCATTATTCCCCCAGCCATCAGAGTTTGGACCCGTTCCGATATCGAAATTCCAAATTTCAGGATTAGGAGCGCCTTCAACATCAAACTCATCGGCCATTACTAAGTTTGTAAAAACTGCAACCGTTTGGGTTTCGTCTGTATTACAACTAAAGGCGATAAGAATGCTTACTAAGCTGAGCGTTTTCAACAAAATTGTTGTTATACGCTTTCTCTTTTTATTATTTTTATTCATTTTTTTATTGTTTTAATATTTTCTTAATTATTATTCTTTAAAGAAATACATATTATCGATGTGTAAATCAGTCACGTTAGAAGATTTTATCCTTTCAATGATGATGAGATTAACTCCTGTCTTATCCAAACCAGTTTCTGACGTTGGTCTAAGAGGAATTTTAAAGGTTTTCCATACGCCTCCTGCTTCAAAGGTTGCATTGGTTTCCGTATCAGTGATATCCCCTGTTTGATTAGACCATTGATATGTTTGACCACCAATACGCTGCTGTTGTAGAGTTGTCTCAGCAGAATTTTCATTTTTTAAAACAATAAGCATATCAATATCCGTTGGCAAAATTACAGGCATTAATATATCAATACTAAAATGGGTCATTTCCGAAATATCTAGAGGTGTTATAAGTTTCGTGCCCACAAAATTAAAGTCCGTAAACTTAATCACATTTTGTCCATTTATAATAATTTCACCTCCTAGAGTTGTTTGATAAGGTTCCCAATAGCCATTAAAATAATCTACAGGAATGTTTTCATAAGAATCACTAAAAACAGAAATTACATTACTAGGGTTTGTAGTTGGGGTTGGTGCTAGTTCAAACTGACCGACGGCATTGATAGTCAAAGATCCTTCCGCTTCTACACCACCCAAACTCGCTGTAATAACGGCTGTACCACTACTAACACTGATGTTTCCAAATTCATTTATGAAAGCTATACTCGGTTCCGAAGATGTAAAGTCAAAGTAACTTGGTGCTACATTGACTGTCTTATCAATGCCGTTACCCAAGTTGAATGTTTGTGTGAAGCCTGTTAATTCTAAACTAATTCCTGCAAATACATTTTTAACAACATCTTCACCATTTTGAATAGCGGGTCTTGACTGACCGATAGTTCCTAATTTTTCGAATTTCAATTCATCAATCCAAAAAGAGTAGGCATTTCCACCTGTATTTTGAGTTCCTGCGGAATACCAAAACATCCCTCTTTCATCAAAAAGTTTGGAAGCGTCCGGAATTGGAATCACGTATTTTTGCCAAGTAGTACTGAAGCTTACATCTGTTTCATTGACCTGATATTTATTCAGTCCAAAATCTTGTCCAAAGCCTATTTCACCAATAACAACGCCTTGGGTGGCTTTCGCCCAAAAAGTCAAAGCATCAAATTCGGTGAGGTCACGTCCAGCACCATCAACTCTAAATATGGCTCCAGCATAGTTTCCTTCTGGATCGTTGGCATTAGGAACGTCAATTCGCATAGAGGCGGCACTTTCATAGCCTTCGCTTTCGTCTACTGACCATGCGGTTGGTTTTGAACCTGTGTATGGAAAGTAGAAATCACTTCCAAGTCCAATTGGAGAATCTGTGAAAATCTCACCTGATTTGGTCAAATGCGCAAATTCTACTTTGTCCGTAATATCTCGTTCACAACTCATCATCACTACAAAAAGTAAGCCTGAGAGCAACATAACTTTTGAATACATAAATTTTATATTTTTCATTTTATAGTTTTTTATTTACCAATATTGATATGTATGTATGTTCTAATTTCCCATTCGCTTCCAAATCCAAAGCCAACAGTACTAATTGGCGGTATTGGTGGATAGGTGTTTTCTGGTACAAAACTAGGTGAGTAACGAGGCGAATATTGATTTAATGAACGCCATGTACCACGTAAGCCTACTTGAGTATTTGGAAGGATAAACCAATCTGGTTTTCCTAAAGTGGTCGATAGATCTAACATTAATTGAACAGGGTATGTCAAGTTAAAATCACGGTGATAATCAAAAGGTCCCCAATCGTTAACTTTAAACGTATGGGTTAGTTTCAGTTTGTTATAAATCAATCGAATATCGCCTCCATAGCGCTCAACTAAACGTTCGTCACTACCAGTAGACTGTATATTACCTGCATAGAAGTTAGCGATCAAACCGAGGTCTGGACTCACTTTAGAGACCACTCGCGAATGTGCTTCCCATAAATCTTTTGCAGGGGCAGCATTTGGAAAGGCAAAAGCAGTACGATTGGCTAAAAAACCAATAGCTGCATCTTGCGCAGTTGGGTGATGGCGATAGATAAACCCTAAGTTAAAAGCAAACTCAGCATCCTCTGCTCGGTCGTTGTCCCATTCATACATCCAAGTGCCGGGAGTCGGATCATAAGATAATAAAATTTCTCCGGCAGTGGTTTCTCTATTGGATCTTACGGCAAATGGATCGTCTTGAATATTTCTAAGACGTCCTGTTCCGCCGTTCATATCATTTGGCATTGCATCGACAATTGGTTTTTGCCATAGAAAGTTAGGTGCGATTTCAAAATCTCCAATGATGTATGAAAACCCTGTTAGGAAGTTGTTTTGATTTCCGCTTCCAGAATCCTTAAGTTTCCAGCCCGTAAATGTTTGTGTTTGATCGGTCCCGCCATTGGCAACTAAGCCCATGCTTGCGCCTTGTGCGTACCATTTAAAAGCTCCTTTTTGATAGGTTAACTTCGCTTTGGCACCCCAGTTATCTTTTGCATCGATTTCATCGGTATAAATGATGTAGTTATCAGTCGTTCCTTCTGCAATTTGAAATTCGCGTCCGTTTAACGGTTGTCCACCCCAAATACCACCGGCTTCAAAAATAAAATCTCCAAATTCTCTCGCGGTATGTAAAGTCACACGACGTGTTTTTGGAAGTGGTACAGCAATCGAAGTGACCGCTTCTCCAACATCATCAATATCTTCATGATAGACCCCAGTGACATCCCATTTTCCTAGTTTAGTTCCATATTTCAATAGGACTGCAGGGTTAGCTCCCCACCAAAGTTGAGACCCAAAAGCGGCTTTTAAACCTTTTAGAGCCCCTTTACCATCGACCTCAATTCCTGAAATTTCTCCATTATAAAGGTCTAAATTTGGACCATAGTTAGCTTCCCTGTATAAACCGAAGAAATCACCTTCGTAACTCCAGTGGTAATGTCCAGTTCTATAAAACCCTCTTAAATTAAACTCTTTCGCATTCCAATCAAATTCAGCATTGTATATTTTTACTCTGTTTGGATCAGTAATTTCTACATTTCCATCATCTGTATTTACAGATATTGAACGCCCTGTATTTTCATAAAATATTTCGTCAATTGGATTATCAGCGACATTACCTAATATGTTAAAATTAACATTGGCTCTCATGCTAGAAGTCGGGTTCGCTTCCACGCCAATGAAATACGATTGCATATGATCAAACCCAAGTTGATCTGGGTAGCCTGAATTCTTTGGATCGATATTGTCGGGAGTCGTAATAAGACTACCGCCTGTATTAAAGGTTGTAAACTCAGCTCTCATATTGCTTAGCTTAATTTTTTCATTGCCTCCTAAAGCCGCTTTGTCGCCTCTAGCTCGAAGGACAGCCCCCATTAATTCAATGTTTTCAAAATGATTTTTCACAAATTCCGCATCCACACCTTCTTCGTAAGGATTTAATTGATGAGCTTCTTTTAAAGCATAATAGGCCGCTCTTGGATATAACGTATACAGGCCTCTGACATCGGTTGGTCCTTTTGCACAAATTCCAAACCACTCTTCATTCATATTGTTTTCGCCAGGTGCAAGATCTAATGAATAGCCTCCATTTGCCCATGATGCATTGTTGTCATGCACTTCTAAATTTTTAGTTTGTCCAAATTTCCACCAACCATCACTAAATTGAAAGGTAAAACCTCCAATGGCATTTTCAGCTTTTCCTAGACCTGCTGCATTCTGGTAAATATCTTTCCAGTTTTCAACCATGTAATAGGCTTGCATTTTTTGGTCTTCTGCATTTTTGATTGCATTGAATGAATCTGCACCAAACTCCGTCAGCATGATTGGCATGTCTAACTTCTCCTTAACCGTTTTGAAGGCATCTGTAAAAGAAGCACCGCGATACATATTGGTTCCGAAAACATCAATGTTTTTACATTCTTCAGCAATAATATCGATGAATAATACATCTCCATTACAGATTGCTATGGGATGGGAGCCATCAATAGTCTTCATTTTAATGGAAGCATCGTTCATGAGCTTGTACATTGGACGCCCACGTTCTTCTCCAATGAAAGCTATTTTTTCTGCTTCGTCTGGGAAATCTTCGGTTTCAGCACCGGCCCAAAAAAGTCCGTAGTTATTTTCATTCCCTAATAAGAACATTAACAAACCGGGGGTGTCTTTATAGTCTTGTGCCATTTTAGTGGCTTCAGACATTAACAACGCTTGAGTTGCTGGGTCTCTATAATCTGTCACTACTTCCCATGCGCCGTTCACCGTTAGACCGTATCGTCCAAACGAGTGATTCAACAAGGTATAAATACCATAATTTTCATAGATATACTGTATCCATTTTGGTTGGACACCTGTATATTGTCTTATGACATTCACGCCCATGTTTTTCAATAAGCCCATTTCTGCATCCAATGCTGCCTTAATGACATCATCCGATTGCTTCCATAAACTATAGGAGTAATTAGTCCCAATAGGAAAATAATCCCAGTTCATACCGTTAATCATGAAGTGTTCGCCATTGACAACTAACTTCATTCCATCGTCATCATTCAAAACAGATACTTTATCTGCTTGAGCAAAAATTGATGTTACAAATAAGAAGAATACTAATCTTATAAAATTGTGTTTCATAATTCTATTGAATTTATAAATTGATGATTCTAAATGGTTTTAATTCCAAAAACAAACGGTTTGATTTGAGTGCCTTTTGTACTAGATAGAATTCTACCATTATTATAATGGGAATTTATATCAATATATTAAGAAATTGACAAAACTTACCTCAACAAAAAACATACATGACAATTTTAAGGGGGTTTTATCAACGATATCTAAACAAACCTCCCATAAAAATAAATTGAAGTATTCTTAAATTTAAAGTAATGTTGTGGAGATGTATGGTTAATTAGTGTTGTAAGTTATTTTTGAACTCTGGAAATCAAGATTTAACACGTTCAAATTATAAGATAAATTCAACTTTATTGATATTCTGTATTGTTTTATTTTAGTAGTTCTTTGAGAGAAACTAATAAAGTAAGTAATTAACTTTGTTGATGAAATCGGATTAAAATCTGTACGTAATATTGAATTACTAGTAAGCAAATTCAATACAAATCATTCCCAATTTGAGTGAAATTTTAAATCCAAAAAGATGGTGATTTTGAATGCTCATTTTTAATAACCAAAAAATCCAACCACTTTCGTGATTGGATTATTTTTGTCGGGTGGTCACGCTTCTAGCGTGACCACCTCTGTGTCGGGGTGGTCACGCTTTTAGCGTGACGACCTCTGTGTCGGGGTGGCAGGATTCGAACCTGCGGCCTCCACGTCCCAAACGTGGCGCGATAACCGGGCTACGCTACACCCCGAATTGGTTATCTATTGTTAGTTTACTAATTGCGGAGAGACAGGGACTCGAACCCTGGCGACAGTTACCCGTCGACAGATTAGCAATCTGCTCCATTACCACTCTGGCACCTCTCCTATTTAATGAACTTAAGCAATTAAAATTGCGGTTGCAAATGTAGTTGTTCATTATTAAGAACGCAAACTATTTTTTTAGTTTTTTAAAAGAAAAATATCTTAGTCTGGGTATTCAATACGTAAGTGATAGATATTAGCCAACTTACGCTTTAAAACCTTCTTAATAGATTGTATTTCTTTGAATGTAATATTTGCATTTAAAAACTGATTTGATTCCATTTGTTTAGAAATGATCATATCTACAAAATCATTGATTTTGGTAGAGGTCGGGTTTTTCAAACTCTTGGAAGCAGCTTCAACACTGTCACACATCATAAGTATGGCCGTTTCTTTACTAAATGGATTTGGACCACTATACGCAAAATCGGCTTCATCAAAATCTTGATTTGCCTCGCGTTGTTTGTTATAAAAATAATACACCACACTGGTTCCATGGTGCGTTCTAATAAAGTCGATGACTCTGTCTGGTAGGTTGTTTTTCTTTGCGAGCTCTATGCCGTCAATGACATGATTTATAATAATTCGAGCACTTTCCTTTGGCGATAATTCGTCATGGGGATTGGTACCGGTCGATTGATTTTCGGTAAAATAGGTCGGGTTGGTCATTTTTCCAATATCGTGGTACAAGGCTCCGACTCTTACAAGCATGGCATTGGCACCAATTTCATTGGCAGCCGCCTCCGCAAGATTAGCTACATTTAAAGAATGATGGAAGGTTCCTGGGGCCTTATCAGATAATTCTTTCAATAACTTAGAATTGGTGTCTGAAAGCTCTAACAACGACACATCAGACACCAGCCCAAAGAGTTTTTCATACACATAGATAAGTGGCTGAACAAACAAGGTTGCTAATCCACACAAAACGAACAATAAAAAAGTTTCCCATTGTAAATTATCGATACTCCCTTCATGAATTACAAAAAACGCAAAATAGGATACGATATATATCAGGGTGATTTGTCCAACAGAGATAAATAAATTAGCACGTTTATAAAGTTCGGAAACCGTTAATATGGTAACAATCCCTGCGATAATTTGTAAAAACATATATTCATAGTTGTTCGCAACAACAAAGCCTAGTAACAACACTGTAATAACATGGGTGAACAGTCCTAAACGAGCATCAAAAAAAGCTTTTAATATTAAGGGCAAAATACAAAGTGGAACTATATAAATATAGGACGAATTATAATTAACAACCAAAGTGGTCAAAAGAACCATCAAAACGATATTGAAAAAGATAAAGGTGACTTTGGTATTGTTTGAAAATACTTCAACCCTATATTTTTTCATAAATAATAATAGCATCAACAAAGCGAGAGATACCAGAACAGTGTATGCAATCACGACGAGCGTATAGTTTGAATCCGTCCAAACTTGAGATTCATATTCAGATTCTAACGAATTTAACACTGCATAGTTATCCCCTTGAACCACTTCGCCTTTAGAAATAATAAGAGTTTGCTTATCGACACGCCCTCTAACGAGTTTCATTTGATTTAATCGTTCATCAAGTGAAATCTGTGTGAGTGCTTTGTTGAGTCCTGTATTGGGTTTTACAATATCAAAAAAGAGGGCTAAATAGCGTTGACGATAGGCCTCTAATTGTAATTCACTGATATTGGATTCTATAAAAGATTTTAAATTAGTTTGAAGAAAAAAACTATCAAAAGGTTTGACGCCACTTTGTGTTTTGTTAACTAGGATAGAAATTTGCTGGTTAGAATCATAATCAAATTGATCTTGAATCACACCGCTTTGGTATATTTGATCTAAAAACTGAACACCATTATTAAACAAATCAAATTTGATTTGATCCTTTGGAAGCTCAAAAAATAACCGCACAAATGCAGTTGCATATTCATTTTTTACATTAGAAATGACGAGCGTATCTACATCAAAAAAAACAGGGGACTGCTTTATAATTTGCTGTTTTTCTATTTCAATTTCTTCGGCTGTTTTTTTAATCGCAAAATCAAAAGGTGCGTATAAATTTTCAGACTGCCAAGGTTTCCCTTTTTCAAAACTATATCTGAATGTTCCACTTTTCGGAAATAAATAAACAATAACAAACGTGGTTAGCACAAAAAGAAAGACCTTATAAATTAAGGAATGATTTTTATGGAAAATATTAATTAGGTCTTTCATCGCGACTCTTAGACTATTTTAAAAATTCAAAAAAATTAGTTGACTCATAAAACTAAAGACCTCAAGCAATCTCCATATTATGATCTTGTTAATACCCAAAAGTAATAAAAAGAAGTGCATTTTCTTCCCATATTAGAATAATCCTACTTTATATATCCTAAATTTTAGTTATTTTCGCAAGGAACATCTCTAAATTCTGATCTATGAGTAAAGACGTTGTAATTGTATCCGCCGCGAGAACCCCAATAGG
Organism: Formosa sp. Hel1_33_131; assembly: GCA_949499105.1. Classification (GTDB taxonomy): domain Bacteria; phylum Bacteroidota; class Bacteroidia; order Flavobacteriales; family Flavobacteriaceae; genus Hel1-33-131. Next base: position 109,922 of record CATEFX010000021.1, on the reverse strand, counting down.
GCGTTTTTTAGGGGCCCTATCGTCTGTTGCTGCACCAAAACTAGGCGCAATCGCAATTAAAGGTGCTCTCGATAAAATCAATTTAGACCCAAAACAAGTCGATGAAGTCTTGATGGGTCATGTTGTACAGGCTGGCAACGGGCAAGCACCGGCAAGACAGGCCGCAATTGAGGCTGGTATTCCCGATTCTGTTCCTTGCACTACCGTTAATAAAGTGTGCGCTTCAGGAATGAAAACCATTACGCAAGCGGCCCAATCGATTGCTTTGGGCGATGCTGATGTTGTTGTCGCTGGTGGTATGGAAAACATGAGTTCAATTCCGCATTATCAACAGGCACGATCGGGTCAAAAATTTGGACCAATATCCGTTGAAGATGGTCTTCAAAGAGATGGATTGGTAGATGCCTATGCACAAGAAGCCATGGGCGTATTTGCCGATAGCTGTGCCATAAAATATAATTTTTCTAGGGAAGATCAGGATGCTTTTGCCATACAATCCTATAAACGATCAACCGATGCATGGAATTCAGGTAAATTCAATTCCGAAGTAGTACCAGTATCAGTCCCGCAACGAAGAGGCGAACCGATCATCGTGGATACCGATGAAGAATTCACAAACGTTCGTTTAGATAAAATACCTAGTCTACGTGCAGCTTTCACAAAAAATGGGACTGTCACCGCTGCAAACGCCTCTACCATTAATGATGGCGCTGCTGCATTAATCCTAATGAGTAAAGATAAAGCTGAAGAACTTGGACTGAAACCCATAGCAACGATCAAAGGCTATGCCGATACAGCAACTGCTCCCGAATGGTTTACCGTCGCACCCTCAAAAGCATTGCCAAAAGCACTTGCAAAAGCAAATATGAGTATTTCTGATGTTGACTTTTTTGAATTTAATGAAGCCTTTTCAGTCGTTGGACTCGCGAACATGAAACTTTTAGAACTCAATGATACGAACGTGAATGTTAATGGCGGCGCGGTTTCTTTAGGACATCCATTAGGATGTTCGGGGGCAAGAATTGTGGTGACACTGTTAAGTGTTCTGGAACAAAATAATGGGAAAATTGGAGCTGCAACCATTTGTAATGGTGGTGGCGGTGCTTCGGCATTAATCCTCGAACGAAATATATAAGCAATGCAATACGGCCTTTGCTATTTAAGCGTTGTCGCTTTAAGATCTGAAGCTTCTGATTCCAGCGAATTGGTTTCTCAAGTTCTCTATGGTGATTACTTTAAGGTTTTGGAACATCGAAAATCTTGGAGTCGAATTCGATTGGGATTTGACAGCTATGAAGGCTGGATAGACAATAAGCAATTTCAATTCATCGAAGAATCCGACTACAAACAGCTTCATAAATCACCGCCCTTAATGGCGATGGATTTGGTCGATTTTATATCCAATCAAAAACAGCAATTACATCCCATTTTATTAGGCTCAGCTTTGAATGGCCTCCCCTACTTAAATCACACTTTTGAAGGGGTTGAATCAGTTGGACATAAGGTTAAATCCAAACTTATTGAAACCGCCTTATTATATTTAAATACACCTTATTTATGGGGTGGAAAAACGCCTTTTGGAATTGATTGTTCTGGGTTTGTTCAAATGGTTTATAAACTAAATGGTTTCAAAATTCTGAGAGATGCTTCACAACAAGCCTCCCAAGGAGAAGCCCTCAGTTTCATAGAAGAAAGTGAACCAGGTGATTTAGCTTTTTTTGACAATAATGAAGGGGATATCATCCATGTGGGTATTATTATGGAGGACCATCATATTATTCACGCACATGGTAAAGTCCGGATCGATCTCTTAGATCAAAGTGGCATTTATAATGTGGACACCAGAACACACTCTCACAAACTAAGAGTTATCAAAAAAATAATCCCATAAAAAAAGCCATTCAAATTGAATGGCTTTTTTTATGACGGGTCAGGTCAACGTTGTAAACTATAATTACTCCTCGATTGAATCGGCAAGAGCTTTATATTCTTTATATTTTTCTGTATTTCCAGTCGCACTGTAAATATTCGACAAAGTTTTAGCGGCTTGAAAGTTAGCTGGATCTGTTTCAATAGCTTTTTCTAAATAAGGAATCGCATCCAAATACAATTGATTTCTATCTGCTTTGAGTTGATCATATTTTCTGTCATCTGCAGCCGAAGTTCCTAATTCATTCATTTGACTAAAAATTGCTTTTTCTTGATCCAATATTAAAACTGCTAAATTGATAAAAGCATTGGTGTAATCTGGCTTTAATTCAATTGCATTTAAATAATATTTTTTAGCATTCAGAAAGTCATCTGATTGAGCAGAGATAACTCCCAGGTTAAATTGAAGATCTGCATTGGATGGATCCATTTCAGTAGCAATTTCTAATAGCTCCTTAAACTTTTCGAGATTACCCATTTTGTAGTGGACATTAGCTTCTGTAAGAATTAAATTCACATTATCTGGATTCTCAGACCTTGCCAATTTCATCGCTTCTAGGGCTTTATCATTATTTCCAAGTTCGATATAAATTAAAGCTATCTGTTTGATGATTTCTGGAAACTTAGAATCGGTCAGTTTATCAGTTGGTGAGGAATGAGTTCCTGATTTGACAGACACATCTCTTAACACTTTGCTACCAAACGACTCTTCTTTTTGATCTTCTTTACTAATTGCAAAATATTGTTTTTCAATCCCTGTATATCCTAAAGACTTCAACTCTTCATACATGGATAATGATTGATCATATGCTTTTGCACTCGTAGCTGTAGAAGCGGCATAATACAAATACACTGTATCTTTTTGAGACACACGATAAGCACTTTCAAAATGCTCAGAACACTTTAGGAACTTATCTTTTTCATATAATTTACTTGCTTTGTTCACTAGATGTGCGAAAATCAATTGCTTATGGGCAGTAGATTCTTGTTTAAAAGATGAATTTGTAATCGATTCCAAAGCTTCAGTAGCTTTTTTTACATCGTTAAAATTAGCTTTGCCGTTCTTGAAAAGTGATTTACTTTTAAATAAGTAATATTGACTCTTTGATTTATCATCCATTTGAGACATCAATGCTTCGGCAGCATCAAGAGCAGTTACAGCGGCTTCGAAATTATTTTTTTTCAATTCTTTCGCAGCTGTTTTTAATTCTTTTTTTTGTGCAATCGCAGAAAACCCTAGGGTTAACGCTATCACTAATACAAAATACTTGTTCATTATGTTCTAAATTTTAATTATTGTTCCTCTTCTTTTTTATCAAAAGTTGTGCCATCTGTTTGATCGCTATTGATTTCGGAAGTACTACCATCATCTGACTGATCGTTATTAGCTTCGAGCTCTTCCTCATCTTCACGCATGACTTTCGCGACAGCTGCAATGGAATCATTCCCTTTAAGATTAATTAAGCGAACCCCTTGAGTGGCACGCCCCATGACTCTTAAATCTTCCACAGCCAATCGTATGGCAACGCCTGATTTATTGATAATCATTAAGTCATCTTCATCGGTGACATTTTTGATGGAAACTAAATTACCTGTTTTATCAGTGATTGAAATTGTTTTAACCCCTTTTCCACCTCGATTCGTAATTCGGTAATCTTCTAAACTCGAACGTTTACCATACCCATTTTCAGAAACTACTAAGATATTACTTTCCATATCATCTACGGCAATCATTCCGATCACCTCATCTGAATCATGCGCTAAAGTAATCCCACGAACTCCTGAAGCACCACGACCCATTGGACGTGTTTTGGCTTCTTCAAATCGAATGGCTTTTCCTGATTTTAAGGCGAGCATAACTTGACTTTCGCCAGTGGTTAGTTTTGCTTCTAATAATTCATCATCTTCCTTAATGGTGATGGCATTAATTCCGTTGGTTCTTGGTCGAGAATACTGTTCTAAGGACGTCTTTTTGACTTGTCCTTTTTTAGTCGCCATAATCACATAGTGCGAGTTGGTATAGTCTTCATCTTTTAGATCTTGTGTACAAATAAAGGCTTTGACTTTATCATCTTGTTCAATATTTATTAAATTTTGAATGGCACGCCCCTTAGACGTTTTACTTCCTTCTGGAATTTCATACACACGCATCCAGAAACATTTTCCTTTTTGAGTGAAAAACAACATATACTGGTGATTGGTTCCAACAAATAAATGTTCTAGGAAATCTTCGTTACGTGTGGTTGAGGCTTTTTGTCCACCCCCGCCTCTATTTTGAGTTCTATATTCAGTTAATGACGTTCGTTTGATATAGCCTGCATGTGAAATTGTAATGACAACTTGCTCATTCGGAATCATATCTTCGATTGATAAATCGCCTCCTGCATACTCGATCACAGAACGACGCTCATCTCCATACTTATCTTTAACTACAGCAAGTTCGTCTTTAATAATGATCATTCGACGTTCTTTTTTATCAAGAATATCTTTTAAATCATCAATCGTTTTCATGATCGCTTCGTACTCTGCACGTAACTTATCTTGCTCTAAACCTGTCAATTGTCTTAATCGCATTTCAACAATCGCTTTGGATTGAATCTCGCTGAGTTTAAAACGTTCTATTAATTTTTCTCGGGCTTCTTCTGCATTCGAACAACTTCTGATGATGGCAATGACTTCGTCTATATTATCGGAAGCAATAATTAAACCTTCTAAAATATGCGCGCGTTCTTCGGCTTTTCTAAGCTCGTAAGTAGTACGTCGCACCACCACTTCATGTCGGTGTTCTACAAAATGATGAATCATATCTTTCAGATTCAACATTTCTGGACGGCCATTTACCAACGCAATATTATTGACACTAAAAGACGATTGTAGTGCTGTATATTTATAGAGTTTATTTAAAACAATGTTAGGAATGGCATCTCTTTTTAAGACATAGACAACACGCATTCCGTTTCGATCTGATTCATCACGAATGGTAGAAATACCTTCCATTTTTTTATCATTTACCAAATCGGCCGTTTTCTTAATCATATCGGCTTTATTGACTTGGTAAGGGATTTCGGTCACGATGATACATTCACGTCCGTTTACTTCTTCAATATTAGCCTTTGCACGCATGACCACTCGACCTCGGCCTGTTTTGAACGCTTCTCTAACACCATCATAGCCATAAATAATTCCACCTGTTGGAAAATCAGGGGCTTTGACATGTGTAATTAATTCATCTATTTCTATTTCAGGATTTTCAATATAGGCTGTAATTCCGTCTACCACTTCGGTGAGATTATGAGGGGGCATATTGGTCGCCATCCCTACTGCAATCCCAGATGCACCATTGACCAATAGTCCTGGAATTCGGGTTGGTAAAACCGTTGGTTCCTGGAGGGTGTCATCAAAATTTAATTTATGATCCACCGTTTCTTTATCAATGTCCGCAAGCATATCTTCCGATATTTTACGCATTCTGGCTTCCGTATAACGCATTGCTGCAGGACTATCGCCATCAATCGATCCGAAATTTCCTTGTCCGTCAACTAACATGTATCGCAAGCTCCATTCCTGAGCCATACGAACCATGGCGTCATATACAGAGGTGTCTCCATGCGGGTGATACTTTCCTAAAACTTCCCCAACAATTCTTGCCGATTTTTTATGAGCGGTGTTTGATCTCACACCAAGTTCGTGCATTCCAAACAATACCCTGCGATGAACAGGCTTCAAACCATCCCTTACATCAGGAAGTGCTCGAGACACAATAACCGACATCGAATAATCGATGTAGGCCGACTTCATTTCATCTTCAATATTAATGGGGATTAACTTTTCGCCTTCTATCATTTTACACTATATTTTTGTATGTTTTATAACCAAGCTAATATACTACTTTTCAAATTATTATTGATCGAATTTCTGTGGCTTTTTTAATCAAATTTATCAACAATTTAAAGAAGCTAAATCGTTAATAAATACAGCTCCAAAAATTTTGATTTTAATTAGTTTTTACTATCATTTGTATTAATGAAAAATAAATGAGGTATAGTTTTTGATTTAATGCCTTTGAATTTGTAATTTTAACCAAAGAATTTTTATGGATGATAATTTTTCCCCTCGAGTTAAAGATGTAATTTCTTTCAGCAAAGAAGAAGCACTACGTCTGGGTCATGATTTTATTGGCACCGAACATCTTATGTTGGGGCTTTTAAGAGATGGCAATGGCAAAGCAATCGATATTTTAAATGCATTGGATGTTGATTTGAGTCATTTGCGTCGCAAAGTAGAAATTCTGAGTCCTGCCAATCCAAGTATCATGGTTTCTTCCAATGAAAAGAAGAACCTTCATTTGACACGGCAAGCTGAACGTGCTTTAAAAACAACTTTTTTGGAAGCCAAACTCTTTCAAAGTAAATCTATAAATACGGCACATTTACTTTTATGTGTTTTGAGAAATGAAAACGACCCTACAACGAAACTTTTAAATAAACTAAAAGTGGATTACGAGGGTGTAAAAGAACAATTTAAATATATGATCACAAACGACGATTCATACACTGATAGTACTCCAAAAGCAGAATCTTTTCCGAGTGAAGACCTCCCAAAAGAAGAGGATAAAGACAGTTCATTTGGTCAAAGTGGAACTCAGAAAGGGACCAAAAAGTCTAAAACACCTGTTCTAGACAATTTTGGTAGAGATCTTACAGCCATGGCTGAAGAAGGAAAATTAGACCCTGTTGTTGGGCGTGAAAAAGAAATCCAACGAGTGTCTCAAATTTTGAGTCGCCGAAAGAAAAACAACCCTTTACTCATTGGCGAGCCTGGTGTCGGCAAATCGGCCATAGCAGAAGGCTTGGCCATTCGAATTATCAAACGAAAGGTCTCACGAATCTTATTTAATAAACGCGTCGTGACTTTAGATTTAGCGAGTATTGTGGCCGGTACAAAATACCGTGGTCAATTTGAGGAACGCATGAAAGCAGTGATGAATGAGCTTGAAAAAAATGATGACATCATTTTATTTATTGACGAAATTCATACCATTGTCGGTGCTGGTGGCGCCACCGGAAGTTTAGATGCTTCTAACATGTTTAAGCCTGCCTTAGCACGTGGCGAACTACAATGTGTTGGAGCGACAACACTTGATGAATACAGACAACATATCGAAAAAGATGGCGCACTAGAACGTCGTTTTCAAAAGGTCATTGTAGAGCCGACCACCGTTGAGGAAACCATTGAGATTTTAAATAATATTAAAAACAAATACGAAGATCATCATAATGTCGATTATACAGATGCCGCTATTGAAGCCTGTGTCAAACTAACAAATCGCTACATGACCGATCGGTTTTTACCTGACAAAGCAATTGATGCATTGGATGAGGCCGGCTCGCGAGTCCACATCACAAATATTAATGTGCCAGATCAAATTGTTGAATTAGAAGCAGAACTTGAAGAAGTGAAGGCCACTAAAAATTCGGTTGTTAAAAAACAGAAATATGAAGAAGCTGCTAAACTTAGGGATGACGAAAAACGTTTAGAAAAAAGCCTTGCAGAAGCGCAGGAAAAATGGGAAACCGATTCCAAATTAAACCGTATTGTGGTCACCGAAGAAAACGTGGCAGAAGTAGTATCTATGATGACCAGTATTCCTGTAAATCGAATTGCACAAAAAGAAAGTAATAAATTATCAAAACTCCCTGAGCTCATTAACGGTAAAGTGATTGGCCAAGACGAAGCAGTTTCAAAGGTTGTGAAAGCGATTCAGAGGAATCGTGCTGGACTTAAAGATCCCAATAAGCCCATTGGGTCATTTATATTTTTAGGACAAACAGGCGTTGGTAAAACACAACTCGCTAAAGTTCTTGCCAGAGAATTATTTGACAGTGAAGATGCCCTAGTGAGAATTGACATGAGCGAATACATGGAAAAATTTGCAATCTCAAGATTGGTAGGGGCACCTCCAGGATATGTAGGGTATGAAGAAGGCGGTCAGCTCACCGAAAAAATTCGACGCAAACCCTATGCCGTTGTTCTTTTAGATGAAATCGAGAAAGCACATCCCGACGTCTTTAATATGCTCCTTCAAGTTTTAGATGATGGATTTTTAACAGACAGCTTAGGTCGAAAAATTGATTTCAGCAACACCATTATTATTATGACTTCTAATATTGGCGCTCGAAAACTGAAAGATTTTGGTTCTGGCGTTGGATTTGGAACTTCGGCACAAAAATCGCAAGAAAGTTCAAATGCGAGAAGCGTCATCGAAAACGCTCTTAAAAAAGCATTTGCTCCAGAGTTTCTAAATAGAATTGATGATGTTGTCGTATTCAATAACTTAGAAAAAGAAGATATTGATATCATTATTGATATCGAACTTGGCAAACTCCTTGAACGTATTTCGGAACTAGGGTATACACTCAAATTGAGCAAAAAAGCAAAAAGTTTTATTGCCGAAAAAGGATTTGACAAACAGTATGGCGCCCGGCCTCTAAAACGTGCCATTCAAAAATACGTTGAAGATGCTCTCGCCGAAGAAATTATTAAGTCTAATGTACATGAAGGCGATACCATTACGCTAGACATTGGTAAAGATGATTCTAAGTTAGAAATCAATATAACATCGCCCAATAAGGCGAAAGAATCTTAAAAATAAAGCCTCACATTGTGGGGCTTTTTTTATGGCTTAATTGAACAAAAGATCATTTTCTAGTTCAAGTGTTTGAATAAAGTCGACGGCTTTTACAATATCATTATGAAGCATTCTATCTTCAGTAACTTTTGGGATTTTAGATCTAAAACTAAAAACGACCGCAGATAGAAATGGAGATGTTTTTTTGGTTCTAAAAAACAATGCCTGAGAAGCAGTTAGCAACTCAATCGCTAAAATTCGTTCTACATTTTCTAAAATTTGATACGCTTGTACAGCCGCATTTGCGCCCATACTGACATGGTCTTCTTGCCCATTGGAAGAGACAATAGAATCGACACTGGCAGGCGTGGCTAATTGTTTGTTTGTACTCACAATACTCGCAGCCGTATATTGAGGAATCATAAGCCCCGAATTTAAACCCGATTTATCAACTAAAAAAGAAGGCAATCCTCTCAAACCTGTAATCAATTGATAGGTTCTTCTTTCAGAAATATTACCCAATTCGGCCATGGCAATTTTTAAGAAATCAAACCCATACGCTAATGGTTGCCCATGAAAATTTCCTCCTGAAATTATTTTATCATCTTTAGTAAATATATTAGGATTATCGGTGACGGCATTAATTTCGGTTATAAAAGTATTGCTTACAAAAGACAGCGTGTCTTTGGTTGCGCCGTGAACTTGTGGCATGCATCGAAATGAATACGGATCCTGAACATGTGGTTTCGGCTGCTTCATTAAGTCGCTGTCTTCTAAAAAACTTAGAATACGAGCCGCCGTTTTTATCTGTCCATTATGAGGACGCACCAGTTGCACCAAAGGGTCAAAAGGTTCTGTCCTCCCATCATAAGCATCCAATGACAACGCCCCAATCAAATCGGCCATATAGGATAATTTGTGAGACTTTAATAAACAATGTACGCCGTAAGCAGTCATAAACTGTGTGCCATTAAGCAAAGCCAAGCCTTCCTTCGATTGAAGGGTTATTGGACGCCAATCAAATCCCTCTAAAACTTCAGAAGTAGACTTTTGAGTGCCTTTATACCAAACCATTCCTTCGCCAATGAGCGGCAATGCCAAGTGAGCCAGTGGCGCAAGATCGCCCGAAGCTCCTAAAGACCCTTGGGTATAAATGACGGGTAAAATATCATTATTATAAAAAGCAACCAATCGGGTAACAGTGGCTAATTGCACCCCACTATGACCATAGCTCAAGGATTTTATTTTTAATAAAAGCATCAACTTTACAATGTGTTTTGGCACCAAATCTCCCATCCCACAAGCGTGTGACCGAACTAGATTTTCTTGTAATTTAGTGAGGTTTTCGGCATGGATTCTAACATCACACAAAGCACCAAATCCTGTATTAATCCCATAGATAGGTTCTGAAGTCGTTGCGATTTTTTGATCTAAATACTCCCGACACTCCTGAATTTTTTGTATAACTTCAGATGAAAGCTTAATTTTGGAGCCTTCAAGAATAAGCGTTCTAAGATCCGGCAAGCTTAACGATTTCGAACTTATTATATGCATTTGATTGGTGTTTGTGTGTTTCAAAATTGAACATTCCACAGTAGATATGCAAATAATTGTTAATTTATTAATTTAGTAAGTGGATTAACTTACTTTTGAAAGATAACTCAACTAAATTACAATATCATGAAATCGTTTTTTACGCTACTTTTATCCATATTGATATTCAGCTCTTGTACAGAAACGCCTAAAAACTACGTGACGCTCTCTGGAGAAATCACGAATTTTAATGAGTTTAAAAAAATAACCATCAGCAATAGAGAAGGATACAAAAAAGAAATTCAAGTAAATGATGATGGAACTTTTAGCGACACCCTTCATATAAAAGAAGGCCTTTTTACCTTTTTTGATGGTAATGAAGTGGGAATGATCTATTTAAAAAATAACAACTCAACTTCTTTCACATTAGACACCAATGCTTTTGACGAAACTTTAAAATTTAAAGGAGACGGTGCCGATAAAAGTAATTTCATAATTACCAATAATCTACTGCAAGAAAAATACCTTCAAAATATTTTTGATGGATCTGAAGCTGAGTTTTCAAAATCATTTAATGATTTAGAAGTTGTCTATAATTCTTTGAAAAATGAGTTTAAACAACTGGATGCTGCTTTTTTTGAAGAGCAGTCTGAGAATTTAAAATTGATGCGTAAATCGTACTATGAATATTTCTTAGAAAAACAAGGAATGAAAACGTTGTTTCCTAAAGGAATGGCCTCTCCTGAGTTTACTAATTATGAAAATCATAAAGGGGGTGTCAGTTCATTAAGCGACTTTAAAGGAAAATTTGTGTATGTTGATATTTGGGCAACTTGGTGTGGGCCTTGTAAAGTTGAAATTCCATTTTTACAAGAATTAGAATCAAAATACCATGCTAAAAATATTGAGTTTATTAGTATTTCTGTGGACGATGCTCGTCGTAGTGGAACGCTAGAGAAAGCCCACGAAGCTTGGAAAACAATGGTGAGTGAAAAAGAATTATCGGGCGTTCAATTGTTTTCAGGAAATGGATGGAAAACCGACTTCATACAAGATTATAAAATTAGTGGAATCCCTCGATTTATATTAATAGATCCTAATGGAAATATTATTGACGCAGATGCCCCTCGCCCATCGAGTGAGGGACTGATTTCACTTTTAGACGAACTCGGTATTTAGTCGATTATTTAAATTGACTTAGTTGAAGTTCATTAATCCCTTCGTGTGACGCATGTGCAATTGCTTTTCCATTTTTTATCACAATCAATTGTGGTGATTGATGGAAAACGCCAAGGCGTTCTGCAATGGCACCAGAGATGTCTCGATGATTTAACAAGTCTAAATAATTGGCGCCAAATTCAGTATCCGAATAGGAAAAATGTGCCATAAAATCTGATAGTACAAACCGACTGATACTGCAACGAGTCGAATGCTTAAAAATCAATTGAGGTATTGTATTTGAAGCGCTAATTAAAGCTTCCAATTGATCCATGGATTCTAGTTGGACACCTGGCCAGTTAATGCCTTCGGTTTTAGGTTTAAATAATGAATTAAAAATTCCCATAAATTAAATTTAAATAATTACAAAACTGACTAAAAGTCAGCTATTTAAGTGGTTTAGTGTCATTTTGTCTTGACTGTTTATATGGTAAGATTATTGACCCAATCATACTATAAAAACACCCATTATGAACTTTGACAATTATACAATAAAATCACAAGAAGCCCTACAACAAGCTCAACAAATTGCATTGGGCTACCGACATTCTCAAATAGAAAATGAACATTTATTTAAAGCGATTTATGAAATCGATCAAAATGTCCTCCCCTTTTTATTAAAAAAATTAGATATTAATCTTGATTTGCTATTGCAATTACTAAATAAAGCATTGGAGCATTTTCCGACCGTGAGCAATGGGGATCAGAAATTATCGAGAGAGACGACTAAGACGCTTCAAAAGGCTGATTTGGAGGCCAAAAAATCGGGAGGTGAGTTTGTGGCGATCGAAGATTTACTGGTTGCAATTTTTGCTTCGAAGTCCTCAATTGCACAAATGTTAAAAGACCAAGGAGTGACCGAAAAGGACCTTAAAGGTGCGATAGAAAGTCTGCGTAAAGGACATTCTGTAACATCACAAAGCCAAGAGGACAACTATAACGCACTAAATAAATATGCTACCAATCTCAATCAAATGGCTAAAGACAACCGTTTGGATCCTGTGATTGGGCGAAATGAGGAGATCAGGCGAATCTTACAAATATTATCAAGACGCACTAAAAATAATCCTATACTGATCGGCGAACCAGGCACAGGAAAAACAGCGATTGCAGAGGGTTTAGCACATCGAATCATTGCAGGAGATATTCCTGAAAACTTAAAAGATAAACAAATTTTTGCCCTCGACATGGGCGCCTTAATCGCAGGTGCAAAGTATAAAGGGGAGTTTGAAGAACGTTTAAAATCAGTCATCAAAGAAGTTACACAAAGCGAAGGAGATATCGTTCTTTTTATCGATGAAATTCACACATTGGTTGGAGCCGGTGGCGGACAAGGTGCTATGGATGCCGCCAATATTTTGAAACCCGCACTTGCTCGCGGAGAGCTCAGAGCCATTGGAGCAACGACCTTAGATGAGTATCAAAAATATTTTGAAAAAGACAAAGCGTTGGAACGTCGCTTTCAAAAAGTAATCGTCGATGAACCCGATACAGAAAGTGCAATCTCTATACTTAGAGGACTGAAAGAAACGTATGAAACACATCACAAAGTGCGCATCAAAGATGAAGCTATCATTGGAGCCGTAGAACTTTCAACCCGATACATTAGCAATCGTTTTTTGCCAGATAAAGCAATTGATTTGATGGATGAAGCAGCTTCAAAATTACGTATGGAGATAAATTCAAAACCTGAAGAATTAGATGTTTTGGATCGAAAAGTTCGGCAACTAGAAATCGAAATTGAGGCTATTAAAAGAGAAAAAGATGAAACTAAGCTCAAATCTTTAAGAGCCGATCTGGCTAATATTAAAGAAGAGCGTAACGATTTGGAGGCCAAATGGCGCAGTGAAAAAGATTTGGTAGATCGTGTACAAGCAGCTAAATCTGATATTGAAGAGTTTAAAAACAAAGCAGAACGTGCGGAACGTGATGGTGATTATGGGGCCGTAGCCGAAATTCGTTATGGGAAAATAAAAGAGGCTCAAGAACATTTGGAAGTCCTCCAAAAAGAGCTGATTAAAAACCAATCAACGGCTTTGATAAAGGAAGAAGTTACCTATGAAGATATCGCAGAAGTTGTTGCCAAATGGACTGGAATCCCAGTGACTAAAATGATTCAATCTGAGCGTGAAAAATTATTAACGCTCGAAAAACAGCTTCACAAAAGAGTTATTGGGCAGGATGAAGCGGTCACAGCGGTGAGTGACGCAGTTCGACGAAGTAGATCTGGATTGCAAAACCCTCAAAAACCAATTGGGACATTTTTGTTTTTAGGCACTACAGGGGTTGGAAAAACGGAACTCGCTAAAACCTTAGCAGCTTATTTATTTGACGATGAAAATGCATTAACTCGGATCGATATGAGTGAATATCAAGAGCGTCATTCGGTCAGCCGATTGATAGGAGCCCCTCCCGGTTATGTGGGGTACGAAGAAGGTGGCCAGTTAACAGAAGCCGTTCGTCGTAAACCCTATTCTGTGGTGTTGTTAGATGAAATTGAAAAAGCGCATCCCGACACCTTTAATATTCTTCTACAAGTTTTAGATGAAGGGCGTTTAACTGATAATAAAGGACGGATAGCAGATTTTAAAAATACCATTATTATCATGACTTCAAACTTAGGAAGTGAGCTGATTCAAGCGCAGTTTGACACTCTAAAAGACTCAACTACAGCCATGGAAGCGGCTAAAGTAGAGGTCTTGGCATTATTGAAAAAGTCGGTCAGACCTGAATTTTTAAATCGAATTGATGACACGATCTTATTCACACCACTCAGTAAAAAAGATATTGAATCGATTGTCGCAATACAACTCAAATCAATTTCTAAAATTATTGAAACTCAAGGAATCACATTTGACGCTACGCCAGAGGCTATCCAATACTTAACCTCTAAAGGCTATCAACCTGAATATGGTGCGCGCCCAGTAAAACGAGTCCTTCAAAAGGAAGTCCTCAATGCCTTAAGTAAAGAACTTTTGGCAGGAACCATTACTTCCAACAGTATCATTTTATTAGATGCTTTCGAAAATCAATTGGTCTTTAGGAATCAAAGTGATTTAATTTCAGAAAAATTGTAACAAATCTCAACAAACATCGTCTTATAAGTGTTGGTTAGTTAGTTAAAAAGCAGTGCGAATTTTAGAAATAAAAAAAGCATTGCTTTTTTGTATGGAAATACACCGTTACTAAAAAAATATTTTAGAAAAATTACCAATTAAAATTCCGATAAATTATAGACTCCTCTAGCAATCGATTAATAATTTGCTTAGTTTTGACCTTCAATGAAAAAGTCCGTTAACATATTAAACAAAAAAGCACGATTTACGTATGATCTATTAGATACATACATCGCTGGTATTGTATTAACTGGTACCGAAATTAAATCCATTCGCGAGAATAAAGCATCGATTGCAGAAAGTTTTTGTGAGTTTAATTTACGAGGGGAGCTTTTTGTGATTAATATGACCATTCAAGAATATGATTTTGGAAATCATTATAACCATGCCCCCAAAGCAGAACGAAAGCTATTACTCAACAAAAAAGAACTCAAAAAACTTGAGAAAGAAGTGAAAAATTCGGGTCTAACGATTATTCCTTTAAAACTTTTCATCAATGATAAAGGGTTTGCAAAACTGAGGATCTCCTTAGCAAAAGGAAAAAAGCTATTTGACAAACGGGAAACCATCAAAGACCGTGATAATAAACGTGATTTAGATCGTGTAAAGAAGAATTTTAAGTAACTTTTGTAACATCTCTTTAAGAGTATCGTCTATACTCATGTAATCTAAACCAAAAACCTACATGCGTTATTTATTTTTATTCCTTATTTGTTCTCTATCTGTAAACGCGCAACTCAAAGGGACGATCACCGATGTTAAAAACCAACCGGTCCCTTACGTTAATATTTACATTGAAAATTCCTATACGGGCACGACTTCAAATGACCAAGGTGATTATGAATTAGCCCTCTCAAAACCAGGCACCTATTCAATTGTTTACCAATTTATTGGATTTAAAACACAAACTAAAGTTATTAAAGTGGAACAGTTTCCACATGAACTAAACATTCAATTAGCGGAAGAATCGATCTCTCTAAATGAAGTGGTCATCACTAGAAATGAAAACCCTGCAAATCGAATTATAAGAGCGTCCATTGCTGCCCGAAAATCGCATTTAGAAACCATCAATTCATATGCTGCCGATTTTTATTCTAAAGGCCTCATTCGCATCAAAAATGCGCCCAAAAAATTTATGGGACAAGAGGTGACGTTCGATGTTGAATTAGACTCCACCCGTTCGGGAATTATCTATTTATCGGAAACCATCTCCAAAATAAAGTATCAAAAACCTGATAAATTGTCAGAAAAAATTATTGCTTCGAAAATAAGTGGCGATTCAAACGGATTTAGCTTTAACACTGCGAGTGATGTTGATTATAACTTTTACAAAAATACGGTTGAGATTAATGCAGAAATTGTATCCCCAATTGCAGCGTATGCTTTTAATTATTACCGCTATAAACTTGAAGGCGTTTTTTATGACAATCGTGGGAATTTAATTAATAAAATTCAAGTGATTCCACGTCGTGAAAACGATCGGGTATTTTCGGGGGTTCTTTATATTGTGGAAGACCAATGGAGTATCTATGGTATTGAATTACAAGTGACTGGCAGCCAAATTCAAACCCCAGCAGCTGATTTGGTCACTATTAAACAAAATTTATCTTATGATGAGAAAACGGATTACTGGGTGGTTCGTTCCCAAACTATTGGTTTTGAATATAAAATTCTAGGATTTGAAGGGGATGGTAATTTTGTAGCGAACTACAGCAATTATGAATTGAATACAAATTTTGATGAGACTGTATTTACAAATGAAATTTTGGCATTTGCGCCCGAAGCCAATAAAAAAGATTCCACTTATTGGAACACCCTTCGTCCAGTTCCTCTAACCCGTGAAGAATTCACTGATTACATTAAAAAAGATAGTGTTCAAACTTTAAAAAAATCCAAAATCTATCGCGATTCGGTGGATACCAAAAACAATACATTTAAGTTTGGTAATTTAATTTCAGGATATTCATTTGAGAATTCTTTTGAACACAAAGAATTTAGCATTAGTAGTCCATTAAAAGGCTTAAATTTTAATACGGTTCAAGGATTCAATTCAAATTTAGAGATTGAATACACCAAACGCTATGATGCGTTTAAAAAATACCTTAAACTTCAAAGTCAGATCAATTACAGTTTTGACACTCAAAAAGTTCGGGGGACGCTAGGATTCCGATATAAATTTAATAATATCAATGATTTAAATGTAGGATTTAGTGCAGGTATAAAAGTAAAACAGTATAATAATCAAGACCCTATTTCGAATTTAATAAATAGCTTAAGCAGCTTACTTTTTGAAGATAATTACATTAAATTATTTGAAAATCGATTTATAGAAACCCGTTATGGTCAAGAGCTTTTTAATGGTTTCAGAATAGGCACTTCTATCAGTTTTGAAAACCGAAGGGCGTTGTTCAATAGCACCGATTACGCGACCCTAAATCAGGATGATAAATCATACACAAGTAACAATCCAAAAGACGCCTTAAATTTTGTATCCGCTCCCTTTGAAAATCATAACCTCCTAAAGTTTAAATTCGATGGGGCTATTCGATTTGGACAAAAATACCTGAGCTACCCAGGAAATAAATACAACCTAAATACACCTAAATACCCGAAGTTAAATTTTAGTTTTGAAAAAGGAATGGCCGCTACCAACTCCGACTATAATTATGACCATTTAAGTGTTAATTTATCTCAAAATTTTAGCCTTGAAAATAAAGGTGATTTTAGTTATAATATTTCGGGAGGCACCTTTTTTGAGAACTCCAAACTAGCATTTATGGATTCTAAGCATTTTAATGGCAATCAAACCCATGTGAATTTGAGTGGTAATTATTTGACGTCATTTAAAAACGTGGCGTATTATGATTTTAGTACGTCCGAAAACTATTTAGAATACCATTTAGAACATGATTTTAATGGCTATATTTTAGGAAAGATCCCATTGATTAATAAACTCAACTATAACTTAATTGTGGGCTTACATGGATTTTCTGCAAAGTTTCAAAACCCGTATCAAGAAGTGAGTCTCGGGATTAATAATATCGGTTGGAAAAAATACCGTTTTTTACGAATCGATTATGTGCGATCGTATCAATCTGGTTTTGTAAACGATGGGGTGTTATTTGGGATTAGTTTCTAGTTTTTATTTTCTAAAAGCGGGACAAACTTAAAATTCCCTAATTCGTGTTTTTCAAATTCTTTAGCGCCTTTTCGGATGTAAAGCGTCATAATTTGATCAACGTCTCCAACAGGAATGACTAAACGGCCTCCAATTTTTAATTGTGCTAATAATGGTTTTGGAACAAAAGGCGCCCCTGCAGTGACGATGACACTATCAAATGGCGCCTCATCTTTAAGTCCTTTGTAGCCATCTCCAAATATGAGACGTTTGGCAAGATAACCGATTTTAGGTAGAAATTTACTCGTTTTTTTAAAGAGTTCTAGTTGACGCTCAATACTATACACATGCGCTCCTAACAGACATAAAACAGCCGTTTGGTATCCACTTCCCGTGCCAATTTCAAGGACCTTATCAGATGGCTTAACTTCCAACAACTCGGATTGAAATGCGACAGTATAGGGCTGTGAAATCGTTTGACTGGCAGCAATAGGAAACGCTTTATCTTGGTACGCATGGTCCAAAAAACTAGAGTCCATAAAAAGATGTCGGGGAATCGATCCAATGGCCTCTAAGACCGCTGAATCTGTAATCCCTTTAGTTACCAAAGTTGCCACTAATTGCTTGCGAAGTCCTTTATGTTTAAACGTATCTTTCAAAAATATGATTGAGCAGAAGATAAATCTTCGATTTAAAAAAACAAAGATAGGCTAATCTACTAAGTTTTTTAAAATTTTATAGCTCAATACACTAACACTCTACTTCGTGTACTTCAATACAATTTTAAAGGACTGCCCTTGAAAATCTCCTAAAAGAGCGCCTCCATACATGGCAATGTCATCATTTTCTTGATAAACTGCCCCTGCATGTCCATCGCGATCGTTACCCATTTGTGATATTAAATGCCATTGGGATTGCCCATTTCGCTTGATAACACCTTCGACAGAAAGTAGGGTATTTACTCCGTTAAACTCTAAATACAAATTAGTAAATCCTGTTGGTGAGGTCCCACTAACATATTTCTGATATACATCTCGACCATTAATTTGATACCCCATGAATTGCTCCGTGCCTGTAACATCTACTTTGTCTAGTTTTCCAATATCTAATAACCTTACCTGGGCTGCACTTACAGGACTTGTTGTTGATGTTGAGGTCGCTGAATTTATAACACTGTTAGTATTTAGCTTGTTGTCTTGTAGGTTTTTCCCTTGCGCTGCGCTCAGTGCATCAACGGTTGAAGTGGAGTTTAACGAGTTGACAACATTAACAGATGAACCTCCAACAATTGCACTCCAATTTGTAGTATCTGCATTAGGAGTCGTGTTGGTATTATTCCCTGTTAAATTCTTATAAATTCCTCCTAAATAAATTACCAAGTCATTGACTACATAAACACCACCATTGGTATTGTTTACCCAAGCAGTAGAAAAGGTGTCTGTTGTTAGATCTTGTGGGATGATAACGTTTTGATCCTTATCTATTCTTAAACCTAGATTTTGGGTCCCTCCATTTGATGTATAAAGATCCATTGATGTATTGCCATTTCCAATGGATTCAAAAGAAGCGATTCCAGTAGTCCCATTAAACCCTATATCTAAATGATTAATGGATGCAAATTGTCCATTATTAATTTTAATTTTTCCGCGTGAGGTTGTCCCTGATGCATCTGTGGTCAATCGGTCGACGCCGTTTGTTTTAATATAGACGGTATCATTATCTGTGGTACGTTCTACTTCGACGGAGGTGTCTCCATCGGTATCACTCAGGGAAGTAGATGCAAGAGCCACCCAATTTGTGGTATCTAAATCAGGAGTGGTATCTAAATTATCAGACGTGAGGTTTTTGTATAGTACACCGTTGTAATTGATGATATCGTTTAATAAATAACTTCCGCCATTGGAACTCGATTTCCATAAGGGCACTGCACTTAATAATACACTAGCGCCCGATGACCCTCCTTTACTTCCTGGGATGTTAGAGGCCTCGATAAATCGAACTTTTTTAGCATCGGTCAGGTCATTGGTTCCTTCTTTAATAATTAAATACCCACGAAGCAATCCATTTTCTTTTATGGATTGCTCGGTTACAAAAGCATCCGAATTAATAGCAACTATTGCCTCATCTATTTTATTATAAAACCCTTGACCTGGCTGTATTTTTACATTATTAGAGGTGAAACTATAAATATGCTGAATGGTATATTTTTTAGCAGGTACTGAGGTAGCAACCCCTCCAACATCATAAATATCTGGATCAATCGTCTGATTGGTCAGTCCTGTTAGATTGGTTCCGTTTTGCAATCGGTACTGAAAATTGGCTTGTGTTAAACCAGGTAAAATAAGTTGATGCGGGTTGTTGATATTATTGGCATAATTGATCCCACTTCCAAGCATGGTTCCTGCCGTCTTATTGATTAACAAATTGGAACCATTGGCACCAAACACATTGCCCTCCACATTGATAAATCCGAGACCATTTAAAATATCATAGATTTGGGATACCGCATCTTGCCCTACTTGCTGTTCATTATTGACAACGTCAATACTGATATTATCTACATGTACAATCACTCCAATAATGATTCGATCTCTACGTTCAGAATTGCTCCAGCGGCTTGCTTGTTGAATCACAGCACCGTTTTGATCAATGGAGATAAATGTAATTAATTGGGTGGCAATATTGGTAGCCGCTATATTTGTAAGCCCCGACCAATTAATTCTTTCTGCTTCGGGATTAAATGGATCTGTCATATTGTCTATGATGTATCCAAAGCCATCCGAAATGCTAAAGGTTGTATTTGGACTACCCACTGAGAGAACTCCTCCAAGTTGAACGCCTGTAGAATGCGAAATACTGGCATCTAAAACTTCCCAATCTGTGAGATCTGTATTGGGTGTTACATCAGTATTTGTTCCTGTATTGTTTTTATACAATACCCCGTTATAATTGATTATATCATCAATATCATAACTACCACCATTAGTCGCTGAACTCCAAAGTGGCACACTGTCGATTGTGTCACTTTCAAAAGCAGCCCAGTTAGTACTATCTAATTCTGGGGTCGTGTCTAGATTGGTGCCAGTTAAATTTTTATACAATACCCCATTGTAATTAATAATGTCATTGGTTGCATAACTGCCGCCATTGGTGTCAGATTTCCATAAAGGAACGACCTCAAAATCTGGCACGACTTCAGTCCAATTTGTAGTATCTAAATCAGGAGTGGTATCTAGGTTGGTGCCTGTTAAGTTTTTATAAAAAATACCATTATGAATCACGATATAATCTATCGCATAAGAACCTCCATCCGCATCAGACAACCACTCTGTAGAAAAATCTTTTGTATGAATATTTCCACGAAATTCGGCACTGTCGTCTGTATTTAATTTTAGTCTCTGTATGTTATTTACTTTTAAAACCAGTGGGTGGTTTCTCCTCGATTGAATAACCGCCTCACCTGCTCCTGCCTGTAAGTAAAATAATGGATTTGTTGAGCCCTCGACATCTCCTACGCCAACAACTACTATATTAGCGCCACCAGTACTTCCATGAAAATCAGCTTTATGGCTTGGGCTAGTAGTGCCAACACCAAGCCTCCCATTGTCGGTTATCACAACTTCAGTGTCTGCTGTTCTTGCGCTTCCATCCGATTGTACCGCTAAATCAATGCTATTGACCCCATCACTTTGGAATAAAGAAGCGGTTGATGCCCAATTTGTAGTATCTACGTTAGGGCTGGTATCTAGGTTGGTGCCTGTTAAATTTTTATACAATACCCCATTGTAATTAATAATGTCATTGCTTATATAACTGCCGCCATTGGTGGTATTGACCCAAAGCGGCACTGCATTATGACTTGTCGTTTCAAGGGTTATATTGCCATCGACATTTGTCAAAACAGTCGCATAGCCACAGCCCTCAATAAAAACAGTATCCCCCACTGAAATGGTTGGAATTTCTGTAGAAGCTTCAATGGTATATAAAGAAATTTCGTAAATATTAACTCGTGAACCCGAGTCGTCTCGAGTTCTTACTTTAGCGGTATTTTGAGCATTGGTTTCATAGCTTATAGTTCTTCTTTCATTTGCAGTTAAAGTTGGAGCGTCAATTGCTACAAGCTCTACATCTAAGGCGTTCCATAAATAAAAATCTGGATAAGCGGTGTCTGTAGGCCTTCCGCTATAATCAATTTTAATTTTCCGTACATTCAAAGCGCTTGGTAAAACATATTTGTCGTCAGAAAAAGAAGCGTTATTGCCAACTGTAAAAGTATTAGGATCGCCATCAAATGCAAGTTCATAATTAATCAAAGGATTACCTGTAGGACTTTCAATAGTGCCACCACTTATGGCTTCTAAACCGACGCCTCGGATTAAGTTGCCCTCTTTTATAAATTCATAGTCGCTTAGATCCACAATGGGATTTGTACCATTCCAATTGAGCGTGTCTGCCGATGGGTCAGTATCGGTATTGACTCCTGTAAGATTTTTATAGATGTTGCCTTTATAAGACACCAAATGATCAACGGCATAGCTGCCGCTATTGGTATCACTAATCCAATTGCGAATGGAAGCCATCTCCTGCCAAGCATTCAATGGCGTACCTTCCCAAACTTTTACGGTATTAGTTGTAGTATCAATCCATATATCGTTTTCTAAAGGCGATATAGGGGCTGTAGTCGCTGTGGTGACTTGATTGTTATTAACTTCAGAAATAGTCCCTTTGTTATCAATGACTCGGACGACTTGAGAATGCATCTGAAAGCCAATTAAGCTTACAATCATACAAACTAAATACTGTAGCCTGATCGCTTTTAACTTCGATTCAAAAATGGACCCCTTATATTTCATTGATCGGATATTAGAGTTAAATTGGATTTGGTTTTATTTTTTAGAATTTATTATCACTTATTGCTAGATTGGAATGAAACCTATAAACACTTAACTGCTCATTTTAAAGGCAGTTAAGTGTTTATAGGTTTATTTTTAATTACTTAAAATACTGAACTTCTAAAATATCGCCTGTAAACAAGGTCCATGAATCACCAGTGCCTGGAGACTCATCTAAGGTGACGACGCTCCCTGAAATTGTGTAATCTAAACCAGCCAACAGTTTTGCACCGTTGCGATAAACCCACACTTTTTGGTATTCAGGTAACGGAATTTTGGCACCTGCCATTGCTGGCGTTCCAGAAGCAACATCATACGTTAAAGTGCCTTGAGTGGCTGTAAAAACCGTTTGCCCACTTACAATGAGATCCGATGCTAACATTTTTTTGATATCTCCAGTGGCTTCATCACGTACTAAAAGGGTCCATCCAGTAGTTGAACCATCAGAGTCTGCCTTTGTAGTTGTCGCAGGATTTTCTGTAGCTGGATTCACTTGAATTACATTTTCAAAAGAAAACGCAGAACCATTAAAGTCGATCTCAGTATCATCTACTAAATCACCGCCCAATTGCCATGTGGTGATTATTCCCCCATCTGGTGCCGTATCTGTTACTTGGGTGATCCCATTTTGAACTTGCAAGAATTTTTTGGTACCCTTGTTATCAATAACGCGAATGGCACCGCCTTGAGTGACTGCGCCTGCAGTTGGAGCCGTAAATACATTCGCTGCTGGAGTTGCATCAGCACCCGTAGTGACATCACCCAAGGTGGCTTCCGTTTGTTTTCCAATCGTTGCATTGGTGTCTTGTGCTTGAACGGTAGCCGTCGCAGCAATCATTGTGAGGGCTAATAGACCCATTTTTACATAGTTGTTTTTCATAGTGTTTAGATTTGGTGTTATTATTATTTATAGTTATTGTTATTTATAATTGATGAATTTAGTTAGAGTACTGTACAATTCGTATTTCATCGCCCTGATAACATACGGCTTCTAGCTCTAGCTTTACAGTGTTAATACTCACTACCGAAAATCCGATTCGCACCCCATTACGATACACATTTACTTTATTGGGGGTTTCGATTGGCAAGGGCGTTGCAAACTGACTTTGCCCGTCTATTGCAGCGATTGTAAGTGTCACTTCTTCTTGAAAAAGATCCCCTAAAGTTGTTCGTGTGATCACCCCTGTATTGGAGTTAACCATCATTACATCATCATCTACTGTTGGTGTAATTTCTTCTAAGCCTGTAAGGGCAAGTGTATTGGTAGCATCCGTATTTATTTCGGTGGGGGCCGTCAAAACACCGCCTAGTTTGATCTCTGTATTCTCGTCTATATTAATTCCATTGCTGGCCTTTATATCCTCTAAGGACCCATTAATATTAACCCATTCACTCCCTTCATAAATCTGAATACACTCACAAGTCTGATTCCAAACTTGATCGCCTGTCGTTGGACTTGGATATTGAAGATCACGATCATTCGAATTTGAAGCGACGACCAATCCTAATTCGTTTTCGGGGTCATAATCCGTATTGGCAAAACTCCACTTTTCGCCATCCCAAACCATCAGCGACGGATTCCCTTTTTGATCCACATCTTTTACCCACATTAAATCACCAGTCACATTATCATTCATTGGTATATCCTCAATGAATTCGACAATATCCATAGTCGTACCCATACCGCTTTGTGGCAAATACAGTATTTTTTGAATGTCTAAAAACACAAACCCCTGATTTTGTCTGTGAATGTCAATCTCGATGTTCAAGTATTTCAAAGTACCGTCCCAAGCAATCGAGTCAAAGCTTGACAACAAAGGCGTGCCTTCTCCAACAATTAATGAAACCATCCCATTTTCATCCGTGATGGTGCTTTGTGTTTCAATATAATACTCTTCAAAAGAGGCATTTAAAATACTGAATCGAAAAGAAACATCTTCTAAAGTCAATAGCACTTGATTTTCTTCTACATTTGTGCCAGGAATTTGAATTTCTTCAGAATTTAAGATTAAAGCCTGGTAATTAATCCCGGGTGTTTGGGCAAACAAAAGTCCCTTACTCATGAAAATGAGAAACACTATTCTGAATATATGTTTAAGTAGTTTTTGCATGGGTTTTAGTTAATTTTCGAGCTCTTTAAATTTAAAACGAAAGCCCAACATCACAGAATTTACGTTGAGTCGATACGACTCGTCATTTTCAATCGTTGCTCTAAAACTGTGTTTTGAATCGTAACTTATATAAAACGAATTCTCACTCGTTATGAAAATCTCCAAGGCCAATCCATAATGATAATTCATCAGTAATTTGCTTAGTTGGTGACCGCTGGTAAGATCTATAAATTCATTAATATATTGATTTGAGCCAAATACTAAATAATCAAATGAAGCATGAGAATGGAATTGCAATTTGACTCTTGGTTTATCGATTAACGAGTAATAGGGTCCTGATTTTAAGGACACATAGGATAAATTATAATGGGTCGATGTGGAGGTGTTTCCGACAACAAAGCTGGTGTTGATTTTATATTTATTGTAGTTGATCCCTAAATCCCATTTAAGGCGCTTATTCTTAGAAACATCAAAAATAACACCACCTCCAATACCCAGCTCAATGGGGCTTGAATGAGAATTGTCGAGTGTGTTCATCCCAAAATCGTTGGTGTAGTCCTTAAAATATGCACTTGATAGAGAGGTTTCAACGTATAAGGTTTGAGCATAGCTAGTAAAGCCTACCAAAAACCAAAAACTATATGTTATGATCTTTATTTTCATTGTGTTAATACCTGCCTTTTATTAGCTTTTTAAGAAACTTAGAACTGCCACTTGAAATACGAATGATATAACTTGCATCCTCCAGACGGTCCATAGAGACTGTAATTTGACCAGAAGGTTGAAACGCCCGGTTCAATACCAAACGCCCTCGCACATCAAAAACATCAATTTGAATCGGATACATCGTGGGTTTTGAAAATTTAATTTTTATAAAATCTTTAAATGGATTGGGATAGATGATCAAATCCATGGTTTCAACAAATTCAACGGTTGTATTGTCAACATTCAATAACTTAACACGATTTAAAAATCCTTGTTGAACTGAATGGTTAGAAATATTAGACAATCCTACGGCCCCATTTTGACCAATACTCTGTTGGATTTTAGTCGTTTTTACAACGCCATCGGCATTGGCATACTCATACGAAACAGCCCTTGATCCTGCCTGTGTTAATACAGACTTTAGCACTGTTGGCATCTGATTTCTCGCTGGCTGAGTAAACACATTCGTGACTACAAAAAGAAAATAAATCGTAAGGATCAATTGGAGCTTATACATTTAATGATAAATAATTATTCGCACGACTTCTACCTAAATGTATAGCTATATATTACAATTAAAAAGTTAATTGTAATCAACGGCAGATACACGTAATAAACGGAAGTAAAAAAAGTATAACCGATGATTTATGAGACAAAAACGTAGATAATAAAAGCTATTAAAAACAATAAAAACAGATGAAATAGATAATTAAACATTTAAGTAATCCGTTTTAAAACGTGTTTTTTTTGATATATTTAAGCGTCAATTCTAAAAAAAACTATAAAAAAATCATAGTTTTACATAAAATCAACAAAATGAAGTTAAAAGCAGGCGTATTGGGTGCAGGTCATCTCGGTAAAATTCATCTTAAATTACTCCAGCAATCTGAAAAATATGAGCTTACAGGTTTTTATGATCCTGATGAATCTAATGGCAAAAAGGTTGAACACGAGTATGGGTATCCCTATTTCAGTTCACTAGAATCGCTAATTGATGCTGTCGATGTTGTCGACATCGTGACGCCTACACTTTCACATTATACATGTGCGATCAAAGCCATTACTAAAGGAAAACATGTATTTATTGAAAAACCTGTAACAAATACCGTCGAAGAAGCCGAACATATTCGTCTTTTAGTATCAGAAAACAACCTAAGAGGTCAAGTTGGGCATGTGGAACGTTTCAATCCTGCATTTATTGCCGTAAAAGATGACATACAATCACCGATGTTTATTGAAACTCATCGTTTGGCCGAATTTAATCCTCGTGGAACTGATGTCCCAGTGGTCTTGGATTTGATGATTCATGATATTGATATTATATTGAGTGTCGTGAAATCTCCCGTCAAAAACATCACCGCAAGTGGCGTCTCTGTCATTAGCGAAACACCTGATATTGCCAATGCACGTATTGAGTTTGAAAATGGGTGTGTTGCGAACCTTACCGCAAGTCGCATTTCAATGAAGAACATGCGAAAAAGTCGTTTTTTCCAAAAAGATGCATATATCAGTGTTGACTTTTTAGAAAAACAAGTAGAAGTTGTGAAAATGAAAAATGCCCCAGAAATCCCAGGGGATTTTGATATGGTTCTACAAAATGCAGAAGGACTCAAAAAACAAATCTATTTTGAAAATCCAGAAATTTCACCAAATAATGCGATCTTAGAAGAGCTCGAAAGCTTTGCAAATGCAATTAACAACAACACAAAACCGGTCGTCACACTAAGAGACGGGACTGATGCTTTGAGAGTCGCTTATCAAATTATAGATTGTTTTTAAATAAATAGGCATGAAAAATATTGCAGTTATTGGAGCGGGAGCCATGGGAAATGGGATCGCACACACGTTTGCGCAAGTAGGTTATAAAGTACAGCTAATCGATGTCAATCAAACGGCGCTTTCATCGGCACTTGAAACAATTTCAAAAAATTTGGATCGTTTGGTCGCTAAAGAAAAAATAGAGGCATCTGACAAAGTTAAAACACTCGCTAACATTTCAACCTTTACCGATATCACTGAAGGGGTTGAATATGCCAGCTTAGTCGTTGAAGCAGCAACTGAAAATGTAGATTTAAAACTTCAAATTTTCAGACAATTAGATGAAGCATGCCCAGAAGACACCATTTTAGCAACCAACACCTCCTCAATTTCTATCACGCAAATTGCTGCGGTTACTTCAAGACCGGAACGCGTGATTGGGATGCACTTTATGAATCCAGTGCCCATTATGAAATTAGTGGAGATCATTGCAGGCTACAATACATCAAAAGAAGTCATGAATTTTATCGTTTCACTAACTGAAGAAATTGGTAAAACGCCCGTGATTGTAAATGATTACCCTGGATTTGTAGCCAATCGAATTTTGATTCCAATGATCAATGAAGCCATCGAAACGCTTTACTCAGGAGTCGCAGGTGTCAAAGAAATTGATACGGTTATGAAACTTGGAATGGCTCACCCAATGGGCCCACTAGAACTAGCCGATTTTATTGGACTAGACGTTTGTTTATCGATCTTAAAAGTGATGTATGACGGATTTAAAAACCCTAAATATGCACCAAACCCTCTGTTGGTGAATATGGTTCGCGCCGGAAAATATGGTGTAAAAACGGGGGAAGGGTTTTATGATTATTCAACCGATCGTAAAGCGATCGTCGTCGCTCCCCAATTTTCTTAAAATACACCCTAAAACTCCAACTGTAAAAATGGCGAAAATTAACCCCTTTAGAGCGGTTCGTCCTTCAAAAACGAACCTTCAAAATTTTTGTTCAAAATCGTATAAAACGTATTCTCAAATAGAATTAGTAGCTAATTTAAAAAATAATCCGAGCTCATTTTTAAGTATTATTAATTTAAAAAAGAATACCAATTTTGCTCTCGATATCGCAAAGCGTTATGAACTGGTCAAACAGAAATATGAAAATTTCAAAGCCACTAAAGTTCTTATTAAAGACACGACTCCTGCTTTCTATATTTATGAAACTCTACAAGAAAACGGACTCCGATTTTGTGGTATTTTAGCCACGGCTCATGTAGACGATTATGAAACGAATGTGATTAAAAAACATGAGGCAACTATTTCGAAACGTGAAAATAAATTTAAAACATATCTCAAAACAGTGCGCTTCAACGCGGCACCAGTACTCCTTACGTATCCAGATGATGAGACTGTTGAGTATGGAATTCAGAAGGCGAAATTAAACGCCGTAGAAATAAATTTTTGGAACTCCGAAAATGAAACTCACAAGCTTTGGCGAATTGAAACCCAAAAAGAGGTGAGTTTTATTCAAAAAGCATTTGGAAACATTGCTAGTCTTTATATTGCTGATGGGCATCATCGCTCTGCATCCTCCGCACTTTTAGCAAAAGAGCTGAACTCCGAACAAAAGACTCCAACAAACACATCTCATAATCATTTTTTGACCTATTTGATCCCTGAAAGTCAACTAAAGATACAGGATTACAACAGGGTGATTAAAGACTTAAACGGCTTAAGTATTGATGCATTTTTAAAAAAAATAAGCACCCTATTTAAAGTGGAGAATAAAGGAAAATATGCCTATAAAAGCGTTGAAAAGAATGAAATATCGATGTATTTAGGAGGCGAATTTTATTGCTTATCTTTGCGTCAACCAATGGAAAACAGTCAATCTGCGATCCATCAACTGGATACCTACATTTTACAAACACATCTGTTGGAACCAATTTTAGGAATTACAAACGTTCGAACTAATAAACGCATTGATTATATCCATGGATCTGATAGTTTAGAACAGATTAAGACCGCTGTGGACCAAGGGGATTATGCGGTTGGATTTGGACTTTTCCCTGTTGAAACAAAAGAATTAAAAGCCATTGCAGATGCAGGTGCCGTGATGCCCCCAAAAAGCACCTATATCTATCCGAAACTAAGAAGTGGAATCACTATATACGAGTTTTAATTATGTCTATAAACACCAATTTATCACAACTACAATCGCAACTTCCCGATCAAGTAACTTTGGTCGCTGTTTCTAAAACAAAACCCGTGGCGGACTTAATGGAAGCCTATGCTGCTGGTCAACGCATTTTTGGCGAAAATAAAATCCAAGAAATGGCCGAAAAACAGCAGCAAATGCCAAAAGATATCCAATGGCATATGATTGGAAATGTGCAACGAAATAAAGTCAAATACATGGCTTCATTTGTAGATTTGATTCATGGGGTTGACTCCCTAAAGTTACTCAATGAAATCAACAAACAAGCCGAAAAAAACGACCGTACCATTTCATGTTTATTACAACTTAAAATTGCAAAAGAAGATACCAAATTTGGAATGACTTCAGAAGATGCGCACTCCATAATTGATTCGGATCATTTTAAGAGTTTAAAAAATATTTCGATTGTTGGCGTGATGGGAATGGCAAGTTTTACGGATAATACAATGCAAATTAAAGAAGAATTTACAACTTTGAAAAATACTTTTGAAAGCTTAAAAGAAATCAATCCCGATCTTTTAGAGATCTCCATGGGAATGAGTGGCGATTTCCCATTAGCTATTGAATGTGGAAGTACTATGATTCGTGTGGGAAGTCGTATCTTTGGAGCAAGAAATTACACCAAATAAATCAACATTATTTACACGATAGTAGACATAGAAACCACTGGAGGAAAGTTTAATGAAGAAGGCATTACAGAAATTGCAATCTATAAATTTGACGGTCATAAAATTGTAGATCAATTTATCAGTCTCGTTAATCCGGAACGGGAAATTCAACCCTTTGTCGTTAACCTTACGGGGATTAATAGTAAAATGCTAAGGTCTGCACCAAAATTTTATGAAGTCGCCAAACGGATTATTGAAATTACCGAAGGCAGTATTTTAGTGGCGCATAACGCTCAATTTGATTATCGAATTTTGAAAACAGAGTTCAGACGTCTCGGATTTGATTTTGAGCGTGAAAATTTATGCACAGTTGAACTTTCTAAACAATTAATTCCAGACCTTCCTTCCTACAGTTTGGGCAAACTGGTGCGATCTTTAGGGATTCCTGTAAGTGATCGGCATCGAGCTGCCGGAGATGCCACAGCAACGGTCAAGCTTTTTAAGATGTTACTAGACAAAGATCTTGAAAAAACTATTGTAAAAGCGGCGATACGAATGGACCCAAAGCATCAGATGGAACCTAAATTAACTGATATTATTTCTAAATTACCATCGGTTACAGGCGTTTATTACATCCATAAGGCCGATGGTGAAATTGTGTATATTGGAAAAAGTAAAAATATTAAAAGTCGAATCAATCAGCACTTTACGGGGCAGACTCCAAAATCAAAAAAAATACAACTTGAAGTCGCAGCCGTCACTTATGACGAAACCGGCAGTGAATTGGTGGCACTTTTAAAAGAAAGTGAAGAAATTAAACGCAACAAACCTAAATTTAATCGCGCACTTCGGCGTACTATTTTTACGCATGGATTGTTTAGTTTTAGAGACCAAGAAGGCTATATCAATTTAAAAGTTGAAAAAATAAAAGGCAATCAAAAACCAATCACGACCTTTTCGAATCAAGATAGCGGTAAAAGCTTTTTGAATAAAATTGTGGAACATTACCAACTCTGTCAAAAATTATGTGGACTGTATAAAACGGCCAATTCTTGTTTTGGATATGATATCAAAACTTGTGCTGGCGCCTGTATTTCAGAAGAACCCGCCGAAATATATAATAAAAGGGTGCTGAGTCTGCTTGAATCCCATAGATTTAAAGATCAAAATATGATTGTGATTGATTATGGTCGGGCTGTTGATGAACGCAGTGCTATTTTAATTGAAAATGGTGTTTTTAAGGGCTATGCCTATTTTAATTTAAACTTTCAAATCCACTCCACTGAAGTCTTAAAATCGATTCTGACGCCAATGGAACACAATAAAGATGCCCAGCATATCATTCAAAGTTTTATGCGGCGTCATAAAAGATTAAAAATAATTAAACTGAAGGACTAAAGTTTTTTAGTATTTTTGAGATATGTCAAAATCAAATCAAACAACAAGTTGGAGAGAAAAAGTTCATGAAATTATTTATGAAGCAGACACCCCAGCGGGTAAGTTCTTTGATGTTCTTCTATTAATTGTGATTCTTATCAGCATCCTTTTGGTGATGCTAGAGAGTGTCGAAAGTATTGGATCTCAATATGCATCGCTTCTTAATATTTCGGAATGGGTCATCACAGTTTTATTCACCCTCGAATATATCGCTCGAATTATATCGGTTAAAAAACCAAAAACCTACATCTTTAGTTTTTATGGAATCATCGATTTTTTGTCAACCATTCCAAAATACATCTCCCTTTTCGTCTTTGGAACTCATTCTTTAATAGCACTACGAGCGCTCCGCCTGTTACGCGTGTTTAGAATCTTAAAACTGACTCGATTCATTGGTGAAAGTGCCAATTTCGGAAAAGCATTAAAACGAAGTCGTGCAAAAATATCAGTATTTATTTCGTTTGTCATTGTATTATGTGTCATTTTAGGGACCATCATGTACCTTATTGAAAGTGATCAAGATAGTGGTTTTACAAGCATTCCAAGAAGTGTGTATTGGGCCATTGTAACGTTGACAACGGTTGGTTATGGCGACATTGCTCCTATCACCGCTTTGGGACAACTTATTGCCTCTTTAATTATGATTTTAGGGTATGGAATTATTGCTATTCCAACGGGAATTGTCACGTCTGAAATGACAAGATCAGATAAAAAACTAATTCCAAGTAATACACAGGCTTGTACAAATTGCAATGAGGCATATCACC
Organism: Formosa sp. Hel1_33_131; assembly: GCA_949499105.1. Taxonomy (GTDB): domain Bacteria; phylum Bacteroidota; class Bacteroidia; order Flavobacteriales; family Flavobacteriaceae; genus Hel1-33-131. The sequence goes on along the minus strand of CATEFX010000021.1, from coordinate 77,883 downwards.
AAGATGAGGCTGAATACTGTCATAAATGTGGTCATAAAATTCATGATGCATAAGACACTCATTTCAATTGTTGGCCCTACTGGGATTGGAAAAACTGCGCTTAGTTTAAAATTAGCAACGCATTTTAAAACAGCGATTCTATCCGCAGATTCGCGTCAATTTTATAAAGAAATCCCTATCGGGACTGCTGCACCAACCGGTTCTGAATTAGCCACAGCAGCACATCATTTTATTCACCATAAATCAATAAAAGACGCCTATAGTGTGGGCGCTTTTGAAACAGAAGCACTAGCAAAACTCGAAGAACTTCAGCGAACAAACCCCATTATTATCATGGTTGGAGGTTCTGGATTGTATGTAAATGCAGTTACAAAAGGCTTTGATGAATTTCCGGATATTGCGCCAGAAATCAGAATGCAACTCAATTCTGAACTAGAAACTAACGGACTCGAGTTTCTTCAAGAAGAATTAAAAGAATTAGATCCGATTAGCTATGCGACCATTGCCCTCAAAAACCCACACCGAGTGATCAGAGCCCTTGAAATTTGTAGAGGAACTGGAAACCCCTATTCTAGTTTTTTAAATAAAGAAAAACGTAAAAGACCTTTTAATACGATTTCGATTGGATTAAAAGCAGAACGGCCTTTAATTTATGAACGAATTAATCAAAGGGTGGATCAAATGTTAGACAATGGGTTGCTAGAAGAAGCTAAATCTGTATTTGAACATAGAGATTTAAATGCGCTCAACACAGTGGGATATAAAGAGTTATTTCACTATTTTGATGGAGAATGGACGTTGGATTTTGCGGTTTCAGAAATCAAAAAAAATACAAGACGATTTGCCAAACGACAGATGACATGGTTTCAAAAAGATCCTGAAGTAGTGTGGTTTGAATATGACACAAATCTAGAAAATATCGTAAATCATTTAAATAAAGTTATAAAAAAAACCAGCGAATAGCTGGTTTTTAAATAGTTACTTATTCACCACGAGTCGAAAACCTTCGCCATGAATATTTAAGATTTCTACTTTAGGATCTAACTTTAAATATTTTCTTAATTTGGCAATATAAACATCCATACTTCGAGAAGTGAAATAGTTGTCGTCTCTCCAGATTTTTGTCAGTGCAATTTCTCTTGGCATCAAATCATTTTCATGTAAAATCAACAACCGAAGTAATTCATTTTCTTTTGGCGATAACTTAGCGGGTTTATCTCCTTTATGACTTAGAAAGCGAAGCTTCGAATTAAGACTAAATTCGCCGATGGTAAACTCAAACTGTTTACTATCCGCTAGGGTGTCAACGGTTTTACGTTGAATAATGGCTTTGATCTTCATTAGCAATACTTCGCTATCAAAAGGTTTGTTCAAATAGTCATCTGCTCCCACTTTATATCCTTTTAAAACATCTTCCTTAAGCGCTTTAGCAGTGAGGAAAATAATAGGAATTTCCATGTTCTTTTCACGGATTTCTTTGGCAAGGGTAAACCCATCTTTGTACGGCATCATTACATCCAAAATACACAAATGGTAGTCGGTTTTTTTAAATTTCTCGTAGCCTTCCATTCCATTTTTGGCGTGCGTTACTTCGTAGCCATTGATTGACAAATACTCTTTTAGGACCGTCCCAAAATTTGGATCATCTTCAACTAGTAATATTTTTTTTAAACTTTCTTCCATGATATTAAGCTATTAATGGTAATTTTATAATAAAAGTACTTCCTCTGCCTTTTTCACTATCGACAGAAACAATTCCTTGGTGATTTTCTACAATACGTTTCACATTTGCTAAGCCAAGCCCATGCCCTTTTACATTATGAACATCGCCTGTATATTCCCTATAAAACTCTTCAAATATACGTTTTTGTACGGCTTTATTCATACCCTTGCCTTGATCTTTAATACTTAGAATAATATTATTACCTATATTTTCTGTGTACACATCAATATTGGGAGCATTGTCAGAATATTTTATGGCATTGTCCAAAACATTAACAATCACATTTGTAAAATAGGTTTCATTGGCTAGTACCGAAGATTTTGGGGCATTAAAATGAGTATTGATATAGCCATTTCGGTCTTCTACAATAAGCTCTACATGCGTGATTGCATCTTCAATTAGATCGTGTAACTTAAGTCGTTCTTTACTAATATTAAGTTGTTTTTTTTGAAGCTGAGAAATTCGTAAAACATTTTCAACTTGGGCGTTCATACGCTTATTTTCTTCTTTAATCATTCGAAGATAGCGTTTAACTTTTTCCTGATCATTGATTATTTTGGGGTTTTTAATCGCATCTAAAGCAAGATTAATCGTCGCAATAGGGGTTTTAAATTCATGCGTCATATTGTTAATGAAATCTGATTTCATTTGAGATATTTTACGCTGTTTAATCAATTGATACAAAGCACTAGTATACGCAATAATGATAATCAGGGTGAATAAGACCGATAAAAGGGTGACCCCAATAATGGAAGAAATAATGAATTTTTTTCGTTCTGGGAAATTAATAAAAAGTTTGAAGTCACTTTCATCATTATCATCTAAAAAAATAGGAGCTCCAATGGTTGGGGTTAGCGATTGTACGAAGTTTGGAGATTGAATTTTGGTTCCAAGATCATGATGAAAAATGGCGAATTCAAAATCAATATCAATTACATCTTCTCTTAATTTTTTACTTAACAACTTTTGAATCTCTTTGACCGAAACGCGCTGATGAATGGGCGTGTTTTTGATTTCAGAGTTGTATTGAGATTCAAAGGTGGCCTTCTGTAGTTTATCCATATTAAGGACTTTCTCAAAAGACTGTTCAGTCGTAGAAATTAAATCACCTCCTAAAATGTTATTATCATAAATTTTAGTGGTTGTTTTGCCTCTAAAATTACTTAAGCCCAAACTATCGATATTTAGATCGATAAGCGAGGGAACTTTAAAATTTTCTTCAAGGATGCCCGTATTATAAATAATAATTTGATTGGTCGTATTATCTTGCTTATAAACAGTAATATTTCGGATGGCAGTGGTATCTGGCTCTTTGCCGTCTGAAATGATTTTATTGAGTGCTTTGACATATTTTTTATACTCAATATCAGCCACTTGATTGGTCGTGTAAGTCAATGCCTTTTTTACGTTGAAGGTAAATTGTTCTTCTTTTGTTTCTAGCGCATTAGTGATATAATAGGCTTGAACAAAAATAATTCCGATGAGTGATAAGCTCATCAAAATAACCAATAAGGTGAATAATCGTTTATTCATTACTCAAAATTAAGACTTTAATTGATGTTAAAATTGGTTTTAACCTTAGCTTAACAAAAATGTTAAATTTTTACGAATTCTTGATTTTATTCAAAATTTTCTCGTGGATATTTTGAACATTTATTTCTGTTTCTAAAAGTGAGATGTTATGAATCACAAAATGAGATTGACTCATTTTTTGGGACTCAGGCAGTTGGTTATCGATGATCGATTCGATGTCTTTTTTAGTTTTTTGATCTCTGCTCACAACCCGTCGGATGCGTGTTTCTGTGGGTGCCGTCACCGTGAGAATAAAATCAAATTTATTTTGAGATTTCGTCTCAAAGAGAATTGCCACTTCTTTGATGACATAGGGGGCGTGTTGTTTGGTCAACCAACGTTCAAAATGAGCGGCTACTTTTGGATGAACGATCGCATTTATTTGGTATAATAACGATTTGTCATTAAATACTTTAGAGGCAATAAAAGATCTGTTTAGCTGACCATCTACATAACACGATTCGCCCAATAACTGAATTAATTCTCGTTGAATCATTTCAGAATTCTTCATCAAGGCTTTGGCTTCCTCGTCCGCTATATAAATTGGCACTCCCAATGCTTCAAATAGCCGAGCCACAGTGGTTTTCCCACTACCAATACCACCCGTAAGTCCTACAATTTTAGTCATTCTTAGGCGTGATTACATATTCTAACTGCGTTACTTTTAGTTTGGCCGTTTTTATATTAATGGGTTGGTTTACTAAAACAGGATTCAAATAATTGTTGTCAATATTCAAGGAATTAAAATCACATTCCACAGAAAAATCACCCGCATCGATGCTGTTATACGCCTTTAAAGTTGCATAAAAAATAACGGGGATTTCTTTAGGGAAAAAGTTAATATTAACAGCTTTGGGGACGTTGATAATAGTGACAGGTACATTGACGCTACCTTCAGTGAATTTAGCAACCTCAGCACTTAAAGAAACCGTTTGATGGGAATATTTAAGTTGATTTGATAGTATGGGTAGTTCCAAGTCGACATCCTGATCAATATTGGAGTTCACAGCGCTTAAATTTAGAAGTTTTGTACGAACCGTTGTCATTGATTTTAATATTGATTCAGGCCCAATAACAGTGATTGAATCGGGCACAGACCGATACGAATCAACCAAATCATAGCCCACTGCAAAGCTTGGGTTTATCAAAACCGTGACGGGTATTTTTTTAATAAATTGATGGTCATAGGCAAATAAAACGGTATCTGGGTTAATAGCCTTTACCGTAATTTTAGCATCAAAATGATTAATAATTTTTTCAAGCTGATTTCGTTCCGTCCAATAATAATGAGTTTTATCTTTATTTAATTGTGAAAAATCAACGTCGATTACAGGCTCCGAAATATAATATTTCAAAAGCTCAAAGCCGCGTCCAGAAAGTGTGACATTTATGGCTTTTGATCTCTTAGACACAATCAGTTCATTGGATTCGATCTGCGTTGGTTGCAATTCAAATTGAAGCGTTTGCGTATACGTATTTGATAGTTTTGAGAGTAATGAAATCAAAAACGACAAGGACAAAAACAAGACAAAAACATTCAAACGTTTGCCTTGTATTAGATTAGATTTTATGTTTTTAATTTTTTTTATCATTGGGCTCTGAAAAATAAATTAGGAAATAAGAGCGTCTCATCTTTCGTAGAAAGCCCCAGTTTTAGAGTCGCCTTTAGAAAGCCAAACCCATAGCCAAAAAACTGAATACAAATAGCGGGAAGTACTAAAAAAGCTACAATGATATTGTTTGAGGTGCGAAAAGCACCGATCATAGCGGCTAAAAAATACAATCCATAAATGATTAAAAACCCGTAAAACCCAATACAGGCCACTAGGCTACTTATCACAAAACCTAGGGTGAAAACTGTTGGAAACCAATAGGTCAAACGTTTGGATTGTGGGTGCCATTTATTAAGGATGGGGCGGGCTTGTCCAAATTTATGGACTTGTGTATAAAAACTTTCTAATGAAATGCGGCGCTTATGAAATACAAAAGCTTCAGGGATAAGATGTAACTGGTAACCCATTTCTTTGAGTCGAATGGACAAATCGGGATCTTCTCCTGGGTGAATTCGTCCAAACCCACCTGTAGCTTGAAAGGCTTCTTTAGAAATCCCCATATTAAAACTTCGGGGTTCATAATTTTCGACCGATATTTTTCCGCCACGAATACCGCCAGTGGTCATATAAGACGTCATCGAAAAATTAATTGCTTTTTGGAGGTCTGTAAAAGTATCTTTGGCAGCATCTGGCCCTCCAAACCCATCAACATAGCAGGTGTTTAGTTTGGAAAGAACGGCTTCCAAATAAGGCGGTGGCAGAATACAATCTGAATCTAAAATAATAAAATAACGGCCTTTGGCACGTTCCATACCGTAGTTTCTGGAATGTCCAGGCCCTGTATTTTCTTTGGCGTAATAGCTAATTTTGAGAGCGTCTTGAAATTGATCGACAATGCGTTTTGCGTCTAAAGTAGAGCCGTCTTCAATGATGACTATTTCAAACGTCTTAAGAGATTCTAAAGCACAAAAGCTTTCTAGAAGTTCTCTAATTTCTTCTGGACGGTTAAAAACTGGAATGATAAACGAAAAATCACTTGCAATCATAGTGACAAAGTTACACAAAGTGATTGAATTGAAGTGAGTTGATGTGGTATAAAAAAGCCTCACTAATAAACTAGCGAGGCTTGATATATCTTAAAAACTTAATTTTTAATCACTCGTACAGTTTCTATACTGTTGTTGATGGCTACTTGAACAAAGTAAGCACCGGTCTGTAATCCAGACATATCAACAGTAGTTGTCGTAGTGTTTGGTGTTGATCTCACAACCGTTTGCCCTAACATATTGTAAATAGTAATACCATCTATACTTGCGGACGCATTGATGGACAACACATGGCTTACAGGGTTCGGCAAATAGGTGAAACTAGACTTTGATACGGCATCGATTCCTAAAGAGGAATCAACCGTGATTTTATAATCTTCGGCTTCTGCTCTCGTTGAAATGAAAGCACAGGCATCTTCATTAGGGGCTTCATCTTCAAAATCAATGATTAGTCGCATTCTATAATCACCATCTGGAAGTGTTGCCGGTAACGTTATTGTTGTCGTAAACGGCCCATTTCCATAACTTTCGGTACTGAAAACAACTTCAGTTGAAGGGTCAAATATTGAATTGTTGTCATAATCAATCCACGCTGAAAATCCAACGGTTCCTCCTACAATAGTTGCAGTCAAATCAAACGAACCTCCTGCTAAAGATTGGATCGCATGCGTACTAAAGTAATCTCCATAACCATTATTCGTATATCCATCAGCACCATTATTTAAATTTAAAGGTGCTCCAGATGTAGTTACACTATCGATAAAAGTTGAAGCGTCTGAAGATGAGGGTACACAATACCCTGTAAAAACAGCTAGTGGCCCTATCCACACACTCGTCCCACTTGTTCCACAGTTCGCTTGCACATAGATGTCATAGTTTGTATTTGGAGTGAGATCCATAAGTGAATAAGGATTTTCTGAAGCAGCAACCGTAGTTGCTGAACCATCGCCTTGCGTAAAACCAGAAACTCCATATTCTATGTTCCAAGCCGCTTCTGATGCTCCTGCTGTCCAACCTATATTAACAGACGTAGTAGTGATGTTAGTGTCTGTTAAATTAACAGGTTCTGGACATAATGGAATCGTTTCAAGAGTAAAATCATCAACGAATAAAGCATAACCATCAAGACTATTAGCTGGAACATGAATAGCTATAAAAACAGTTTCTGAATAGGTGCTTAAATCAATCAGCTGTTGTGTATAGGTTCCAGGCGCTTGAGTTAAAGTCATTAAGGTTTGGTCAAAACTTGAGGGGTCAGTATTAGACGTTGACAACACAACTTCATATTCATTTATTCCAGCAAGGGTTATAGATTTTACACTGAATTTTAGATGCTCATTTCCTGTTAATGTAAATGGAGGGAGTATTAAATAGTCATTATTGTCTCCTTCATTATAATACGTATCGATAAATGCTGCACTACTGGCAAGTCCATAACCATCAGTTGTTACCCAAAAATCTTCATCGGAATTATAATTGTTTTCAGACCAGCATGAGGGTAAGTTTGGTATTGTAACGTCTTCAAAATCCTCAGTCCACGGGAACGTTGTTACCGTATCACATGTGGTTGTAAATGTAAAAGGCCCTCCCCATGTACTCATATCCCCTGACCCACAGTCCGCTTGCACATAAAAGTCATAGATTGTATTTGCTGTGAGCTCCGAAAGTGCATATTCAGAAGATGTAGTAACAGCCGTAGTTGCTTCTACTGGCGCAAAGCCTTGAACTCCATATTTAATGTTCCAAGTCTCTGCATTATTGACTATATTCCATAAAAACGTAGCCGATGTAGACGTGATTTGACTTACTGATGCAGTGCTTGGTGCTAGACACGTTTGCGCAAAAGTATTGATAGCAAAACAAATAGCAACTGATATAAAAGTTGTTTTTTTTATGAAAGGTTATTATTAGTTGTGATAGGTTACAAATATAATGTTTAATTATTTTATTAAAATATTAAACATTATAATATTTGGCACAAAAAAACCCACAGCAAAACTATGGGTTTAGGTATATTATAATTATGAGTTACTTACTTATCTTCTGTAAATGTATCCATCACTGCATCACTAACGCCCATATTGCTAAAACCACCATCATTAAATAAGTTTTGGAGGGTTACACGTTTTGTTAAATCACTAAACAACGAAACGGTATAATTAGCACAATCCAGAGCGGTTGCATTTCCTAAAGGCGACATTTTATCGGCATAAGCAATAAAACCATCAAATCCTTTCACTCCTTTACCTGCAGTGGTGGGTGTTGGCGATTGTGAGATGGTATTGACACGAACGTTTTTGTCGCGTCCAAAGAAGTATCCAAAGCTTCTGGCAATACTTTCTAAATAGGCTTTGTTATCTGCCATGTCGTTATAATCTGGAAACACCCGTTGTGCTGCCATATACGTAAGCGCTACAATACTTCCCCATTCGTTCATCGCGTCGTGTTTGTAAAGCGTTTGCATCACTTTGTGAAAGGACATTGCAGAAACATCGGTTCCTTTTTGCGTCCAGTCGTATTTTTGATCGGTATAGGCACGGCCTTTTCGTACGTTAATTGACATTCCAATAGAGTGCAATACAAAATCGAGCTTACCGCCTAAAATTTCTGTAGCTTGTTGTACTAAATTTTCTAAATCTTCAATAGAAGTCGCGTCTGCCGCAATCACTTGTGAACCTGTTTTTTTAGCCAATTCATCTATTTTACCCATACGCATTGCAATGGGTGCGTTGGACAATACAAACGTACCACCTTCTTCATGAACCCGTTCGGCTGTGATCCATGCGATTGAATTGGGGTCTAAAGCGCCAAAAATAATTCCACGTTTTCCTTTTAGTAAATTGTAAGACATAATTATATATTTAAGTGTCGGTGTTTATTTAATTTCTGGGGCAAATATAACATTAATTCAATAACTGATTCGCATGGGCGATTGCCGATGCCGATAATTCTTTCCCGCCAAGCATTTGTGCAATTTCTTTGACACGTTCCTCTTTTGATAATTTTTTAAGAGAGGTGACAGTCGTCTCCTGAATATCTTGTTTAAAAACTTTAAAATGTGACTGCCCTTTGGCCGCAATTTGTGGTAAGTGGGTAATTGAAAACACTTGCATATAGGCACTCATTTGCGCCATTATATCGCCCATTTTATGCGCAATTTCTCCAGAAACACCTGTGTCAATTTCATCGAACATAATAGTGGGTAACTGTTGGTATTTAGATAATACCGATTTGATGGCCAACATAATTCTTGAAAGCTCGCCACCAGAAGCTGCTTTTTTAAGTGGTAAAAATGAAGCCCCTTTATTGGCCGTAAATAAAAATTCTAAATGATCTTTTCCGTTGTATAGATAGGTTTCCGAGGGGTTTAATAGCAATTTAAAACGGGCGTTTGGCATTCCCAAATCCGTCAAAATTGTTTCTAATTGCTCTATTAAATCCGGAAGTACCTGAAGGCGTTGTTTGTGTATCGTTTTGGCACAGCTATCAAGCTGTTTTACGATCGATTCTAGTGTTTTTTCGACGGTGGCAATGGAATCGTCTAAAGAAGCTAAGGTATCCAACTGCGACGCTAAATGGGCTTCAATATCAATCAATGCCTCCACAGAATTCACGGAATGTTTGGCAAATAAATTATGAACGGTTTGAAGAATGAGATCAATTTCACTTAAACGTGATGGATTGACCTCAATTTTTGATTGCTCGGTTTCAATATCACTAAAAATATCATCCAATTCAATCGCCACACTTTGAATGCGATCTGATAAAGCTTGATAGATAGAAGAAATATCTGCCAATTTATGAAACAGTTGTTTAAGCGTCCTAAGATTGGAAGCCACGCCTAGATCTTCCGTACTTATGAGTTGATTGGCTAAAGTAAGTTCGGATTGAATAAGCTCTACATTATTTAGAGTGTTGTATTCAATTTCGAGCGCCTCTAAATGAATGGTTTGGAGTTTTGCTTCAGATAATTCATTTAAAAGAAAGGATTGATAATCCTGATCTTTTTCAGATTGTAATTTTGAGGCTCTTAAGTCGTTTAATTGTTTTTGAGTCGTTTTGTACGATTTCAAAAGTTGTTGATAGTCCAAAACTGTGGTGCTGTTGTTCGCTAGGGCATCAATGATTTGAAATTGAAAATCGTCACTTGTTAACTCTTGTGTTTGTTGTTGCGAATGAATATCGATTAATTGCTCACCCAGATTTGCTAAAACAGAAAGATTCACGGGGGAATCATTGATAAATGCTCTAGACTTTCCAGATGGTAACACTTCTCTTCGTAGGATGGTATGCGAATCAAAATCGAGATCGTTGTCTTCGAAAAATTGATTTAAATTAAAATTATCAATATTAAAACTGGCTTCAATGATACACTTTTTGGAAGCGTCATTAATATTTGAGAAATCGACTCGCTTGCCAAGAACCAATGCCAAGCCTCCTAATAAAACAGATTTACCAGCCCCTGTTTCTCCAGTAATACTAGTGAATCCGGCTTCAAATTGAACCTGAAGAGTCTCAATTAATGCATAATTTTTTATGGATAGTTCTGAAAGCAAAGTGTTAATTATTTAGCAACTAAGATAAACTATCTCTTAAACTAATTTGAAATGAAATCGAAAAATATTTAAAATTTTATGTTGCGCCACTTTGAAGAATGCATCGGTGCAATTTTGGATAACGTAGAGACTAAATCTGCAATATTAACCGTAGGGCCTCCAGAAAATAGATCTGAGATTTCATCGGCTTTGGCATCAAAAAACACTCGAAGAAGAAACGAATTGGGTCGTCTTCTGTGTAAGGTCTCAAATTGAGTTAAGGCCTCTACAATAGCCGACTTTGCTTGTTTCACATCCGATGCCATCAAATCCAATCCTTGTAAGTGATATCCAAATAGAACGGTTCGAAACTCTTTAAAGGTTGGAGACAATACATTATTAATTAAGGCGCTTCGAGTTTGAGCTCCTCCAGAAGGTGGCTGCCAACCAATCGAATTACTTTGTTGTGAATAATTCACAATATCTTGTGCTTGTTTGTAATGCGCATCGCCACCATTTAGCTCAAATGTATCGGCATCCATCCCCAAAATCATATAAACATGAAAGGCAATCACAGACACTAAATTAGATTCAAACTGAGTGGAATTAAAATTAAGGTTTTGATACTGTAAGTAATTAAAATTAAAATTTTTATCATTAAAATTATAAACTGAACTCGAGTAATAGGAATTGTGAACAGGTCGAGCCGATTGAATCTGAATCGTCCCTTGAAAAGCATCCGATTGATTATCTTGTATGGTAATGACCATACTACATTCAATGCGTTCTTGAGGTTTGAAGGTTTGATCCGTCCAACGGGTCTTGTTTACAAATTCGTTGAGTTGTTTTTCGAGGGTTTTAAACAACTGATTGTTCTCATTTCCTGTTTGTTGTGCATTGACAATAACCGAGCAATTAAGCTCTTGCGAACCTCCGTACATAGAGGTTAAAATAGCCACTAAAACAATTAATTTACGCATTGATTTGTTTTAAAAGTTCATTCATTATATCAGTAGCAACGTCTGCTTTTGATTTTAAAGGAAACGCCGTTTGAGCTAGATTTTTATCGATAAAAGTGACTTTATTTGAAGTACCTCCAAATCCAGCCCCTTTATCATTTAACGAATTTAACACAATTAAGTCTAAATTTTTAAATTTTAACTTTTTTATCGCGTTGTCTACTTCGTCATTTGTTTCTAGGGCAAACCCAACTAAAATTTGATGGGATTTAATTTTGCCTAGCGATGCCAAAATATCTTTTGTTTTTTCTAATACTAATGATAACGTAGATTCCGCCTTTTTTATTTTGGAGGTGGCTACATGTTTAGGTTTATAATCGGCGACTGCAGCCGATAAAATTGCAACATCAACCGATTGAAAGTGCGCGTGCACCTGTGTATACATTTCTTGGGCACTCACCACGGGAATGGTGGTAATACGGGAGTGATTAGAGCTGTAGTGTGTGGGACCTGTAATATAAATAACCTCAGCGCCTAGTTGAGCTGCTTTAGTGGCAATTTCAAAGCCCATTAATCCACTGGAATGATTTCCAATAAACCGTACGGGATCGATAGCCTCATAGGTGGGACCGGCCGTTACAAGGATGGTTTTTCCAAACAGGGACAGTTCTTTTAAAATATGAGATTCAATATGACTGATAATCGCTTCGGGTTCCGCCATGCGTCCTTCGCCAACCAATCCACTAGCTAACTCTCCAGAGGTTGCTGGAATCAAAATATTTCCAAAAGATTGGAGGGTCTCTAAAGAAGCTTTAGTGGTGGGATGTTTATACATATCCAAATCCATTGCCGGTGCAAAATAAACAGGACATTTGGCTGAAAGATAGGTTGCTACAAGGAAATTATCACTGCGACCAGAAGCCATTTTAGAAAGCGTGTTTGCCGTGACTGGAGCGACCAAAAAAAGGTCGGCCCAAAGACCCAAATCGACGTGATTATTCCAAACTGCATTGTCATCAGTGTCTTGAGTAAACGATGAAATTACAGGGTTTTTAGAAAGTGTAGAAAGTGTAAGAGGGGTTATAAAGTCTTTCGCAGCAGGTGTCAAAATGACTTTGACATTCGCACCTGCTTTGACAAACAATCTAACGATGGATGCTGATTTGTACGCAGCAATACCGGCAGTAATTCCTAAAAGAATATTTTTACCGCGTAAAATTGACATCTGTTATTTTTCTTGAGAATCTTCATCTACACTACGGTAGTAAATTTTCTCATTTAACCATTCTTGAACTGCTAAAGCATGTGGCTTAGGAAGACGCTCATAGAACTTAGAAACTTCAATTTGTTCCTTATTTTCAAACACTTCTTCTAAGCTGTCATTATAAGTCGCAAATTCTTCAAGCTTATCAATCAATTCTTTACGAATATCGGTGTTGATTTGCTCTGCTCTGCGAGAAATTACAGAAATCGCTTCATAGATATTTTGCGTTGGCGCATCAACCTTATTACGATCGTATGTTTCTGTATTAACGGGTGCATTTACTTTTTTTAAGTCCATAATGAAATATTAACCTTTAGTGGTTGTTGAATTATTTTGTATTGAATCTAAATCTTCAAACATTTCTTGAAGTTGTTTTGCGTTTTTGGGTTCTGGAAAAGCGCGAAGTAAGGAATTGTAATATGAGATTGCCTTTAAAACGCGTTCCTTTTCTTTCCAGGCAACACTATTAACCGCTAGTTTGTAGGCGGAATCAAATTTATAAAACATCGCATCTTCTTTGAAAGAAGTTCCAGGGAATTCGAGTAAAAAATTATCAAAAGCCTTAATCGCCGAATTATAATCTCTATGGTAAGGACCTGTTTGGTTGTACTGCAACGCAATACTGTAGGCCTTCTCTTCTAACTTATAATCCAGTTCTTTCACCAATTTGTTGGCTTCTTCTAAATAAGGAGACGAAGGATAGCGATTGATAAATTCCTGAAGTTTTTCTAACCCTTGTGTTGTTTCGGTTTGATCTTTGGAAAATACAGGCGAAAGTTGATAGTAACTTTTAGCCGCTAAAAAAGCAATTTCTTCTAATTTTTCACTTTTTGCATAGGCATCTACAAAGCGCTCCATTTGGTAGTTAGCAGTGTAATAATCCTTGGTTTCATAGTACGTTTTACAGTACATATACATCAGCTTCTCTGCTTGAGGCTTGCCTCTATACTTGGGGACAATTTGTACAAATATTCGATTGGCTTTATCAAACTTACCGGCATCAAAAAGCTCGGTACCTAACTTGAATTTTGCAGCAATATCTTCGTTCTTTAACACCTTTTGATATTCGCTACACGAATTCATGGATAAAACTAAGACTAATATGTATATAAAATTCTTCATAAATATTTTAAGAATAAGGGCGAAATTACGGATTTATAACGGATTAAAAAAAACTATTATTAGAACGAAACTAAAGCTATAAAAATTTCTTGCAATATGGTTTAAGGATTATTTAACTAAAAGTTAGCGATGAAGGTCGAAATCTTAGCTTTTAGAGCATCGGTTGCAGGCACTAATGGCAATCGAACCGTGTCTGCACAAAGTCCTAAAGACTCAAAAACTGCTTTGATTCCTGATGGATTATTTTCTTCAAAAATAAGACCAATCACTTCCATTAAGCGTGCTTCTATTGCTTTGGCTTCACTCCTATTGCCCTGGAGTCCCAATTGAATCATCTGCGAAAACTCTTTTGGAAAGGCTTGTCCAATCACAGAAATCACTCCCGAACCGCCGGCTAAAGTAACCTCGGACACTAAATCGTCGTCTCCAGAAATGATTAAAAAATTAGTAGGTTTATTTTGAATTAACTCCAAATATTGATCCATATTATTACCGGCCTCTTTGACCGCAACTATGGAATCAAAGTCAGTGGCTAACCTTAGAGTCGTGCTAACTTCCATGTTTTTGGCGGTTCGTCCAGGGACATTATATAAAATAACTGGAATAGAAGACGCTTCTGCTACGTGCTTAAAATGTTGATATAACCCTTCTTGAGTTGGTTTACTGTAATAAGGGGTCACCGAAAGAATAGCCACAAACGGACTTAAGTCGGTCGACTTTAATTCTTCAACCACCGCTGCGGTGTTATTTCCTCCAATACCAATTACCAACGGAACACGTCCGTTGTTTGCTTCAATCACCGTTTGACAAATGGCCTTTTTTTCATCGGTATTAATCGTCGCACTTTCGCCAGTAGTACCACTAATAACTAAGTAATTAATTCCGTTTGAAATATTGAATTCGACGATAGCTGCTAGTGCTTGATGGTCGATACTTAAATCTGATTTGAAAGGCGTGACCAATGCGACACCTGTTCCTGTTAATGCTTTCATTATAACCTGTTTAGGGTGGTTAAATATTTAACTAATTCTGTTTTAAAAATAGCTGTTTTTGACGGATCGACCTCAATAATAAAATCATGTAAACGATCGTCTTCATTATTCAAACCTATCTTGAAATTTGCTTTTGAAAGTGCGGTTATCAAGTTAAGTTCTAGTGCGTTTGTTTTATAATAACTAATCAGTACGTCAAATGGCTGGTCTACAAATTCATCAATTTCTTGATTTTTATGTTTCCCTAACCAATCAAAATCTTCTAAACTATAGAATGAATCCCAACTGTTTGGATGCGTTTTCTTAGCATCGATTTTAGCAATAAATCTGATGTTGTTCTTTCTGATCCCTAGCTCCTTTAATAAGCCATGAAAAAAATCGTAATCATGATACGCTTCATAATCAAAAATAATGCCAACAGACTGAACTTTACTGCTTCTAAAATCCTTAAATCTTTGGTTCAGAATTTTGGCAATATTCTTTTTAATCGATACACTTTTCAATCGTTTAAAAAACATGTACTTTTATTGAATATACAAATGTACTATAAATGAAATATAAATTCATTCAAATTATCGGGTTTATTTCGTTGTTTTTATCCTGTGATCATTCGAAACAACTCATTAAAATTAATACTAACAATGTTTCTGTAAACGCTGACCTCGCATCAAATGAAGCCATTAATGCTTACATAGAACCTTATAAAACACACGTTGAGAGCGCAATGAATACCGTGCTTAGCTACGCACCCAAAATGCATTCAAAAAATAATGGTCAATATAACACCGCACTTGGAAACATGATGGCAGATGCCGTTATGGAACTTTCAAATCCTGTATTTAAGAGTCGAACTGGGGAAAATCTTGATATGGTTTTATTGAATCATGGTGGAATCCGCTCTATTTTACCAAAAGGAGATGTGACCAATAAAACCGCTTTTGGCATCATGCCCTTTGAAAATAGTGTGGTCGTGACGGCCCTTAAAGGGTCGGTTGTTTTAGAAATGGCTACCTATTTAAAGGATTTTGGAAAAGCACATCCCATTTCGGGCCTGGAAATAGTGCTCAATGCAGATCTCACCTTCCAATCTATTTTGATTAATGGTCAAAAAATTGAGCCTTCTAAAACGTATTATGTGGCCACTAACGATTACCTATATAAAGGCGGCGATCGAATGGATTTTCTCAAAAAAAGCGATACTTTATATGATTTGAATTATAAAATCAGAAATGTATTGATCGACTATTTTACAAAATACGACACCATCAACCCAACAAAAGACCAACGCTTTATAAAGCTAAAAAACTAAGGTATGAAACGTAGAAATTTTATTCAAAAAACGGCTGCCTCCACTGCACTTCTATCCATAGGCGGATTGGGATTGTCCTCGTTTTCTAACCCAAAAGCAAGTAAAATAACGATTCTTCATACCAATGATGTGCACAGTCATATTGAACCCTTTGGGCCTAATGATGGAGACAATGCCAACAAAGGCGGCGTGGCCAGACGTGCCACACTGATTGAAAATGTGCGAAACGAAAACCCAAACACCTTGCTTTTAGATGCCGGTGATATTTTTCAAGGAACCCCCTACTTTAATTTTTTTGGTGGTGAAGTCGAGTTTAAACTTATGAGCATGCTTAAATATGATGTTGCTACCATTGGAAACCATGATTTTGACAACGGCATTGAGGGGCTTTATAAACAACTTCCCCATGCAAATTTTGACTTTGTATCGGCCAATTATGATTTTTCAAATACTATCATGGACACCCATGTAAAACCGTATAAGCTATTCAATAAAGGAGGGGTCAAAATTGGCGTATTTGGATTGGGCATTGAACTCCTCGGACTGGTGAATAAAGAGGCTTTTAAAGAAACTGAGTATCTGGACCCGATTGAGATAGCACAAGATATGAGTCGAATTCTTAAAGAAGACGAACAGTGTGACCTAATCATTTGCATCTCACATCTTGGATATGCGTATAAAAACGAGCCAAACAAAATATCCGATTTAAAACTCGCCAAAGCCACCAAAAATATCGATTTGATTATTGGAGGCCATACCCATACCTTTTTAAACAAACCAACCGTGGAAACCAATTCCGATGGCAAAAAAGTACTGGTCAATCAAGTGGGATGTTACGGCCTTTATGTAGGAAAAATAGACTTCTATTTTGATGAACATTCCAAACAAGCTAGCTTTGATGAAGGCCCACTAATAGTATGAGATCCAAATAACTAAAACATACCATAATCTGTTAATAATCATATATATCTTTGGACGTCCATGATTTTTTTACACATTCGTTCTTTAAGGTTTCCTGTCTTCGAAAAAGCTAAAAAACTGAATAGCTCAAGACCTAAATTGGAAGAATAATTGCATCTGTTGAGATGAAGTGAAAATACATTTTAGGACTGCTATAGCAGCGTAGCATGCTAGAGTAAACATCAATCAATAGTCGAACTTAACTTGCGAAATTAAAGTTTTAATAATCAAGTATTTATTTGGAAGTACGTGATTTTTTTATACATTTACCTCAGATGAAGACCCCAAGTCGACATCTTCAAAAGCAATTTAACCGAAATTTAAGATAGTATTTTATTGTAAATATAATTTGGACGTTTCTGATATCCGAACTATTCATCGGTTATTAAAGCATCCCTATTAAAGACCTAGAGAGGCTGTATTAAAAGAAAGAGATCTGACATTCTGAATTTATTTTAGAATCTAAATTAACTATAATCTTTGCTTTAAAATCTGAAACGTGTTCAGATTTACAAAGCAAAATCTTTTCAGAAAGCCTCGTAATTTCAACGAACTGAGCGTGTTTTTTAAAATTTAAAATACTAATTATTTGTTTTGGAATACAATGAACTAACAACCAGATATGAAAAACATATCTGAATAATTCCGGTAAAACAATAGTTGTCATAAATTTCAGCAAAAGCAAAACTCAAGTTGGTTTATGTAGACTTGCCCCTTAAAAAACTGAGAACGTACTTAGTAAATACACTAAACACCTTAATTATGAGAAGAACAATCATTTATTTATTTGCATTACAGCTAGTTATCTGTTCCTGTGGAACACAAAATAAAAATAGAATTGATCTTTCCGGCGAATGGAAATTTCAAATTGACAGAGATGATGAAGGGATTATTGAAAAATGGTATTCGAGAAAAATGACCGAATTGATTTCCTTGCCAGGATCGATGACTGAATACGGCAAAGGAGATGATGTTTCTGTTTTGACAGAATGGACTGGAAGAGTTGTAGACAAATCATGGTATAACGATGACAAGTATGCCAAATATCGCAAGGAAGGAAATGTAAAAATACCTTTCTGGTTGCAGCCTGTAAAACACTATACAGGGGCTGCTTGGTACCAGAAAGAAGTAATTATACCCAACAACTGGGACCATCAATATGTCGAATTAATTCTTGAACGGCCGCATTGGGAAACACAAGTTTGGGTCGATGATCAAAAAGTGGGAATGCAGAATAGTTTAGGAACACCCCATGTTTTCAACCTGACTAATTTTCTAAAAACAGGAAAACAAATCATTACGATTTGTGTAGATAATCGAATAAAAGAAGTGAACCCAGGGAAGAACGCCCACAGTGTTTCGGATCACACCCAATCAAACTGGAACGGAATTGTAGGAGAGATTTATCTTAAGGCCTCCTCACCTGTCAAAATCAACAAGGCAAAACTATTTCCTGATATATTAAAAAAAGAAGTTGTAGTTCGGCTAAACCTAAAAAACATATCTCAGGAACCACAAGAGTGTAAACTAACACTCAAAACAAAACTATTAAACGACCATAAAAATATGAAAGCGCTAAGCTTTGATGTTAAAGTAACTAATGAAGAAGAATTTGAATTTATTTTCCCCATGGGCGAAAACCCTTTGCTATGGGATGAATTCGATCCTAATTTGTATGAAATGAGTTTGGAGTTGAAATCCTTGCTTGGAGTTGATGTGAAACAAGTAACTTTTGGGATGCGAGAATTTAAGGCCGAAGGGAGGCGTTTTGCTATAAATGGAAGGCCTTTATTTTTGCGTGGGACCCTAGAGAGTTCAATTTTCCCAAAAACTGGATACCCACCCACAAATATTGAAGCGTGGAAAAGAATACTTAAGATTTGTAAATCACATGGATTAAATCATATCCGTTTTCATTCATGGTGCCCACCCAAAGCTGCTTTTGAAGCGGCCGATGAATTGGGTGTTTATCTGCAAGTTGAATGTTCAGCATGGACCAAAATAGGAGATGGACAACCCATAGACGCTTGGCTGTATAAAGAAGCAACACAGATATTAGAAGCATACGGCAACCACCCTTCTTTTTGCCTAATGGCCTACGGAAATGAACCTGGCGGAGAAGACAAGCGAGCGTTCCTTAGTGAATTTGTAACGCATTTAATAAAAACGGATTCACGTCATTTATATACCGGCGGTGCAGGATGGCCTTTTGTGGAAGAAGCTGACTTTTTCAATAATGCTCGTCCACGTCTTCAGAACTGGGGCCAAGGTCTCAATAGTATTATCAATAAAGAAGTTCCGAATACATCCTTTGATTTTAAAGTGATGATTAACAATACACCAATGCCATACGTAAGTCATGAAATAGGACAATGGTGTGTGTATCCAAATTTCAAGGAAATCGATAAATATGATGGTGTACTAAAAGCTAAAAATTTTGAGATATTCCAAGAGACTTTAGAAGAGAATCAATTGGGACATCTTGCAGACAACTATGTTTCAGCTTCTGGAAAGTTACAAGCAATATGCTACAAGGCAGAAATTGAGGCAGCTTTGAGAACTCCAAAGATGGCTGGATTTCAACTACTCGATTTGCATGATTTCCCAGGACAGGGAACAGCATTGGTAGGAGTGTTGGATGCTTTTTGGGACGAAAAAGGATATATTACTCCAGAAGAGTATCGAGCGTTTTGTAATGAAACTGTTCCCTTATGCAGAATGCAGAAACGAGTGTATTTAAACAGTGAAGAGTTTGTTGCAGAAGTAGAAGTTGCCCATTTTGGAAAACAGACCCTCGATTCTCCAAAAACGAAATGGGTCATCAGTACTAGTGAAGGTGAAATTATTCAAAAGGGGGACTTTGATGTGAAAATGATTCAGATAAACAACTGTCAAGAACTAGGAATCGTAAAAATGCCGTTGAAAAACATTACACAACCAAAGAAATTACATTTAGAAGTTATGATTAATGAGTTTTCAAATGGGTGGGATTTTTGGGTATACCCTAATCAGAAAAAAAATATTAATAAGGAGGATATATATATTACAGACACGCCAGATGCCAATATGTTTGAAGTCCTTAATAATGGTGGTAACGTACTATGGACACTAAAAAAAGACAGCCTAAATAAGGAATTTGGAGGAGACATTAAGGTAGGGTTTTCGAGTATTTTCTGGAACACGGCTTGGACTCGTGGGCAAGGCCCTCATACCTTGGGAGTTTTTTGTGACCCTACACACGAGGCTTTTTCAGAGTTTCCAACTGAAAACCATTCTAACTGGCAATGGTGGGATGCGATGAGCCATGGACAAGCGATTATTCTCGATAAGTTTAATTCAAAAATAAACCCCATTGTACGAGTCATTGATGATTGGTTTGAAAACCGAAGCCTTGGCTTGATCTTTGAAGCAAATGTAGGGAATGGGAAAGTAATTATAAGTGGAGTTGATTTAATATCCGACCAGAAAGACAGACTTGAGGCTCAACAGTTGTTATATAGTCTAAAAAAATATATGAGTTCAGATCAGTTCAACCCGGAATCTATAATCAGTTCAGAAGAACTTAAATTATTAACCGATTTCCAATAGAATTAATAAAATCACGTATTTCTTTAGAAGTGCGTGATTTTTTTTTTACTTTTATATTTGATGAAGACCCCATATCTAAATCTTCATAACCAATAGAACTCAAGTATAGGGTATTATACAACTGTGAATAATACAGTGGAGTTGGATGTATACCTTAGTTTCAAAAACGAATTAAGTATCGCAGCTTTTCGGTTCACGAGGGTTATCAGTTTCAATGAAATAAATAGACTTCGATAATTGACATTTATATACCACTAAACACGAATAAGCAAGTATGGGCAATTATAAAAAAGAAATTCTAGATAAAATTTGCTACTCCAAACTTGTTTATGGGAGAATCAATAAGAAACTCAGAATAGATCTTTCAAAAGACAAAATTGAAAAAATGATTTCTACAATTATCTCAGAAACAGACGAAGCCGAATTTCAAAAAACTGGTAAAAACATTTATATCACCAACAGTGAGAGAAATGTTAGACTGACAATTAATTCCCATACGAATAGAATAATTACAGTAGACAAATTGGAAAAAATGGACCACTCTAAAAAAAGATAAGTCCTACGCTCTGCAGAGTCCTCTGACTTTGAAAAAACATAAAAAAGAGTAACAAAAACCTAAATTCTAGCAAGAGTTGCATCAGTCGAAATGAAGAAAAATATACCCAGAGACTCAGTATGCCAAAGGCAACTGTAAGCAAAGACTTGAAGTCCAAGTACTATTAAACAAAAACCGAATTCCAGACAAACCCTAAAAAAACCTAAACGTTCTGTCTTAGATCTTTTAAAAGATTAATATCTCCTTAACGCTTTAAAGAATTCTATATCCCGATCTTTGTAAAGATGACAGTAATAGATTTTAATTATGGAAAAGGGGTTACGTTTAGTAAACACATCGAAAAAGCCGTCTCGGACTTCGATCGCGTGTTTGGGGTGTTTAAAGAGTTACTAACGCATACCTCTGGCGATATCGAAGAAGCGTTTGAATGGTTAAAAACACTCGATGCCGAATATAATATCTTTAACGAAAATTATTCGTTAGAAGATTTTGAAGACGACCTAAAAAAGCGTGGTTACATTAAAGAAGAAATTGATCCGGACAAAGTTAAGTCTGGAAACGGAACCGGAAAAGGAAAAAACAGACTGACTGCCAAGCTAGAATCGGCCTTGCGAGACTATGCCCTCAACCAGATTTTTGGTAAATTAAAAAAGAGTGGGCTCGGAAATCACAACACCACAAAAGTAGGGGTTGGCGATGAACGTGATGGCGAAAATCGATCGTTTCAATTTGGTGATGATTTATCGACGGTAAATATGACCGAGAGTTTGAAAAATGCACAAATCAACAATGGCATTTCTGACTTACGTTTAACAGAAAATGATTTAATAGTCGAAGAAACAAAGCACAAAGCTCAAATGAGTACGGTGTTGATGATTGACATCAGTCACTCCATGATTTTATACGGAGAAGACCGCATCACACCCGCTAAAAAGGTCGCGATGGCATTGGTGGAGCTAATCCATCGAAAGTACCCAAAAGATTCCATCGATATTATTGTGTTTGGAAATGAAGCATGGCCCATTAAAGTGAAAGACCTCCCCTATTTAAAAGTAGGTCCTTACCACACCAATACGGTCGCCGGACTAGAACTGGCCATGGATATTTTGCGTCGAAAACGACATACAAACAAACAAATTTTTATGATCACGGATGGCAAACCAAGTTGTATTCAGCTACCATCAGGAGAGTTTTATAAAAACAGTAACGGCTTGGATGATATGATCGTTTCTAAATGCCTCAATAAAGCTGCACAAGCACGGAAATTAAAAATTCCAATTACCACTTTTATGATTGCCCAAGATCCGTATCTCCGACAATTTGTGGAGCTTTTTACGGCGCAAAACCAAGGAAAAGCCTTTTTAACGGGTCTCGATGGTTTAGGAGAAATGATATTTGAAGATTACGAAAAAAATAGAATTAAAAGAATATGAGCAAAGAAATAACCTTTAAAGAATTGAAAAATTCTGATTATAAAGACCAAACGATTAACCAAGAAATTCAGGCAAATTTAATCGCACGCATCAAAGCGAAGCAACCGGTGTTTGAAGGTCTTTATGGCTATGAAGATACAGTAGTGCCTCAATTAAAAAAGGCAATTATTGCTGGGCATCATATCAACTTATTGGGATTAAGAGGGCAAGCAAAAACCAAAATAGCAAGAAGTATGGTGGATTTGCTCGATGAATATATGCCAATTGTGAAAGGGTCAGAAATCAACGACAGTCCTTTTCAGCCAATTTCAAAATATGCTAGAGACTTAATGTCCGAAATGGGCGATAAAACGCCGATTTCATGGGTACACCGATCCAATCGGTTCTTTGAAAAATTGGCCACTCCCGACGTGAATGTATCGGATCTAATTGGTGATATTGACCCTATTAAAGCGGCGACCTTAAAGTTACCCTATTCAGATGAGCGCGTGTTACATTACGGCATGATTCCCCGAGCAAATCGATGCATCTTTGTATTAAACGAACTCCCTGATTTACAAGCACGAATTCAAGTCTCTTTATTTAATATTTTACAAGAAGGCGACATTCAAATACGTGGATTTCAACTAAGAATGCCACTCGATATTCAATTTGTATTTACCGCAAACCCCGAAGATTACACCAATCGAGGGAGTATTGTAACGCCCTTAAAAGACCGAATTGGATCGCAAATTTTTACACACTATCCAAAATCTATTGCACTGGCCCGAGAAATCACAGAACAAGAAGCCAAAATTTCTAAAGACGATAAATTGAGTATTCTAGTTCCTGACTTGGCCAAAGACCTTTTGGAAGAAGTGGCCTTTACAGCGCGTAAAAGCGAATATGTCGATGCCAAAAGCGGTGTTAGTGCGCGTCTAACGATTAGTGCGATGGAAAACCTTATGGCGGCTGCAAAATTGCGACTAATTGAAACAGATGCAGCGAAAACAACCATTCGTTTGGTAGATTTCATGTCTATTATTCCTTCGATTACAGGAAAAATTGAATTGGTTTATGAAGGTGAACAAGAAGGGGCCGATGAAGTCGCTAAACTCTTAATTGATAGCGCAGTAATGGTCTATTTTGATAACCTTTTCCCTCGCATTTCTAAACTCGAAAAAGAAGGTTATAAAACCCCATACACCGACTTGATTCATTGGTTTGACAACAACTTTCTTGAATTAAATTACACCGACACAGATGACGAATTCTATGCCAGTCTTAAAGCGGTAAAACCGTTAGTTACCCTCGTTGAAGAATACGCAGCTAAATTAAGTAAAGATGATCAAATTTTTTGTATGGAGCTGGTTTTATGGGGATTAACGATCCATAATAAATTAGATAAATCTGATAACAACACCTCTTTTAAATTCGATTCCGCAGGGATCAGTCAGTATTTTAATAAAAATAATTAGTTGAAAGACTAAAATCATTCTACTGTTAAAATCACGTGTATTTTAGGATGCAGGTGATTTTTTTATACATTTATAACAAATTCTGACCCAAAGTCTAAATCTTCACAACCAATAGAGCTTACTTTAAGTACTTATTTTACTGTGATAAATTGGACTTGCTCGGATATAATAATTTTATCGACGACAGAAAATACTATGATTAAAACGTTGTCAAACGATGACTAAAAGCAAATAATATGGTAAAACTATTTTCATATGGAACGCTTCAATTAGAACGTGTACAAAAAGAGACTTTTGGAAGACTATTAATCGGCAGCAAAGATAAATTAGCAGGATATTGCATTTCAAAAATAAAAATTACAGATCCAAAAGTGATTGAATCTAGTGGTACAGAGAATCACCCAATCCTGAAATACACAGGAAATAAATCAGATTTTGTAGAAGGCACCTTATATGAAATATCTACTGAGGAGTTGATCCAAGCAGATAATTATGAAGTTGATGATTACAAACGTGCAGAGCTCATTTTTGAGTCTAAACAAACAGGTTTTGCGTATGTGAAAAACGAATAAATAGAAGTTATAAAACTAAGAAGAAATTAAATGAGCCGTTAACTCTTTTATTAAACCTTCCTTATCTTCATTGACCATTTTGACGAAATTCATATCAACCGCCGATTTTTCATCATACAGCGCGGACCACATTATGATCTCAATCAAAACAGGCATCAAATCAATTCCTTTTTTAGTGAGTTTATAAATAATTTTTTGTTTGTGATTTTTATCCTTCGACCTAAAAATCATGTTTTCGCTTTCTAACATTGAAAGTCGATCAGAGAGTAAATTTGTTGCAATTTTTTCTTCAGAATTTACAAACTCCCCGAAGTAATGCTTTCCTTTAAACATTAGATCACGCACAATTAAAAATGTCCACCGATCGCCAAATAATTCCAGTCCAAAATTTATTGGACAGTCGGACTTTCTTTTTGAATTTTTCATAGAATAAAAATAAAATGATTAACCACTTGCAAATATAAAGTTGTTTTGTATATTTACCATTCCAAATCTAAAAAAATAAAAAATGAATCATGCAATTAATTGGTTTGAAATCCCAGTAACTGATTTCACAAGAGCAAAAAAATTTTATGAAACGATTCTTAATGCCGACATGCAGCTCATGGAGGCCATGGGTATGAAGTCCGCTTTTTTCCCTGCGGATTTTAAAAGTGGCGCCATTGGCGGCTGTATCATCAAAGGGGATGGGTATGAGCCATCAACCAAAGGCTCGAGAGTGTATCTAAATGGAGGAGAGGATTTAAATACAATCCTATCAAGAGTGGAGAAAGCCGGTGGAAAAGTCACGTTACCAAAATCTGCAATTGGAGCTAACGGATGTTTGGCCCATTTTGAAGACACCGAAGGCAACCGTGTTGCCTTACATTCTATGAAATAAGGCTGTAACACAATTAAATATTCTTAAAATGAGGCTGTCTGAAAAGTCTTTTTCTTGTCAAGCTGAACTTGTTTCAGCTTCTCATAGCTATTGATTTTTAATTCGTTAAGATTCTGAAATAGATTCAGAATGACATCTTTATTTACTTCTCAGACAGCCTCATTATGGAGTGTTAAGCGCTTAAAATCATTTACTCAGAAAGTAGCTTTCTAAATAATTTTGGGTCGACAAATACTCTTCTTGAAGATTTCTCAAATAGTGAATTATAGCATCTCTATTGATGTAATCTGGAGAAAGTCCATCATTCATTTCAGAATCTAATACAATTAATATCAGAAAACAATTCCCATTTCTTGAAGTATGAAGGGCTTCCAACAGTGGGTCATACCCATTAGATTCGATTTTCGCATC
This sequence comes from Formosa sp. Hel1_33_131, assembly GCA_949499105.1. Taxonomy (GTDB): domain Bacteria; phylum Bacteroidota; class Bacteroidia; order Flavobacteriales; family Flavobacteriaceae; genus Hel1-33-131. Next base: position 51,951 of record CATEFX010000021.1, on the reverse strand, counting down.
GACTAAAATAGGTAACAAATTAATCGTTTTAGCGACCCTCTCCCTCTCGTGAAAAGAAAGATAATAAGTCTTCGTATCAATTGTGAAGGGAACATTAAATTCGACATCTATATGACCTAAATCAAACTTCATATTGATGAAATTATAAAATCCATCTGCATCTTTTGGATCTTCAAAACAAACCCATAACTGCGTGGTAAGTCTCGTTTAAATCGTTTTTCTTCAACAACTCTATAGCTTTCTATAGTAGGCGCAAAACTGATCGGAATACAGGAATATATCAAGATGAAAAAGACAAAAAATAGACGCATTAATAAAGATTTATAAAGCTGTATCAATAATTATACGAACGAAAAACAACAAGCACTACAAAAAATCCATTGCTCCCTCATTGTTACGAACCATAACAAACTCCATAATTTTAAAATTATAAAAGAATCTGAATAACTTTAAAATCTCGAAAAACCAATTGAGGTGACTATTTATAAAATCATTTCTTACGATAAAGCCACCAGTTCATGTCACGGGAATACTTATAACCTAATTTTTCATAAAGAGGAATGGCTGTATTTCCCTTATTGGTATGTAGAATAGGAAGTTTATTCTCTTTTAAAATCTCTTTTGTCGTATGTGCAATGAGTTGTTTGGCATAGCCTTTACGAGTATGATCTGGATGTGTCACCACAGAGCTCACTTCAATGAAATCATGGGCTTGCATCCGTTGTCCAGCAATTGCAATTAGTTGCTCGTTTTTAAAGATGCCAAAAAATCGCCCCATTTCAAAGCCTCTTTTCCGATAGAAGCCCGGCATTACCAACCAAATTAAATCATAAATTTCATCTATATGTTTCTCAGTAAGCAGTACAATTTTTTCGGTCATTTCAACTGGAGTCAGATGTTCTAAAACCATTTGACACCCATCTATTTTTTTTTCTAAAACAGTCGTACTAGGATCTACGACCGGGGTTTGGTTTTCAGTTACTAAGAAAAATTTCTCTACTGTTTTTGAATATTCATTTGAAGCTGTACTGGTTTTAGAGGCATCGTAAAAAGAACCGAAAATACAAATGTCTGGATGGTAAAACAGAACGCCATCAAATTCAATCATAAACTTATGATGCGTCTCCTTTAAGGAATACCAAACAGGGTTTTTTAGTTTTTTTTCTAAAGAAGTCATTTTTAAGTATAAAAAAACTTGCAAAAAATGCAAGTGTATAAATATATACTTTTTTTTTTAAAACCTAACGCTTACCTAGTCGCTTGAATCTTTATAAAAATGGAATGCCAAAATTTCAAGGTAAATTTACCGTATGTTTACAACACTTAAATCCCCCTACAAACCATTAAAATAGTTGGAAACTATGAAAAATAAAAAAAAGACCGCATTAGGAGCCGCTTATGGAGTGACTTTTGGAATTATCGTTGGCGCACTAACAGATAACATTGGACTCTGGCTTAGTTTGGGTATTGCAATTGGTTGTGGAGTTGGAAGCTTATTAAATCAAAGAAAACCTGATAACAATTCCTAAGGACTCCAGCAAAAACGAGATATGACTCCATGGTGATCTATCCATTTTAGTGCTGACTCTTGTAGAATATAATCACAATTAAAGTCCAAAAAATGATTGTACCTTTGCAAGCTTATATAATTAACCAATTTACAACTGGCTTGGCATGGCAAAACTTCCAAAACAATACCAATTTTTAGACCTATCGGACTATGGCCGTAGTGGAGGCCATTGGATTGCGAGCCAACTCAAACACACCCGTTTTACACCAATTCATGTCACAACGCTATTTATTGTTGCGGGACTCATCGCTATTGGATGTATGCTCAATGGCTATTATAAAACGGCCGCCTTTTTTATCATTTTAAAATCTATTTTAGACGCTGCGGACGGAGAACTATCTCGCCTAAAAAACACTCCTTCTTATACCGGACGCTACTACGATTCTATTGCCGACTTCCTTCTTAATTTCTGTTTTTTACTCGCCTTTTGGCACATTAGTGAAGGCTCTATTGTATTAATGTTAATCGCATTTTTTGGGATTCAACTTCAAGGGACAGTGTATAACTATTATTATGTCATTTTAAGAAATGCGGTCGAAGGCGATTCTACCAGTCGAATTTTTGAAGATGCCGCTCCAAAAGCACTCAAAGGCGAGAGCCAACGAACGGTAAATATATTTTATAAAATCTACGATATTTTATACATTACTTTTGATAAGATCATGTATTATATGGATAAAAACGCTAGTGACAGCCCACCCTTCCCGAAGTGGTTTATGACCCTCGTTTCTATGTATGGACTCGGGTTTCAGTTGTTGTTTATGGCTTTTATGTTAGCTTTCAAACTCGAAGCGTATGTCATTCCGTTTTTTATTGGCTACTCCGCCTTAATTCTGGTATTTGTCGGCATCCGAAAATTAGTCCTTAAACCTTTATAAGCTTGGCGCAATTTTAGCGACTGCTGCAATCGTTTCATCCAAATCTTCATACGTTAAAGCATCTGTAATAAACCAAGTTTCAAAAGCGCTGGGAGCAATATAGATTCCAGCATTCAGAAGTCCGTGAAAAAAAGTTTTAAAACGCTCATTATTTCCTTCTGCTGCGGTTTCAAAATCGACCACTGGAGTCTCTGAGAAATGCACTGAAATCATAGATCCAACTCTATTAATCGTATGCAAGACTTGATGCGCCTTTAAAGTTTTTGAAATTCCTGCGTGTAAATAGGCTGTTTTTTGAGCCAATCGCTCAAAAACCTCAGCATCCGATTCTAAGGCTTGAAGCATGGCATAGCCTGCCGCCATCGCTAAAGGATTTCCACTCAAGGTTCCTGCCTGATATACGGGTCCTAAAGGCGCTAAATGTGCCATAATTTCGTGACGTGCTGCAAAAGCCCCCACAGGCAAACCACCACCAATCACTTTTCCAAAACATACAATATCTGCATTCACCCCGTAGAGTTCTTGAACACCGCCTCGAGCCAATCGAAAACCAGTCATGACCTCATCAAAAATTAAAATTGCCTGATGGGCGTCACACAACGCTCTTAAACCTTCCAAAAATCCTGATTGTGGTGGAATACAGCCCATATTTCCCGCAACAGGTTCTACAATAATAGAGGCGATTTGAGATGGGTTTGCTTCAAAAATTTCAGCCACTGCAGCTAAGTCGTTATAAGGCGCTAAAAGGGTGTCTTTAGCGGTCCCTTCCGTCACTCCAGGACTATTAGGACTCCCAAACGTGACTGCACCACTCCCCGCTTGAATCAAAAAAGAATCCGAATGCCCATGATAGCATCCTGCAAATTTGATGATTTTTTCTTTGCCTGTAAATCCACGTGCCAATCGCACGGCACTCATACAGGCCTCAGTGCCAGAGTTTACAAATCGAATTTGATCGATATTTGGAACCATCGAAACGGCCAATTCTGCGATTTTAGTTTCAATTTCGGTCGGCATACCAAACGAGGTTCCAAGTTGCGCTTTTTCAATGACTGCTTCAATAACCGGAGGATATGCATGACCTAAAATCATTGGGCCCCAAGAATTAATGTAATCAATAAGACGATTGCCATCGGCATCATATAAATAAGCGCCCTTTGCTTTTGTTACAAAAACAGGGGTGCCTCCAACGGCTTTAAAAGCACGAACCGGTGAATTCACACCTCCAGGAATGACAGCCGAAGCGGCTTTAAATAATTGACTACTGCGTTGGTATTTCATGAAATTAGTTTGAAGAAATTTTAAGTTGTTGCCCGATGCTTAACTCTGTAGATCTTAGATTATTTTGTTGTTTAATTGAATCCACAGTGGTATTGTATAATTTTGAAAGAGAATACAGCGTATCTCCTTTTCGAACGGTGTGACGTTTTGTATTGGTTGACGATCGTTTGTTGGTGCGTCTATTTTTAGTTTTAGTATCAAATTTATAAAGTTCATAGCGCTCTATCAAGCTAATCAGTTTTTGAGGGTATTTTGGATCGGTGGCATAGCCCGCTTTACGAAGGCCTTTGGCCCATCCTTTATAATCATCTTTTTTTAATTTAAACAACCCCACATAGCGTTTACGATTGGCTAAAAATTCCGAATGATCTCTAAAAGATTGGCTCGGATCTTTATACTTTCTAAAACATTCTTGATCTTTATCGTCATCGTGATAAACGCGTGGGCCAGTCCATTCATGACACTTGATTCCAAAATGATTATTGGCATCACGCGCCAAACGGCCTTTTCCAGAGCCCGATTCTAAGATTCCTTGTGCCAAAGTAATACTCGCAGGAATATCATACAATCGCATTTCATTGACAGCTGATTCTTTAAAATATGAAATATAGTCGAGTGTCGAATTGATAACTGGAGTCTTTTTTGAAGGTTTCGTCACCACTACTTTTGGAGTTGATTTGCGCTGCTTAGCCTTTCGTCTCGACCCACAACTCGTGACTAATAGTCCCAAGAAAATAAAAATAATAATCCGTTTCATATCTAAACTATGGTTTGTAATTGTTTTTGTTTCAATCTTAAATTCATTCCCTCAATCCCTTGTAATCCTCCCGTGTGAATGGCCAACACTTTGGCTTCTTTAGGGATTTGCCCCGTTTGAATCGCATCAAAAATACCATACATCAATTTTGCGGTATACACGGGATCTAATGGGATGTTATAAGTTGCTTTAAAATGGTTCATAAATGTGATTAATTTCGAATCCACTTTGGCATACCCACCAAAATGATACGCTTCCCACAACTCCCAATTGGACTGTGTTGCAAATTTACAAATATCTTCGTTTAAAAAACTGCCTTTCAGGGCTGGAAATCCAATAATTTTTTGGGATGGTAAACTTGAATTTATAAGCCCCGTTAGGGTTCCACCAGTCCCAACCGAGCAACAGATCAAATCAAACTGCTGATCTGTTTCAGTGAGGATTTCTTGACAGCCTTTTATGGCGAGAGCATTGGTACCGCCTTCTGGGATGATATAAAAATCTTTAAAGGTTTCCAAAAGGGTCTTTAAATATTCTGGGGTGGTTTTATCTTTATAGGCAGATCGCGATACAAATTCTAAATGCATTCCACAGGATTTCGCATAGCGAAGTGTTGGGTTTTGATCGATTTTAGAGGCTAATTCCTCTCCTCTAATAATTCCAACGGTTGGGATGTTTAAGGCCTGTCCTGCGGCGGCGGTCGCTGAAATATGATTTGAAAAGGCACCTCCAAACGTGAGAATTCCTTTGCAATTTTCAGATTGTGCTTTCTGTAAATTGTATTTTAATTTTCTGAATTTATTACCAGACACCCTTGGATGTATCAAATACTCCGGCTTCAGGTAAACCTGAGCATTTAAACGAATATTGTCTAACGTATTAATCGTGAGCATTGGCGTAAAAACTAAAATGTAAAAATACTAAATACTTAATTGATTTTAGAGACGATAATTGCGATAAAGCTCAAACTAAAGATTAATTTGTGTATGAAAAATTACATTATCTTTGTTAAGCATGAAAAAATACGTTCCAATAGAGGAAGGCGATTACTACTTAACAGGAGATGGATACCGTTGTTTCACCGAACAATACCACCTCAAACGTGGCTATTGTTGCGAAAGTGGATGTAAGCATTGTCCGTATGGTTACAACTCCCGGACTCATACTCAAAACTCAATAAAGTGAATTCAATAAACATTACATTCGAAAGTGAAATTCGAGAAGGTATACCATCAAAGCTTCCTGAAATACGGCCCTATGATAAAAGTTACAACCATGCGCCAAAGCGAAAATCGATTTTAAGTTCTGAGGAGACAAAATTGGCTTTAAAAAATGCGTTGCGGTATTTTGATAAAAAACACCATGCAATCCTTATTAAAGAATTCAAAAAAGAATTGGACGCGTATGGTCGAATTTATATGTATCGCTTCCGACCTACTCATAAAATTGTGGCTCGCCCCATTGATGACTATCCCGCAAAAAGCAAACAAGCGGCCGCAATCATGTTAATGATTCAAAATAATTTGGATGATGCAATCGCGCAGCACCCACACGAATTAATTACCTACGGAGGAAATGGGAGTGTGTTTTCAAATTGGGCACAATACCGCCTCACGATGCAGTATTTATCTCAAATGACCGACACACAAACTTTGGTCATGTATTCCGGACATCCGATGGGTCTTTTTCCATCTCACAAAGAAGCTCCTAGAGTGGTGGTCACCAATGGGATGGTCATTCCTAATTATTCAAAACCCGATGATTGGGAAAAATTTAATGCCTTAGGCGTCTCTCAATATGGACAAATGACTGCTGGCAGTTATATGTATATTGGACCGCAGGGTATTGTTCATGGAACCACAATTACGGTACTCAATGCCTTTAGAAAAATAAAAAAACCGCCTTTAGGGAATGTCTTTTTAACAGCAGGTTTAGGCGGTATGAGTGGCGCGCAACCAAAAGCAGGAAATATTGCAGGCTGTATAACTGTTTGTGCCGAAGTCAACGAAAAAGCGCTGTACACCCGCCATTCACAAGGCTGGGTTGATGAAATATTTACCGATTTAGAATCGCTTGTGACTCGCGTACGAAAAGCAAAAATAGAAAAAGAAGTGGTATCCATCGCTTACCTAGGAAATGTCATCGATGTGTGGGAAGAATTTTACAAGGCTGAGATTCATGTAGATTTAGGAAGCGATCAAACCTCCCTTCACAATCCATGGGCCGGTGGTTATTATCCCGCTGGAATGAGCTACGAAGATACCAATGCCATGATGGGATCTGATCCAGAACTATTTAAAGAAAATGTAAAAATATCTTTGCGACGTCATGCAGCGATTGTTCAAAAACACACTGAAAAAGGTACCTATTTTTTTGATTATGGAAATGCTTTTCTACTAGAAGCTTCGCGTGCTGGCGCCGATATTATGGCAGAAAATGGAATTGATTTCAAATACCCAAGTTACGTTCAAGATATTATGGGACCTATGTGTTTTGACTATGGATTTGGTCCATTTCGATGGGTATGTGCTTCTGGAAACCCAGAAGATCTCGATAAAACAGATGCAATCGCCTGCAAGGTTTTAGAGGCGCTAAAAAAAGAAGCACCTCAGGAAATTCAGCAACAGATGAGTGATAATATTCAATGGATAAAAGGCGCAAAACAACACCAATTGGTGGTTGGCTCCCAAGCTCGGATTTTATATGCCGATGCGGAAGGTCGGATGAAAATTGCAGAAGCATTTAATAAAGCCATTGAAAACAAAGAGATTGGCCTTGTCATCTTGGGACGGGATCACCACGATGTATCAGGAACAGACTCCCCATACAGAGAAACCAGCAATATCTATGATGGCTCTCAATTTACAGCAGACATGGCCATTCAAAATGTGATTGGAGACAGCTTTCGAGGCGCTACTTGGGTAAGCATCCATAATGGCGGCGGTGTTGGTTGGGGTGAAGTCATAAATGGGGGCTTTGGCATGGTTATTGACGGTACTCAAGAAGCTGAAAGACGCTTAAAATCCATGTTGTTTTGGGATGTCAATAATGGTATTGCCCGACGAAATTGGGCTCGAAATGAAGGCGCTATTTTTGCCATCAAACGTGCGATGGCTTCCGAGCCGCTTCTTAAAATAACAATCCCAAACAGCGTTGACGATGCGCTTTTAAAAAAACTATAAACACAAGCAAAAAATAACCAATAAAAATAAACACATGAAAACTAAAATACTCAATTTAGTAATTGTCCTTCTATTTTTAACGTCCTGTCAATCCGTAAGAGTTGTAACAGACTATGACAAAACTGCTCAATTTAAAACTTACAAAACGTTTGGATTCCTAAAAGACGGTGTCGATCGTGCAGAAATTAGTGACTTAGATAAACGACGTGTTTTACGCGCCATTGAAGCCGCACTCCTTGAAAAAGGATTCACAAAATCTGAGACACCTGATTTACTTGTCAACTTCTTCACCAAAGAAAAACAACAAGTCAATGTGTATAATAATGGCTATGGTGGTTTTGGCTATGGATGGGGACCCTATTATAATACTTTTGGTAATGGTTGGGGTGGAGGTCCGTTTTTTGGCGCTCAAGTTAACATCTCAAATTCCTCACAAGGAACATTGTATATAGATTTGATTGATGCTAAACGAAAAGAGCTCATTTGGCAAGGTATTGGCGAAGGCTATTTAACAAATTCTGTCAAACATAAAGACGAAAGAATCAACGCTTTTGTATCCTCTATTTTATGTAAATATCCGCCAGAAATAACCCCTTAATTTTTTACGTCAAGGGCATCTCTTAAGGTATTCCCAATAAGCATGAATGCCATCACCAAACTCATAATACAAAGGCCAGGAATGAGTGCTAAGTAGGGTTTGCCTAAAATGATATAATTGTAGTGATCTTTAATCATTGCTCCCCAACTAGACATTGGTGGTTGTGCGCCAATCCCTAAAAAACTAAGTCCACTTTCGATAAGAATTGCCGCTGCAAAATTTGCGGCGGAAATCACGATAACTGGAGCTAGAATGTTTGGTAAAATATGTTTACTGATGATTCTAAAATCTGAAAAACCCAAGGCTTCAGCGGCGGTAACATATTGCATTTCCTTTACACTCATCACCTGCCCTCTCACAACTCTGGCGACTTCAACCCACATTGTGAGTCCAACCGCAATAAATACTTGCCAAAACCCTTTTCCAAGAGCCAACGTGATCGCAATTACTAAAAGCAATGTTGGTATAGACCAAGTTACGTTAATAAGCCACATAATAAGGGTATCCCATTTGCCTCCAAAATAGCCGGCAATACTTCCCAACAACACCCCTATCAATAGTGAAATAAAAACCGCTACAAAACCAATCGAAAATGAAATTCGAGCCCCTACTAAAATTCGACTGAGAAGATCTCTCCCATACTTATCGGTTCCAAAATAAAATGTTTTTGGAAGCACAAAAGGGCGCTGAGACGGCTCTAACCCTAAAGGGATCTGTAGTGTTTTTTCTAAGCCCTTAAGCCCCTCTGAGGCATATTCAGAATATTTGATTTGATGTAATTCAGACTGATAGCTCGTAACAGGAATTTCCGATGGTGGGTTTGTATTTCCAAAAAACAGGCGATTAAAGAAATTTTGATCATGTGAGATGGTGTTTGGAATCACCAGCATTTGAACTGTAAACCCAGGTTGTTTGGAATGAATTGACACATGCATTTGATTGGCAAATTGCGAATCATCGGGCGCTAAAATATACGCAAAAACAGAGATAAAAGCCATGAAAATAATAAACCAAAAGCTGAAAACACCCCAGAAGTTTTTTTTAAATTTTTGGAGCGCTAAGGTCGTTAATCCCTGTTTGTGCATTTTAAATTAATCTTTTATCTGAACTGTTTTATTAATCTGATACGAATTTTTTAAATCATTTAAAACATTCACAGCTTCTTCCATATAAATGTCTTTACTAAGGTTTTCATGCCAACGTGTTCTGTTAATTTTGAAAACAGAATCTTGTTCCATCAATGGTAATTCATACGGCAATGACTCAAATATTAAATCGGTTTGATAGTCCGACAATACATCAAAACGTTTTGATTCCGATTCTTTCATTTCTAGATTTTGAGAATATTTTTCGAAATTTAGTTGGAAGGATGTTTCATCTCTGATGGTTTTTATCCAACGTGCATTGTCGTCAATGAGCTTAATTTCATCACTATTACTCATGCGATCTTTACTGTTTTGAATCGTCGTGGTATAATCAAAATTACGCTCCCAAACATTGTAATTTGCTGGTGCAATTTCATCCCATGCTAGTGGATTTTCTTGATCTTTTTCGCCAATATCAATATAACTGTAACGGTCTGGCACTACAACATCACTTTTAACGCCTTCTAACTGTGTTGAACCGCCATTGATACGGTAGTATTTTTGAGTGGTGAATTTAAACGCTCCCATATCGCCATTGGTATTACTTCGAATCATACGGTTTAGGTCCACTATATTTTGAACGGTTCCTTTACCATAGGTTTGCTGACTTCCAATAACAATAGCACGCTTGTAGTCTTGCATTGCAGCCGCTAAGATTTCGGAAGCTGAAGCCGATAATTCATTTACTAAAATCACCAACGGTCCGTCCCATTCAATGCCTCGATCTGTATCTTTTAAAACTTCTTTATCTTCTCCTGTAGAACGTACTTGTACAATCGGGCCTTCATCAATAAATAAGCCTCCCATTTCAACGACAGTCTTTAAAGAACCGCCCCCATTATTTCTAAGATCTAATACGAGACCTTCCATACCTTCAGCTTTTAAACGCTCAATTTCTTTTTTGACATCCCCAGCAGCATTTCGACTGTTATAGTCCTCAAAGTCAATGTAAAACTTCGGGAGATTTATCACGCCAAATGTGGTGCCTTCTTTTTTAACAATGGTTGATTTTGCATAGGTTTCTTCAAGCTCAATTTCGTCTCTAGGAATGCTTAAATCTTCGATCGTTCCATCGACTTTTTTAAGCGTCAAAATTACATTGGTTCCTTTTGGGCCTTTAATAAGTTTGACAGCATCCGACAGGCGCATGCCAACGACATTCACTGCTTCAATTTCTTCTTCTTGTCTTACTTTTAAGATGATATCCCCAACTTCTAGCTTGTTCTGACGCCATGCAGATCCACCAGAAATGAGTTCGGTAATACTAATTTCATCCATTCGTTTTTGGAGACGTGCCCCAATTCCTTCGTACTTTCCAGACATTTGAGCATCAAAACTATCTTTATCATTTGGCGCGAAATAAAACGTATGTGGGTCAAATTCTTCGGCAATGGCATTGATATACATAGACATCCAATCGTCACGTCTTAGATCATCATATATTGAAGAATTTTCGGTCATTGTTTTCAAGATTGAAGCTCTCGCTTCACTTTGTAATGAATCCAGTGATTTCGAAACATACTCCGGATCTTCTTCTTTTAGTTTGTTTTCTGATTCAATTAAGTCATGATAATTTGAAATTGTATAAAATTTTAATTGTTTACGCCACTTGTCTAATAGCTCTGATTTTGAATTGGCGTAACTGCTGTTTTCATAGTCTGTAGAATACACCTCTTCAATGTCAAAATCAAATGGCTGCTCCAAAACTTTTGAATAAAATCCTTTAGACGCTTCAATTCGTTTTAATAATCGTTCATAAACAAGATTAAAAAAACTGACATCATGCTTTAAAATCTGATCATCTAATTGTGTTTCAAAACGCTGAAAATCATCAATATCTGATTGATAGAAATAATTTTTAAACTGATCTATTTGTGTTAAAAAACTAGTGTAAACACCTTCTGAAAAATCATCGTTTATATCTTTAGGCTGAAAATGCCCTTGTTCCAATAAATAGGTAACGAGTTGCATTAAAAGTTTGTCTTTATCAGGGTCGTCAAATGACTTCGAAGTAAAACTACAGGATGCAAAAGCAACCAATATTGAGAGTAAAAAAATATTAAAATTTCGTTTCATAAAAATGAGGAATAATTGAACTAATAAATAATAATCTAAAATATAAGAAAAAATTATGCCAACCTTAATGAATGGTAATAATTTTTTGTTAAAGCGTCGTAAATCAACAAATACGCTACAAATTACTTACTTTTGTAGGAACTTAAACAAACCAGAAATGACAAAAAGACCTCTAATTTTGGTCACTAATGATGATGGCATCACAGCGCCAGGAATTCGTACTTTAATTAAAGTGATGAATACCATTGGAGATGTGGTCGTTGTTGCCCCTGATAGCCCTCAAAGTGCCATGGGTCATGCGATAACTATAAATGACACTTTATATTGCAAAAAAGAACACATTGATGATGGACCTCAGACCGAATACAGCTCCTCAGGCACCCCAGCAGATTGTGTCAAGCTAGCTGTTCATGAACTTTTGGACCGCAAACCAGATTTGTGTGTTTCTGGAGTGAACCATGGATCAAATTCATCTGTTAACGTGATTTATTCAGGTACGATGAGTGCTGCTATTGAGGCCGGAATGGAAGGCGTTCCTGCCATTGGATTTTCGCTTCTGGATTACAATTGGGAAGCCGATTTTAGTCAAATTGAATCGTTTATCAAAACCATCACTTTACAGGTTTTAACTCAAGGATTACAAAAAGGAATTATTCTAAATGTTAATTTTCCAAAACTGTTAGAGACGGATATAAAAGGGATTCGCGTCAGCCGACAAGCCAATGCCAATTGGATTGAGAAATTTGACAAACGTCAAACCCCCTTAGGGCGTGATTATTATTGGCTTACGGGTCAATTTAACAATTTAGACAAAGGAGAAGATACCGACGAGTGGGCCCTTGAAAACGGATATGTATCTGTGGTTCCTGTGCAGTACGACCTGACCGCACATCACTACATTCAAGAATTAAATAAATGGGATTTTAATGACTAAAAAAGAAATTTTACAAGGGTTTATCATAGGCCTTTTGACGACTAGCATTGGGGTATTCATAGCCTCCATTTTCTTAGGTAAATTTTCGAGAAAGTCTGATCGAATTTTGGAAGTTTTAAAAGCTGCTCAATCTGAAGGGTTTTTGGGGAAATTAATAAGTTTAGGAGCCATTCTAAATTTAATTTGTTTCTTTTATTTTATTCAAAAAAAACAAGATTCACGAGCTGCAGGTGTATTATCAGCGACCATTTTAATTGCAGTTACAACGCTTTTAATTAAATTATAAATGAAGTATTATATTATTGCTGGAGAAGCCTCGGGAGATTTACATGCTTCAAACCTGATGAAAGCCCTTTTAAAAACAGATTCTGATGCTGAATTTAGATTTTGGGGTGGTGACTTGATGCAAGCAGTGGGCGGAACCTTAGTGAAACATTATAAAGAATTGGCCTTTATGGGTTTTTTGGAAGTGATCATGAACCTAAGAACAATCACCAAAAACCTAGCGTACTGTAAAAAGGACATTAAAGGTTACCAACCCGATAGTTTGATTTTTATAGATTACCCAGGTTTCAATATGCGCATTGCAAAGTGGGCAAAAATTGAAGGCTTTAAAACGCAATATTATATTTCTCCACAAATTTGGGCCTGGAAAGAGAATCGCATCACTGCGATCAAGCGCGACGTTGACAAAATGTATGTCATACTTCCATTCGAAAAAGAGTTTTATGAAAATAAACACGCCATGCCGGTTGAATTTGTGGGGCATCCACTTATAGATGCGATTGAGAATCGCCCCCCTATAGATGAAGTTGCATTTCGTAAAACACATCAGTTAGACGACACCCCTATTATAGCACTCCTTCCTGGGAGTCGCAAACAAGAAATTAATAAGATGCTCACTGTGATGTTAAGTGTCGTAAAAACATTTCCTGACTATCAATTTGTAATTGCAGGCGCTCCGAGTCAGAGTTCAGAATTTTACAAACCATTCATCAAAAAGGAGAAAATCCATTTTGTTGAAAACTGTACCTATGATTTATTGAGTGTATCCCATGCCGCGCTGGTTACTTCAGGAACAGCTACCCTAGAAACAGCCTTATTTAAAGTCCCCGAAGTGGTGTGCTATAAAACGAGTTGGATTTCATATCTAATTGGAAAGCAACTGGTGAAACTAAAGTTTATCTCCTTAGTCAATTTGATTTTAAATAACGAAGAGGTTAGCGAATTAATTCAAGGAGATTTTAACACAAATCGCTTGAAAAAAGAACTGACTTACATATTAAAAGGCCCTAAGCGTGAAGCACAATTAGTGGCTTATCAAACGCTTGAAACACAATTGGGTGGACCAGGTGCAAGTAAAAAAGTTGCAGAATTAATCTATAATTCTTTAAATTAGAGGTTTATTAATAACCCCTAACCTAAACTTGCTTCGGACCCATTGCACAATGGTTCGGCTTTTTCCCCAATGAAAGCCTTCTCATATCCCATATTAAAACTGACTATTTCTCTCGCGATGGGCATTATCGCTAGTGATTATATAGAGCTGTCTCTACGTGCACTTTTGGGCTGTATTGGCCTTGGTCTTGGGACGTTACTCCTAACAAATTATTATTGTAGAACGCGAAAGAAGATCCTTTTCTGGCCCTCGTTGGTCGTCCTATTTGTGATGGGGACTCTAGGCTTGTTTAGCTCTAAAATTAACGCTCCCGAGTTTTCAAAATCCCATTATTCACATCAAATTCACTCAACTAATGATGACATACACGAACTAGAATTTATAGTCCAAAAACGATTAAAGTCAAATACCTACAATCACCGTTATTATGTTGAACTTATTAGAATTGACTCCGTTTCTGTATCAGGTGTATTACTCTTAAACTTAAGCAAAGAATTAGCTTTAGACGATTTTAAAATTAACAGTCGCGTGTTAACCTCAACATTCTTCCAAGAAATTAAAGGCCCCTTAAATCCGTTTCAATTTGATTACAAAAACTATCTCAAACGTCATGGAATTTACCATCAAATCTCGATACGAGATGAAGCTGTTTTAGTCTTTGAATACCCTGCAAAAAAAATTCGAGCCCGTGCCGAAAAAATTCGTGAATATCTTATTGAGCAACTCCAACAACAGTCGTTTAACCCCACGGAAAGCGCCATTTTTAAAGCGCTACTTTTAGGTCAACGCCAAGATATCTCATCGGATATATATGAAGATTACGCCAAGGCAGGCGCCATTCACATTCTTGCAATTTCTGGACTTCATGTCGGTATCATCTTATTAATACTTCAATTTTTATTGAAACCCTTAGGGTATTTTAGAAACGGAAAATTTATACAAACCGTTCTCATCCTGTGTGTTTTATGGGGGTTTGCAATCATGGCTGGCTTGTCCCCTTCCGTGGTCAGAGCGGTTACTATGTTTAGTTTGTTTGCGATTGCAAAGGGCTTGAAGCGAACCACTAATCCATTAAATACATTAGCTGTTTCGGCATTTATACTCCTAGTCATACGGCCTGGATTTTGTTTTGATGTCGGATTTCAACTAAGTTATGCTGCAGTGGCGTCCATTGTGATTGTTAAACCAATTTTAGATTCGTGGTGGGTCGTTAAAAATCGAATTGCTAATGGGGTGCTTGATTTATTAAAAGTATCCATCGCTGCCCAAATTGGAGTGTTACCTTTGAGTCTTTTCTATTTCCATCAATTTCCAGGCTTGTTTTTTTTAACCAATCTCATCATTATTCCATGTTTAATTCTCGTGCTAGGCTTTGGGATTTTAGCACTGGTATTATTGGGAATTCAAAAACTTCCAATAATTTTGGTTGAAATTTTAGGGGGAATTATTCAGTTTATGAATGGATTTGTGGAATGGGTTGCTTCCAAAGAATCTTTTCTTTTTGAGCAGATTTCGTTCGATTTAAAAGCGCTTCTATTGAGTTATCTCATCTTATTCTTTGGAGGTATTTTTTATCATAAAAAATCGTTTAAAAATTTGATGATTTTTGGAGTCGCGATTCTGAGTTTTCAAGTGTTTGTAAGACAGCTTCCATCGCTGATTCCAAAAAAAACCTTCATCATTTTTCACCAATCTAAACAGAGCTTGATTGGTTTTCAAACAGATCAACATTTAGAAATTCACCATGACCTAGACACGATCGAAAAAAATCGAACGGTCATTGATTTTAAAATTGGCGCAGGGATTAAAACTCAAACTTCGGATAGTATTCGACGCTTGTATCAAGTGAATAACAAGCTTCTTTTGGTGGTTGACAGTCTCGGAATTTACAATCTAAAAAGTGTGAATCCAAACTGGATATTATTAAGGCAATCGCCAAAAATCAACTTAAATCGATTGATTGACAGTCTTCAACCTGAGTTGATAATTTGGGATGGTAGTAACTACAACAGCTATCAAAAACGGTGGAAATTGACTTGTAAAGCAAAAAAAATCCCATTCTACCAGACAAGTGAAAAGGGATCTTTTTCGTTATACTTTTAACTAAGGAGTAAACGTCGGTACAAACGCTTTGTAATACTCATTAAACGCTTCTTGATTGTTCATCTTTTTATAGGTGTCGTCTTTAAATAGCCTCAAGTATAATTCGAGTTGCTGCGGGTTTTGATAGCCAGGAATGGGTGCTAACACTTCTGCTTCTAGCCCTAAAAACACCATAGTTGGATAGGCTCTTACGCCTAAATACTGAGAAAACTGATGCGAGCTATTGCGCCGTTTGGCCATTTCGGGATTGTAATTTGGATTTGAAAAGACTTGGTCTTTATAATGAACTGTTTCATTCCCTTCTGCATTAAATTTAACTGCGTAATAATGTGTATTCACAAACGCAATCAAATCGGTATTTGTAAAGGTATTTCTATCCAACATTTTACAAGGCCCACACCAAGAAGTGTACATGTCAATAAGGATTTTTTTTGGTGCTTTTTCTTGGAGTGAAAGTGCTTCATCCATGGTGACCCAATTAATTTTTTGGGCATGGATCATGGTTGAACCCAACAAGAAAAACAGGATTATTATATACGACTTCATTCTATTATTTTTTTACTAATTTAACAAAAACTATGCCTTATTAACGAACGCCATGCATTAATTTTTTAATGACAGGGTATGATAAAGCGGAGAAGACTCCGAGACCAACAGCTACTGCGGTTAATATCCAAAAGAAATAACTCAATCCTTGCGTTTCGGCGATCCCCTCTGAAGCTTCTCCAAAGACGCCTGCTAATTTCATACCGATAGCAATGGCTAAATACCATATTCCAAACATCATGGCAATCATTCGTCCGGGTACTAATTTACTAACATAGGACAGGGCCACTGGCGAAATACACAATTCGCCCATGGTATGAAAAAAGTAAACTAAAATCAACCAAATCATACTCACAGAAGCGGTTTTAGCACCTGGCTCAATGGATGAAGCACCAATGGCGACACAGGCCATTCCAATCCCTAATAACACCATCCCAATGGCGTATTTCATATTGGCATTTGGATTGTATTTACTTTCCCACCATCTCGAAAATAAAGGGGCAAATGCAATGATAAATAAGGAGTTTAGAACGCCAAACCAAGAGGCGGGTACTTCTGCAATTTCTTTCCCAAACTCCATCGACAACATCCAAATAGCAATGCCCCAAATGATGATAAAACTAATGGCTAAAAAGATGTTTGAGAGTGCGTATTTTGAAAATGTTTTTTTGAATAATAACCATAATACCCAGGTAATGATCCCTAGCGGAATAATGGTCATCATAGAGTTTACAATTTTAAACATAAATGCTGCATTTCCCTCAAGAACCCGTTGGGTATAATCACGTGCAAAAATGGTTAATGAACTTGGTGCTTGTTCAAAAATGGCCCAAAAGAAAATGGTGATAAAAGCAAAAAAGATGACGGCCAGCATTCGGTCGCGAGTAATTCGGTCATACTTTGGAATTCGAATCCCTAACAATACGACAAACAGCCCTAAAGCAGTAAGAATTGCCAAATTAGAACCTTCGATTCCAAACATACTGAAGTCAAATAAATTGTAAGCACCTTCTGAAATCTTAGAAATTGGATCATTAAAAATCCATGAAATCCCTAAAAGTCCCGCCACTGCGATCAATCCTAAATGAAGTGAGGTAAACGGATTTAATTTGGGCTCATCTGCGCTTATTTCAATCGTGGATGCCTCTACTTTTACAGGCTTTTTACCAATGTCTCCGAAAATATTTTGA
This sequence comes from Formosa sp. Hel1_33_131, assembly GCA_949499105.1. Classification (GTDB taxonomy): domain Bacteria; phylum Bacteroidota; class Bacteroidia; order Flavobacteriales; family Flavobacteriaceae; genus Hel1-33-131. The sequence continues at coordinate 34,292 of CATEFX010000021.1, read as the reverse complement.
GCAAACCAAAATTGAAGTAATCCAAACAACATAAAAATTCCTGCTAAGCCAAAACCCCAGCGCCAGCCAACTTGCTCACCAAGGTATCCACAAAGCAAAATTCCTAAAAAGGCTCCTGCATTAACGCCCATATAAAAAATGGTATAGGCCCCATCTTTTTTCTCATCCTTACCCTTATACATTTCAGAGATGATAGACGTCATATTTGGCTTAAAAAAACCACTTCCAAAAACTAATAAGGTCAAGCCTAAATAGATGAAAAATGGGGTTTCAACTGCCATCGCACCATGCCCCAATGTCATGAGTAATGCACCAATGACAACGGCATAGCGGTAGCCAATTTTTTTATCGGCAAAATAGCCTCCTAAGAGCGTCGATAAATAGACTAATGAGGTGTAAGTTCCAAAAATGGCATAGGCATGTTCTCTAGGCCAACCCCAACCACCATCAAGGAGTGACGCAGTAAAAAACATGACGAGCAAGGCGCGCATTCCGTAGTAGGAAAAACGCTCCCACATCTCCGTGAAAAATAATACAAAAAGTCCGGCGGGATGCCCTAAGACTTTGTCTTTGAACATGTCATTAATATCTATACTCATTATTGGTTAATTGGTTAATTGGTTAATTGGTTAATTTACTAAATTCGACAAACAATTTGAGACTTTAAAGGTTTTTAGTTGTTTTTTCTTTCGTCAGTTTCAAGTATTGAATATTCAAAGTTATCGGACCAACCTGATTTTAAAGGTAATACTTGCCTGAGGCGTCCTTCTCTTATCATTCCTGCTTTCTCTAAAACTTTAAAAGAGCCAATATTATCTACCGCACACCCAGCCTCAATTCGATGTAATTTGAGGGTCTCAAAACCAAAGTTTATGATGGCTTTTAAAGCTTCGGTTGCGTATCCTTGATTCCAAGACTCTGAATGTATTTTAAACCAAACTTCAGCTCTCTTGTATTTCTTATTTCCGAGTTTCAATCCAAATAACCCCATGAATTTTCCATTTGATTTGTTGTCAATTGCAAACGTGTAATTTATTATTTCGTTCAGTTGATTCTCTAAAATCCAAGGCTCAATGATGGACTTGGTTACTTCACTGTTTTTTGGAATTCCGAGGGCATTATATTTATCTGTTTCGGGTAAAGAATGTAGCTTGTGGATGGACTCTAAATCCGACACATCTATCAATCTTAATTGTATTCTTTCAGTGACTATTTTGATGCCAGTCATTTTAAAATTAATGAAAACTTTGTAAAAATAAAACCTCATAAAATTTATGAGGTTTTTGATGTAATATATTAATCTGTTATTCTGCAGTTGAAGCGTCTAATCGTCTTTCGTTGTCTTCGGCACCATGCGTTAAACGTTTGAGAGGTTTCAGTAATGCAATCACCAATAATCCAAAGATTACTGTAAAGACTACAATTCCTGAAAAAATAGTATACTCTCCAAAATGTTCTGATTTCTCACCTAAAACACCGGCAACTTTACCTCCAAGACCTGTAGCTGCAAAATACAGCCCCATCATTAACGATGCATATTTCACAGGAGCTAGTTTTGTTACAAATGACAAAGACACTGGAGAAGAACTCAATTCTCCAATGGTATGAAATAAATAGGCTAAAACTAACCATTGCATTCCTGAACTTCCATTAGCATCATATTCTCTTACGGCTAAAATCATAAAGACAAAACCTAGGCCCATAATTATTGTTCCAGTAGCCATTTTAAATAAAGAAGATGCTTCTTTATTTTTAAGCTTTCGTTTTGCCCAAATGTTAGCTACCCAAACCGCAAGTAATATAATAAATCCTGCATTTAAGCCTTGAAACATTGGTGTTGGTATTAAGTAACCGAGTAGCATTCTATCGGTTTTTGTTTCTGTGTAAACACTCATTAAACCTCCCGCTTGTTCAAAAGCTCCCCAAAAAACAATTACCAATAAAAAAGAAAGTAATAACACTAAGAAACGGTCTTTTAAAATTTGTGTTTCTAAACTTTTAAAAATCATCATTAATAGGCCTACTACAAATGAAAGAAAAATAAACAAAGCTCCATAACCCCAATGGTCAACTCCTTCAAAAGTAAAGCCTGCATATAAAGACAGTCCTAATAAAACAACTAGTACAACTAATTGAGGAGGAGATTTAAAAATGTTTGAAAATATTTTAACTAAAGAAATATCATTTTTCATTTCTTCAATTGTAGGTTTATTACCAACATGTAAAATGTATTTTTGTCCCCAGACATACACCAATAAGCCGAATAACATTGCAATTCCTGCTAAACCAAATCCAGCATGCCATCCCCATTTGGCAACAACAACCCCTATAATAGAAGTTGCTAATAAGGAACCTAAATTAATTCCAATATAGAAAATACTAAAACCCTTATCACGTCTTATATCTCCTTTTTTATACAAACCTCCAACCATGGTGGAGATATTAGGTTTTAAACACCCGACTCCTAAAATAATCAAACTCAAACCTGTAAAAAACGCCCATTCAGCTTCGATAGCTAAGGTACCATGACCTAAACATAAAATAACAGCACCAAGCATAACCGTTTTTCTCTGACCCAAAACTTTATCCGCCAAAATACCTCCAGGAATTGATATGACATAAACCAACATAACGTACCAACCATACAGTTGATAAGCCTCAAGTTTTGACCAGCCCAAACCAGGGCCATCTATGTGAGAGGCTTCCGCAATCATATAAATAACTAAAATAGCGCGCATCCCATAATAGGAAAAACGCTCCCACATCTCTGTAAAGAATAGCACATATAATCCAACTGGGTGTCCCCAGAGTTCTTTTTGACTTGCAGTCGTTGTAGTAGTTGTCGTTGACATAAATTTAATATTAGTTAATAAATTAGTATTGGTTCGTTTTAATTGTTTCGTTTGTCGCCCAATTTTTCATGTAAAAAATTGGTCATTTTAGTGTATAAATGCATGGTGGTATTTCCGCCATAAATGCCGTGTGTTTTATCGGGATAGATTGCCCAGTCGAATTGTTTATCCGCTTGAATTAAGGCTTCTACCATACGCATGGTGTGTTGTACATGAACGTTATCATCACCAGATCCGTGCACTAAAAGGTAATCGCCTATTAATAATTCCGGATAATTAAAGGGAGAGTTATCATCGTAACCGTTTGGATTTTCTTGAGGCGTTCGCATAAAACGCTCGGTATAAATAGTGTCATAAAAACGCCAGCTCGTTACCGGTGCAACTGCAATGGCCATTTTGAAAATATCATTCCCTTTGAGTAAACAGTTGGTACTCATATGGGCTCCAAAACTCCAGCCCCAAATACCAATTCGGCTGGCATCGATATAAGGCAATACTCCGATTTGTTTGGCCGCTTGAATTTGATCTTCGGTTTCGTATTTAACAAGGTTTAAGTAGGTTACTTTTTTAAAATCAGCCCCTTTAAACCCTGTACCTCTACCGTCTACACAGGCCACAATATAGCCTTGTTGCGCTAAATATTGGTGCCAATAATCACGAGAACTAAACCATGAGTTTGCTACTTTTTGTGAACCAGGCCCTGAATATTGAAACATCAAAAGCGGATAGGTTTTAGACGCCTCAAAATCGGCAGGTTTGAGCATCCACATATTCAAATCGTTTCCGTTGACATTGAGGGTGCTAAATTCTTTATTTGAAAATTTATAGTTTGATAAGGTTTTTAAAAGTGCCGAATTGTCTTTGATGTTTTTAACCAATCGACCGGTCTTAGAATCGTTTAATGTATATTTTGGTGGTGTGCTTGCATTCGAATACGTTTTGATAAAATAGGTGAAGTCCGCACTAAAAGAAGCATCACTGGTTCCTTCTGCTAATGACAATCGTTTTTTTCTTTTACCATTTAAACGAATTGAATACACATCGCGATTGATCGACCCATTTTCTACCGATTGGTAATAAATCGAATGCGCAGATTCATTATAGCCATAATAGTTCGTAACCTCCCAATTGCCTTTTGTAATTTGATTTTTAAGTTTCCCTTCTTTAGTGTAATGATAAATATGATTGAACCCATCTTTTTCACTGGTCCAAATAAAGCTATGATCGTCTAAAAAAGTTAGGTTGTCGGTGACTTCTACATAGGCATCATCTTGTTCAGAAAGCACTAAATCTGCTTTGCTTTCTTTTGGATTTATCAACCAAAGATCTAATGTATTTTGATGTCTATTTAGGTATTGAGCAGACAAAATAGTTGAATCTTTCGTCCATTTTATTCTTGGGATATAAAAATCCTGATAGTTTTTAGAAAGAGCAACTGTTGAAATCTGATCTGCATTTAGATCGTAAAAATGAAGCGAAACGATTGCATTTTTCTCCCCTGCTTTTGGATACTTAAAAACTTCTTGGGTTTGATATAAATCCGTTCCATATATATCCATTGAAAACTCGGGCACTTCTGTTTCATCAAATCGAATAAAAGCGATGGTATCACTACCAGCATTCCATTCAAACGCTCTAACAAATGCAAATTCTTCTTCGTAAACCCAATCTGTGATTCCGTTAATTATTTTATTTTTTTCGCCATCAAAGGTGATTTGTTTGGTGGTTCCAGAGAGTAAGTCTTTTATAAATAAGTTATTAGTGTGTCCATAGGCTACTTTGGTACCATCGGGTGAAAAGGTTGGTTCTTGAATTTTGTCTTCTGATATCATTTCGAGACGATTCGAATTTATGTCAAACACATAATAATGGCCCAACACAGAATGACGGTATATAGGCTCTGTATTTGTTTCTAAAATGGCTTTTCGCTCATCTTCGCTAAAGATGTAATTTGAAAAATATTGAATTGCGTCCATGGTTCTAGAACTGGCAATTGTTTTTACTTTAGACAAGGTTTTGTAATCATACATATCAATAGAAGTGGATCCGGTTGTTCTATCAAAGTTTAAGACAGAGTAGTGTTGACCATTGTTCATTGAATGCAAGGCAGTCAGCCCTTGAGTTCGAAAGGACCCATCCCATATTTGATCGAGTGAAAAAGAGTTTTTTTGCGCCTTTACGTTAAACATAAAGAGGCAACAAAAACAACAGATTAAGGGCATTTTCATATAAAATCGAATTATTCAATAATATTACATCAAGTTTAGTGAAAATTTAGCGGAAAATGGCCAATTTTAAAAGATAAATACGGATTTAGAAAAATTGAAGTTCTATAATAATTCGGATAATAGTATCTTTGTCTTTTAAAAATAGATACACATGGTGAATTCCGTTTCTGGATTTTCAAAGTTTACAAAAGCTGAAAAAATTGATTGGTTAATCTCGAATCATTTCTTGAATAATGCAAAGGCGAAAGCCAATTTGGAACGGTACTGGAATGCTAATGAAGGGCTTCAAAAGCTACATGATGAATTTACTGAAAATACGATTTCGAATTTTTACCTTCCTTTTGGAATTGCGCCTAATTTTTTAATTAACGATAAAATTCATGTCATTCCGATGGCCATTGAAGAAAGTTCGGTGGTGGCTGCGGCGAGTAATGCTGCAAAATTTTGGATGCAAAGAGGCGGCTTCAAAGCAGAAGTCCTATCGACAACCAAAGTAGGGCAAGTTCATTTTATGTTTCACGGTTCACATTCTGAGATAGATGGCATTTTTAAGCGTATAAAACCTCAATTTTTTGAGCAAACAAAAGCCATCACCAAAAATATGGTCGCCAGAGGCGGCGGTATTTTAGATATAGCGTTAGTTGACAAAACAGCAAAGATTCCTGGGTATTATCAACTACTCGTTACGTTTGAAACGATGGATGCCATGGGTGCCAACTTTATTAATTCATGCTTAGAACAAATTGCAACAACGTTTAAGACGTTTTCTGACGACCTACAGGTTGTTATGAGTATTTTATCTAATTACGTTCCTAATTGTCTGGTCCGCGCCGAAGTGAGTTGCAAGGTTGAGGATCTTGCCATCGATGCGTCTATTTCTGGGCAAGAATTTGCAGATACGTTTATTCAAGCCGTTCGCATCGCTGAAGTAGAACCTTACCGTGCGGTAACTCACAACAAAGGGATTATGAATGGTGTAGATGCTGTGGTTTTAGCAACAGGAAATGATTTTAGAGCCGTGGAAGCTGGGGTGCATGCCTATGCAGCACGAGGTGGTAGTTATTCAAGCTTATCGCATGCATCTATCGAAAATGGCGTGTTTAAATTCTGGATTGAATTACCACTTGCTTTGGGAACTGTTGGTGGACTGACAGGCTTACACCCAATGGTGAAAACAGCTTTAGAACTTCTTGGGAATCCATCGGCAAAAGAATTAATGGAAATTGTTGCAGTGGCAGGATTGGCACAAAATTTCGCAGCTTTAAAATCGCTTACAACGACCGGCATTCAGCAAGGCCATATGAAAATGCATCTCTTTAATATTTTGAATCAATTTGAAGCGACTGAGTCTGAAAAACTAATTTTGGTGGCGCATTTCAAAACCAATACCGTAACCCATAGCGCTGTCGTTGAAGCTATTGAAAATTTAAGAGCCTAATGCAAACGTTTTATAGTCACGGAAAATTATTAATTAGTGCCGAATATGCGGTTTTAGACGGTGCATTGGCATTGGCATTACCAACAAAATTCGGGCAATCCTTACAGGTTGAATCGACACCAAATCAAAAAATAGTTTGGAAAAGTATTTCGAATAAAGGCGCTGTTTGGTTTGAAACCGAATTGACAATAGATACTTCTCTAAAAATAATTTCGAAAGACAGTTCAGATATTGCGCTTCGTTTAGTGCAAATTTTGGAAGCGATACAACGTTTAAATCCTGCACATTTCAAAGCAGATGCAGGCTTTTTTATCACCTCTACGCTCGAATTCCCTGAAAACTGGGGGCTTGGCTCCTCCTCTACTTTGATTACTAATTTAGCGGAATGGGCAACAGTTGATGCGTTTAAACTTCTTGAGTTAACCTTTGGTGGGAGTGGATTTGACATTGCGTGTGCACAACAGGGCTCGGCTATTTTATATCAATTAAAGGCTGGAAAACCAACCATTAAATCGGTCGTATTTACACCGCCATTTCTAGACGCTTTATTTTTTGTGCATCGCAATCAAAAACAAAATAGTAGAGAAGGCATTAAATCTTATAAAACGCGTACAGCGAATCAAACACTTGATTTTTCAGTTGTGAATAGAATGACTTTAGACCTTTTAAATTGTACCGATTTAAAAACGTTTGAATCCCTCATTGAACAGCATGAACGTTACATCTCTAATCTCATTCAACAACCCCCTTTAAAAGAGAGCTTGTTTTCGGATTATAAGGGCGCTATTAAGAGCTTGGGCGCTTGGGGCGGGGACTTTTTCTTAGCGACTGGCAAAAGGTCTTCTATGGCCTATTTTAAGGCAAAAGGGTTTGAAACCATCATTCCTTATTCAGAAATGATTTTATAAAAAAAAAGGATCCATTTCTGAATCCTTTTAAATCTAGTATTTTAATTTGTTGCTTAGTAAAACGTCGCTCTGTAATCTTCGATCTCAGAAGCGTCTTTTAGTGCGTTGTATAATTGTGAATTCACAGCATTTGATTTTGTCTGACCAACACGATTTGCTGCCGCTTGGTAATTTGGCAACGCATCTGCTGGCGTTGATTTGATCAACTGAACGACATACACGCCTTTGGCCCCTACAATTAATTTGGAAGTAGCTCCTTCTTCCAATCCAAAAGCGGTTCCAATAACTCTAGGCTCTCTTCCGGCTCCAGATAATGTTGGGTTTTTCATATTGACTGCCGAAGCTGTTTTTACGGTTTGATTTTCTGCCGATGCAATCGCCTCTAAAGTCGTTGCAGTTACACGGCTCTTAATTAATGCCGCTTTCATTTCTTTTTTGATTTCTGGCAGTGCTGTTACCGAAGCATTTTCTGTACTCATAAGTCCAGCTTCATTAACTACAGTAATTTTAGCAACCACAAAACCGCCTCCCGAAGTATTGAAGCTTTTAAAATCTCCTGCTTCAACACCATCTTCAAATGCCCATCTCACAATGGATCTTTGAACTCCAAGGCCTGGAATCGTTTCATCTAATTCTTTGATGCTACTCACTGGCACTGTAGTGTAGTTATTCTCTTTTGCAACTTCGTTGAAATCAGCGTTTGCAACCGCAATCTCAAATTTAGATTTATTCTTAAACACATCATCAATAGTTTTGATTGATGGTTCAATCTCTTGAACAATTGTAGCTACTTTATAAGCTTGTTGTTTTTCTCCTTGGCTAAGAACTTCAATAATATGGTATCCGAAATCTGTTTTCACAACGCCTAAACTTCCTTTAGGATTTTCAAAAGCATAGGCTTTAAATTCTTTTGCAAATCCATCAGTATAAGAAAATTCAATTTCACCCTCTTTTTCATTACTTACTTTATCGGATGATAAGGACAATAAGCTTTTAAATTTTGAGCGCTTAGATCGAATCACATTATAAATACTATCCGCAGTGGCTTTAGCTTGAGCATCTGTTTTAGTCACTGTAGCATCCGCACGCGTTGATCCAATAAAAGGGATTAATATATGACGGACTTTAGTTGAATCGGAAATCATTTTTTTAGCTACCAATTTTGATAATTTGTAAGCAGCACCCTCTTTATAAGGTCCAAAAACCTCATTTAGATTTAAACTTGCAATTGAGTCTGCTTGTACAATTGGAAGGGTCGATTTAAACACATACGCATCGTTGTACTTCACTGATGAGTTCGCGTTTACAAAAGCCATTACTTCAGAAGTGTTTTTAAAACCAACGACTGTTTCATTCGCTTTGGCAGCGTCATTAAATTCAATTTTATCTTCAACAAGCGCCGTTAAGTCTGCTTGAATTTTTTGTTCATCTTCTAATGAGGCTATCTCTTTAAACTGAACATATACCAAATTTCTTGAAGCGTCTACTTCATATTTTTTAGGGAATTTTTTAATATAATTTGTGATGTCCGATTTTTTAACAGTCAACACACTATCCGGAATTGAAGAATAAGGAATTTGAACATACTTCAAATCTACTTTGTCATTTTCAAGTTGATATTCTAACTCACCTTCTGTTAATGTTCCAACAACGCCTGCTTTTACAAGATTAAAATACGTTTGTTGAACGCCGGTTTGAGAAATACTTTGTTCAAAATCGGTCCAGGCTTTATAATTCACTGGGTTTCCGTTTAGAGTCGTCGATTCAGGTGCGATGGCTTTTAAATTTGCAATAAATTCGTTAAGTTTATCTTCATCAAATAAACCTGCTTCATTTTTAAACTCCTCGAAAGTGCCTAAGTTTTGTTTTAACAATTGACGCATATAATCTCTTTCAATGGAGATTCCAACTGCGTCATATTGTGTTTTCATTACTTTATTTCTTACTTCCTGATCCCAAACACGATTCATTGCTTGTGTGTTTGACACAGAACCCCTAGATTGTTTTTGTACATTTTCAACCTGATTCATAAAAGCATCTCTCTCAATATCTTCGCCGTTGATCGTTGCTACAACAGTTTGAGATTTTGAGGATGATCCTAAGTTTTGAAAAATATCTCCAATGATGAATGAAAACAACGCCAATGCGATGATAATGATTAAGAATATAGAACGTTGTCTAATTTTATTTAAAACTGCCATTTGTAGTGTGTGTTATTTTTTTAAATACAGTCGACGAAAATACCAATTTCTTTGAAATAATGAAAGGAGAAAAGAATATAATTCTAAGCAACTGCTTTATTTAAGACGCTTCAACGATTTTAAGCGTCACTAATTCGATTTTGGTATTGGAAACTTCCTTGATTATCACATGAAATTGATGGATTCTTATTTCTTGATTTTGTTCTGGAATTTCTTCGGTATGGTTGACAATAAACCCACCGAGGGTTTCGTAATTTTCACTTTCGGGAAGTTGAAGCCTGTAAGTTTCGTTAATATAATCAACTTCTAACCTAGCTGAAAACAAATAGGTGTTGTCTTTTAATTTATCTTCAATCAAATCCATCGTATCGTGTTCATCTTCAATTTCACCAACAAGTTCTTCAACAATATCTTCGACGGTCATAATACCCGAGGTGCCGCCATATTCATCCAAAACAACCGCTAAACTTTTACGCTTTTTAATGAGAACATTCAAGACATCTTTTGCCAACATCGTTTCGGGCACATATTCTACAGGCCTTAACATTGATTTTATATTTTTAGGATCTTTAAATAAATCAAACGAATGGACATACCCTAAAATATCATCGATAGTGGTTTTATAAACGAGGATTTTTGAATGGCCTGTTTGGGTGAAGGATTCATTGAGACTCTGGATCGTCTCGTGAATTTCAATGGCTGTCAACTCTGTTCGAGGCACCATTACTTCTCTTGATTTAACTTCAGAAAATTCGAGGGCATTTTGAAAAATCTGAATTTCACTATCGATCGTGTCGTGGGCTTCGACAGACTCCATTTGCTCGCTTATATAATTTCCTAGCTCAACTTTCGAAAAAGCAAGCTGAACCTCATCTCCTTCTGTTTTAAATAAATATTTTAAAACCACATCCGAAATCCAAATGACAAAATCGGATACGACTGAAAACAAAACATAAAATAGATACGCAGGAACTGCAAACAATTTGAGTAATGAATTGGCATAAATCTGAAAAAAGACTTTTGGTAAAAATTCGGCGGTCACCAATATTACAAGCGTTGAGATTACGGTTTGTGTTAGTAATGACAATTCGTTAAAGAGGTAATTAATAAGTGTGTTAGAAGACGGTAAATGTGCAGCAAACCATTCTACGAGGACATCTCCCATATAAAACCCGTAGACCACAAGGGCAATATTATTACCAATGAGCATAGTTGCGATGAACTTGGAAGGTTTTGAAGTTATCTTAGTAAGTAGGTTTGATAAAAGGCCGCCTTGTTTTTTCTCAATTTCAATATGAATTTTGTTAGAAGACACATAAGCGATTTCCATCCCAGAAAAAAAGGCAGATAAAATCAAACTTAAAATAATGACAATAAGGTCTAGAGTCATGGTTATAATTTACCGCGATCTTCGAAACGCTTTCTAAATTTTTTACGGAAAAAAAACATAAAAACGGCAAGAACAGCAAAAAACAAAGATAAGTAAGCAGCATTTCGGTCACTGTCCCATTTACTAGACATGTCTACTACAAAAAGGGCTGCAAATACTAAATATAAATATTGTAAAAGCGAAAGGATTTTCATTTTTTAAATTTCAATTAAATTACAAAGTAAAGATACAAATTATTCGTCAACAAAAATTCGTCCTTTCACTTCAAGAACTTGTGCATTAGTGAAATTTTTATTTGAATCAAATCCATTCCCATTGGTGATATAGTCTTTGGTTCTAAATTTTACGGGGTGATTGGTAAAGAGCCATTCCTTTTTTTGGTCATAAAAAAGTTGCTCTGTGAACAAGGTATCATTTGTAGAGGTGGTCAAAACCACATTGCCTTGCAGGTCGATAATATCTGTTTTACTGTATACAATTGCAAAGTCTGATTTGATGGTACTTTTTTGATCGGCTTCATCAAACATGGTAAGGTTTACCCCTACTGGAAATTCATAAAACGGGAAGTCTCTGTTAGAAAAATTTAGCATTTTTGGGCTAATTAGAATCGAGGTTAAACGCCCAGAATCTGTATATTTTGTATTGATATTTTCGGCAATAGACATTGGTACATAGGTCTCTATTCCTACGTTTTGAACTTCTTTTAATGTGTTATTACAAGAAAAAAACATCGCTACCGCAAATAGGGTAACGATGTTTTTAAATGGTATGTTAGTGTTTACAGTCATTAAAGAGCTGGGACTGATACACTACGTTGAATCCAACACCCAACATTAATAACTTGACCGGCACGGCCTGAAGAAAATATTTCACTTTTCTGAGGGGCTTTGGCAGTATAATTTGCAATTGATTTGCCTGCATTTTTTTTCATAGTTGGATCGACTCTTCCTGCTTTTGCAGCTTCTTTTGCAGCTAACCAATAGACCGCTCGTTTAGAAAAATTATCCGTTCCACAATCATTAGCACTTTTAGCATACATCGCTGCAATGGCTAAATAGGCTTTTCCCATACTTGGGTTTGTTTTTAGCGTTTTCATGTAGTAGGTTCTTGCTTGACTGAAGCGTCCTTTCTTTTTGAAATTGGTCGCAATCTTATATAAAATTTTAGATTTTTCAAAATTATCAACTTCCAATTCAACCGCTTGATTATAAAAACTAAGTGCTTCAGAATTGTTTCCAGCTTTTTCTTTTAAAATCCCTAAATAAAAGGCGGTATCTGCATTGGGTTCAAGTGCGTTTTTTTGCTCCACAATTTGTACAAATAAAGCATCGTCATTACACCCTTTTGCATACATTCTGTTCATGGCACGTTGTAGCCAAACTCCATCATTTTTGTACGTTTCAAAGTCTCTAGTGTATAATGGAATTAAGTTTTCACAATTCGCTCTTGATCCTAATTTGGTATCTATACTCCCCGCAATTTGGTCATAGGCTTTTAAATAACTGTTATACGATTTTAGACGTGAAGCATCTTTTCTATCTAATTCTTTAACTTCACCCTCTTCATCTAAAAATGCGTTTCGTTTATTGGTATAATTCTTAACTTCAAAATCTACTTTTTCGCTAATATCGTCGTACTTGTTAAACAGCTCTTGTGCCGACCTTTTGGAAGCGTCATATAAATCGACCATTAAAGAGAAATAAGTGTACAAACTCTTTGGATTAGTAAATGTTTTAGGATCCGTTTTGTAAGCAGTATCAAATGCAGCGTATAAGTCATCATCTGTTTTACTTAACAATTCTCTATTGTTATATTGTAACTGGGATGCTTTGGCAAGGTATAAGCCTTTTGGTGTGATGGTTGGAAACACTTCACTTCGCTCTTCCCATAGTTTCAATAAATCATTAATAAATACTATTTTTTCTTCATCTGCCGCATTCTTTATTTTAGAATCCAAAATACGTTCTCCATAAACAAACACAGCTTTATTAAATTTAGGGTTTCGATTACGTAATTCCATCCAAGGTGCATAAGCAGCATCGTAGTTTTTAGATTTCGCATACTCACTAAAAATAGACAGCGTTTCCATGTCTTGATCATTTTGAGCGACCGAAATGATGCTAAAAGAAATAAGGGTTAAAATTAAGTAGATTTTTGTCTTCATCTTTGTTGATTTAATTGATTACAGGTAGTTTATGCTATACCTCTAAAGCTTGAGTTATTGTTTAATTAAATTTTCGTTTTTCAAACCAGCGATCGTTTAAAGACAAACTAATTTGAAAATTTACGAAATTTTCTTGTACTAAATTTGCGTTTGTGGTTCCTCGTTTTCCGATTTCAACTCCAAGGTTGGCGTTAGAAAAAACACGGCCCACTGGTAACCCTACTCCAAAAGATATGCCAAACTCCTTTATGGCTTGGTCGTTTACAACCAATCCTGTGTTTTCAAAGCGGAGCCCTGATCTGTAAACAACCCGTTTTAAATATTTATTAAACGAATCATATCTCGGAATATAAAAACCTCCTAATGAAATGGTCGACGCATCTTCAAAAACGGCATTATCAATAGTCACCAATCGATTTGTATACTGACTGGCTTTTAAAAGCGTGTATTCTACGCCTGCAAACCATTTTCTAGGATTCCCAACACCAACCCCGATGGAGGATTTAGTAGGGATCTTAAGGGTTGTGTTTTTTAAGTTTTGAGCTGCTAAATCAACATCAATTGTATTAATGGCAAAATCTTGATCTGTCGCTGGATTGATTACAATAGATGAAAATGAACGTTCGTTTTCAGAAGACAAATTAGACGTTGGTGAAAACGTTGCAGAAGCCATCAACTCTAAGTTATCTTGTAACAACTTAGTGTATATGATTCCAAAATTAAAAGAAAGCCCCCCTATATCAGAACGATTGACCTCCCGACTGTGGTATTGTAAAAATTCGCCCTCATCATTATATCCATACGCAATGTTTGTGTTGGTGATGTTTCCAAAATTATAATGTGTATCAATACCAACTCGAAGGTCTTTAGTAAACTGATATCCAACCCCTACAAATACTTTATTTAACCCACCTTCACCTCTGTACTTGTATTGAAGGACGTCATTTGCATCTATGGACTGTAATTTGTAACCTACTGAGGAGTAAGGAATAATTCCAAAACCAGCACCAAATTTACCTAATGGAATTGCAATCGCCAAATAATCAAAGGTGGTCGTATTAGCCTTGTCATTGGCCGATTGTGTTTTGAGGTTAACTGAAGATTGACTTCCACCAACCGTATATTTGATTGGGCGAGCTTCGTTGTTATAAAATTTCAAATTATGACCTGCATAGGACCCAGGATTTCGTAAATTCAAATGAATACTATCCGAATATACACTTAATCCTCCCATGGATTGATTTTCTACAGTTCCTTTGAATTTTAAACTCCCTAACCCATAAAATGAGTACGGTGAACTAGTCCCTTGCTGTGCAAAAGAATTGCATGTAAAAACAACAGTGATGAGTACTATAAACTTTTTTATCATTCGTTTGAATTAAATTCTAATAAAAAATTAAGCCCTTCTAATAGAAAATTTGAATGCGCAAATATGCTAATTTTAAATTGCTTACACAAGAAATCTGCATCTCCTCCTGTTAAAATAACTGTTAAATCTGAATATTTATTTTGATACGCTTCAATAGTTCCTTCGATTTCAAGTAAAACACCATAAACCACTCCCGAATGAATTGACAGTTCTGTAGATGTCCCTATCAGTGTTTCGGGCTCTTTGGGTAACAATAGTGGTAAACGTGACGTAAACGTATTTAAGGATTTATAGCGCATGCTTAACCCCGGAGAAATGGCACCCCCTGAATACTGTTGTTGGGTGTTTATAAAGTCATAGGTTATACAACTTCCCACATCAATCACTAAGACATTTTTGCTGGGAAATTTTTTGACTGCCGCCGCCATGAGTGCTAAGCGGTCCACTCCCAAAGTTTGAGGGGTGTCGTAGCCGTTTTCAAAAGGCATCTTAAAAGTCGGAACCAAAACTTTAATTGGCAGCAGTTTTTGAAGCAAATTAACGTCCGAAGTCTCTAATTCTACCACTGATGACAGGATCCCTTGTTTGATTTTAGGGAAAATAGCAAGGAGTTTTTCAACTTCCACTACCAAAACTGTGGTTGCTACCGTCTGAACTGTTTTTATTTTAGCTGCTTGAAAAACAGCCAGTTTAGTCGCTGTATTTCCAATGTCGATTATTAAATTCATCTCTAACATTTAGATTGTAAATTTACAAAACCATTTTTTATAAAATTTTACTTTGCGAATATTAAAATTCCACTATATTTGCAACCGCATTATGCGAGGAGGTGCCTTAGCTCAGTTGGTAGAGCAATGGACTGAAAATCCATGTGTCCCTGGTTCGATTCCTGGAGGCACCACTTTTAAACCCACTCATTTGAGTGGGTTTTTTTATTTCTAAAATTACCAGTTCTGAAAAACAACTCGAGCCACGGAGTTCATCAACCAAACCACAAAAAAACCCTAAAGAGATTATAGAATCCATAAGGGGCGCTATTGATGATTTAGAGGAACTTTATGATGCAATAGACAAAACAAGTTAACCCCCTACGCTTCTGCGTGCCCGTATGAAAAATAAAAAGCACGCGTAGAAACGCCTAAAAATTATTCTGTTAAAATCACGTAACTCTTTGGATGTCCGTGATTTTTTTATACATTTAACTCAGATTAAGACCCCCAAGTCAAAATCTTCACAACCAATGGATTCAATAGTTAGATATTAGTTTACTTAATAACGTATTGGAACCGTTCCGATATGTACCGTTTTTAGGAATTTCCAAGATCCGGGGTTTTGAAAAAACAGCTTGCAAATACTAAAAACTACACAGATGCCAATATTAGGCATTAAAATACTGATTTAAAGTATTTTAAATCTAGTGTAGATTAGGAATATATAAACGAAATAAACGCAACAGTGCGGATATACAGTAGTTAGGCAACATTAACAAACAAAACTAAAATGAAAAAAATGATTTTCTTACTAATTGTATTAGTAACTTCTATTAAATTAAATGCTCAATCAGATTCTGAAATTAATAACTCTATACGAATTAATGCATTGGGTTTATTTACCGGTTTTTATGAATTACAATATTAAAGATTAATTAGTGAAAAAGGTGCAATAAAAATTGGATTCGGTACTGGAACATTAAGAGACGTTTCAGGAAGTGATGCCGATGATGATTTTATGGATGCATTCGGAACAAATTCCTTTAACAATAATAACCAAAGAATGGTTGAAGGATTTACACTTAATGCCGAATATAGATACTTCTTTAGTCATTTAAGTGCACCTAAAGGTTTATATGTGAGTCCAGGTATTCAATATCTGAAATTGAATGAAAAATACACGTATACAGCTAGTAATAACCAACCTTCAACTTTAGTAGATAATGACTACTCGATTTTTAACATTAGAGGTCTTTTCGGATATCAATTTATTATAGCAAAAAGAATTATTTTGAATCCATATTTGGGCGCAGGAATTGCTTTAGGTAGTGTTGACGAAAACAATAATAGAGCTGATGCATTCGGAACAGGATTTTCGATAAACGGCGGAATTGATATTGGAATTGGATTTTAAAATAACGTTGCCTAACAATGAACCGTGGTAAAATCCAAGAAAAAGTTTACTGATTTTCATAAAAACATCGGATTTATGCTTTTGTAGTTTGGATCGTAGGGAAGCCCCGATTTTGCAATTGCAGGACATTGCTAACGCGAGCCTCTTTTGCTCGGGGCCGTATGAAAAGAGAAAAAGCACGAGTAGAGACGCTTGGAAATTATAATGAATTGTTTGAATCTGCTTATTGGCACAGCGGGACCAACTTTTGTTAAAACCCAAAAAACGAATCCCGTGAATACCTGTATTTTATTTATTTCTCAATTGGGTTGGTGAAACTTTTCTATGTAATAGTATTGTTATTTTTTCCAAAGGTTTTCCATTTCTTCTAACGTTTTTCCTTTTGTTTCAGGAACGTATTTTAGAATGAATAGCATTGCTAAAACACTCATAATTCCATATCCCCAATAAGCGAACCCATGATTAAACAGTCCTGTTAAATAGGAGTTATCATTCATCATTGGAAATGTTAATGACACTAAATAGTTAGAAATCCATTGAGCTGCAACTGCAATTGCCAGTGCTTTTCCTCTAATTTTATTTGGGAAAATTTCTGCTAATAATACCCAGGCAACTGGTCCCCAACTCATCGCAAAACTTGCGACATACAACATCATACAAAATAATGCTAAATAGCCTGTTGCTCCTGAGAAAAAGACAAAACCTAAAGACAACATCGCTACGGCCATTCCTGCAGCTCCAATAACCATTAATGGCTTTCTACCGTATTTGTCGACTGTTTTTACAGCGATTATAGTAAATAAGAAGTTCACAACGCCGACAATAATCGTCATAAACAAGGCGCTATCTGTACCCGATGCTATTGTTTTAAAGATTTCTGGGGCATAATATAGCACCACATTTATCCCTACAAATTGCTGAAAAACTGAGATTAAAACTCCGATAATAATTACGAGCCAACCAAAAGATAAAATATGTCCAGAAGTCCTATCGTTCATAGACGCTTCAATTTCTGCCAAAACTCTATTCCCTTCTTCTTCACCATTGACTTTTACTAAAACTTTTAAAGCTTCTTCTGGTTTGTTTCTCAACATTAAAGAACGTGGTGTGTCTGGCACAAAGAATAATAACCCTAAAAATAATCCGGCAGGAATCACTTCGGAAGCAAACATACATCTCCAACCAATGGTATTTAACCATTCATCTGAACCACCACTTCTTGAAATAAAATAGTTTACAAAATAGACGATCATAAAACCACCAACAATAGCCAATTGGTTGAAGGAAACTAATTTCCCTCTGCTCTTTGCGGGCGCAATTTCTGCAATGTATAAAGGCGATAACATGGATGCTAGACCTACGCCAACACCTCCAATAATTCTATACACAATAAATACGGTTGAAAACGTATGATCTAATTCTCCCAAAGTCCCTATAAACATTTCTGGCATGGCAGAACCAAACGCTGATATTAAAAATAAAATAGCGGCTAGAATTAATCCGTTTTTTCGGCCTAGCTTTTTACTGACTAATCCGCCAAAAACTCCTCCAATAATACAGCCTATTAATGCACTTGATACTAAAAACCCTTTAAAAGCACTTGCCGCCGTTTCTGATAATCCTTTTGGAATTACAAAAAAACTATCTAAAGACCCTACTGTTCCTGAAATGACTCCTGTATCGTAACCAAATAACAAGCCCCCTAAAGTGGCTACTAATGTAAGCTTGATTAGGTACCCTGAATTTACTGATTGTGCCATGATTTTTAATTGAGTTAAGTCTAAAAAGACCGTATGATTTTATATATTTTGAATGATATGGTTCAAAAATATTTTAAATCTGGGTCATAACGTGAGACACCTGAAGCAAAGACTATGAGAATTGAAGCTAAAATAAATTTAGGAATAATCTTCTAAGGATTATATGAAATTCAGCGTATTAAAAGAGTTGCCTAACACCTTTGAGTGGCTCGCATCAAGCCATTGATCTAACAAGGTCGCATACACACTTCTAAAATCGATTGTATAGTGCAGGTCTCCATTTTTATCCAGATTGGATAAATCAGGGCTATCGTTATAAATCCCTGGTTTTTTAAGGTTTTTTCCAATCACAAAAAGATTGTTTGCAGCCCCATGATCGGTCCCACCAGCTGCATTTTGCTGAACGCGCCTTCCGAATTCAGAAAAAGTTAAAATCAATGTGTCTTTGAAGGAATCAGAAGCTTCCAAGTCTTTCACAAAGACTTCCATTGCTTCGCTGTACGTTTTGAGTAATCGTGCGTGTCTATTGGCTTGGTTGGCATGGGTGTCGAACCCTCCCATAGAAACATAGTAAACTTTGGTGTCGAGCTTAGAATTAATAAATTCAGCCGTTGTTTTTAGTTGTTTTGCAAACGGATTGTTTGGATACGATTGCGTACTGGTTGTTGTTTTACTTGTTTCGTAAATATACTTGGCGGAAGACTTCGCGCCTACCATTGTTTTGTATAAATAGCCAAGATTATGCTCGCTTAAATGGACCTCGGTTTGGGTTTCTAATACTTTGCTAAAAAAGGGCGTTTTTGCATTGTTAAACATCTTTTTGGCATCTTTTGTTGCCACCCCATTAATAGTGGTCCCTTTAAGTATTAGTGACAAAGAGTCGTCTACTTCAATTCCAGAATACGGTTTTTTCCCATACTGGTCAATATAGCGCCCCATCCAACCAGAATCTAAATACGCACCAGCACTACTCGCGGTATGCCATATATCTGTGGATCTAAAATGAGATCTGCTAGGGTTCGGATATCCAACATTATTAATAATTGATACATACCCCTTATCATACAACGATTTTAAAGGGGCTAGATTTTCATTAAGTCCTAACTCTCCATCAATATCGATAAGTTTGTTTTTGGGGATTGAGATCCCTGGGCGGTTGGAGAAATACAAATCATTTCTGTAAGGGATGATCGTATTTAAACCATCATTTCCACCTGACAACTGAATAACAACCAGTTTTTTATAGCCTAATAATGTTGGGTCTAAATTTTCAAAAGCTTTCATGAAACTTGGAACGAGTACCGCACTACTCGCCATTGAACTTTTAATTAAAAAATCTCTTCTTTTCATACGCTATCTATTTAACACAATTGGTATTCAGGGATGGACATCAATTGAACACCATATTGAAACGAATTTTGGGGTTGGTACGCCTCTAACATCTCCCTGGTATCGTAATCGAGGCGTGGAACGACTAGCAGCTCTTTTAATTCATTAAAGGACACTTTAGAATAATGAGTTTCAAAATACGCACGCTCTTTCTCATCTACTGAGAACCGTTGTTTTTTTTCTTTATAAAATTCGTCAAAAGTATCTTCAAACTCCCCTTTAGGTTTCAAGCTTATTTTTGCATTATTAAGAATTAAAGATGGTAGTTTCAACCGAAACATTAATGAGTTGGAATCAATCCAATAGCGATCGCCTTTCCATCCGGCTACATTAACAGGGTATAAAAGTGTTTGACCCATCATTTTTTGAAGGTATTGTGCTTGGCGTTGTTTTTTAAATACGGATGGAACGACCTTGTGAATCCCGACCATTAGCTCAACAGGCGATTTAATTTTTACCCCGATATTTTTCTCCTCATAAAACCAATCGGCCATAAACAGATGACGCATCAATGTTTCAATATTATAATCTTTATAAAATACATCAGTCAATTCTCTTATATGCTCTTTATCTACGGATGGATTGACAAAATAGCGATACATTTTAGTACATATAAATTCTGCACAGGCCTTTTGCTTTATAATTAGTTCAATGATGTCATCGCCTCCAAAATTTCCAGTTTCCCCTAAAAATATTTTAGAATTTTGATCGTGTCTAGCGTCTCTTAAAATAAATTCCCCGTTGGGTTTAAAATTCCAACCTGTGAATGCTCTAGCGGCTTCTTTAACATCGGTCTCAGAATAATTCCCAATTCCTAGTGTGAAAAGCTCCATGAGTTCCCGTGCAAAATTCTCATTTGGTTTTTTCTTAAAATTTCGATTGTTATTAAGGTATTTGAGCATCGAGGCCGATCTAGAAATCGCTTTAACAAAATCTCCAAAATTCCCTAAAGCATGCGTCCGAAGTGTGTTATTAAATTTGAGCGCATGCAGAATATGATTATCTCTACAAACAAATATATTGGCCCAAAAAAGGGTCATTTTTTCTCTTAAAACTTGATCTGAATTTGCTATTTTTTTAAGCCAACTAAAATTTAATTCTCTAACTTTCTTTCGGCTTTTCTGTCTTAATTTTTGAAATTTTTGTTCTCCTAAATTTTTCTTTAACTTAGTGTAAGGTGTATTAAAATAGTTTCCAAAATCAGATAAATCTATTTGAATAGGCTCTATTTTTTTTGAAGCATCGAACAGTAAGTTCACATTATTTTCTCTACTGAGCTTTGTGGATGCTGCAATCAAAGCAGGCGTTGCCCCAAATCCGGTACGCCAGTGTAAATGTATGAGTTCTCTTTGATTCATAAGTTAATTGATCCTGAATTCTAATAGGACTGCGATTTGGAACATAAGTTTAATTTCTCCAAATAAAAGGGGTCTCTGTTGTTGAAAACGTTGCTAGCCCCCCCCAATATCTACAGCATCCCTCGCAATGGAGTCCACCAAAAATACATAAAGGCCAAAGCAATTAGCTTTGGCCTTTATAAAATTTATAAAACTACCAATTAAACCACTAGTCGTCTATTAAGTCGTTGGTATTGACTTCAGTAAGCGGAATTGGCAATTGCATTACTTGTGTTGGATCTGTACTTAATTCTAAATCTACCTTAGAAGAGAAAATTGGATTGTTGTTATGTTTATTAATTGTGTGCGTTAAAAAATAATCAAATCCTCGTCTTCTGTTATTGTGTGCATCTTCACCCTCACCAAGAAGTTCAAATCGATATTCAGTCATAATGGCATCTCTAAAGGTCGCTTGATCTCCTAAATAGGCAGCGTTTGACATGCCTACACGATCTAAGACCTCAGTAATAAACCCAAGTTGTTGTCCATTTTGGAGTTCATTAGAAATCTCAGCCAACATAATAAGAAGTTCCGCATAGCGATAAATAATTACATTTTGATCTCCATATAGATTGGAATGGCTTTTATCTTTTTCAGTGAACTTAAATAAATAAGGATGTGATTTAGAAAATTGACTTCTGGCAGAAATCGCGGGGTATACTTTAACTGAGTTTCCATTATCTGCTCTGCTATAATTATAAAGGTAAGTACCCTCTAGTCTAGGGTCATCTGGATACGTTGCCTGGTGGTCTAGGAATACATCTGCACTCACACGTAACCAACCAAAATGCAGTGCTGACTTATATTTCCACGGAGTATAATTTCTACCCATTTGAGAGTTCGCAGCATCTTGACTAATTTGAAGTTCAAAAATTGATTCGTTAGAGTTCTCATTTTCATCCGTGAATAAAGAGCTATAATCCGGTTCTAAACTATAGTGTCCATAGGCCATATTAGCTTCGTCATAAGCCATTTGCCAATAGTCACTTTCAGTCTTGCCATCCGCTTGTAAATCGGGGTTAGTAGCGAGTGTCATATAGACTTTAGCTAATAACATATTTGCTGCCTGCTGTTTCGGATAACCGGCCCCTATTGATTCGTTCATAAGACTGGTAGCCATTTTGGCATCTGAGATGATTTGTGCGTAAACTTCTTTTGCACTCGTTTTTGCTTTACTTAAGTTATCACTATCAGGAAGCGTTAACCATAGTGGAATATCTCCCCATAAACGGACTAAAGAAAAATAGGACCAAGCGCGTACAAAGTAAGCTTGACCCGAAATATCATTGAATCCTAACTCGTTGATATCCGAGGTGGACGCAACGGTTGTTATGTTATTAATAGCGCCGTTACATCTCCCTATTACAGAATAAATAGCGATCCACATATTTTCTGAATCTATATCATAAACTGGTTTTAAAGAAAATAGGGTCTGATTGTTTGTGTTATTAACATTATTACCGCCGCCTCTACCTGTAGTAAAAAACCCTGAAAAACCATTAAGTGCATAAATACGTTGCTCTTGTGCCCCATAGACTGTCAATCCTTGGTAAATTCCATCTAAAGCACCCGTTGCAATTTCAAGGTCTCCGTAAGTCGCTGCTGAATCGAGGAATATTGGCTCTTCATCAATGTCACAGGAGTAAACTAGGACTCCTATAAGCGTTAATAATATGATTTTAAAATTTTTCATAATTTATAAATTTAGTAATATATATAATTGTTTTCAGATTTATATTTTCAGTACGTTTAAAAGCTCATATTCAAACCTAATAAAAGATTTCGAGCATTAGGAGCGCCATTGAAATCCACTCCGTTTATGAGCCCTGTGTATAAAAAAGTGGAGACTTCTGGATCATAGCCACTGTAGTTTGTCCAAGTAAATAAGTTTTGACCCGCGATGTAAACATTTAAACGATCGAATAAACTCGTTTCTGTGACAGGAATATCATAGCCTATCGTTAAATTGTTTAACCTTAAATAACTACCATCTTCAATGATACGATCTGTTATGGCAGCTTGGCCAACTGTCGTATATCCAATTCTTGGATGGGTATTTGACTGGTTGTCTGGCCTCCAAGCATTGTTATAGGCTTCAGGGGAGATATTGTTAAGGACACTTGCTTCAGCATTATCTAATTGCAATAAATTACCATTTGCAATTTCATTACCATACACCCCATTAAATAAAGCACTAACTGTAAATCTTTTGAATCTTAAGTTCATGTTAAACCCATATATAAAATCTGGATTCGGATTACCAATAAAGGTTCTATCCTTTACATCGATCACGCCATCGCCAGAATCTAAGACTCCATCACCATCAGTATCTTCTGTTAACTGATCTATAATTCTCACGTCACCAGGTACAGCATCAACTCCAAGTAGAGAAACAAAATCAGTAGCTTCAGTTTGATAGATACCGTCTGTTTGAAACCCATAAAAGAGACTCGATTCTTCTCCTTCTACAAATACATTTGCTGGCGATTTAAAATGATTGCCTCCACTAACTCTATTACCGTAATAAAACCTTCTGTCTGTTACAACACCATTTTCATAGAACCCTTGTAATGGCTGAGAGTTTAAGTCTGTAATCTGTGTTTTATTAAACGAGATATTCCCTCCAAAGCTCAATTCTATATCATCTGTTGAAATCGGAACAAAGTTTAACGCAACTTCAACACCTTTATTTGAAATAGCCCCTTTGTTCACCAAAATATTTGAAAATCCAGAAGATGCTGGAATATTAGAATTTTGAAGTAAATCCTTAGTGGTCTTGTCATAGATATCGATAGTTCCTGAAACCACATCATTTAGAGTACTAAAATCTAAACCAAAATTTAATTGCTCCGTTGTTTCCCATGTTAAATCAGGATTCGAAAGATTTAATAATCCGATTGGAATATTAGTGCCACCGTCCGCATTTCCATACAGATTATCTGACACGCCATAATTAGACAACGTTCCGTAAGGGCTTATACCATGGTTCCCTATTTGACCCCATCCTGCTCTAAGTTTTAAACTTTCAAAAAGATCTGAATTTTTTACAAAACTCTCATTACCAACATTCCAAGCGAAAGCAAATGATGGAAATACACCATACTTATTACCTTCTGAAAACTTTGAAACACCATCACGTCTAATCGTTGCTGTTAAAGTGTACTTATTATCATAAGTATAATTTAATCGTCCTAGAAGGGAAACTATTTGTTGATCCGATTTCGCTAGCGTTAATGGTCTGGTGATTGACTCTCCAAAAGCAGGTTGCGATGTTGTAAATTGAGTGGTAATAAAGCCTGCAACAGCATAAACGCTTCTTTCTACATTACGGACGTCATAAGTAACGCCGACCAAACTATTAATTCTATGTTTTCTATTAAATTTTCTATTGAATTTTAAAAGATTATTAAACTGATGTGATTTTGTATTTAATGTTGACATTTGAAGTGCCCCATTTGGCCTCCCTTGAAAGGTTGTTGGTCCAAACCAACGTCTTCTGTCTTTATTTCTAACATTACCTCCATAAGTAACTTCGTAGGACATCCCTTTAATAGGGAGCTTATAAGTAAGCCCTAAAGATCCTATGTAGCGGGTTGCTTTGGAAATATCTGAAAAATCATCAATCCAAGCGTAAGGGCTCGTCAAGGTTTCGTCTCCTGAAACATCAATACCATCATCGTTAAACGCCAAAAGCGGTCTGAATGCAATCGCATTTCTTACGAGGCTTCGATTTGCGCCTCCAGCTAAGTCACCCCCTTCAGCAAAGTCTGAGCTGCTAAAAAAGCCACTTAAGCGCGCTTTTATTTCTAAATTGTCATTTAACTTCTGATTTAAGTTGATTCGAACATCACCACTTTTAAAAGACGATTTTTTTACGATCCCTTGCTGACTATCAAAACCTGCTGATATATAGTAGTTTCCTTGATCACTACCTCCAGAAGCAGAAGCTCCAAATTTCTGACTAATTCCGTCCGTATAAATCTCATCTTGCCAATTGAATTCCTGAGCTGGATCAGATAATGGAGTCCCATTTTCTAATGTATAAATCGTGGAGCCTTCAATTAAATAACGTTGATCAACTCCATTATTTTCGTTAATTTCATTCACATAGTTGGCAAAGCCAAATCCGTCTAATACGTTATATTTTTTAGTAATTGTTCTTATAGAGGTTGTAAGAAATGCATTGACTTTAGCTTTCCCATTTGTTCCCTTTTTAGTGGTGATCAAAACAACTCCATTGGCGCCTCTTGACCCATAAATAGCAGTGGCAGAAGCATCTTTTAATACTTGAATGCTTTCAATATCTCGTGGATTAATTCCATTTAGACCATTTTGAACTTCTTGACCTTCAAGACCCCCTCCTGCGGATAAAACATCTTCACCAGCTGAAGAAATAATGACACCATCAATCACATAAAGCGGTTCGTTATTTCCTCTTAGACTGTTAGTCCCTCTAATTTTAACACTAATTCCAGAACCTGGAGCCCCACCATTTTGTATGACTTGTACTCCAGCCGCACGGCCTTGTAAAAGCTGATCTACTGAAGTAGACTGATTCGCCACCTCCTCTTTAATGGTTACAGAGGATAAAGATCCTGTAATATCTTTTTTAAGGACCGTTCCATACCCAATAACAACCACTTCATCGAGTTGGTCCGTGTCCACTTGTAAGTTTACTGAAACAGTTGTGTTTTTAGAAACATCAACTTCTTCCGTTAAATACCCGACATACGAAAGAACAATACTTTGTTTTGAATCCGAAGGAATTGAAATTTTAAAAACGCCATCAAAATTTGTGACAGCTCCAAGATTATTTGAGTCTTTGACTTGGATTGTTACTCCAGGAAGCGGTAGACCTAACTCATCGTTAATAGTCCCGGTAATTGTCTTTGATTGCGCAAAAGCAACTAAAGGAGTTAAAACCGAAAAAATAATTAGTCGGAAAATAGTTTTCATAGTTTATTTATTTAGTTAGATAGTGAAATTATAGTTGTTTAATTATTATCAATTTATTCTAATCAAAAATATAATATTATAAGTTCGTAATTGAGGAATTATAAATTTTGTGTGTGAGTATTTGAATATTCAACAAACCTACTTACACTCTCTAATTAATTTTATTAAATTTGAGGAAATGTATGTGAAATTTGAAGCAAATAGACTTATTCAATGGAAATACAAAAATTATATTAATTAAATTAGTTAATATTGAATTGTATGGTTATACTATTTAACCATTAAACAAAATAAGGATTAAAATTAGTTATTATGACAATCAGCAAACTATATAGAACCGTTCCAATTGCGATCATTTTTATTTCAAATATGATTTTTGGACAAAGTTATATGGACAACTTAAAGTTTAAACCGATTGCTGAAAACGTGAGTCAAAGAGCGATCACATCTATCATTAAAGATCAACAAGGAATTGTATGGATTGGAACGCAAGGGGACGGCATATACTCTTTTAATGGTCTTGAACTAAAAAACTATCGACACGAGTGGGGGAATGAAAAAACCTTAGACAATTCTGGAGTGAACACTGTTTTTTTGGATTCAAATAACAACCTTTGGATAGGAACAGATGTAGGACTCAATTTATACCACAGGAATTTAGATCAATTTGTTCCTGTAAAACTCAATTCTCTAAATTCAAAGGTTCAAATTAAGGCAATTGGAGAAACTGATCGAAACACACTACTCATAGGGACGCACGGTTCTGGCGTACTTGCGCTTAACACAACTAATCAAAAAGTTATAAAAGTAAAAATAATAGCCTATGACTCTATAGAAAAACTTCTAATAAACGAAATAAAAACAACGCCCAGAGGGGCTATATTGTTTGGATCAAACATAGGACTCTTAAAGTACAATTCTCTTACTAACGAATTGGACTATGCTAAATTCACAACCTCGAGACAGTCGGAAGAAATTAAAAACCCCATAGAATCCATACTCACTAAATTGGATGGAAGTATTTGGCTAGGAACGACCAGCGAAGGCCTTATTGAAATATCAACGAGCCCAACTAATTATTTTGAGTTTAAATCCTATAACATTACAAACAAACGTATCCTATCGTTAGAAACGAACACTGAAGGCGCCATTTTTTGTGGAACTGAAAACGATGGACTTATCATTTTGGATCGTAATGGAGCCGTCAAATCATTCAAATTCAATAAGTCTGATACAGATGGAATTAAATCCAACTCAATATGGTCAATATTTATTGACGATGGAAACAGAATTTGGGTGGGTTATTTCAACCAAGGAGTCGATATCTATGATAAGGAAAATGAACGATTCAAATCGATTGAAAGTATCCCAAATAAAGATCAATCCTTATTTTCTAAATCTGTAACAAGTATTACTCAAGATAATCAGGGCCGATTCTGGATTGGAATTTCCGATGGCGGAGTTGATGTTTATGATCCTAAAGAGGAAACTTTTACTCATTTATTAGATCAAAACAACAAAATAGCCAAAGGACTAAATAGTAGTGATGTTGTGAGCGTGTTTATCGATAGCTATCAAAATGTATGGATTGGAACATGGAATTCAGGGCTATTTATACTAAAAAAAGGATCCAAAGTATTTAAGAATATACAAATTAAAAATAGTGGTACTATTCTAAAATCGAATCGAATAATGAGTTTTGCTGAAGACTCAAAAGGACGCATTTGGATTGGTAGTTTTTTAACAGGCTTATATTCCTATGAACAAAAATCTGGAACTTTAAAACACTACCAGTCCGAAGCCTACAAATCTTTGTCCATCAATTCAAAAAACATTAGAAAAGTGATCGTAGACCACCAAGATAATCTATGGTTAGGAACGAGAACAGGTTTGTTTAAAATTGAAAAACCAGATTCAGAGACTCCAAAAATAATACCCTATAGTTCGATTCTAAACAACACTGCAGAAAACAGGATTAGAGGCAATTTACTAATCACCATTTTTGAAGACAACCAAAATAACATATGGATTGGTACAGATGGGGATGGGTTATGTAAATTAGATCCAATAACTCAAAAAATTAAATGGTTTGATCCTTCTGAAAACTTTGACCATCAATCGATAAAGTCCATTATTCAAACAAAAGATGATGAGATGTGGCTTGCAGGAAACAATGGGATTTCAAAATTTGATTCCCTAAAAAATGAGTTCATCAATTATAATACTCAGGATGGATTGATTACAAATAATTTCAACAAAAACTCTAACTATCAATCCGACGATGGCATTTTGTATTTTGGATGTTACAAAGGCATCAATTACTTTGATCCTAAAGTCATTACTACCAACTCCACCCCACCCATAGTTTATTTATCAGATTTTAAAATTTCAAACCAAAGTGTGGTCCCTTCAGAAAGTGATTCTCCTCTAAAAAAAGTGATTAATGAAACCTCAAAAATTAAACTAAAGCATGACCAAAACATGTTTACAATTGACTATTTTGGTTTGGGATACACGCGCTCAAAAAATATTGAATATGCTTACTATTTAGAAGGGTTTGAAACAGATTGGAATTATGTAAAAAAAATTAGCAATGCAACTTACACAAACATCCCCGCTGGAACCTATAATTTTAAAGTTAAAGCTGCAAATTCTGATGGAATTTGGAATGAGACCCCTACAGTATTGGAAATCAAAATCCTGGTTCCATGGTGGAAAACCCATTTAGCCCTATTTATATTTTTGCTAATCACATTAACTGTCGTTGTTATAATTTACAACTTTCTTCATGTGCGATTAAAGGAACGCCAGCAAATAAAAAATGAGCGGGAAGAACGCGCTCAAGATGAGGCTCTAAATGCAAAGAAAATACAGTTTTTTACTAATATTTCTCACGAGTTTAGAACCCCTTTGACACTCATCCTAAACCCTCTTGAAGCTATTATAGAAAATAAATCGATAGAGTTACCTAATGATATTAAAGAGAAGCATGCAACCATTTATAAAAACTCAAAACGCCTTTCAAGGTTAATTGATGAATTAATGGATTTTAGAAAACTTCAATTTAATAAAATGTCTATTAATGCTTCTAAATTTGACATTATTACATTTATTAAGGAGGTCGCAAGTCATTTTGAAGAAGAAGCTGTTCAAAGAAATATAATACTTTCGGTAGAAAGCCTGGATCAAAATATCTCTATATGGGCCGATCCATCGATGCTTGAAAAAATAATATTCAACCTTTTGTCCAATGCATTTAAAGCAACTAAAGACAATGGGATGGTCTCTATAACAATTCAGATCCCGTTACGACCTATTGATTTTCCTTTACTAAATAATGACGAGGACCTCTATGGAATTGAAATCAGCATTCTCGATAGTGGCATTGGGATTGATAAAAAAGACTTAGAACAAATTTTTACTAGATTTTATCAATCAAACGAAATGGATAAGCAATATTACGGAGGGACTGGAATAGGCTTGGAAGTGGTTAAAA
Source organism: Formosa sp. Hel1_33_131 (assembly GCA_949499105.1). Lineage (GTDB taxonomy): Bacteria > Bacteroidota > Bacteroidia > Flavobacteriales > Flavobacteriaceae > Hel1-33-131. Next base: position 4,620 of record CATEFX010000021.1, on the reverse strand, counting down.
GTTTCATCGATCTTCACATGGGAACCATTGAAATAAATAGTGAGAAAAATAAAGGCACTGAATTTAAGATTCTACTTCCCCTAGGCAGTAACCATCTAAATATATCCAAAACCGATTCAGAATCTAAAACAAATGATGAAATTTATGAGCAGATTAATAACTCTGAAATTGAGTTAGAAGTAACTAACGATACGGGTCGTAATAAGAAAACAGTGCTGATTGTTGAAGATAATTCTGAATTGCGTAATTATTTAAAAAACGAACTCAAAGAGGACTACAAAGTAAAGATGGCGATTAATGGTAAAGAAGGGCTTCAAATGGCTATTAAGTTTATCCCTGACTTAGTTATATCTGACGTTATGATGCCAATAATGGATGGTTTTGAAATGTGTAATAACATAAAAAAAGACCTAAGAATAAGCCACATTCCACTTCTATTGCTTACCGCAAAAGGAATGCAAATTGATCGTGTTAAAGGGATTGATTCTGGAGCAGATGTGTATCTTAATAAGCCCTTTAATATGAATGTTCTTAAGTCCCACTTAAGTCAACTGATTAGTAGTCGTCAAATATTATTTAATAAATATTACAATGGAGTTAGTGATAAAGAATTAAGAAATACGACCTCACTCGACAAGCAATTCATTACGAATATTCTTGAATATATTCATGAAAACATAAATGACCCTGCTTTGAATGTAGAAAATCTCGCCGATGAATTATTAATTAGTAGAAGTAAACTTTATAGAAAAATTAAAGCGCTGACAGGAAATACTGCCAATGAATTTATTAGAAAGATAAGACTCGAAAAAGCAAAACAGTTTTTAGAAAGTAGCGATCATTCTATTAGTGAGATTAGCTTTAAGGTAGGTTTTTCATCGCCTTCATACTTTACAAAGTGTTACAAAATACAGTTTGGAACCCTTCCTACAGAAGTGAGAGAACCAGAAAACTAATACTGATTTTTAGGTATTGACTTCACTAAATTTGTAGTAAAAAAAAGAGGCTGAAATAAATTTCAGCCTCTTTTTTTTAAATTTAATGTTTCTTTATTTCTTAAAACTTTCGCGTTCCAAATCAATAATCGACTGGACCTCATCTTTTGAAAATTCTGCGCGTAAACGTTTTCTTGTTGTCGTCGCAGCAGTTCTATAGACTTCTTTCTTCTCCTCATCTGAAAGTCCATTCCCTTTAATTCTAAGGCCGTTTTCAGCATACTTAGTGTATAACGTATTCTCAACAAACTGAGCTTGCTCATCGGTAATATCCATTCCAGATGAAATGAATGCGACCGCATTCGCTGCTCTTTTTGCTGCATATTTATTGTCTTGCGCTTGCAAACCCATACTAATGGCTACTACAAAGCATACTAGTAGTATTCTCATTTTTTGATTAACTTTTGAGTGTTATTATTGGATTTGATAATGTAAATTCCAGGAGATAAGTTAGAAACATCTATAGAATTAGAGGTGTCATTAATGGTCATAACCTTCTTACCTAAAACACTAAAAACATCAAGTTTATCATTTCCATTAAAACGATCAATAGTTATGGAATTGTTAGCAGGATTGGGGTAAAAATTAAATCCTTTTTGAAACCTCTTTGAAGAAAGTGAGGCTGCTGAAAATGACACTGTATTAAAAGCAACAGTTCCACCCTGTTCTGCGCTAGCCCAAGCCGTATCCTCTGCGTTTCGTTGTTTAATGGTAAAACTAATATTCGCTACGTTTCCAGACCAATTATCATTGGTCATGTCAAACTCATACGTTTTTGATTCTGAATCATCAGCCGAAATGGTTTGCGGCATATAATGTTCACCTGACCCATCTGACTTGGGATATGAGATTTGAAGCCCTGTATTGACAGAGTTGTTTTGTAGTGTAATAGTCATAAATTTATTAGCATCAGCATCTACGTAGTGATCATACAATTTTAATTTAGGCGCTGCATTATCCATATTCAAGGTTTGTACCGTTGCAGTCTCAGTAGAGGTCGCATTTATAGCGTACCATCCTGAGGCTGTTGTTAAATCTGAAGTCGCTGGAGCTTCGGTCATCACTCGTTCAAAAACAACATCGTCAATCAAAACAACGCTAGTACCGTCGTTTTTTGAATTAAATATTCTGGGCGAAGCACCTGCTTTTTCAAGAGTAAAAACATGTGAAATCTGCTCCCAGTCAACCGAAAGAGTTTCATAAACTGGGGCATTCATAGCGCCCCCCTGAAAGACTTGGAGTTTAACCCTAGAGCCTATGCCCCCTTTCACCCAACAAGTCATGACATAATCTCCAGGCTGTAAGTTGGATGCAATAATTTGATTGTGTTTAATATGTCCGTTCGTATTACCATCTTGAGCAAGTAGCTCATACGAACCTGTTCCGTCATCAGTATGACTGTCAGTATTAAGGCTCCCTGTGGTATTAACGACCGTCCAAGCAGCAACATCTGCAAAGGTTGAGTTTGTTAATAAATTTTGAGCTTCTCCATAGAAGCACAACATGATGAAAGTAAGCGTAAAAGTGTAAAAATGTTTCATAGTTTTAAAGTTATTGGTTAATTATATTGATTATTAATTGTTGAATTCCCATTCAAATATCCCAGAGAAACTAGAAATTTATCAATTTCATGGGTTGTTTCTATAAAATATTTAATTGGTTTTTTTGCAAAAAAGGCATGGCCTTGATCTTTATAAAGTATCAAATCACATCGATTGCCAACAGCCTCCATTTTTTCTTTAAAAGACGTCACCATTTCAACAGAAATAATACGGTCTTTTGTACCCACTAGGATGATTGATGGTGGTGCTCCCGCACTAATATGATCGGTTGGAGATAGGTCTATATAACGCTCACCAAGGCGTTTGTGTGCATATGCACCCGGCCCTAAGTCTATAACAGGGTTTAATAGGACTAAAGCATTGGGGATTGAGCTAATGGTTAAATCCTCTGTTGGATTATCAAGTTTAGAAATAAGACCACAAGAAGCTGCTAAATGGCCCCCTGCAGAGCCTCCACCTGCAATGATCGCATTTGGATTTACATGAAGCTCGTTAGCATGTTGTCTTACAAAACGAATGGCCGATTTTGCATCTTCAGCCGCTTCAAAAGGGGTTGTTCCATGGGTGTTTTTTAATCGGTATTCTGCTGAAATGGCGATCATCCCCCTAGAGGCAAAATACATGGACTGTCTTCTAAAAGCTCTTGGACTTCCATTATTCCATCCACCCCCGTGAAAAAATACCACACAATTATAGACTTTAGTAGCATCAAAATCTAGGGGTTTGTAGATATGCAACTTAAGAGTTGTAGTGTCTATTGTTTTATAAACCTGCAAAACAGGGGCAATAAGCACTGCTGAATTTTGAGCAAATCCATTAAACCCTATAAGCATGTATACAAGCAATAAAATTTGGTATTTTGTTTTCATTGTTATCAAAATTATCAATTTTGACACTAAATAAATAGCACAGATGAAGCAATCTATATTACAAATGACGCAAAATATAGGTGGTATTTATAAAGTATTATAGCTTTAGACTATAATATACTAATGTATTCTTGATTATCGCCCCTTTAAATGAGGTTATTAGTCATTAAACACATCTGATAACGCAATCTACCATACAAATGATGTGATTTGTAGGCTCCTTATTCCAAGAATCAATAAAACAACCTAATGCTTATTGATATTCTCTTCATTATAAACACGTTCAATGACTCTATCAGTCATCTCACGCATGTCCTCTAAAGACCTATCATCTTTGTACTCAACTTGTAATTCCTTGATTTTATTCTTTAATTTTTGAGTCAATTTCTCAGTCCCAGAAGTCCCGTAAAGATTCACCATTTCATTGGGATCTTTTTTTAAATCAAACAGCTCCCATTCGTCCATATTGTAATAATAATGAATCAACTTATAACGCTCGGTTCTCACCCCGTAGTGCGGTTGAACATTGTGCCATTTTGGAAATTCATAGTAATGATAATACACCGCGTCTCTGGTTGCTACTTTTTTATTAGATTCTAATAAGGGTTTGAAGCTTGTGCCCTGCATCGCTTCAGGAACAGCGATCCCAGCTAAATCTAGTAAGGTCGGCGCAAAGTCTATATTGAGTAATAAATCTGAATTCACAGATTTTGGTTTAATGAGTTCAGGATAGCGAATCATGAACGGCATTTTAAACGATTCTTCATACATCCATCGCTTGTCAAACCAACCATGCTCACCCAAATAAAATCCTTGATCAGACGTGTATATAACAATCGTATTGTCTAATAAATCATTTGCTTTAAGATAGTCTAACATCTGGCCTACCGCTTTATCAACCCCTGCCACACATCGTAAATAGTCCTTGATATACGCTTGATACTTCCAGTTTTTCAGCGCAGCGCCTTGAAGGGTATCATTAGGCGTCCAAAACTCCCCCTTATTTCCAAAGGAATAATACGTATTACGTTCACGATTTGAAAGTCCTTCTGGCGGCGCCACTTTTAAATCCCTTCGATTCATATGGTTTTCAATTTCCATCCATTGCTCACTTGCTGCTTTCCGGCCTTTGTAGTCATCATTAAAGTTTGCAGGATGTGGAAGGTCTCCATCCGTAAATAAATCCTTAAATTC
>CATEFX010000020.1 GCA_949499105.1 Formosa sp. Hel1_33_131 | reverse complement strand
GAATTTAAGGATTTATTTACGGATGGAGACCTTCCACATCCTGCAAACTTTAATGATGACTACAAAGGCCGGAAAGCAGCAAGTGAGCAATGGATGGAAATTGAAAACCATATGAATCGTCACGATCTAAAAATTGCGCCCCCTAAAGGGCTTTCAAAGCGACAATTAAACGCCTATAATAACTTTGGTAATAAGGGGCAGTTTTGGACCCCTAATGATACCCTTCAAGGGGCTGCGCTGAAAAATTGGAAGTATCAAGCGTATATCAAAGACTATTTACGATGTGTGGCGGGTGTTGATAAAGCTGTCGGTCAAATGCTCGATTATTTAAAAGTGAATGATTTACTCGATAATACCATTATTGTATATACATCCGATCAAGGGTTTTATCTTGGTGAACATGGATGGTTTGATAAACGTTGGATGTATGAAGAGTCGTTTAGAATGCCTTTTATGATACGATACCCAGAACTCATTAAACCAAACTCAGTAAATTCAAATTTACTGCTTAATATAGATTTTGCGCCTACCTTACTAGATTTGGCTGGGATTGCTATTCCGGAAGACATGCAAGGGACAAGTTTTAAACCTCAATTAGAATCAAAAAAGAATATAAAAACTAGGGATGCGGTGTATTATCATTACTATGAATTTCCAAAATGGCACAATGTTCAACCGCACTACGGGGTGAGAACCGAGCGTTATAAGTTGATTCATTATTACTACTCTATGGACGAATGGGAGTTGTTTGATTTAAAAAAGGATCCCAATGAAATGGTGAATCTTTACGGAACTTTGGGGACGGAAAAATTGACTCAAAAATTAAAGAATAAAATCAAAGAATTACAAGTTGAGTACAAAGATGATATGTCTTTAGAGGACATGCGTGCGATGACCGATATAGTCATTGAACGGGTCTACAATGAAAGTAATCTCAATAAACACTAAGGGATCTCTGAGATCACAAACGGATCTATAAAGTCATGAGTTTGCCTTTGCGCCATGCTAAAGCGTGGCAGCAGCTGGGCAGAAATTAATTTATAATAGTAAAAATTTAAACAGTCCTATTTAGGGGAAGCTTCACACAGTACTTGACCTATTCTAAAAAAGGTACAATTTGAAGTTCGTAAATATGAACAAAAAATTCGTACATTAAAAGCCCTAAATTTATAGTATGAAAATACGTTTCTTTTTAATTTCTCTAATCACAACCATTGTTAGCTACGGGCAAACTTCTCTGTTGGCAGGGGATTTGGTGGTAACGTCCTTAATAGCGGATGGCAATGATCGATTTGAATTCATTCCATTGGTCGACCTTAGTGTAGGGACGGTAATTTATTTTACAGAAACAGGCTGGAATGCAACGACTAATTCGTGGCGAAAAGATGATTTAACAGAAGGCGTTGTACAGTATACAGCTCCAACAGCAATTACTAGAGGTACCGTCATTTCTATTGAAGAAGATGCCATTTCTAATGGTCAAATTAATCTTCCTAGCGACGGATCTGTTAGTATTTCTAATTTTGGAAACAGTTTCTGGCTCTCCACAAGTGGCGATCAAATTATAGCCTTTCAAGGGACGCCACCACCAGGGTGGGATGGGTCGGGAACCAACCCTTTTCCAGCTCCGAACTTTATTTTTGCGATCACAAGTCATAGTACCGCTTGGCATGATGCAACGTCCACAAATATTACTGCGATTCCTAGCGGTTTAACCAATGGATTAACTGCTGTTGCTGCAGGTTCGGCAGAAGGAAGTAGTAATGAATATGACAATATTTATTATGATGCCGACACAAACCCATTAACTGGAAAAACAAAAACTGAGATATTAGCTTTGGTGGGAAACGTTGCAAATTGGATTGGAAATGATACGGAGCCAACGGCATGGAAAATCTCTAATTTCTCTTTGTCTTCAAATCAATTTGCTAACTCTGAGTTTTCAGTAGTTCCTAATCCAGTCCAAAACGGGTTTTTAAAGATTCAATCGCAGGTCTCCGGTCTAAAATCTATCAACGTATTTGATTTAAATGGGCGAGCGGTTTTATCCACCCAATTAGAGTTCGAGGTATTGGATGTCTCATCCTTGGATCGTGGACTCTACCTATTGAATATAAAAGTCAATGAAAGTGCTATAACTAAGAAAATTTTTGTTAAGTAAGTGAGTTTATTTAAAGCCAAAAACAACATTCTTGAGGAATTGAAACCGCCTGATATTGAATTTAATTTATTTCACAACTCTAGAATCCTGCATGCGGGGACATGTACTAAATTCTAAGTTTATTTCATCAACGTTTACTATCGGACAACCACAAGGTTTTTAAGTAAGGCATCTAGGATGCAAGACGTTAAAAAGACGACCGAGTCTTAAAATACAAACACTAATTACCATCCACACTAGATGTATATTGGGAAAATATTAATACGGTATTTATAGTAAAAATAAGTACTTACAGCAGCTTCAATTGGTTTTAAAAATAGAGACTTAGAATCCTTATTTTTCAAAAAAGCAATAAAATTAGCTTTTTAATAATAACATTGAAATCAAAAATGAGCACATTGATTACTTCAGATACTCTGGTTATTTTATAAGGCATCCTCTGCTAAATCATTTAAGTGTATAAACTTCCAGTTAGTTCCCTCCATGTCATAGAATACAATGCAGGACCCAATTATAATTATTTTAGTTTTCAGGTTCTTAACTTTGTCTCAAATAAGCTATTTTTACTTAAATAATTAACCAATTAATTTTATAATGCGTTATCTAAATTTAGTTTTTATTCTTTTTCCATTTTTTGCATCTGCTCAAGTTGATCACTGGGAAAGTGTCGTTTTACCAGGGGACCAATGGAATTACCTCGTACCCACGTCACAACCAAATGCCTCTTGGAATCAATTAGGATTTGATTCATCCAGTTGGAGTACAGGTCCTTCAGGTTTTGGTTATGGAGATGAAGATGATGCCACGGCTATATCCCCTACAATGTCTGTTTATGTCCGTAAAACCTTTGAAATCACGGATGCTACAGCAGTGGAGTTTTTGGTGTTAGATATTGATTATGATGATGGTTTTGTAGCCTATTTGAATGGACAAGAGATTGCAAGAAACCTGGTTTCAGGGGGCGTTCCCGATTTTAATCAAGCCAGTGATGGGAATCATGAAGCCATATTGTATCAAGGTTTTGCACCAGAACGTTTTGGTGTAGATCCATCGCTTCTGACAACAGGAACCAACACCCTAGCGGTGCAAGTGCATAACCAGTCGTTTGACTCGTCCGATTTGACTGCGATCCCTGTATTATCCTTAGGAATTAATACGACAGATTATAATTACAGTACGCCACCCGACTGGTTTGTGGCGCCCTATGTTCCAGTGACTGTAAATTTTGAGTCTTCCAATTTACCAATTGTCATAATTGTTACAGATCAAGGTCAAGAAATTCCTAACGAACCTAAGATTGATGCTACGATGAAAATTATTTACAGAGGTGAAGGGGTGCGAAATTATCTTTCAGACGCTAGTGATGCCTCAACTCTTGACTATGACGGTGCTATTAAAATTGAATATCGCGGATCTTCATCAAGTCTATTAGATAAAAAACAATATGCTTTTACGCCCTATGACGAACTTGGGGCCAAAAATAATGTATCGCTTTTAGACATGCCGAAGGAAAATGACTGGATTTTGAATGGCCTTGCTTATGACGACTCATATATGAGAGATTTTATCAGTTATAAACTTTCAAACTTTACAGGCAATTATGCGTCCAGAGGTCGTTATTGTGAAGTGGTGTTAAATGGTGATTTTAGAGGTATTTATGTATTGCAAGAAAAATTAAAAGCAGATAACAATCGAATTGATATTAATAAAATTAAAGAAACCGATCTAACGTTCCCGAAACTCACGGGTGGGTATGTGACCAAAACGGATAAAACAGAAGGGTCGGATTTTGCTGCGTGGTCTATGGACAATTATGGAGGGTATCAAAGTAATTTTATTCATGAACATCCCAAGCCAACAACCGTTCAGTCAGAACAACATGGGTATATAAAGAATGAATTTGAAATACTTCAAGAAAAGATAGCGACTCCAAGCAATAGTTCCATTTCAAACGGGTATCCTTCCACGATTGATATCCCATCGTTTATAGATTTTATGATACTCAATGAGCTTGCATCCAATGCGGATGGATATGAGTTCAGTACGTTTTTTCATAAAGATCGTAATGGAAAACTAAGAGCAGGACCCATTTGGGATTTTAATCTAACTTTTGGTAATGATTTGTTTTTTTGGGGGCTCGACAGGAGTCATACCGATATTTGGCAATTTGATGATGACGGAAATGAGGGTCCTAAATTCTGGAAAGACCTCTTTGATGATGCGGTATTTAAGTGCTATTTGACGAAGCGTTGGCAAGAACTTACAGCGTTGGGAATGCCTTTGAATTCAATCGAAATTTTTGCATTTATTGATGTTACCACTACGCTCATTTCGGAAGCTGTCGAACGACAGGAAACAATGTCTGGTATAACAGGTGAGTTTGTAGATCAGATTTCAGAAATGAAAACATTTATTTCCGATCGAATCGAATGGATATCGAGTCAATTAACAGATACAAATTTGTGTGATAATGTCACAACCCCACCTTTGGTGATTTCTAAAATCAATTATAATCCTTTGGTAGATGCAAGTTTGGATTCAAGTGATTTTGAATTTATTGAAATTAAAAACAACAGCACCTCGACTATTGATTTAACAGGGATTTATTTTGGTGGTTTGGGATTCGTCTATCAGTTTGCAGACGGTCAAACCCTTTCTGGAGAAACCGCTATCTTTTTATCAAATGAAAGTGACTCTTTTAATGATCGCTATGGTTTTGAACCTTTTGGGGAGTTTTCGAGAAGCCTTTCTAATGATGGTGAAGATTTAATACTAAGAGACGCCTATGGAAATATTATTGATGAAGTGACCTATAATGATGTATTGCCATGGCCAGTGGACGCCGATGGCGCTGGGTCGTTTCTGAAACTTGTGAGTGTGGATTTAGACAATAGCTTGGCAAGTAGCTGGGTCGCAGTAAATGATACGACTGATAATTTATCGGTAAATTCCGTACAGTTTGAATCCTTTGTAAGCCTCTTTCCAAATCCGGTTTCGGATAAATTAAAAATAAAAATTTCGAAAGGAAAAATTTCGAACATCAAACTTTGGAGTTTGAATGGGAAATTATTTGACACCTATAAATATAATAATCAAAACGTAGAATTGGATTTAAGTGATTTTGAAAACGGACTTTACCTTTTGCAGATTCAAACCACCAGCGAATTATTATTTAAGAAAATAATTAAAAACTAGAAAACAATCATAGACAGTCACTTACAATCCAAATCTCTTGTTAACCCTGATGCTTTATAATGATCTTGTCCAAACCTCTAAATGCTCTGACTCGAAACGTCATCAAGAGTATTGTGCGGCGTTCTTATGAATAGAACCAATTTTGTCTTTTGTATAGGCTCTTGGTTCTACGGTCTTTTATCTTTCCTCTTTTATCTTTCCTCTTTTATCTTTTTTCTTAAATACTTTCTTACTTTTGCATTATAATTTTTTTTCATGGGCAACGAGATAAGTAAACGCTATGCACAACGAGGTGTTTCGGCATCCAAAGAAGATGTACATAAAGCGATAAAAAATATCGACAAAGGGTTATTTCCACATGCCTTTTGTAAAATTGTACCAGATCACTTAACAAACGACGCCGATTATTGTCTTATTATGCATGCCGATGGTGCGGGAACCAAAAGTTCCTTAGCCTATATGTATTGGAAAGAAACGGGCGATATTTCGGTTTGGAAAGGGATTGCCCAAGATGCACTCATCATGAATATCGACGATTTATTATGCGTGGGTGCAACCGATCATATCATGCTATCTTCTACAATTGGACGCAATAAAAATGTCATACCAGGCGAGGTGCTTTCAGCAATTATTAATGGAACCGAAGAACTCATAGAAGACCTCAAAGGATTTGGGGTGACCATTCATTCTACAGGGGGCGAAACAGCCGATGTTGGCGATTTGGTTCGAACCATTATCGTCGATTCAACAGTGACCGCCAGAATGCCTCGAAATAAAGTGATTGATAATGCCAATATTCAACCCGGCGATGTGATTGTAGGATTGGCCTCTTTTGGACAAGCCACCTACGAAAATGCTTACAACGGCGGTATGGGAAGTAATGGACTTACTTCTGCTAGACATGATGTGTTTGGAAACTATTTAGCAGATAAATATCCCGAAAGTTTCGATGCAGCAGTTCCAGAAGATTTAGTCTATTCAGGAAACATGAAACTAACGGACTCGGTTAAAGATTCGCCAATAGATGCTGGGAAATTAGTATTGTCTCCCACCCGAACCTATGCGCCTATTATCAAAGCAATTTTAGAGAAATATGATGCCCAATCAATTCATGGAATGGTACATTGTAGTGGCGGCGCGCAAACCAAAATACTTCACTTTGTAGACGATTTACATATTATTAAAGATGCGATGTTTCCAGTACCACCACTCTTTAAATTAATACAAGAACAATCCAATACCGATTGGAAAGAAATGTATCAAGTATTTAATTGTGGTCACCGTATGGAGCTTTACGTGCAGCCTGAGATTGCGGAGGAAATTATAACCCTTTCTAAATCATTCAATGTAGACGCTCAAATTGTAGGACGGGTTGAAGCTTCCACTTCCAAAAAGTTGACCATTACAAGCGAATTTGGAACCTTTGAGTATTAGGGGCGTTATTGTACCACAGTAAATCCATAAAAAATAGTACTTTTGCAACATAATTCTCCAAAGTAGATGTTAGAAAAAATACAAATAGTTAAGCAGCGTTTTGATGAAGTAAATGACCTGATCATCCAACCCGATATTATTTCGGATCAGAAGCGCTATGTACAACTCAATAAAGAATATAAAGATTTAAAAAAGATGGTCGATCTAGGTCTCATCTATGAATCTTTAAGGTCAAATATTGAAGAAGCTCAAGAAATTATTTCTGATGGCAGTGATGCAGAAATGGTTGAAATGGCTAAAATGCAAATGGAAGAAGCCAAAGACCAAATCCCTGCAATTGAAGAAGAGATGAAGGTTCTTTTAATTCCTAAAGACCCTGACGACGCCAAAAATATAGTAATGGAAATACGTGCCGGAGCTGGTGGGGATGAGGCAAGTATTTTTGCTGGCGATCTACATCGAATGTATACAAAATATTGTGAGTCAAAAGGCTGGAAAGTGGAAGTGGTAGATTTTAACCACGGGACTTCCGGAGGGTTTAAAGAAGTTATTTTTGAAGTTAGTGGAGAAGATGTCTATGGCACCATGAAATTCGAAGCCGGCGTTCATCGGGTTCAACGGGTTCCTCAAACAGAAACACAAGGACGTGTACACACCAGTGCCGCCTCTGTGATTGTATTGCCCGAAGCCGAAGAATTTGATGTTCAACTCGATATGACTGAAGTAAGAATTGAACGTACAACTTCTACAGGACCCGGAGGACAATCGGTTAATACGACCTACTCTGCGATCAAATTACACCACGAACCAACAGGTATGATTGTGAGTTGTCAAGATCAAAAATCGTCTCATAAAAATTTAGAAAAAGCACTTAAAGTATTAAGATCCCGTTTATACGAAATGGAATTGGCTAAAAAACAAGCGGCGGATTCTGAGAAACGAATGAGCATGGTGTCTTCTGGAGATCGAAGTGCCAAGATTAGAACTTATAACTATCCACAAGGGCGTGTGACAGAACATCGCATTGGGCTCACTCTCTATGATTTATCTAATATTATTAACGGAGATATTCAGAAAATAATTAGCGAACTCATGATGGCCGAAAACACAGAGAAACTCAAAGCAGATACCGGCGTAATCTAATTGTATATGACAACTCAAGCACTTGTTTCTGAAATCAAAAAAAAGAAATCCTTTCTTTGTATTGGGCTTGATGTAGATATGGCAAAAATACCCTCTCATTTATTAGAGTTAGAGGATCCTATTTTTGAGTTTAATAAGGCAATCATCGATGCAACACATCACTTGTGTGTGGCTTACAAACCAAATATTGCGTTTTATGAAGCCTATGGGTTAAAAGGGTGGACCGCTCTTGATAAAACTATTAATTACCTAAACATAAATTACCCTGAAATTTTCACCATTGCAGATGCCAAACGCGGCGATATTGGAAATACGAGTAGTATGTATGCCAAGGCCTTTTTTAAAGATCTGGCTTTTGACAGTGTGACCGTCGCGCCTTACATGGGGAAAGATTCAATAGAGCCTTTTTTAGAGTTTCAAAATAAGCATACCATCATGTTGACCTTAACGTCAAATACCGGAGCTTTTGATTTTCAAACGCTAACTACAAACGGTCAGCCACTTTATCAAACCGTATTAGAGACCTCAAAAGGATGGAAAAACGCCCAAAACTTAATGTATGTTGTGGGTGCGACCAAAGCCTCCTATTTCGCTGAAATTAGAACCATCGTTCCTGATAGTTTTTTATTAGTGCCTGGCGTTGGAGCTCAAGGCGGGAGTTTGGCTGAGGTTTGTAAATATGGAATGAATGCTCAAATTGGTCTTTTGATCAATTCTTCGAGAGGTATTATTTATGCGTCTTCAGGTCAAGACTTTGCAGTACAAGCGGCTCAAAAAGCGCAGGTTCTACAATTAGAAATGGCAGATTTAATCCCTTAGGATTAATTACCTCCCTCTAAATAGTCAGCATCCAGTTTTTTTGTAATTTTTTAAATTTCTGTAATTCCTTCTTTAGAATGGACAAAAATTCACGGCCATCACTATTACATTTTTCCAAACGATGGCAATTTTTGAACAATCGGTTGGTAAGTCCTCGTATCGATTCAGCATGCTGATGCTTTTGTTCTGAAAAATGCTCTTGCTGGACTCTCATGATGTGGGGCGCCAAAGAATCTGACTGACGAATGATGTCTCCTGAGAAATAAATAGAATCATCTTCACGTCCATTCGGATTTAAAACAGAAAGATCGGCATTCAAATATCCTGAGATCATTTTGGAAAGTGATCCTATCTCAATAGCTTTTTTATAAAAAGCTACATGCAATTCTGATGAATTTTGAAACGGCAACATTGATTTAATATTTACTTCAAAATTAGAGCAATATATCCTATGATACATTTAAAATTTAAAGATAAATACGTTTATTTGTTTAATTTTTAATATTTTTATTTAAAATACATTAAATATGAAACTTGATGACCTCCATTCAAAAATACTAGAACAACTGCAACGAAATGCCAGAATTTCAAATACGGCCATCGCCAAGCAAGTTGGCATATCATCACCAGCGGTTACAGAACGTATAAAAAAACTTGAGGATTCCGGGATTATCGAAGGCTACTATGCCAAAGTATCCCATCATGAAATGGGCTATGATTTTAGAGCATTAATAACCGTTCGTGCGTTTGTGGGGCGACTCCAACCCTTTTTACATAAAGTAAAAACCTTGGATGAAGTCATTAATTGTTATCGCATTACGGGGAATGAAAACATTGTTATGGAAGTGGTTCTTCAGAATCAGCGTCATTTGGAAAAACTGATTGACCAACTGATAACTTATGGGGAAACCAAAACACAAATCATTCTTTCAAATGTAGTCTCAAATCATCCTATTTTAAAAAAGTAATTGTATTTTTAGAGGTATGAAAACACTACTTACTATTGGTATGGCTTTATCGGGAATTATTTTCATGGGCTGCCACTCTCAGAAAAAAACAATAAAATCTCAATCAAAATTTCAAGAAGAACAAAATAATTTTTTTAAAGATGCCTCAAAATCACCATTAAAATCCAAGGATTTGAAAGCGTTTGAGGGTCTTGATTTTTTTCCAATTGATTCGATGTTTGTCGTAAAAGCGCAATTGAAACGCACACCCAATGCTCCTTATTTTGAAATGAAAACCACCACAAATCGTGTGACCAGAGAGCGCATTTTTGGCGTTTTATCTTTCACTATAAATGGCCAGCTCTTAAAACTTAAGGTGTATCAAAGTGAACCTAATGTAGATTCGGACACTGATTCAGACTATTTGTTCCTTCCTTTTTTGGATGCAACCAATGGAGAGACAACGTATGGCGGTGGGCGTTATATCGATTTAAGTATCCCCGCAACGGATGTGTTGATGATCGATTTTAATAAAGCCTACAATCCGTATTGTGCTTACAATGAAAAATACTCCTGCCCAATCGTGCCAAGAGAAAACTATTTGGCTTTAGAAATAAGAGCTGGTGTAAAGCGTTTTAAAGATCACTAAAAATTTTTTGAAAGAAAGAATCCTAAAAATACCGCCAATAACCCGAGTCCAATGGACCCTAAGGTATAGATGAAAAAATTGGTCAAGTCGCCCTCTTTTAAAAACACTTGATTTTCATAAGCAAAAGCAGAGAACGTTGTGAATCCTCCACAAAATCCAGTCACTAACAGTAAGGTTTGATTCTCTGATAAATTGCTATTTTTTAAAGCAACCCCCATCAAAATGCCGATCAATAGACTGCCCATAATATTGACAGAAAAGGTGGCCCAAGGAAACCCCTGATTAGTGTTGTTGAAAATTTTTCCAACTAGGTATCTAAGTGCACTTCCAGCGCCACCTCCAATAAAGACCAATAAAACCTGTTTCATTTTCTGTAGTTTTCGCTAAATTAAAAATAGATTCCTTAGAAACGAAATAAAATGATTTTAATTAGTTAATCAAAATAGATTATATTCGTAAACATTTCAAATTTTCCTTAACAAACTAAAAATCTAAACTCATGAAATTAATTTCTAAAATCGTGTTGGGTTCTATCGTTTTAGCCCAATTCTTTTGGTCTTGTAAATCAGATAACACGTCTGATGTAGCGATGGATTCTAACTTTATAACCCTCAATTCTGAGGCTAATTTCCCAATTAAAGTGACTCAATTTGCAGACTTGAAAGTGTTGCGTTATCAAATTCCAGGATGGGAAAATTTAACTTTTAAAGAACAAAAACTTGTTTACTATTTAACCCAAGCCGGCCTGTCGGGTCGCGATATCATGTGGGATCAAAATTACCGTCACAATCTAACCATTCGTACGGCATTAGAACGTATTTACACCACTTTCGAGGGGGATAAAACTTCGAATGATTGGGTCGCTTTTGAGGTGTATTTAAAACGTGTTTGGTTTAGTAACGGGATTCATCACCATTACAGCAATGCTAAATTGACTCCTGAATTTTCAGCAGCGTATTTGACATCGATTTTAGCAACCACAAACACAACTTTAGAAGGTGACGCTTTTGAAGTTATTTTTAATGACAAGGATGCGAAGAAAGTCAATCAAGCTAAAGACATTGATAACGTTGCGGAATCGGCCGTTAATTTCTACGGTCAGGGGGTTACAAATGCCGATGTTGAATCGTTTTATTCAAAGATCACTTCACCAAACCCCGACAAACCTTTGTCTCATGGGTTGAATTCTCAATTGGTAAAAATCAACGGGGAACTTCAGGAACGTGTTTATAAATCTGGCGGATTATACGGCGAAGCGATCGATGAAATAGTGAAGTGGTTAGAATTAGCTAAAGGGGTTGCTGAAAATCAGGCGCAAGGCGATGCGTTAGGATTATTGATTCAATATTATAAGACAGGAGATTTACAAACTTGGGATGATTATAATGTGGCTTGGACGTCTGCAACTGAGGGAAATATCGATTATATCAACAGCTTTATCGAAGTCTATAATGATCCCTTAGGGTATAGAGGTTCGTATGAAACCATTGTACAAATCAAAGATTTTGACATGTCGGCCAAAATGGCGGTTTTATCTGAAAATGCACAATGGTTTGAGGATAACTCTCCATTATTTCCAGAGCACAAAAAGAAAAATGTTGTAGGTGTAAGCTATAAGACAGTCAATGTTGCTGGTGAAGCTGGAGATGCGTCACCAACCACTCCAATTGGTGTAAATTTACCGAATGCAAACTGGATTCGTGCGGCGGTTGGGAGCAAGTCAGTTTCCTTAGGAAATATTACAAATGCGCATGATAATTCTGGGAGTTCTGGAAGACTTAAAGAATTTGTTCATGACGATCAAGAATACGAATTAGAAAAATTATATGGTCAACCAGCCGATAAACTACACACCGCACTTCATGAAGTGGTTGGGCATGCGTCTGGACAATTAAATCCCGGGGTTGGAGAAACTAAAGAAACCTTGAAAAATTACGCCTCTACTTTAGAGGAAGGGCGTGCAGATTTGGTAGGGCTTTATTATTTATACAATCCAAAAATACAAGAGTTAGGCTTGGTCAACGACTGGAAATCAATTGGGACGGCTGCATTTGATGGATACATCCGAAATGGATTAATGACCCAACTCATTCGATTAAACCTTGGTGATGAGGTCGAAGAAGCGCACATGCGAAACCGTCAGTGGGTGAGTGCATGGGCTTATGAAAAAGGACTTAAGAACGATGTGATTGAAAAAGTGATTCGCGATGGAAAAACATATTTCAATATCAATGATTATGAAAAATTACACGATCTATTTGGACAGTTGCTTCGCGAAACACAACGTATCAAATCCGAGGGAGATTTTGCAGCGGTTCAAGCCCTGGTAGAAGGCTATGGCGTTAAAGTTGACCAAGCGATACATGCGGATGTTTTGGAGCGTAATAAGCAATTTACTTCGGCGCCGTATAGTGGGTTTGTGAATCCTGTATTAGTGCCAAAAACTGATGCCGATGGCGCGATTACTTCAATTGAGGTAAAGTATGTAGAAAGCTTTGTAGGTCAGATGTTGAACTACTCTGCTAACTATAGTTTTTTACCAGAGATCAACTAATCTCTTTTAATTCAACTCTTATGAAAAGTCACTTATCCAAAAAGGGAAGTGGCTTTTTTTAGTAGCCTAACACAAATTTAATACCAGCAATGCCGGCTATAAAGCCAACAAAAGCTAACAATACCCATAAACTTCCTTTGTAATATTTTTGATGTAGGGCAAAATCCTTGCGATAGGCGTAGATAATAACGCCTGTAAAAACAAAGGCAAATAGGATTCCGAAAATTAGTTGTCCTTGACTGAACATAATTATGTATTTTTAGGCTTATAAAGTGTGTCAAATTTATAAAAAATTATAAGAATCTCAGCATGTTTGCCCTCCCATCTTTGGGGTGTTGAAATGTATAAAAACTAACTAATTATGAAAGATAAAATAAAAGCAGTTCAACAATTTCACGAAGCCTTTAAAATTGGGTATAGAACTTCTCTAAAAGCCGATTTAGGTTTTTCTAAAAACACCCTTCGCTTTGATTTGATGAAAGAAGAAAATGAAGAATATTTAGAAGCGGCCAATAATAACGACATGGTAGAAGTGGCAGATGCGTTAGGAGATATGCTTTATATCCTTTGTGGAACCATTATCGAACATGGAATGCAGCACAAAATAGAAGCGGTTTTTGAAGAAATTCAGCGTAGTAATATGAGTAAATTGGGTGAAGATGGCCAGCCTATCTATCGAGAAGATGGAAAGGTATTAAAAGGCCCCAATTATTTTAAGCCTCATATTCAACAAATTTTGGAATCCTAACCGCTATACGTTAACAGTCCAACCAAATAAATCCTCGGCTTTATTGGTCTGAATATCGGTGATGCGGTTTTTTAATCGTTGAGCGATTGGGTTTTCAAGTTCCGGTAAGTTATAATCGGTGTCTTTGAACCCAAATCCGGCAATCGGAGAAATGACGGCTGCAGTTCCTGCTCCAAACATTTCTTTTAAACTTCCGTTTTTAGAGGCCTCGATGACTTCAGTTACTGTGAATTTTCGAACGTCCACTTTGATACCTTCATCTTTGGCGATGTCAAGAATACTTTTTCGTGTAATACCATCTAAAATTCGGTCACTCGTTGGTCCGGTGATAAGGGTGTCGTTGATACGAACAAAAATATTCATCGCACCGGCTTCTTCAATATATTCGTGGGTGTTATCATCGGTCCAGATGACTTGATCGTAGCCTTTGTCAATCGCTAATTGTGTTGGATAAAATTGACCAGCATAGTTACCACCTGCCTTTGCAAATCCAACGCCACCATTCGCCGAGCGTGAGTAGTTTTGTTCAATCAATACTTTTACTTTTCCTGCAAAATAGGCACCTGAAGGCGCTGTACAGATAATAAATTTATAAGCATCCGCAGGAGAGGCATGAAATCCTTCGCCTGTTGCAAATATGATGGGTCTAACATACAATGAGCTCCCATCTTGAGTAGGGATCCATTGGTCGTCTACTTTAAGCAATGCTTTTAAGCCGTCCATGAATACCGTTTCTGGTAATTCGGGAATTGCCAATCGTTTGGCAGAAATATTAAAACGTTTAAAGTTTTCATCGGGTCGAAATAACCAGGTTTTTTTATCAGAATCTTTGTAGGCTTTCATGCCTTCGAAAATAGATTGTCCGTAATGAAAAATCTTTGAAGATGGCATTAATGAAATGGCCTGATAAGGCACAATTTCAGGAACACCCCAAGCACCATTTTTATAATCACAGACCAGCATATGATCAGAGAATTCGGATCCAAATCCAAGGTTTTTAAAATCAATTGAGTTGATTTTTGATTGCTGCGTTCGTGTTATTTTTATTGAATCCATAATAAGGGTATTACTATTTAGCCTTATACAAACTTACAGAAATTAATATTTAAAAAAAATCAAACTTCCAAAAGTTTGAAATTTATATTTTATCTTCGATTTTTAATTAAAATATTCACTAATTTTCGATGGATATCTGTATTGAATGAAAATAAGCTGAGCAGATTATCAAAGCACCAAATTCCGTTTCATCTCTTTTGGCTCTAAAATTTTGAAATGGATCAACTTAAAAGCGTTAATAGCAACTAATAATGAAGCGATCTATAGTAACTACGGGCGACGGTTCAAAAACCATTCAAATTGAAGATTGGGATGAGCAATACCACTCAATTCATGGTGCCATTCAAGAAGCGCAGCATGTTTTTATAAAAATGGGATTACATCATTTTCTGAATTCACACAAACCGACAGTCCTCCATATTCTTGAAATTGGATTTGGGACCGGTTTAAATGCCTTTGTCACAGCTCTAGAAGCGTACACTCAGAATATTCAAATTCACTATGAAGGCATGGAGGCTTATCCTGTTCAGTCAGAAGAATTATCACACTTAAATTATGCTTCTTTACTGGCACAGGATCAATCCCCTGTTTTTGATACATTACATCAAGTTTCTTGGAGAGATTTGCATGTTATTACCCCTCATTTTTCTTTAAAAAAACGATTACAATTTTTCAACGAATTAGAAGATCAAAACTCCTTTGAACTTATTTATTTTGATGCCTTCGGCGCTAGAGTTCAACCAGATCTATGGACGGAATCTATTTTTAAACGCATGTATGATGCACTGAAGGAAAACGGCGTTTTGGTCACTTATGCGGCCAAAGGCAGCGTGCGTCGCGCCATGCAAGCCGTTGGGTTTACAGTTGAACGATTGGAAGGCCCTCCAGGAAAACGAGAAATGTTGAGAGCGACCAAGCCGTCTAAAGGTTGTTAGTATTATCTTAATGAAATTGATGTGGAAGCTTAAAGTAATGTTAAACCTTTGATAATTCATTTATTTACGAAGTTGTTATCATTAATTTAGCAGGGATGGGACAAACACTATTGATCACAGGAGCGACGGGATTAGTTGGTAAAGCATTGGTAAAGCAATGTTTATCGCAAGGGGATACGGTTCATTATTTGACGACTCGTAAATCAAAAATAAAGTCTGAAGCCAATTACAAAGGGTTTTATTGGAATCCGCAAAATAACACGATTGATACCGCTTGTTTTGAAGGGGTAGAGGTGGTTATTAATTTAGCAGGATCTTCCATTGCTCAACGTTGGACCAAGGCTGCAAAAGCATCCATTTTGTCCAGTCGAACGAATGCCTTAGAGTTGATACATTCAAGTATTGAAACTCATAATTTTCCGATTCAACAGATTATCTCAGCAAGTGCAATAGGTATTTATCCCGATTCTAAAACGCGGTATTACGAAGAAGAGTTTCAAGGAACTGATGCCAGTTTTTTACGAACGGTTGTGAAGTCTTGGGAAGGTCGTTTAAAACCATTTCAATCTTTAGGAATTAAAACTACGGCAGTTCGTATTGGAATAGTGCTCGATGCAAAGGAAGGTGCTTTGCCTAAAATCATGGGGCCTATCAAACAGTACATCGGATCTGCTTTAGGTACTGGAGAGCATTGGCAATCGTGGATTCATATTGATGACTTAGTACGATTGTTTAGATTTGTATTAGAATCAAAGTTAGAAGGCGTTTATAATGCCGTTGCTCCCAATCCAGTTCAGCAAAAAGACCTTGTAAAATCCATCGCTAAAATTATTAAGCGTCCACTTTTTTTTCCAAAGGTCCCTGAATTTGCACTTCAAATGCTTCTAGGTGAAATGAGTGCAATCGCCCTCGAAAGTCAACGTGTGTGCTCCAAAAAAATTGAAGATGCTGGGTTTCAATATCAGTATCATGAATTAGACGTGGCTCTCGAAAATTTGTTGTAAGGATTCGTTTCCAATTCCATTTCCCATTCCTAAAATTAACTTCCGAAAAATACTTTGTGACATTTTGACATTTTATTAATAATGGCAGTACTTTTGCCATGGATTAAAAAACAAACATTAATTACCCAAAGCGTACATACATACAATGAGTAAAAAAGAAACCAAAAAGGAAGTTGAAACTCCTGAAGAAACGACGATCAATGAAACAGCCACTGAGACCACTGAAGCCACTGTTGAGCTTACAGTTGAGGAACAATTGGCCGCAGATTTAGCACAAGAAAAAGATAAATTTTTAAGACTATTTGCCGAATTTGAAAACTACAAACGCCGTACTACAAAGGAACGTATTGAGTTGTTTTCGACTGCCAGTCAAGAGGTCATAAAAGCATTACTTCCAGTGTTGGATGATTTTGATCGTGCTTTGCTAGAAATGGCCAAAAGCGAAGAAACTGAATTATCTAAGGGCGTTGAGCTGATTAAAAATAAATTTTCTTCGACTCTTGAACAAAAAGGGTTGACCATTGTTGAGGTCAGTAGCGGCGATTTGTTTAATGCAGATGACCACGAAGCAATCACTCAAATTCCAGCACCATCAGATGCGATGAAAGGCAAAATTATTGATGTGATCGAAAAAGGGTATAAGCTAGGGGATAGGGTGATTCGTTTTCCAAAAGTAGTGATTGGAAACTAATAAATATTAAGATATAAAATTTCAATACTGAAATGGCAAAACGTGATTATTACGACACATTAGGGATCCAAAAAGGCGCCTCAGCTACAGAGATCAAAAAAGCTTACAGAAAAATGGCGGTTAAATTCCATCCAGACAAAAATCCAGATGATAAATCAGCCGAAGATAAATTTAAAGAAGCTGCAGAAGCCTATGAAATATTAAGTGATCCCGATAAGAAAGCGCGTTTTGACCAATATGGTCATCAAGCTTTTGAAGGGGGTGGTGGCCGTGGAAGTGGGCACATGAATATGGATGATATTTTCAGTCAGTTCGGCGATATTTTCGGCGGCGGTGGCGGTGGAGGCTTTGGAGGTTTTGGTGGCGGACAGCGTCAACGAGTGATGAAAGGGAGTAACCTTCGGATTCGTGTCAAATTGACCCTCGAAGAAATTGCCAACGGCGTTGAAAAGAAAGTTAAAGTCAAAAGAAAAACGCAAGCTAAAGGCGTGACTTACAAAACTTGTTCTACTTGTAATGGCCAAGGGCAGGTGACAAGAATTACCAATACGATCTTAGGGCGTATGCAAACAGCTTCTCCCTGTAATGCCTGTGGTGGTACAGGACAAAGTATCGATAAACGGCCTTCTAATTCCGATGCTCAAGGGTTTGTAACTGAAGAAGAAACAGTCTCCATTAAAATTCCAGCTGGTGTGGTCGATGGCATGCAGTTAAAAGTTACTGGAAAAGGAAATGCGGCCCCTGGAAATGGGATTTCGGGCGATTTATTAGTTGCTATTACCGAGGAAACGCATCCAACCTTACAACGTGAAGGCGATAATTTACACTATGATTTATATGTCAGTGTACCCGAAGCAATTTTAGGAAATTCGATCGAAATTGATACCGTGACGGGTAAAGTCCGTTTGAAAATTGAAGCAGGTGTACAATCCGGTAAAATATTACGTCTTAGAGGAAAAGGGATTCCAAACATCAATGGCTATAGCCGTGGTGATTTGTTAGTACATATCAACGTATGGACCCCAAAAACCTTGAGCAAAGAACAAAAAACCTTTTTTGAAAAAATGAAATCGGACGAGCATTTTTACCCAAAACCAGAAAGCTCTGATAAATCATTTTTTGAAAAGGTAAAAGATATGTTCTCATAAAAGACGGTTTTAATAACTCATGAGCGAAGCAGCAAACCCCCATTACTCTCAAAATGAGGAGCGATTAAATGTCCTTACACATGCTTTTGGGCTTTTATTAAGCGGGATTGCATTGCCATTTCTGATTGTCAAATCGTTGGCTTACGATGGATTTTGGAAACCCGCAAGTTTAATTATTTATGGGGTCAGTTTGATTGTTTTATATGCGGCTTCTACATGGTATCATTCCGCAAAAGATCCTCAACTAAGACGGAAATTAAATATTTTTGATCATGCTGCGATCTATGTTTTAATCGCAGGCACCTATTCGCCTTTTGCGCTTTTAGTATTGGAAGGCACTTTGGGATGGGGTATTTTTGGATTCACTTGGATTTTTGCTTTTAGTGGCGTGATCCTAAAACTATTTTACACGGGACGGTTTGACAAACTCTCCACACTTCTGTATGTTTTAATGGGCTGGCAAATTATGTTTGTGATCAATCCGCTTATGGATCGTTTACCCACAGAAGGGTTACAGCTGTTATTTGCGGGTGGCGTATTTTATACGGTTGGCGCACTTTTGTATTCGATGAAAAAACTCCACTACAACCACGCCATCTTTCATGCTTTTGTTGTCATGGGAAGTATCTGCCATTTTTTCAGCGTTTTTTACTACTTGTAACGACTCATTCTATAATTTCGTAGTCGATACTTAGTTTTCGTAAAGCTCTTAAAGCTGACGCTGTATTTTTGTCCGCTACTTCTATATCCACAGCATCGCCATCCAAGAGAATTTCAGTAAGCTCATTGCATAAGGACTGATTCATCTGCGATGAAATTTCTAAAATACATTTGGAAATCGCTCTTTTATCGGGGCGTGGTGCGTCACAAGACAGTAAGTTTAGTTTCATCTTTTTATTGTTTTAAGAATCCTATTTGCTTGTCTGCCACAGGCAGGTTCGCTAGGAATCATTTTTTGGAGTGCGCCTGTTTTAATAGCTACGATTCATAAAAATAATTATGAATGCAATATACTAGACTTTCAGCAAGATTAGACACTCCTTAACAGGATTATTCGTTTAGTAAATTAAAATGCGTTGTTTGGAGTTTGTAAATTTTAGTATTAAGGCGTTTAAACAATAATTCCCAACCCATTATGATAGGGGTAATTATACACTTCCTTTCCGGTGTTTTTTGCAATATCAAAAACGGCACGTCTTACTTCTGGAAAACTTTCTGTATCATGGAAAATACAGCATTTGCTGTGTCGTACGGCCCAAAGCCCACACTCATATGTTTCTTTGTAATCGTGAACAATATCGACATGGGCAAAATCATATTGATTTGTGTCTTTTTGTATCCAATCTCTATAATCTGATTTAAATAATTCAATGTTTTTAAACTCATTCAACGCTTTTTTTGTTTGATCATAATGGTCTCCTTTGTGCGCACTATGTTTATCTCCAATAAATGTATCAACGCCTGTTACTTTTTTAAAATAATTTGAGAACACCACTGCTGAAAATCCATATTCGACTCCAAACTCAATACAGTTGCCTTTATCAATATTAAATTGATTGAGGATGTCTTCAATAATTAACTCTAAGCCTTTCCATGCACTAGTCAGTTGAATTGTTTTTTCTGGCACTGTCTTTTTTAATGGTTTGTATGTTTTTAAATAGAATTTTTTTCGAAAGAATAATTTTTTTAGTTGTGATTTTAGGTTTCTCATTCGTTTTTTATTTATGTTTCTTTTCTCTTACCGAATACGGAAGGTTCTGTTTCCACACGCAATGTTCGAGGGAAGGCAGGGGTTTATTTTTAGGTTCCGCTAAGTCGGGAGACTTTGCTGGAGCTGGGTGTCACGAGTGTAACCCTCGCCCTACAATCGTAATTAACTTGCTTGATCCGTAACGTCCTAAAAACCGCTACATAGGTCGGATGTCGGAACACCTCCAAATTATATTGACAGTAAAATAATATCTAAATAGTAGATCAATTGGTTATGAAGATTATGACTTGGGAGCGTAATCTGTGTTAAATATATAAAAAATAGGGATAACTTTTTCGATACATCGTTTTTTGTAGTCTATTATGTCATTGAATTCGGTAGGGGGTGTTCAGCAAATCAGGCATTAGGTCGTTTACTAGTTGCTTTTTATTTTTCTAATAATACTAGAGGATTGATGTCCTCGAATCTTCGACTTCGAGTGAAAAAAATAGGGTAATTTTGATGGAATTCAATTACCTTTTACAAAAGTATTTCTAAAGTCTTTTTATCAAACCGTTGTGTTTGGCAATTAGTACTCAAAGACCATCCCTTTTGTATGCCTCTATCTAATATCAGAATGATTTAACTGATCATACCTCCCCTATTTATAAACACTTACCCTTAATTTTTATAGTTTATGTGCGTATGTTTGATATTCTAATATTTAAATCTAAAAAAATGAAAAAATTAGTATTAATTTTATGTATGTGTTTAACAGCATCATTTGTTACATCACAATCTAACCAAAAAAATAATGCAAGAGCAGAAAAAGCAATTGCATTAATAGCATCCGAAATGAGTAATTTGAATGACTCTGAAATTGAGTTTATTAAGCAAGCCTTTCTTGATAAATATACATCTAATGGAAAAGCTACGGCTGTTAAAGGGCTATCTAAAGAACAAAAGAGAGCGATTTTTAGAAAGTCACGGGATAACACGAAAAACACTCTTCTTGAAAAGTTTTCAAATTCACAAGCAAACAAGATATTGAAATTAGAAAATCAAAGTTTTCAAACGTTTAAACCTAAAAATAAATAAATTAAGGAAATTATTTTGATTAAATAAAATGATTTCCTCAGTTTATTTAATCAACTAATTATAGGGGACTTATTAATTATAAGTTTCCTTTTTGGTTCTACAAGTATTTTAATTATTTTATAGCAGTCGAAATATGAAGTACCTTGAAATTGTTTTCGTTTTATTGTTTTCTTTTATTTCATTAGGAGTATTTGCACAGTCAAGTTCTTTTGAAATTGTTCAAAATATGGGTAGAGGGATAAATCTCGGGAATGTTTTAAGTGCTCAAGTAGAAGGAAATTGGTCTCCTGCGGTTGAACAACAATATTTTAATGACGTCGCGAGTGCTGGTTTCACCAATGTCCGAATTCCAATCGATTTTTATGGAAATAGAACTTCTGGGACCACAGAAAACTATTCTAAAAATTCAGGGACTGCATCTGATTTTGTTGGTAATGGTTCTGATTTTTCCGTAAGCTCCATGTATCTTGACCGTATTGAAACGGTGGTCGATTGGTCAATGAATCAAGGTTTATACACCGTATTAGATTTTCATGGCGCGGAATTAAAATCGGAATTCCTAAATACATTTAATGTTGATGAGCCAGCATACTGCGCACCAACCTCTGCTAAACGTGCAGCTGATTTAATTAAATTTAAAGCGATATGGACCGCAATTGCAATTCGTTTCTTAAACCATTCGGAACGCCTCATTTTTGAAATAGTAAACGAACCTTATTTTCATTTAAGTGCTTCTGAGATGGATGCTCTAAATTTATTGATTATTTCAACAATACGAGCTACTGGGGGAAATAATACAACTAGAAGTATCATCATTACTGGGGGAACTCGTACTTCAAATGAAGCGCCTACGGCCATTGGGACCGAAGTTCTTGAAAGTGATCATTATTTAATAGCGACATTTCATTACTATCAACCCTTTAGTTTTACAAGTTCTACCGCCGACTCGAAAGACACAGAGTCTTGGGGAACCGATAGCGATAAAAATACTTTAATGACAAAATTTGACGCGGTTTTAACATGGTCTACGACCCATGATATCCCTGTTTTTGTTGGGGAGTTTGGTGCTGATAATACAGGAGGATATCAATATAGTTCAGGTGACTTAAAAACAAATAATGGAAATGTGACTGGATTTGCAGACGGTGGACCAGATAATGCATCACGTGTAGAATTTCATAGATTCGTAGCTGAACAAGCTATTAATAGAGGGTTTTCATTTGCCGTTTGGGATTCTGGACCAAAATCAAATAAAGCAATCCATAAGCGAAATGATAGTCCCTCTACTGTGAATTATAACATTGATCATTTTTCTGTAATAAGTTATAACCCCAAAGAAACAGTGGTAAGTACGGTTGTAGACAACTCTGTTTGGGTAGAAGATGTGAAAGATGCTCTTTTGGAATTGGGTACCTGGCCATTGTGCTATGGGACAGCCACGGATGCTATTATTCTAAATCCGAACTTTGAATGTGGTCACACCAATAATTGGTATTTTTCAACTTCGGGGGAAGCAGTTGCTGTTTATTCGAACGCCTCAACCGATTCCTATGCTGGTGAAGTTGGTGGTAAGCTTGAAGTGACGACCCCTCATTTATACAATAACGTCCTGTTAAGTAATACGGAATATTCTCAAAACCTAACAGGAAAAAAACTTATAATTCAAGGCTACGCCAAAGCATTGGGAGCTCACCAGTCCTTTAAAATTAGAGTCAAAGCAATAATTAATGGCACTCCAGATTTAACAGACTCTCCAGCCTTGACACTCAGTGACGGAAGCTTAAATGGGGCTAGTTATGAGCTAAAACAATTTGAATATGTGGTTCCAGACACGACTTCTTCTGTTCAAATTCAGTTGCTGTTTGGAGAGTTTGAAGGCACCTATTTAGTGGACAATTTTTCAGTAACCCTACAAGAAGTCAACTTAGGATTAGATGATTTTGATATCCATAAAAAGATAAAAATAGTTCCAAACCCCAGTAGTGAGGTTCTCAATATTTATACGGATTTGAATGTTAAATATATTAAGCTATTCAATTTCGTAGGACAACTCATACATAAACAATCCTCAACCGCTCCGATTCAGGTCAATAACTATTCAAAAGGCACTTATGTTTTAAGACTCGAAACGATAAGCGGTCAAACCTATTTTAAAAAAATTATCATCATTTAATTAAGTATCTCAAATAAATTTATTACTTTCATAAGTGAATTTTTAATGTTTAGCCCCCTAATCTATTAAAACCTTATGATAATTAGCTACTTTAAGAAGCCTGTTTTTTTTGTTTACCTTTCATTTTTCTGTTTTCAAACAGCAGTTGCTCAATTTCGGTTGTCTCAAATTTCTGGATCCGAGGGCTTATCTCAAAATACAGTACACTCTATAATTCAAGACGAGAATGGATTTTTATGGATTGGTTCATACGATGGGATCAATAAATATGATGGCTATTCAATGCAGTATTTTAAATATTCAAATTCTGACTACGGATTAAATAGTAATATTATTAAAAGTTTATTTGAAGATTCGGATCATAACATCTGGGCTGGAACCACATCGGGTTTAAACCGAATTGACGCTGTAACGTCTAAAGTCACACATTTTTTTAATGACCCCGCTACAATAGATTATTTTAATGATTTAGATAATAATATTTATCAATCCGAATATGGCTCATTATTCTTTAACTCTAAAAATGGATTAACAGTGTTTGATGTCGATTCTTCTGGAGATTTGGGTGCCTATAAAATATTTCAAGAGCTTGAAGGGATGGAGGGAATGCCTAAAAAAATTATAAAATCTAAAAAATCTGGACATTGGTTTTTTACACCTAATAATGCTGTGAAAATGTTCAAAGCATCAGTAAAAGATCGTCAAAAAGATTTTGAGGTTATAATGCAACCGACGTCAATTTTTGATCTTTTTTCAGAGAATGAGTATTTGATAGATTTCGTTGAAGATGATACGAATACGCTATGGATTCTTAGTAATAAATTTCAACTCCTATCCATTACACTCGACGATGAGCTGCAAGTTGTTGAACAAAATAGAATTGATTTATTAAAAGATGATAGTGAGTTGAAGTCATTAAACTTTGCAAAGGTTATAATGCAATTTGACCATACGAATCGTCTTTGGATCGCTGGAGATGGGGTGTTATTAAATTATGATTTAAATTCAAATCAAGTCTTCGATTTGAAACAAATGAAAAATTTGAATAGAAACTTTAATTTTAATCAAATCCAGCATTTATTTATAGACCGATCAAATATTCTTTGGTTAGGGACTTCCAATGCGGGTGTTTTTAAAATAGACCTAGCGAATAATAGTTTCTCTAATTCAATCGATTTTACTCGAACTTCAGAGACTTACTCAGCAAAATTTAAAAACCATCCAGTTCAAGCAATCGCCCAAGATCGTAAAAATAATATTTGGTTAGGCTTAAGCGAGCATGGTGGTCTTGGCTATCTAAGTGAGAAAACGCTTAAAGAGAGTTTGTTAAGTTCAATTAATAAAAATTGGGATTTTGAGTTTTTAGAGGCCTTTCAATCAGATGATGTAAAGCGATTATTGATAGATCATCAAGGGAATCTTTGGGTAGGGAGTAAGCACGGGTTAAATAGGGTCAGATACAACCCATTGCGCGCTCAATATGAGGTCAAGCCTTTCAACGATATCCTTGACACTAATGGAGATTTAATACAGAGTACGGTGTTTGCAATTGAAGAGGACCAACGTCATAATATTTGGGTTGGTTATTGGGACAGCGGTATCGCTAAAATTAAAATTGATTCTAAAACGCATCGTTATACGTGCACATCTTTTGAACAAGATCCTAAAAACTCAAAGAGTCTTTCAAGCAACTATGTTAGAGATATCTTAGAAGATACGTCTGGAAACCTCTGGGTGGGAACGATTGATGGTTTGAATTTTACGGGCTCACCAAATTCAGATTCGCTTGCGTTTAAACATTTTTTACACGACTCAGAAACTTCGAATAGCATTAGTAATAACTACATATTAGATATTTTTGAGGCCAAAGACGGGACTATTTATATAGGGACATTTGGAGGGGGGTTAAACATTGTTAAATCCCCTAAAAACCCGGAGTCTTTTAAGTATATCACAACAAGAGATGGGCTGCCTAGTGATGTAATTTATCAAGTTAAAGAAGATGAAAATGGAAATATATGGATGCTGCATGTCCGACAGATTTCAATGTGGAATCCTTCTACGAATCAACTAAAATATTTTAGGGTAGAGGATGGGTTTTCAGTGACAGAGTTTAAAGATAATGCACTTATTTTTACAACATCTGGTATGCTGGTCGCTGGGGGTTCAAATGGATTTACATTCATGAATTCTTCTCGCTTTACAGCAAACGAAACTCCACCAAAGCTTCATATTACAGATTTTAAATTATTTGATACCTCAATTAAACCCTTTCAGAAAATAAAAGGAAAGGTTATTTTAAATAATACGATTAATAATACGAAACTAATAAAACTCCCATATGATCAAAACTCTGTTGAGTTTGTGTTTTCGAGCTTACATTTTTCTAATCCTGAAAAAAATAAGTACAAATTTAAGTTGGAGGGGCTTGAAGATAATTGGCAACATTCGACTGGAAATGCGAGGCGCTTTGCATCGTATACAAACCTTTCTTCTGGACATTATACGTTTAAGTTTATGGGATCCAATAGTGAAGGTATTTGGACCGACCAAATGAAGGAAATTAAACTTGTTATAGGAGTTCCTTGGTATTTCCGTTCTTGGTTTTTGTTTTTAGTTTCCATTTTGTTTTCTGGAATAGTTTTCGGGTTAATCAAAATACGTTTAAATCAAATTCGACTCAAAGGTCAAATTCAATTAGAAAATGCTATTCATGAAAAATCTGAAGAGTTAAATAAGATGAAACTCCAGTTCTTTACAAATATTTCTCATGAACTTAGAACGCCATTGACGTTGATTATAGGGCCGCTTCAACAAATTATGAATGGTGCTACGAACCCAGACTATTTAAAAAAATTAAATAGTGTCATGTTTAAAAACTCCAAACGATTGCTCAAGCTGATTAATCAATTATTAGACTTTAGAAAAGCCGAGTCGGGTAACTTAAACCTTTTAGTTCATTCTGGAAATTTATCAGATTTTGTCGGTGAGATTTATGAATCATTTGAAGAAATCGCATCTCATAAGAATATTAAATATTTACTTTTAAATGAAGAGCCAATTAATGAGGCTTGGTTTGATAGCGATAAAATTGAAAAGATTGTTTATAACTTATTATCAAATGCATTTAAATACACTCCAAAAGGGAAAACAATTAAAGTGTGCCTTAATAAAATCCATATCAACAATCAATCTTATGCCGAACTTAAGGTGATCGATTTTGGAATCGGAATTTCAAAAACAGACCTTTCTAGTGTTTATGATCGATTTTATCAAACTAAGTTAGATTCGACCATTGATAAACTAGGAACAGGGTTGGGGTTGGCTTATGTGAAACATCTCATTGAAATTCACAAAGGGACTATTTCGATTGATAGCGAGCTTCATGAAGGGACTACTTGCAAAATTGTTTTTCCAATTGATAAAGCGGCATTTGAATCGAGTTCAGTACTTGACCATAACCCACAACGATACGATTTTAATTATACCAAAATTGGGGTTGAAGTCATTCAAGAAAATATAGTTCCCAATTTTTTAAAACTTCAACCGCCTATTTATTCAGATAAAACTCCTTCAATTTTGATTGTTGAAGATAATTTAGAGTTATTAGAATATCTTAAAACGTTTTTAGAACCTAGTTTCAAAGTTCACACTGCTGTGAATGGTCTTATTGGTCTAGAATTTGCTAAAACGCAGCAACCCGATATTATTATTAGTGATTTAATGATGCCTGTTATGGACGGGTTAGAGCTCTGTAGGATACTGAAAACAGCCATTGAAACCAGTCATATACCTGTGATTATTTTAACCGCAAGAGCCGGTTTAGAGAATGAAAAAATCGGTTTAGAAACGGGAGCCGATGAGTTTGTTTTAAAACCTTTTAATATCGAAGTTTTAAAGCTTAGGGTCGAAAACATTCTTAGAACCAAAGCTCAATGGATGAAAAAATTTAGTACCTCAAGTTCCTCACCGCCTTGGAAAGAATTATCGAACAAAATAGATCAGAATTTTTTACAAAAAGCAATGGATATTATTAAAAAAAACATGGATAATGCTGAGTTTTCGGTTGAAAAATTTGCTCTAGAAATAGGGATGAGTCGTACAGCGTTGTTCAATAAAATTAAATCTATTACAGGACAATCTACTTCTGAGTTTATTCGAATGATTCGTCTTAAGCATGCTGTTAAATTATTAAAATCGGGTGAGTATTCGATCACAGAGATTGTTTATCTCTCCGGTTTTATGGATCCAAAGTATTTTAGAACTTGCTTTAAAAGACAATACGAAAAAACACCAAGTGCTTTTTTGAAAGATTATAAAAATGGCTTACTATAAATGATTCATAGGTTTTTAAGGGCTCTTAATTGGGGTGCTATAAATGAATCTTTGTCGACTATTATTAATTTTTACCCACAAAAATTTTGTTTTTGTGGATGAAGTAAAAAAAACAATTAAAAGATTAAAATTTTCATATCCCCCTTAATATTAATCATAGTTCCCTATTAATTTTATGTTAAATTTAGATATTGCACAATAATAACTCCCAAACCTATGTACAATGAAAATTACTTTTATCTACCGATTAATTATGTTAATGGTTTTTGTGCCTTTGATTGCCTCTGCGCAATCTAAAACAGTTACAGGAACTATAAATGATGATCTTGGAATTCCACTTCCTGGCGTCACCGTACAAGTTAAAAATTCGGGTTCCTTAGGAGCCGTCACAAATTTTGATGGACTTTTTACAATTTCAATTCCCAGTGATGCCACTCAGGTATTAATCTTTTCCTATGTAGGGTTTGCGACTGAAGAAGTTAATGTGTCCTCAACGGATAAAGTGACGCTAAACCTAAAAGTTGATGCCGCAGCACTGGATGAAGTGGTGGTGGTTGGATATGGAACGGTTCTTAAAAAAGACGTTACAGGATCCTTATCATCAGTAAAAGTTAAAGATGAAGTTGCGACCCAATCCGCCTCAGTTGACCAATTGCTACAAGGACGTGCAGCGGGTGTTCAAGTCATTCAAAATGCAGGTGCTCCAGGTTCTGGAATTAGTGTCAAAATTCGTGGAACGAGCAGTTTGCGAGGGAATAATGAACCTCTCTATGTAATCGATGGTGTCATTATATCCTCTGCTGGTGAAGATACAGACCCTATTTCAACGGGTGGTTCTGGTGGAGGTGCTCCTCAAAGTGGGCTCAATGGAATTAATCCACGTGACATTGAAACAATGCAAGTTTTAAAAGATGCTTCCGCAACTGCTATTTATGGATCCAGAGGGGCAAATGGCGTTGTTTTAATCACCACTAAAAAAGGGGTTAAAGGAAAAATGAAAATCAGCGCATTCATGACAGGTTCTTTGAGAACCGTGGCTAAGAAACTAGATGTTTTAGATGGTTTAGGATATGCAAATTACATCAATGAATTCCAAGAGGTTAAGGGTTTTCCAAATAAATATTTAATTGATGGATCTAATATCCATAGAATATTAGCAACTGGTGAGGTTTTTGCCACCCCTGCTGAAATTTTCGATTGGCAGGATGAAATTTATGGAACTGGTTTCGGTCAAAAAGTGGGTGTCTCCGCTTCTGGGGGAAGTGATCATGGGAATTATTATATCTCAGCAGGATTGAGTGATGAAGTAGGGATTGTTCCAAATTCTAAGTTTAAAGCGATCGATTTTAGAGTTAATTTAAATCAAAATTTAAATGATAACTTAAAGTTAAAGGCTAGCGTCAGTACGTTTTTTAGTGATTCTAACTTTGCTAAAGGCGGCGGCGGCGGCGGGACTAATACCAGTTATGTTAGAAATATTACGTCGTTTAGACCACTAATCTCTGCGACCGATGATCTTGACATTGATGGTGAGCCGATTCCACTTGAATTACAGGAGTCTAATCCTTTTTCCTTTTTAGATGATTTTACGGATAGTTCTACTGAAAACAGATACATAGGGAATTTAACTCTTACTTACAAGTTTCCAATTAAAGGCTTAAGTTATGAGATTAAATTTGGAGGGAATATTAGAAATAAAGAACGAAGACGATTTTTTGGTTTAACAACCAATAAAGGGAAAAATGCGAACGGTTATTTTGATGTATCCACCTTAGATTCTAAATCATACCAATTCAATAACCTCCTAAAATTTAATAGAACGTTTAATAAAATTCACCGATTTAACACTGTATTTGGAGTCACCTATGATGTCAAAAAATCTAACAAAAGTGTGTTTGGGATTGAAGATTTCTTAACCACTATCTTTAGAGATCAACAGCCAGCATTTGCGACTGATGTCCAACAACCACTTACTTTTAGTATAGATAATCAACAGATTTTTTCTCTTTTGGGACGTTTAAACTACACCTTTAAAAACAAATACACTTTAACAGCAACCTTCCGACGGGATGGCGTGTCTAAATTTCAAGGCGACAATAAATTTGGAAACTTCCCGTCTTTTGCCTTAGCTTGGAACGCGGGTAACGAAAACTTTATAAAAGGGTTAGAGGTCTTTGAAAGTTTAAAAGTAAGGGCTGGTTGGGGACAAATTGGCAACCAGGCAATTAGGGCATATGAATCCTTGCCAACTCATAATATACCTGGGAATGGTTTTTCATATGGTAATGCTAGTGGTGGTAACAATATTGCCATTTTATTAAGTTCCTTGCCGAATAAATTACTCACATGGGAAACAACAGAGCAATTAAATTTTGGTCTTGATTTTGGGCTCTTCAATAATTTAGTCTCTGGAAGCATTGATTTCTATGATAAAACAACTAAAGATTTACTTCAACGTGCAGATATTGCTCCCTCTAATGGTTTTAAACAGGTAACAATAAATAAAGGTTCAATTTCTAATAAAGGGCTGGAAGTCGCTTTAGATTTCATCCCTATTTCAACCGATAATTTTGAACTTAGTGTCGGCGGAAATATTGCCTTTAACAAAACTAAAATCACTAATTTAGGTGCGCAGCTTCCAGATGATTTTTATGTAAATGGAAAGGCTCAACAAAGACGATTTTATTTCGGAAACCAAATTAGTTCACAGCTAATTTTCGATAATTTCGCTAATGTGTTTGTTGAAGGTGAAGAAGCCGGTCTTTTTTATGGTCATCAAACGGATGGAATATATCAAACTGAAGATCCCGATATTCTTGATGGATTTGTCCCAGGAGATGTAAGAATTGTAGATCAAAATAATGATGGTGTTATTGACTTCGAAGACCGAACTTTTATTGGAAACCCAAATCCAGATTTTGTGTATGGTTTAAATTTAAGCCTAACCTACAAACGAATTTCATTTAGTGCACTCTTTAATGGAGTCCAAGGACATGAGATTGTCAACGGAAATTTATTAGAACTTGGAACCCCTTTTGTTAGAGGTCCTGGAAGGAATATCCTGTCTCAAGTTTATGCCGATGCCTGGAGACCTGATCAGCAATCTAATTTGCAACCAAGAGTTGGATATGACCTTATAAATGATTCTTCTCTAAATGATCGTATTATTGAAGATGGAAGTTTTTTAAGATTTAGAAACGTGACCATTGGATATGATTTCTCAGTGGATAAGATTGACTTATTTGACAGTGCAAATATTTATATTGCTGGTCAAAATTTATTTACTTGGACTGATTATAGTGGCTATGATCCAGAAATTACCAGTTTTTTAAACAATGGTCTTATTCAAGGCGTTGACTGGAATTCGGCTGCGAACGCCCGAACTATTTTGCTCGGGATCAACGTCACCTTTTAACAAACAAATTTTTATTTTAAAAACTATTAACTATGAAGAATTTAAAAAGTATATTATTATTAATTTTTGGCATCCTGACCGTTTCTTGTGACCTTGAAGAAGATCCAATATCCCTTGGATTTGAAGAGACTTATGGGTTCTTAGAGACCGCTAGAGGTGCATTAGATGGTGTTTATTATTCGATGAATACTCCAAATGCTATGGAAGCCCGTACTTTTGTGGAGGCTGGCTACTCTGGTTTTTTTATTACTGGTAGAGGATTAGGATCTGATGGAGTGAATTCACAAAACAACGGTTTCCTTTTTTCCTTAAAACCACTTATAAATGATCAGGATGTAACTAGTACTTGGGCAGGTTTATATAATGTGATTTCTAACTGTAATGAGATCATTGAGTATGTCGCTACCAATGAATCCTCTACTGATGCGACCGAAATGGGCTTTAATGATATTGCAGGTCAAGCTTATTTTCTAAGAGCTTGGAACTATTTTTCCTTAGTCCGGTTGTTTGGCGACATCCCCCTAAGACTTTCCCTGTCTAGTGTAGAGAATTTACACCAAAAAAAATCTCCTGCGAAAGACGTATATGCACAAATCATTGCCGATGCTAAAATGGGAGCTCGGCTCATGAACGGCTCAAGAGTTGCTGGGTATCCCATGAAATACGCAGCGAATATGTTGTTATCAAAAGTCTATATGACCTTAGCGACTAATCTAGATTTACAAGCTGCGGGAATTAATGAAGCGCAGTACTGGCAATTGGCATATGAGCAAGCAAAGGAAGTTTATGGTCAATATAGTTTAGTTCCCGATTATAGTATGTTGTTTTCTGGTGAATCGGAAAATTCTTCAGAATCTATTTTTGAATTTCAACTTAGCGAATCTGCACTTAATTCTAGATTAGGGAGGAATTTTACGCCAGGTGGTTATAAAAAAGCTTCTGCTTTTGGTTGGCTACAAGCTCATGCGGATGTCTATGATGACCATGTCGCTGCGTATCCCAATGACCCAAGACTTACGAGCACATTTATTTCTAGCTTCATAAATGTGAGGAATGGTAAATTGAATGAAGTTTATCCATTTAAAACAAGCTTTGCGAATTTACGCAATGCACACCCTTTTCTTTTTAAACATGCAGTTAAAGATGTTACGCACGATAGTAAATACGACGGTAAAAATTTAATTATCTATCGCTACGCAGACCTTCTTATCATGTTGGCTGAAATTTCGAATGAACTTCAAAACGGAGAACAATTAGGCTATATAACTGAGGTTTTATCTAGAGCCGATTTAGCAACTGCAGGTGTTATTGTACCAGCGGCATATAATGGTTCTAAAGAGGATTTTAGAGAAGCTATTATGAAAGAATACAGATATGAGCTTTTGGGAGAATTTGAAGATAGTCACAACAATAGACGAAGAGGCTATGCTTGGTTCTTGAAAAACACCATTGAAAAACATAACAGTGTTCCTAAAAGATCAACCAATAAGACGCCTTCCACTTTGGTGGATTTAACTCTCAGTACCGTTGAATCTGAAGTCATGAAATTAAAAATCCCTCTATCTGAATCAAATTCAAATGAATTAATTGATTAATTAGAGTTTTAGTAATTTTAAACACAAACAAGCCAAAACTTTTTAGTTTTGGCTTGTTTGTGTTTAAAGAGTATTCATTTGTTCCGGTTTAATTTATTATTGATACGAGTACCTCAGAGGTTTGAGGAGTTAAATAGCTATTTTTCTCATCAAGTCTAACTGTCGCTATAAAACCCCATGAGTTTATGATTCATGGGGTTTTAAATGATAGCTCTTGAATTAAAGTGTTCTGTGTGTTGAATACAATTCAGAATTATAAATGGATTTATTTTGATAAAAATAAATTGTTTTGAATAACTATATATTATATTTGATGAACAACCAATCTTAACGTCACTTTAATGAAGTCAAAAATTTTAAGTATTCTCGTCTTTGTATTTGTTTTTCTAATCTCAACAAGTGTTAAAAACAAGCAACCCATTCAAGAATTTCAAGCAAAAGCCTATTATTTTTCTAAATCTAAAATGGATCTGGGTAAATGGGGAGCTCGACTGAGTGAAGCTCAAAAAAAAGAAGTTGAGGCACGCATGAAAAACCGACTCGAAAAAAGTTATGTCTTGTCCTTTAATAAAGAGGAATCTTTGTTTGAAGAAGAAGATCAGTTAGATGCGATTTCTGGAGCGACGGATTCTTGGGGTAAAAATTTCGCACCTGGCAGACAGTATAAAAATGTTAAAACAAATACCCAACTTCAAGAGCAGGAGTTTTATGGAAAAAAATTCTTAATTAATGATACCTTGCAACCGATTGAGTGGCGTTTAGAATCCGAAACAAAACAGATTGGAAACTATTCCTGTTTTAAAGCCACCGCCTCAATTCCAACAAACGACTTAACATGGTATTCTTTTTCTTGGGACAAACTGAGAAACTCGAATGAATCTGAATTAGACTCTACACAGGTAAAAGAAATTAAAATGACTGTGGTAGAAGCTTGGTACACCCCTCAAATTCCAGTACGTCATGGGCCTCTTGAGTACTGGGGGCTTCCTGGACTGATTTTAGAAGTCAGCGCCGATAATACAACGATGCTCTGCTCAAAATTAGTTCTAAACCCAGACGAGGTTATCGAAATTGTAGCCCCTACCAAAGGGAAGGAAGTTTCCAAAAAAGAATATCAAGTCATCATCACTGAAAAGATGAAAGAATTTCGTAACAATCGAATGAGACGCTAGTTGATTTGTATAAGTTATGTATTCTTTTTGGTTCGTCAATCTTTTGACTTATTATCATTTCTATTTTAAATAATATAGTCTTCAGAATATAATATGACTGTAAATGTTAAGACTTCAATAGTCAAATTATTGAAGTCTTTTTATAGAATTATAACCAAGCATTCAAATATAAAAACTATTCTTTCAAAATTTTATAAGTACCAAACTGTTTGCCTACTTTAACTTTAACAATATAAACTCCTGTTTGAAAGTTTGTCATAGAAAGCTCAGATTGAATCGCATTTGGAGTAGTTCTCAAAAGTTCTTGTCCTATTAAATTGTACACACTGATTGTTTTTATCTTATCCAACGCATTAAAGTACAAAACAGTTGTTACAGGGTTCGGATATATTGAAAAACCCTCAAAACTATTTTCAGAAATACTAAAAGTCTTACTGTGTGCAGAAAT
Source organism: Formosa sp. Hel1_33_131 (assembly GCA_949499105.1). Taxonomy (GTDB): domain Bacteria; phylum Bacteroidota; class Bacteroidia; order Flavobacteriales; family Flavobacteriaceae; genus Hel1-33-131. The sequence goes on along the minus strand of CATEFX010000020.1, from coordinate 1,266 downwards.
TGAAAAAGGCTCTTCTTCGTCTCCACCAGATTCCCACACTCTGATATATAGTGTAGAACCGGCTGTTAAGCCAGTTAGATTTAAAATTGAGAATTCATTTGTAACAGCACTATTATCATCACACTCTATAGAAGTAAGCGCTCCACAAGATCCTGAAAATACTTCGATGACTGAGTCTAACCCTTGATTTCCTGTAGCAGTATCGGGTCCCACTTCAATAGTTATATTTCCATCATTAGGAACTATCACAGAATACCAAACTCCTGGGCCATTACTTCCACAATCAACTGGTGGTTGTTCTGCATCATTCGTAGCACCTAAAACTGAGCCGTCAACTGGATTCGCTCCAAAATCACCTCCTGGTGTTAAAGAAATTGCATTTGCACACTCATCATTTGCAGGTTTTGTTGTAAATGCAAAAGGACCTGCCCATGCGCTAAGACCATCTAGTCCACAGTTTGCTTGCACATAAAATTCATAACTAGTAGATGTTGTTAAACCTGATAAAGTATGCGGATTTGTGGTTGTTGCGACTGTGGTCCCAGTACCTTGGGTAAAGCCTGCTGCTCCCCATTCAACATTCCACAGTGTTTCTATTCTTCCAGCGGTCCATCCTAAATTTGATGAAGTTGCTGTTAAATTCGTTACTGTAAGATCTGAAGGAAGTATACACAACTCGTCTACTATGACCGCATCAATTGCTATATCACTTCTAATACCTGCCCCTCTTGTAGCTTTAAAGCTAATTTGAACGGTTTGATTTGCATAGGCTGATAAGTCAACTATTTGTGTTAAAAAAGGATCTGATCCTGCTGTTTGCTGCTGTCCTGTCAATGTATTTACTGTTGTTTCTGTTCCTCCTTGGGTCACAATAACCTCTAGGGTACCCATATTTATTCCATACATATGATAATCAAATCTCAAGGAAGGGGCTGTTAAGGCACTTAAATCAATTGAAGGAGATACTAAACTACTAACATCTCCTGTGTTTGCTGGTGGGCTGCTTGATTCTGCATAAATATAGTTTCCATTAATGACTCCAGATCCAGGGCCTGTATCAGAAGTGCCCGTCTCAACAGAGCTGATCAACCAATTATAATCACCAATATCGTTTGTTCTTGACCAGCAATTTGCATCAATATCAGAGGTGCCTGTAAAAGCATCAAAATTTTGAAAATACGGAGCTGTAAATGCTGGGGGGCATGGCGTTGTAAAACTAAAAGGACCTGCCCATGCGCTAAGAACTCCCGATCCACAGTTCGCTTG
>CATEFX010000019.1 GCA_949499105.1 Formosa sp. Hel1_33_131 | reverse complement strand
CTTTCGGGCGATTTATTAGCGATTGACATCCGTCAGGCATTGTATCATTTTGGGGAGATTACCGGAGAAATCACTTCTGATGATTTGTTAGGTAATATCTTTGCTAACTTTTGTATCGGTAAGTAAAGTAGTTTTCTTTTAAATATCTTTTCCTTTCATTTTAACATATAACAGAGTAAAATATTAATATTTCTTTGTTCTTCTTTGTTATTTTTTGTTTTTATTTATTAAATTTGTGTCAGAAAAGTGTCAGAATTATATCATTCTTACACAATAGTGTCAGAAAGTGTCAGAATTAGATGTCAGAAAATTATGAGTAAATATAACTTAAGCATACAATATAAAGGAAGTATAGGATATTGTTTTCTTGATAGTTTTAATGGTTACTATATCGATGATAATGGTAAGAAGAAAGCAAACAGGAAAAGAGAGAGTTTAAAGATTACATTATTTAAAAATCCTAAAAACCCACTTGAGAAAGAGGAGAATAAAAGAAATAAAGCATTAGCAGAAAGAATAGTTTCAGAAAGAAATTATGAGTTTATGAATAGGGCAAACAATATTGTCAATGACTCTAGGAAAGAGGGATTCTTTATGATATACTTTGACAACTTTGTAACAAATAAGGGTAATTCAATAAGTGATACTCAAGTTTATCATTCATTAAGAAATCAAATAATAGGTTTCAGGGGTGACCAAATGAGGATTCAAGATATTGATTATGCATATTGTAGGGACTTTCTTTCTTACTTACAAAACAGTCCTTCCAAATGGGGTAAACCAAAAAGTAGTTCAACGATAAACTCATATTATAAAAGGTTTAGGTTATGCCTTAAGGAAATAGTTAAGGAGGGGATATTACCTAAAAACCCAACAGATGATATTAAAGTTCCAAAACCAATACATAAAGAAAGAGAGTATTTAACAAAAGATGAGGTTAAGGCATTAATAAATACACCAATGAGATATGAAAATCTTAAAAGATTCTTTCTGTTATCTTGTTTTACAGGTTTAAGACATTCAGATGTAAAAAGGTTGACTTGGAAAAATGTTATTGTAGAAAATAAAAGACATTTCCTAAAGTTCACAATTCAGAAAACAAAAGAGCCAATAAAGATTCCATTAAGTCCTGATGCAGTTGAAATATTAGGAGAAAGAAGGGGAGATGATGACAAAGTAGTTGCGGGATTAGTATATAGCGGTTGGCACAATATGATTATTAAGCAATGGGGTGTAATAGCGGGTATCAGGAAAGAAATAACACCACACATTGCAAGGCATACATTTGCCACATTGTTTGCATCTCAAACTAAAGATTGGAAATCCCTTCAATATATTTTAGGGCATAGTGATATAAGAACAACTCAAGTTTATGCTAAACTTATAAATGAAGATGTACAAGATAGTATGGATAAAATGGAAAAACTTATATGATGTATAAAGTTAAGAAGCAAAACATATTGATGATGTTAAAGTTTCTGATTAATCAGGAATTACAAAACTTCCACAACAATGAAATTGACAATAAGTATTCCAAATTCGGAGAGGGGTTTATTGTTGGAGATGATTTAAAGAAAGCAAGAATATCTGAAAGGATAGTTCATTGGAATTCATTAGTGAAAAAGAGTTTTGATTATGTAGTAAACAAACCTTCAAAAGATGTATTAAGAACAAGATTAAAACTATTTAAACAAACACCTGATTGCACAGAAGTAATGTATGAGAATATTATAGATGCATTGAAAGGTTATCTTGAGGTTAGTAATTTAGGAAGTTCAGAAGCATTTATTGATTTAATGAATATCAGTCCCGACAAAAAGGATTTAACTTTTGATTGGATGTCAAGTAGTGAGCATTTAGATGTGATATTTAATGAAGGTAAGCAACTTGGATTAATTAGTAAAGAAAGTACCTTAAAACAATGGAAAAAGGCATTCAGCGGAAGTTTATTAACAGATGTTGAGCAAATAAACTTTACAGGGACAAATGCATTAGTTGTATATATGTTTGATATGATGAATGAACAAAGATTAATCCGATATAGTTTAAAGCATAACAAAGTAATTGAAGTTATCACAGGAATAACAAGTGTTGCACAAACAAGGGATAAATACCAAAACTCAAAAACAGGGTTACCCAAAGGCAGTGATGATGTTAATTTAATATTATCAAATATCTAATTATTAAGTTAATGCCTTACGCGTTACCCAAAGTAACAAGCGTATCTCATACGACTAATGAACCTTTGGATTGGGAGTGATTATTTTAATTATATTTTATAAATGAAATGTAACTTCTACCTCCTTCTTTTGCAAAACCTAACTTTCCATTTGGCAAACAGTCGTAAGTAACAAATGTTACTTTCCCAAATTTTGAGATATCTACGTATTTACATTCCTTTTTTGCATTATTGAAAATTTCATCAAAGTAAACTATATGGTCTTCCTTAAAATTAAAATTCCATTTGCGTCCATAGTTAATATTTTCATTAGGAGTTTGATTCAACCAATAATTTGCAGAAGATTTATAATTTCCAAGATTATTAGGATCAGGTAAAGGGTCAACCCCATACAAGATTACTTCTTTCCTAAATTGGTCATATGGTTCATACCCATTTTCAATACAAACCCTTTCAAATGTATCAGATGATATTATCTTTTTAAGTTCTTCAAGTGTTTTTACTTGACCAATACCTACAAAAGGTAAAATCATTAAAATTGTGAATAATAGTTTTTTCATTTCTTTTCTGCTTTTTTAGTTAATATTTTATCAATGTAAACCAAATATAGATTTTTTAAAATAGTTTTAAAAGGTTTATACTAACCAACTATCCATTTTTTTAGTTTCAATACCTTCTAATATTTGCTTTATATTAATTTTTTATTATGAGCCAATTAGAAGAAATACAAGCACAATTAGAGGAAATAAAAGAAATCCTCACAACCAACAAAAAGGTTTTAAACCTTAACGAAGTAGCCGATTACATTGGTTATAGCAAATCACATATCTACAAGTTAACCTCCACAAATCAAATCCCACACTCTAAACCGAATGGCAAAGGGTTATTTTTTGATAAAGATGAAATCGATTATTGGTTGCTAAAAAACAAAGTGCCAACAACCGATGTATTAAAGAAAGTGTCAAGAGGTGAAGCGGTATTGGATGACCCATCTACTTGGGGAATAGTTAACCCTGATTGGATGAATAAAACTCCTGATTATTGGGGTGAAAAAAAGGGAGAGTAATACATATGAAAACCACATCCCATTTTATAATTACTCATTACATAATAATAAGTAAGAATAGTTGACACTTTTTATCAATGTATGATACTGTAAAATTATCTTATTCCTTGTTAGATAACATTGTTCCAAAAGACACTGAAGTGTTTAACAATCTTGTTAATATAACAGAAAGTATCGATGTTCATACACAATCCAATTGGATAACAGGCAAAGCAAAAAATATGGTTATCAGGCGGAATGCAAACTCTATTACAGTACAGGGCAGTTTACCAAAGTATCAGTATGGAAATAATCTTCAAACATTACAAAGAGCAGATACAGGATTAATCATTGAAGAACTATCCGATTTAATCAGTACCGATTTAAGTAAAGCAAGGTTACAAAGAGTTGATTTCTCAACTAACATTATAACTGAACACAAACCACAGTATTATTATCGATTTTTAGGGCATTTAACAAGGTTTTACAGACATTCCGACAATTCCTCTCTATATTATAATCAAGGGTGTAAGAAACTCTTATTTTATGATAAGATTAAAGATGCAAAGGCAAAGCAAATGCCGATACCTAAACAGTATCAGAACAAGAATGTATTAAGATATGAAATGAGGTTATTAAAACAGGTTAAGAAGTTCTTTAAGAGGGATGTATTAGCCAATGATTTAATAAATAAACAATTATATAATTATCTACTTGATAAATGGTATGAGTATTACAAGGAAATTGAAAAACAGAAAAGTAAAATAAATATTATGAGCAATCAAATAACAAGTCCAAAGGATTTTGATAAACAATTATTAATCGGATTAGTCCAAAGTTTAGGATATAGTCATATTGATGATGTTATTGAACAGATGAAAACAATGAAGGTCTTCAACCAAAAAGAATATTATTCAAGGTTAAAAAGCAAGTACAGGCGGTTATCCAAAGTTGATATTAGTGATGAGGATGTAATTAGTGAAATCGATATGAAAATAAATGAGGTTGTCCTATCAGAAAAATCAATGTAAAATCAATTGTATAGAGTAGGAGTAATGCAGTATTTTGAATTCATACTAATTTGATATAACTTGCTTGACACTAACAATCTAACAATTATTATATTTAAACTAACTTATTATGAAGAACTTATTATTTACAATCGCTTTACTTATTTCTTTTATTTCTTTTGGGCAAGATGATATTAAACAAGGAAGATATACAACTTCTGATGAAAATGGAGTAATTGTATTCTCATCAAACTATGTAGACGGAATATTACAAGGCGCAATATGATATCCTGTAGTGAATTAAAATAAGAAAACGTTTAGGGTCTGATCCCCCGATAGGACAAGCATTTTTTGCTCGTGACCAGTACTATAAGATAAAAAAATAATGAATAGAAATAATACGATTATGAATTGTTTTAATAGTCTAAATGAAATGCTCGAGTTAGCAAGCTTACTAGTCAATAAGTTGGACTCGACCGTTCTTCATCGAACTTTTAAGGTATCGAAATTGGTTTCGATACTAGGTACATAATTTACAATAAGTCATTAAAAACAAACTCTAAAAATATATTTATGAAAAACATAATTTTATCCTTCACATTGCTTAGTTTCTATTGTAATTTTTTAAATGCTCAGGAAATTATTGATAATCAACTATTGGTAAGAAGTTCACAAGATGCTATTACTACATTTCAAACGCTTGATGATAGTTGGTTATATACACAATGGAAAAATAAAACGGGAGTTCGCAAAGCTTATATGGGTTTAGACTCAACACTTACTAATTTTATTCTAGGATTGGAAAATGGTGCGAATACTTTTTCAATTCCAAGCGGAAACGTCGGGATTGGAACCACAAATCCGAGTACTATGCTTGATGTTAATGGAACTGTAAAAGCATCTGTATTTTCTGTTATAAGTAGTAAGTTCAATTCAAGTCTCAATTCAAATCAACTCCAATTTTCGAGAAATGGACCATCATATATTGATAATAAAAATTTAAATGGGTCTATTGCAATAAGAACCGGTGGGACCGAAAATATTGATCTCCTTGTTAATTCAGACGGCAACGTCGGCGTTGGAACCACAAATCCCGCGTACAAATTAGATGTTAATGGCGCATTGAACATTAAAAATGGTAATACAGATTTATTGATTTATAGAGATTCAGATGTAGGTGATTGGTCATTATTAAGAACAAATACTGGAAATGGAATTGGATTAATAGGGAAACCCGATAAAATTGCCATTTCTGTATCTAGAACATCTGGAAACGTCGGGATTGGAACTACAAATCCGAGTACTATGCTTGATGTTAATGGAACTGTAAAAGCTTCTGCATATTCTGTTATAAGTAGTGAGTTCCCCTGATGTCGCTAGTATATCGCGTAATCCCCGCCCCTGATGGCGCTAGTATATCGCGTAATCGCTAGTGCTAGCTTGTAGCTAGTACCGTTACAGAGAATAAAATAATAGAAACCCCTGATGTCGCTAGTATATCGCGTAATCCCCGCCCCTGATGGCGCTAGTATATCGCGTAATCGCTAGTGCTAGCTTGTAGCTAGTACCGTTACAGAGAATAAAATAATAGAAACTACTTTAAGAGATTAGAGTAGATTTAAATAGCCTTCAATTTAGCAGCTTTCACAAGATTACCCGCTGCCGCACGAATCTTTCGTGTGGTCATAAAGAAAAGTAACTAGTAATTTTTGGCAAGTTAATCGTAACAAATACCCGATGGCTCGGGCTTTTAGTTCGTGTAGGTTGTACTAAAGAGCTACAGTAATAGGTCGTTTTTTTATTGAGCTAATTTTTGCACTTTCTTTTTTGTAATAAAAGCATCAATCAATTTTTTAATAGTGCTTCTATCATCATCATTCCCCCGCTACCGCTAGTTTTCAAAACTAGTGGCGGTAAGAGTAAGAAATATTAAAGAGAAAGCTTTTACAGAAATGTAGGAGCTTTTTTTATGCAATAAATTTAAGAAGCGTAAGCCTTTTTAGTTTTATGGTAACTAATAGCCATATCAATAAGGTCGTAGATTTTGGCTTTTTACCCTGATGTCGCTAGTTTGCGCTCACTGCGCTCCCGCTAGTTTATAACTAGTGGCGTACTGAGTCAGAAAACAAAAACAATTACAATAGGTTTGTTTATTTCAAACTACCAAGCTATACCGCCACTAGCAAATGCTAGCGGTAGCAGTTTCGTTTTATTTTTGTACTTTGATCCAGCTATGAGTAGAAACTATAAATTTCATAATAAGGTAGGTTTGTACTTTGTAAGTTTTGCAACAATAAATTGGATAGATGTTTTTACAAGACAGGTTTATTTTGATGTGTTGGCAGAAAGTGTAACTTACTGTAGGCAAGAAAAAGGCATGGAATTATACGCATATTGTTTTATGCCAAGCCATATTCATTTTATATTTAGGTCAGCCAATGAACAACCTTCAGAATTACTAAGAGATTTTAAACGACATACTTCAAAAAAAGTAATAGAAACTATAGAGAACAATCCACAAGAAAGCAGAAAAGAATGGTTATTATGGATGTTTGAGCGAGCAGGAAAAAAGAACGCTACAACAAGTAAGTATCAATTTTGGCAACATCATAACAAACCTATAGAATTATGGAGTGAAAAAGTTATCAGACAAAAGATAGATTATATCCATAACAATCCAGTAGAAAGCGGATTTGTAACCAATGTTGTAGATTATAAATACTCAAGTGCAAGAAACTTTCAAGGAAATCATACAGTACTTAGAATAGATGAAACAGGTTTCTTGGGGTAACGAGTGCCCACCTCTATAGTGCGGACTTGTAGTCCGTGCAACCCCGTGTTCTATGATTAAAACAAGTAAAAATTGTTAAAATTTTATGTTGCATATTTTAAGATATCCACATAAGGTATTTGCCCGATAGTGCGGACTTTTAGCCTCCGCTCCCGCTAGTTTGTAACTAGTGGCGTACAGAGTAAGAAAACAAAAACAATTACAATAAGTTTGTTTAATTCAAACTACTAAGCTATACCCCCGTCACGTTATAGCGTGGCACTAATATTAAAAATCTAAATACGAAGTAAACTCAGGACGATGTGCAATGTTAAAGACGCCTCTGTTTTACACAAATTTGAAGTTTATGTACTAGGTGTCAATTTTTTTCTTACTTTAGTGAAGCCCAATATAAACTTAACCTAAAATGCAACTCAATACCTCAATTGTAGTCTGTTCTTATGACGATAAAGTGACTGCTAAGCGACGCCGTTTTAAAGCACTCTACCAACGTGTCTACTACGAAGTTTATCAAATAGTGCGGTTGAAACGTACAGATAAAAAGGGTTCTTACCAAAATCAATCAAAATTAATTTTAATCTACAGAGATTCTTCAACTAGAACTCCCTCTATCTTATGAAAAAGTATTTAATAACTCCGCTCATTGTCGTGGGGCTTTTCAGCTGTAAAACCATGACTGTTCAGCAAGAGCTTCAAACTCAAACGACTCAGAATTTACAATTAGGAACGATCGGCGAACTAAAAGACGTTCTTGTGTTGCAAGATTATAATCATACAGCCTTTCCTAACTATCAAGCTCGCAATGGGTACAGAAGTTGATGTCTCTGTAGGTTTAGATTTTGAAGGTTTTATTGGATTTTATGATGGTGACGCAAAAAACATAAGCCAAAATAGTTTAGAAGGAGTGTTTTATAAAAATTCTATTGGAGCTGGAGCGTCTATTGGTTTTGAATTAAGTGGTTCAATAGCTTATGTTCAAACAGCAGCTGATATATATGGAGGAACTTGGACTTTTATTGCGGCAGGTGTACACGGAAGTGTTGGCCCTCAAATAGCGTTAACTGGAGGAGTTAAAATTGGCTTAACAACTTCAGTTGGACAATCAAACTATTTAGGGTCAATTCCTACTCCTTTTTCAATTTTGTCAACAATGAAAAAGTAATGTAGCTAAAATATGAGTATAATATATAAAAGATTAGGTTTAATTATTTTGGTTTTTGCAGTACTAATTTTAATTATTTACAGCAATACTTCCAGTAACATCAAGCAAAAAGAAGAATATAAAAAGACATTTTATAAAACTCTAGAAAAAGAAAAATTTTATTTTTCAGGTATAGTTATTTCTACCTATGAAAAAGAACGTGGTCAGGGTTTTTTATGTCTTAAAAAAATAAATACAAATAAGACTATTGGATACCAATTTAGTGTAGAAAATAATTTTGTTGCTTCAGTTTATGAAAATACCATAAAATATATTGGTGCTATTTCTATGCCTAATTCATTAGGAGTAACTCAAAAAATTAATATAGGCGATTCTGTCAATTATAATATGGGGTTTAATAAAAAGATAACTATATACAGAAATTCAAAATTAATATTTGAAAGAGATGCTTTCATTTATAAAGTTCATTATAATAAAAAGCAGAAGTTTATTGATTGTGGTGAGTAAGTATGTAAAATAGTTATTGATATTATCCCCGCTCTGCGAAGTCTGTGACTTCGTAGCATCTCATAAACTATTTAAATTTCTAAACTAAAAATCACCCTTTAGGTTTTGGAATTTTAAACAAACTCGCATTCGTCACTCGTGTATACCAATCGCCGCCCAAACGTGCAACGAGGTCTAATTTTACAGGATCAATTTGGTCATTAGCATCTAACAAGTCCGATTTGACATGAATATGCACCACTTTGGCGATGACTAATTGCCCAGCACCGCCATGTTCACCAAGTGAAATAATGTTGTCCACCACACACTCAAAAGAAACTGGAGATTCCAAAACCCGAGGCGGTTTTACTTTAAGGGAGGGAACTTCGGTGAGTCCTGTTTCTATAAATTCATTGACGCCTTTGGCATACTCGTTACTGGATTGTGACATTTGTTCCACCATCGAAAAATCAACAATATTGATCACCACTTCTTTTGTTTCTGCTGCGTTTTGTAGGGTATGTTTGGTGGTATTATCACGCACACGTCTGGCGGGTGAAAAAATTAAAATCGGGGGATTGGTACTAAAGACATTAAAAAAACTAAACGGACTTAGGTTCACATTCCCCTTTGCATCAATCGTACTTGCAAACGCAATTGGTCTGGGGGCAATCGAGGAGGAGAGCAATTTATGAATGGCTCTTGTCTCTAAAAATTCGGGGTCAAATGATTTGATGGTCGACATAATTTTTATTTAGCTTTTAGTAATGTTGATTTCACCGCTCCAAATCCGACACGGATCGCGCCTTTTTGGCAATGGCCTCTCATAATCACGGTATCATTATCTTCAATAAATTTTCGGGTGCCGCCTTCCGTTAATTCTACAGGTTTGGAGCCTGCCCACGATAATTCGAGCATGGAGCCATACGAATCGGAACGTTTTCCACTGATCGTTCCGGACGCCATTAAATCGCCCACATTCAAATTACAGCCGTTCACGGTATGATGCGCCAATTGTTGGTTCATGTTCCAATACATATATTTAAAATTGGACTGACTTACCACTGTTTCTTGGCAATTTTTAGGTTGAATAGAGACTTCTAACTGAATGTCATAATTTTTTGGACCCTCAAAACTCAGATAAGGCAGTACAGCGGGTTGTTGCGTCGGACCCGAAATTTTAAAGGGCTCTAGTGCTTCTAAAGTCACCACCCATGGCGACATAGATGACGCAAAACTTTTGGCCAAAAAGGGACCTAAGGGTACGTATTCCCATTTTTGAATGTCGCGTGCAGACCAGTCGTTAAATAATACCTTTCCAAAAATATACTCCTCAGCAACAGCCGTCGAAATAGAGTCCCCAAGCTTGGTTGGTTTACCGAGGATAAACCCCATTTCTAATTCAAAATCAACCCGAGTCGATGCTTGAAAACTAGGGGGGGCGTTGGGGTCTAAAACCACTTGTCCTTTTGGGCGGTAAACGTTTTCACCACTCACAATAATTGAGGAAGCCCGTCCATGATATCCAACTGGCAAATGCTTCCAGTTTGGGAGCAATGCATTGTCAGGATCTCTAAACATGGTCCCTATATTGGTGGCGTGTTCGATACTCGAATAAAAATCGGTATAATCACCCACTTTTACAGGCAAATGCATCTGTACGGAGCTTTGTTTGATAAATACGGAGGGGTGTGATTTCAATACAGAATTTGCAGTGCATAATTCGGCTTGAATCAGTTCTCTGACTTTTACAGTGGTCGATTTCCCTAAGGCAATAAAATTATTTAAGGAGTCCGATTCTAAAACTTTCACATCAAAGTCTACATCTTTAAAAATACCCAATTCAAACGCGGCATAGAGGTCTAATACTTGGTCTCCAATTGCCACTCCAACGCGTTTGATAGGATCTGATTCGGAGAAAACTCCAAACGGTAAATTATAGATACTAAAATCTGAATGTTGATCAATTTTAATCCAAGACTGCATAGGTTATTTTTTAATAATTAACTCCAAGCCATCATGGATCAGCTTAGAAAATTGTTTGTTTTGTTTCAATTTAAGTAATTGTTTATGAATTTTAGTACTTAAAGAGACCTCTTTGTCGTAAACCAATTCATATAAGTTTAATAAAAGTAGCCATTCCGAGGGATAGGTGTTGGTAACTTCATCTAGAATCGCAGCGATGGCATCGGTTTCAATTAATTTGGAAGTTCTAATTTGCGATACTTTTTCATACAAATTATGTAGCTGCTTTTCGTTTTCAGAATACGTTATTTTGGTAGTTTTTTTATCGGATAGGGTGTAAAAATCATCAAATGAATCGGAATCTGCTGGCCCAGCAAATGCCGACTGAATGTGTTTTCCAATCGCCATATCATAAACGCCCCAACTCGGATCAAATAAGACGTCCTCAAGATAGGTTACTTTACAGTTTTTAAAAGTGATTAAAATAATTTTACCCTGGAGATCTCTTTTTCCAGTAATAATTTCTCCTTCAACCGTCACGCCACCTTCAAATTGAAGTCGGGTCGTTTGGCCTTCTATAATCCCATAAACTTCTAAATCTTTGGGCGACATATCTTCAATCGCAATATTGATGCCTTCTAATCGACCAATTGGACTTCCAAAACCATTAGCATGATGTTCGGTGCCATGCCCGATCAATTCTGTCCCCTCAAAAGAGAGGGCTGTAGGGCTATTGGTTTGGTAATAAATGGGGGTGTTATTGGCTTCGATCCCCGCATTAAAAATTCCAGAAATTTGAATCCCTGTACTTAATTCGATGGTTCCTAATTTTTTAGAAGTGATGAGTTTTTGTAATCCTTCGAGTCCGCCGGTTCGTATCGCCATAGTATTTGCAAATTTTTCTAAAACAAAGCTAAGACTTGAAAAGTTAGGAATCACAAATAATTGGGGTTGTGTGTTTGTAATATCAAAATTAACGTTGGCTGCATCAATTGAATACGGTATTTTTTTCACCTCTTTTTTTAAGCACAACGCACTTTCTTCAATAGAAGACAACAGTCCGGCGCCGTAAAGTTTGGGGGTGTCGAGCGTCCCAATAAGCCCGTATTCAACCGTCCACCAGTGTAAATTTCTTAGTTGTGCCATTTCAGAAAGCGTTCCCATTTGGGTCTGAAGTTTGTGAACGTGATTGGTTGCAGCGCTAATTTCAATTTCTGAAGACTGCGGGTTTTCTTTTAAAATGGACAACCATCGAATGGCTTCATACATCGCGTCGTCTTTTGGGGATGCGATGGCTTTACATCCGATTTCACCCAAACGTCTGAGGTATTCTGAGTATTCTGGATTTGCAATGATGGGGGCATGGCCCGCCGCTTCGTGAATAATGTCGGGAGCAGGCGTGTAATTAATGTGATCGATCGTTCGAATGTCAGAGGAAATCACCAACACATTATACGCTTGAAACTCCATAAAGGCATTTGGTGGAATAAATCCATCAACGGCAACGGCAGCCCATCCAATATTTTTTAGAATTCGATTCATGCCCTCCATTTCAGGGATGGCGTTTTCATCAATCCCCGTTTTTTTTAGCCCATTGATATAGCTCTCATGGGCACGATGCTTTAGGGTACTGATGTTTAAACGCATCACATACCGCCACACCGCTTGGTTTTGGGCTGTATACGCACTGTAAGGCTGTTGAACCATAAATTTATGAAGATGTTTAGGTAACTTTTCAGTTACGCGATTAAATGGCATCGTCTGTTCTTCATGGTTCAACATTGATTTTAAATTTAAAGGGTGCCTCTATTGTCTTGTTCTCTTTCAATGGCTTCAAAAAGGGCTTTAAAATTTCCTTTTCCAAACGATTGTGCGCCTTTACGTTGAATGATTTCAAAAAACATGGTGGGACGATCTAAGACTGGTTTTGTGAAAATCTGTAATAAATACCCTTCTTCATCTCTGTCAATTAAAACACCGTGTTTTTTTAAGGTACTTAAATCTTCATCAATTTCTCCCACACGTTCTAATAAATCATCGTAATAAGTTTCAGGAACGTATAAAAATTCGACCCCTCTATTTTTCATCTCTTGCACTGTTTTGGCAATATCATCCGTCGCTAAAGCCAAGTGTTGCACACCAGCACCCTTATAGAAATCTAAATATTCTTCGATTTGCGATTTTTTCTTTCCCTCAGCAGGTTCATTAATCGGAAATTTGATACGGCCATTTCCATTACTCATCACTTTACTCATCAGTGCCGTGAACTCGGTAGAAATATCGTTGTCATCAAAAGAAATTATTTGCGCAAAGCCCATCACTTCTTGATAAAATTTACACCAAGTATTCATTTCATCCCAATCGACATTTCCAACAATATGATCAATGTATTTTAGGCCAACGTTTTCGGGATTGTAATGAGATTCCCATTTTCTGTACCCTGGAAGAAATAAACCCGAATAATTCTTTCTCTCGATAAAAAGATGCACGGTTTCTCCATAAGTATAAATCCCCGATTTGATGATGGTTCCATGTGTATCACTTTCTTCAGTAGGTTCCAGAAACGGTTTCGCGCCTCTTTTGACCGTTTCATTAAATGCTTTTGTGGCATCTTCAACATGCAACGCAATTATTTTAACGCCGTCACCATGCAGATCAATATGCTTATTAATAACACTGCCTTCTTCTAATGAGGTGGTTAAAACGAGTCGAATCTTGCCTTGTTTTAGAACATAGGATGCGATGTTTTTGAGTCCAGTTTCAAGGCCTGCGTAGGCTTCCGACTGAAATCCAAAAGCGGTTTTGTAATAATGGGCACTTTGTTTGGCATTTCCTACATACAGTTCAACGTAGTCCGTACCTACAATAGGTAAAAAATCCTGAGCGTCATCAAATATTTTTTTAATCTCGAAATTAAAATTTTGTAATTCTTCAATAGTTTTTGTAGGTTCCATTTTAGTTCTTATTTAACCAGGATTTATAATACGATTCGTCACTTATTTTAAGGGCTTCTTCAGTCACCATTAATGGACTAAACGTGTCCACCATCACAGCGAGTTCAAAAGTTTCTTTTTTACCAATACTTTTTTCCATTGTTCCAGGATGTGGTCCGTGCGGAATGCCGGCAGGATGCAGCGTCACACTCCCTTGATCGATGTCTTTACGACTCATAAAATCGCCATCCACATAATAGATCACTTCATCGGAGTCTATATTAGAATGGTTGTAGGGTGCTGGTACCGAATTCGGGTGGTAATCATACAGTCGAGGAACAAACGAACAGATCACAAATGCGCTGGTTTCAAAGGTTTGATGCACGGGCGGTGGTTGATGAATCATCCCCGTTATAGGCTCAAAATCGTGAATAGAAAACTTATAAGGGAAATTATAACCATCCCAACCGACGACACTAAATGGATGTGCGGCATAGATATATTCGTGTAGGGTGTCTTGTTTTTTAACCTTGATTAAAAAATCACCTGTTTCATTAAAAGTTTCAAGTTCGGTAGGCGGGTGGAGGTCTCTTTCGCAATAAGGGGCGCCTTCTACATGTTGGCCAAACCAATTTCGATAGCGTTTTGGGGTATAAACGGGGCTCTTGGATTCGACAATAAAGAGTCGATTATCGGCATCGTTAAACTCAATTTGATAGATAATGCCTCTAGGGATTACAAGGTAATCACCATATTTAAAATCAATATTCCCAAGAAGGGTTCTTAGTTTCCCGGAGCCTTTATGAATAAATAAGACTTCATCAGAATCGGTGTTTTTGTAGAAATAATTCTTTAGAGATTCTGTTGGAGCTGCCAAACTAATTTGACACTCCTTGTTTGTTAATACGCAAGTTCTACTTTCTAAATAATCAGCTTTTGGTGCGACCTTAAATCCCTCAAGTTTTAAAGATTTCATATTTTTAGAAACCGCAATCTTTGGTGCGACATCATAGGATTTTAGAATCGCTTTGACCTGTGTGGGGCGTTGGGTGTGATACATTAATGATGACATGCCATCAAACCCAATCGTGCCAAACAATTCTTCATAATAAAAATGGCCGTTTGCATCTTTAAAAACGGTGTGTCTCTTTGCTGGGATTTTTCCTAACGTATGATATCTAGGCATATATTGGGTTTAAAATTAACATGAACTATTAAAATAATTGACAAGAACAAATCTATAGATAATATGAGTTACTTATTTGTTTATTACTAAAACAGTTTCTAAATAAGAATATTTATATGTATTTTTGTATTAATAAAGTGTTTTATTCTTTTTTAGGATGCTAATTTAATTATTAATAAATGTTTTTTCTAGATGCTTGATAAACTAAACACAACCGATATTAAAATCTTACGGTTATTACAAGAAAACAGTAACCGTACCATCAAAAATATAGCTGACATCTTAGGGATGACGACGACCCCTGTTTTTGAGCGCATTAAAAAATTAGAAAAAAATGGATTTATTAAGAAATATGCAGCCATTTTGGATTCTAAAAAATTGGGTTTAAAACTGACCGTTTTTGTGGGAATCACCATTAAAAGGCATACACGTAGTTATTTAGAAAAATTTGTCACCACCATTCAAGGATTTCCAGAAGTGGTAGAATGCCATCGGGTCTCGGGAAATTTCGATTATTTATTAAAATTAGTGGTGATTGATATTGAAGACTATGAACAATTTATCTTAACCAAACTCGCCATTATCGCCGATTTAAGCAATGTTCAAAGTTATGTAGCGCTGTCTCAAAGTAAATCGACCAATGAGGTAAACTTGAATCATTTGATGTGAGAATAGGGGGTTATATAATGCTAGAGAGGGGGGGTGTTTAAGACTAATGTGAAGATCTTGATAGATTAAAAGACTTTATTTTAGATGCAAAAGTTTAGTGTCTTTCTACCCAGTTTTCCAATTTAATTTTCTCAATACGAGTAAACTCTTTAGTGTTTTCGGATACCATTATTAACTCATTTGCAATTGCAGTTGTTCCAATTAATAAATCAAAATCACTAATCATTTTACCATTTTTTCGCAAACGAACTTTTTCTTTACCATAATAGGTAATTGCATCTAAAATTGGTAAAATTGCGACTTGTTCAGAAAATGTTTCAATGAGTTTGTAATTATTTTTTGGATAGTTACTATTTTCTGCTCCAAATACAAGTTCTGCAAGTGTGATTTCAGATATAGCACAATTTTCTAACCCAACTGTTTTTATTTTTTCAATGAGGTTGAAGTCTCCACGAAAAAAATGAATGCATATATTTGTATCAAGTAGATATTTCATTCATTAAAACTCCTTACTGTCTTTAGGTTCAACTCTTGAATTTTTAATATCACTAATTAGTTCTTTGGAACTTCTATCATCTTTCCAGGCACCAAACATAGAAGCAAGGTCAAAAGATTTAGGTTCTTCTAATTTAAGTGAATTAGTTAACTTAAGAATTAATTTTTTCTTAGTACTGTTATCAAACTTCACTAAAAATTCAAAGTATTTTTCTAAGACTTTAGTTGTGATTGTTAAATTTCCCATGCTACAAAGTTAATTATTTTTTTAATATACTCATTTTTACGCAAACGTCAATACCTGGCTAGGGCTGTTTTACGATCTACAGTAATAGAGCAATCACTTGGTTAGCGTTACGCTTATGGCGTGATGCCATTAAACAAACTCCAACAATCCATTATCTTATTACAGTTACTACTCATTTATTTCTTTTTAACGTTTTCTTTTGTTGACATTATTCCAATCAGCTTTTGTAGCCTCTCGATACCAAACCATTAACTGCCGCTTGCTTTCTGGATTCAATTCTAAAATTCACTTAAAGTTCTTTTCGCAATGACTCTCAAAATAATCTGTTATTTCAAATGTAATAAATTGTATTTTTTCACTTACTTCATTTTTTTTTATATACGCGAGACTGTCTGTTAACCCAAGTATCTTACTCTTGCTATTTACGGAAGTGAATTAATAGCTTATCTTTGAAGGGTAACCAATTAAATATAATAAGATGAAAGAATTACTCCTTTTATGTATTGTAGTTTCTGCAATGTCGTGTCAAAACAATTATGATTTAAGTCTTTATGAAGCCAATCAAAAAATTGCTGAAGAATTTATATCAACCTATGAATCTCCAGTAAATTACGAATTATTTGAATCCTTAGTTCATGAAGATATAGAACACCAATCGCCTATGTATGGAGTTGGAAAAGTGGGATACACCGAAGTTCTTGCACAAGCAGATTTTTATATGAATGGTTTTGAAAATGTGACATTCACAGAAGCAACATGGTTGCCTGGTGTGGATGAAACGACTTTATCTCCGGATGGAAGTGTGCGCGTTTATGGAATCTGGTCTGGAAATAATAGTGCTACAGGAAAACCATTTTCGTTAGATGCGTATCATTACTTTAATGTAAAAGAGGGTAAAATCATAGCTTCTGGCGATTATTTTGATGCCACTGGTATGGTAATGGCGATTCAACCAGATCCAGTAGTTGAAGATGTTTCTGTCGAATAGAACTTTTAAATTTTTACGTTTAAAACCTTCCTAAATGGAGGGTTTTTTTATGGCGTAGGTTTTTTGTTTGCGGAATTTTAACACGAATCAAAGCGATACTAAAACGACCTTACTCTCTAAGTACAATTAAACTGGCCTTATAACCTGTTGTTAATAACCATTCCCCAGAACCAATAATGCTGTCATTTTCATTATAAACCTTTAGTTGAGCCGTATTTGGACTCGAGCTCCCTTCATTAAGCGCATAAAATTCAATTGTATTGAGGCCTACTTTTAATTCAACTTCAATAATGTAAGCTGAATTTCTTAGGGTAATATTAGGGTGAACAATGGCTTTGTTAAGTATTAATTTTATACGATCGCCGTCTTCATACTCATGATCTCGACACAAGATGCGAATGTATTTGGAAGTCGTTTTAATATCTCCTAAATAATAATCCCGATCAAACTTAGATACATTTTTTCGGTTTTCATTAAACTGTTGTTTAATTTCCCAAGTAGGATCGACCACATCTCGGGTTTCGGTAATTCCATATTTCTTTTTTGCAAACCCATCAATCGGCTTGATTCCCATGGTAATGGTCACCCCTTTATCTGTTAATCCCATAATTGGGGATACCGTTAATGGATATTGCTCAGTGGCCTCATTTTTCTCTAAGGCTAAGGCTTTGATTCGAAACGTTTCTTGAGTCGTCTCTAACTGGGAAAACGCAGTATTTTGCATTCCGACAACGAGTAGTAAAAGTATCAAATATCGATTCATAAAGCGTATTGGCATATCTTAGATTGTAAATATATTAATTTGATTGTTCTTATCCTTTCAAAAAATGTTCCAAATTTTTTCGAATCAATTTAAAATCCATGAATCAAAATAACAAGCTCAATTTTTTATACCTTTAAACTTTATATAATTAAATGTATTGCAAACACATCTTACAACTTTAAAACAACAGCTTTCAGGCGAACTTTACGACAGTGATCTTGTAAAAACCTTGTATGCTACAGATGCCTCTGTGTATCGAGAACTGCCCTTCGCAGTGGCCATTCCAAAAACAACGACGGATATCAAACGGTTGATTGAATTTGCGAATTCAAATGCGCTCTCAATTATTCCGCGTGCGGCAGGCACTTCTTTAGCAGGCCAATGTGTGGGCGATGGCATTGTGGTTGATGTATCTAAATATCTAAATGATATCTTAGAAATTAATACGCAAGAACAATGGGTGCGTGTGCAGCCAGGCGTGGTTCGTGATCATTTAAATACATTTTTAAAACCCTATGGATTCTTTTTTGGCCCCAACACTTCGACTGCCAATCGTTGCACGATGGGAGGCATGGTTGGAAATAATTCTTGTGGGTCTACTTCTATTGAATATGGTTCGACTCGCGATCATACCCTTGCGATCAAAGCACTTTTGAGTGATGGGAGTGAAGTCACCTTTTCAGCACTCTCCAAAGAAGAATTTAAATCAAAAACAAAAGGCGATACTTTAGAAGCCTCTTTATATAAACAGCTATTTTCGGAGTTGGATAATCCCATGATTCGAGATCAAATAGAAGCGGGCTATCCAAAAGCGACCATTAGCCGAAGAAATACGGGCTATGCTGTAGATGCGCTCATGCATAGCAGTCCCTTCAACGCGTCTGGAGAAGCCTTTAATTTCTCGAAATTAGTATGTGGTTCCGAAGGAACTTTAGCGTTTATTACAGAATTAAAACTTCAAATTGTACCGTTGCCAAAACCATTTCAAGTGGTTTTAAATGCTCATTTTAATTCCATTAACGAGAGTCTTCAAGCGACTTTGGTTGCTATGAAACAGGCACCGTCTGCATGTGAATTGATGGATAAAACTATTTTGGATTGTACAAAAGATAATAGTACCCAGCAAAAAAATCGATTTTTTGTAGAAGGCGATCCCGAAGCTATTTTAATGGTAGAGTTTAGGGGCGATACGTTAGAAGCTGCAAAAGAACAAGCAGCACTGCTAGAGCAACGGCTCAAAGATTTAAATTTAGGCTATGCGTATCCTTTGGTGGAAGGCGATGCATGTGATAACGTTTGGGATTTAAGAAAAGCGGGCTTGGGTCTTTTGGCAAATATTCCGGGCGATGCCAAAGCGGTTGCTTGTATTGAAGATACAGCGGTGGCCATTGAAGATTTGCCTCTCTATATTGAAGCATTTACTGCGCTTATGAAATCCTACGATCAAAAAGCAGTGTATTATGCCCATGCTGGGGCAGGGGAATTACACCTTCGGCCGATCTTAAATTTAAAAACATCGACCGATGTCGCATTGTTTCGTACCATCAGTGAAGCCTCTGCAAAATTAGTCAAATCGTATCGGGGTGCCCTCAGTGGCGAACATGGTGATGGGCGTGTCCGGTCGGAATTTATTCCGTTGGTTTTAGGCGAAGAAAACTACCAACTCCTCAAACGAATTAAATCGACTTGGGATCCGTTTTCGCGCTTCAATCCAGGGAAAATAGTTGATGCGGTTCCTATGGACAGTTCATTACGATACGAAGCAGATCAAAAAACTTCTAAAATAGAGACGCTTTATAATTTCGAATCCACGGGGGGTATCTTATCCACCGTCGAAAAATGTAATGGTTCCGGCGATTGTCGAAAATTAAGTTTTGCAGGCGGTACCATGTGTCCAAGTTATCGGGCGACTTTAGATGAAAAGGATTCGACACGGGGTCGTGCCAATGTGTTAAGAGAGTTTTTAACTCAAAACACCAAAGACAATCCATTTGATCACCCCGAGATTAAAGAAGCAATGGACCTCTGTGTGTCTTGCAAAGCATGTCAATCAGAATGCCCCTCCAATGTTGATATGGCCACCTTGAAAGCTGAATTCTTGTATCAATATAATAAATCAAATCCAGTGTCTCTCCGAACAAAATTAATTGCTCATAATGCCAAAATCAATGCTGTAGCGCGTCGATTTGCAGGGGTCTATAATTTTTTCGGAAATAATTCTTGGTTCAAAACCTTCATTGGAATCCACCCAAAACGATCGCTTCCTCAATTACATACCACCACTTTTAGACAGTGGTTTGAGGGCTTTCAGCAGGGGAACTATTTAAAAAAAGTGTATTTGTTTTGTGATGAATATACCAATCATTACGATCTTGAAATTGGTAAAAAATCGGTCAAACTATTAAATACATTGGGTTACAAAGTGTTCATGCCAAATCATCTAGAGAGTGCTCGAGCCTATATTTCAAAAGGATTTTTAAAGGAAGCAAAAGCCATTGCGACCGAAAACATACACATTTTTAGTCCATTGATTACAAAAAAAACGCCATTGGTAGGTATTGAGCCCTCTGCCATTTTAGGGTTTCGAGATGAGTATCCGAATTTAGTGGAAGCAGACTTAAAGGCTTGTTCTGAAAACCTAGCCAAAAATGTGCTTACGATTGAAGAATTTCTGTCCAATGAAATGACCCTTAATAAGATTGATGTTTCAAATTTCACAACAACACCCAAAACCGTTTATTACCATGGGCACTGCCATCAAAAAGCAGTGTCCTCTAATGTGCATGCAGTCACTATTTTAAGTATTCCCAAGAATTTCAAAGTGCATTCAATCGATTCTGGTTGTTGTGGTATGGCAGGTTCATTTGGATATGAAAACGAACATTATGAGCTAAGTCAACAGATAGGAGAGGACCGTTTATATCCTGCACTGCGAACCATAGAAACAACTGCGATCGTTTCGGCTTCAGGGACGAGTTGCAGACATCAAATTAAAGATGGTGTCCAAAAAACTGCACTTCATCCCATCGAAGTTCTTTATAATGCCTTAAATTCGTCTCTATGAATTATCTAGAATTGATCGGGTTTTTTGGGGCCTTTTTAACCGGGATTATAATTGGTCTTTTTGGCGGCGGTGGTTCTATTTTAGCCGTGCCTATATTTGTGTATTTATTTCAATTAAACCCCATATTAGCCACGAGTTACTCCATGTTTGTGGTTGGATTTTCGGCGGCCATTGGGACGCTTATCAATATTAGAAAAAAATTAATTGAGTATAAAACAGCCTTCATATTTACACTGCCGGCATTAGTGTCGGTATTTCTTACCCGACGGTTTATAATTCCAAACCTCCCGGATGTTATAATGTCAATGGGAAGTTTTACCATTACCAAAGAAATGGCATTGATGTTGTTTTTTAGCCTCATTATTATTTTGTCTTCTGTTTTTATGATGAAAAAACCAACGACTGTAGCCTCTAAATCAGATTCTAAAAGAAAGGATCTCTTTTTGCTGGTCATTGGATTGGGGGTTGGGCTTCTCACAGGTTTAGTAGGGGCTGGTGGCGGATTTATTATAGTACCGGCTTTAGTGTTGTTTGCTAAATTATCAATCAAACAAGCGGTTGCAACCTCTTTAATCATCATTACCTTTAATTCCCTTATTGGATTTAGTGCCGATTTGTCCTTATTACAAATTGAATGGCGATTTTTGAGCCTTTTTACAGCACTCTCAGTTTTAGGGATCTTTGTTGGAACCTATTTTTCAAATTTCGTTCAAGAATCGACCTTAAAAATCAATTTTGCACGCTTTATGATCGTCATGGCAGCGGTGATTATTTTTAAGGAATTCAATTCTTAGTTTGTAACAAATTAGGTATTTAGACGTCTAATAATTAAACCTATTTATCATGAAACAAGACAATCAAACCATTGTGCTGATGCATCTTTCTCAACTGGTTACCTTAGCTTTAAGCTTTGGAAGTATCCTTATCCCGCTTTATATTTGGATGACCAAAAAGGAAACCATCAAAGACTTAGATGCCCATGGAAAAAACATTCTTAACTTTCAATTTAGTTTATTAATTTACAGTTTAATTTGTATCCCTTTAGTGTTTATTGGAGTCGGTATCATAGGGCTGATTTTGATTTTAATTGCATCGATTGTTTATCCTATTAAAAATGCCATAAAAGCAAGTCATGGTGTTATGCCTACCTATCCCTACAGTATTGTGTTTTTAAAATAGTGGACAACACTGAATGGGCTAGATGTCATTAAATGAAGAAGCCGTGATGTTATTTTAATTTTTTCATTACCTTTGTACTTCGAATACGTTGAACCACTATGAGTCAAAAAGTTTTACTTAACAACAAAGAAGTAAACATCATTCTACATCGATTGGCTTGTCAACTCATTGAAAAACATACCGATTTTTCTGAAACCGTTTTAATAGGCCTTCAACCAAGAGGGATTTTCTTAGCCAGACGAATCAAACAACTATTAGCAGAAGAGTATCACATTTCTGATGTCAAATTAGGACTTTTAGACATTACTTTTTATAGAGATGATTTTAGACGATCGGCTAAAGTACTCGAGGCAAATTCAACCGAAATAGATTTTTTAATAGAAAATAAACGCGTTGTATTTATTGATGATGTTTTGTACACAGGTAGAAGCATTCGTGCTGCTTTGACAGCCATTCAATCCTTTGGTCGTCCGAGTGAGATTGAACTTTTAACCCTTATAGACCGTCGTTTTAGTCGACATTTACCCATTCAGCCCGATTATAGAGGCCGACAAGTCGATGCCATTAATGACGAAAAAGTGTTGGTAAACTGGAAAGAAACCAGCGGTGAAGACACCGTTTATTTAATAAATAATTAGACCATGAGCGAACTGAGTGTAGATCATTTATTAGGAATAAAATATCTCAACAATGACGATATTACCCTTATTTTTGAAACTGCCGATCATTTTAAAGAAGTGATCAATCGTCCCATAAAAAAAGTACCCTCGCTTAGAGATATAACAATCGCCAATCTTTTTTTTGAAAATTCAACGCGCACCAAATTATCTTTTGAGTTAGCTCAAAAACGACTGTCTGCCGATGTAATTAACTTCTCCTCAGGGCAATCATCGGTTCACAAAGGGGAAACCCTTATTGATACCGTTAATAATATTCTGTCGATGAAAGTTGATATGGTTGTCATGCGGCATCCCAATCCAGGGGCAGCTGCATTTTTATCGAAACATGTTGATGCACAAATAATCAATGCAGGCGACGGAACCCACGAACATCCAACACAAGCTCTTTTAGATACCTATTCGATTCGTGAAAAATATGGGGAAGTAAAAGGAAAAAAAGTAGTCATTGTTGGCGATATATTACACAGTAGAGTTGCCTTGTCAAATATATTTGCTCTACAATTACAAGGGGCTGAAGTGATGGTTTGCGGGCCAAAAACACTCATTCCAAAGTACATTGACAAACTAGGAGTTAAAGTAGAAACAAACTTACAAAAAGCATTAAAATGGTGTGATGTGGCTAATATGTTGCGCGTCCAAAATGAACGTATGGAAATTAGTTACTTTCCATCCACAAGAGAATATACACAACAGTACGGCGTGACTAAAAATCTGTTAGAATCGTTGGATAAAGAAATTTCTATCATGCACCCAGGACCCATTAATAGAGGTGTAGAAATCACCAGCGAAGTCGCTGATTCTAACCAATCAATAATTCTTAATCAGGTAGAAAATGGGGTCGCCATTCGAATGGCTGTGATTTATCTCTTAGCTCTAAAAATCAAGTAAAATTATGATTATTGAACACCACAATTCGATCGCCGTTATTACCCAAAAGAAGACAAGTTTGACAGAATTTTCAACGAAATTCTCGCTGCTTTACGAACGTTTTAAAGTGGATGATATTGTTTTAAATTTGAAGGATACTTCTATTGGATCGTTAGACTTATTAATCGCTATTTCAAAAAAACATCGTCTTTTAAATCATTCTTTTGTGATTGTTAGTCCACACTTAAATCAAAATGATTTCGAAGATGATTTTATCATTGTTCCAACCCTTCAAGAGGCCTATGATTTTATAGAAATGGACCTTTTATCTCGCGATTTAGGAATTTAAAACCAACGCTTTTGAAACTTTCTATTCTTGGTTGTTACAGTGCAACCCCCCGAATTATAGCACATACTACCTCTCAGGTTTTGGAGATGCGAGGGCATCTATTTTTAATTGATTGTGGCGAAGGAACACAAGTCGAATTAAGACGCCATAAAATCAAGTTCAATCAAATTAAACATGTTTTCATTTCCCATTTACATGGCGATCATTATTTTGGATTGGTCGGATTAATCTCCACCTTTCGATTGCTCACCCGTGAAACAGATTTACATATATATGGTCCAAAAGGGTTAAAGGAGCTAATAACACTTCAAATGAAACTCGCCGATTCATGGACAAATTATAAATTGATTTTTCATGTACTGTCTTCCAAATCATCGGAACTTATTTATGAAGATGAGAAAGTCTCTGTTCACACCGTTCCTCTCGATCACCGTATCTATACCAATGGATTTTTATTTAAAGAAAAACCATTTGAGCGGAAGTTAGACATCGATAGAGCGGAAGAACTTCAGATTGACAAGGCGTATTATAGAAAACTCAAACAAGGCGATGATGTGTTGAATGAACAGGGCGAATTAATTTCTAATGCTGACGTCACTTTTGAGGGACATCACCCTAAAAGTTATGCTTTTTGTAGCGATACCGCTTATAAGGAAGCGATTGTCCCAATGATAAAAGATGTGGATGTGTTGTATCATGAATCCACCTTTTTGGACGCGCATGAGCATTTGTGTGAAAGAACCAAGCATTCGACCGCCAAACAAGCGGCTACAATTGCGTTGAAGGCAAATGTTAAAACCTTAATTTTAGGTCATTATTCGACCCGTTATGGTGGGCTTGAAGGTTTTAAAACAGAAGCTGAGACCGTATTTAAGGACGTGATGTTGGCCGATGATGGTAAAGTGTTTACCTTCTAGAATCTCTCAAAAACACCCAAACCAAATAACGCAAAATCATATTTCACAGGATCTTTAGGATCTAATTGACGAAGAGCTTCGTCTAGTTGTGCTAAGGCCTTTCCATCATTTTGTGTGCGTTTTAGAAGCCCTAGTTTACGTGCTACATTTCCAGAATGAACATCGAGAGGGCAGGAGAGTTGTGAAGGCGATAACTGGGTCCATAATCCAAAATCAACTTTGGTATCATTGGAACGTACCATCCATCTCAAAAACATATTAATTCGTTTTGCAGCCGATTTTTTTAAGGGATCACTAATGTGTTTTTGGGTACGTTGGAGATGATCTATTTCAAAAAAATGGTGTTTTAAATGATGAATTGCCAGTTGTAAACTATCGACTTCCGCATATGTATTAAAAATGCCTTCTAAACCATTATGATGTGTATAGATATGTTTGAGACTTTTCATAAACTGAATACAATCGGAGCCATTAAAGGTGCGATGTACAAATGGCGTCAGGGTTTCTAAGTCTTTTGGTTGATGCTGCATGACAAATTCATACGGGGCATCGTCCATTAGAGCCATCAATTGTTTGGCATTATTGATAATACTTTTTCGGTTGCCCCAAGCGATGGTCGCCGTTAGGAAGCCAGCAATTTCGATATCTTCTTTTAATGAATAGCGGTGTGGGATTTGAAGGGGATCGGAGTTTATAAAATCAGGATTGTTATACTGAATGACTTTAGCATCCAGAAATTCTTTAAGTTCAGAATTGTTTAGTTGTTGCACCTTAGACCGTTTTTACTAGACCATCAACCATGGTGATTTTACGATCGGCCATTTCTGCTAATTCATGATTATGGGTCACGATGACAAAGGTTTGTCCAAAACGATCTCGTAACTTAAAAAACAATTGATGGAGTTGTTCGGCGGATTCACTGTCTAAATTTCCTGAAGGTTCATCCGCAAAAATAACCGCTGGGTTATTAATTAATGCACGGGCCACGGCAACGCGTTGTTGTTCACCGCCAGAGAGTTCGTTGGGTTTATGGTTGATACGGTCTTCTAAACCTAAAAAACGCAATAATTCAGTTGCTTTTTGGATGGCTTCTTTTTGAGAAATTCCTTTTATAAACGCAGGAATACATACATTTTCAACAGCCGTAAATTCAGGTAATAACTGGTGAAATTGAAAAATAAAGCCCAACTGTTCATTTCTAAATTTTGCTAAAGAGCTATCGGAAAGCGTTGTAATATCTACGCCATTGATCTGCAATTGACTGTCTGAATGTTTAGAATAAGAATCTAAGGTTCCTAAGATCTGTAGCAAGGTCGTTTTTCCAGCTCCTGAAGCGCCAACAATCGATACGATTTCGCCTTTTTTTATGTTTAAATCAACCCCTTTAAGAACATGAAGTTGATCGTAATATTTATGTATGTGCTTCGCAATTATCATAGTGTGAAATTAAGTTTTATAGTTTTTATGTGCAATAATTCGAGCTAATTTTAATTATTTGTTTACTAACTTTGAAGTCAAATAAATTTATCATGAAACGAGCTATATTTGCTGGAGGGTGTTTTTGGTGTACCGAAGCGGTTTTTAATCGCCTTATAGGGGTTCAGGATGTCAAGTCTGGATATACAGGCGGATTTATAAAAAATCCGGCCTACCGTGAAGTTTGCCAAGGTCGTACGGGCCATACAGAAGGCATTCGACTCGATTATGATGAAACATTGATTTCGTATGTGGAGTTATTGGAAGTCTTTTTTGCAACCCATGATCCAACAACACTCAATCGTCAAGCAAATGATGTGGGGACCCAATACCGGTCGGCTATTTTTTATACAGATTCAGAGCAGTATGAAACGGCCAATCAGTACATGAAGTCTCTCGACGCTGCCAAGGTTTTTGAAAACCCAATTGTCACAGAATTATCGCCTTTGGAGGTGTTTTATGATGCCGAAGACGCTCATGATAGTTATTATGATCTAAACAGGGAACAGCCGTATTGCACCTATTTAATCGATCCGAAAATTAAAAAACTAACGACTCATTTTAATAAAATTTTAAAATAAAATCCACTCCCAAATCTAATAGTAATGAACCTAAAAAATAAATCCAAAACATCAAAATTATTTTTCAGTTTATGCTTTGATGCGTTAGGCTATGTTTCTCTTCTTTTTCCGTTTTTCGATATTTTATGGGCGCCATTGTCGGGGTATTTAATGACCCAACTTTTTGAAGGTAAAAAAGGAAAAATAGCAGGTGTACTAGTCTTTATTGAAGAAGCCCTCCCGATATTAGATGTGGTACCAACATTTACGATTATGTGGGTTTACACCTATTATTTTGACAAGTCTTCTAAAGCGACAAGCGAAGTGTCCAATTAAGTTCTAAAAGGATTTAGGACTCATTTAAAAATTTCCCCAATCCAAAACGGCGAATCATTTTCTTTTCAAAATTCCAGAAAAACTGAAATTGTCCAAAAATCCAACCCAATAAAACTAATAAAATTTGATAAAAAATTAAGCTAATAGCGATAAATAAAATCCAATAGAGGATGGGGTGTAAATTTTCTTTTGTGATTCCAATTAATTGAATAAAAGGACGTCCTACAACAACAGAAGAGGATCCTGTAATTGCAAAGACAATAAAAATCCGGATGAGTTCCCAACGTTGATCCACAGCCCACCGAGATTCTACTTTGTTGATTGCAAAAAGCACTACTTTTAATAAGATATAAAAGACAACCACAAAAGCAGGGATCGTAATATAGAGCGCATCAAAAGGCAGTATTTTAGCCAATTTAAATGAACTATATCCGAGAGAAAATAGCCCAAGAATTGGAAACAATAGTTGCCAATTTTGTTTGATTTCCCACCTTGCTTTAAATGTCTTCATGCTTCAAAATTTGAAGCAAATATACTACATCTTAAGATAAAATATTACTTTTTACCAAACAGTCCACCGAGTAATCCGCCGAGGGCGCTTTTACCCTTTTTGCCTCCAAGAACTATTCCAGCCACATCATCAATTACGGAGCCATCCCCATCGGCATCGAGCATAGATTCCAAGAAACTTTGGTTTTGATCTGGGGCGTTGTTTCCAATCAAGCCTCCCAGAAGACCTTCTATTCCACTGGATGAATTGACGTTGCTTTGACGTTGTTGTTTTCCTAATACGCCCATCACAATTGGAGCAGCGACTTTTAGTATTTGTCCTACCGAGTTAGCGTCTATTCCAGATTTTTGACTCAGTGCATTTTGAACATTTCCTTGACGATTCCCAAGGACATGCCCTAAAATTTTCTCGCCATCATCAGAAACAGCATTAATAGTTCCACCAGAAAACAAGTCGCCAAGGTTGTCTAAGATACTTCCATCGTGTTTTTGAAGTGCCCCCATAATTCCCGAAGCACCTTCACTGGAATTGGCATTTCGTTTCATGGCTTGCATCAATACGGGCATTGCCATGGTAAGTAAATTAGAAGTTTTTGATTTTGATTGTCCTGTGTGGCCGGACACGCCATTAATTAGTGATTTTCCGATATCACTGTTTAGTAGGTCTAGAATTCCTGACATATAGATTTTTTATGGGGTTAAAACGTCAATCTACAAAAAAAACCTTAACAAATGTGTTAAGGTTTTTATAATCAGAATTTATATTGACTTCTATTTCAATATAGAAATAATTTGAGACGCTAATTCAGAACCAATTCGATCTTGAGCTTGGTTGGTAGCCGCACCAATATGAGGCGTTAAAGATATTTTTGGATTCATTAATATCTGAACTGCTGGAGATGGTTCGTTTTCAAAGGTATCTAATCCGGCAAATGATAATTTATTGGAATCAAGAGCTTCTACAAGCGCCACTTCATTGACGACACCTCCACGGGCCGCATTGACGAGAGCAGCTCCGTCTTTCATAAGATCAAATTCTGGTTTACCAATTACAAAATCTTTTTGTGCAGGCACGTGTAATGTGATAAAATCAGACTCTTTTAAAACGGCTTCTTTAGAAACTGTTTTGATTTCAAAATCAACCGTTTGACCATCATAAAAAGATAGTGATAGGGTTGTTTTTTCTAAAAATGGATCAAAAGCAATGACTTTCATTCCTAAGCCTAAGGCCATTTTTGCGGTGGCTTGACCAATTCTACCAAAGCCAATCACTCCCAAAGTTTTGCCCCGTAACTCAGTTCCTTTTGCGTAGGCTTTTTTTAGGTTTTTAAATTTTGATTCTCCTTCTAAAGGCATGGTTTTGTTTGAGTCGTATAAGAAACGAACTCCAGAAAATAAATGAGCGAATACCAATTCGGCAACTGACTCAGATGAAGCAGCTGGCGTATTAATAACACTTAATCCTTTTTCACGAGCATACTCAACATCGATATTATCCATTCCAACACCACCTCTTCCAATGATTTTTAGACCTGGACAAGCATCAATAAGATCCTGTCTTACAGTGGTTGCGCTTCTAACTAGAAGTGCGACGATGTTTTCGGCGTTGATGAAATTTTCTAATTGTTCTTGTGCTACGGTGGTCGTTAAGACTTCAAATCCTGCAGCGGTTAAATCGTCTATTCCACTTTGTGAAATACCGTCATTTGCTAATATTTTCATTTTTTTATGCTTTTCGTTCTAATTCACTCATAACGTCTACTAAGGTTGCAACGCTTTCTAATGGCAATGCATTGTACATGGAGGCTCTGTAGCCTCCAACACTTCTATGACCATTTAAGCCGTTAATACCGGCTTCTTTCCACATAGCATCAAAAGTATCTTTTAATTTATCATCGGTTAAAGAAAATGTGGCATTCATTGTCGATCGATCTGCTTTGGCAGCAAACCCTTTAAATAAAGGGTTTAAATCAATTTCAGAATACATTAAACGTGCTTTTTTAAAGTTTTCTTTTTCAATGGCCTCAATTCCACCAAGACTTTTTAACCACTCAAGGGTGAGCATCGACGTGTAAACGGCGAATACAGGCGGTGTATTGAACATGCTCTCCTTATCAATCTGTACTTTATAATCCATCATGGATGGAATTTTTCGGGATACTTTTCCAAGGATAGCTTCTTTAACAACCACAAGTGTTGTGCCTGCAGGTCCCATGTTTTTTTGAGCCCCTGCATAAATTAAATCAAATTTTGAAAAATCGAGGGTTCGAGAAAAAATATCACTACTCATATCACAAACTAATGGAACTTCTAATTTGGGAAACTCTTTTATTTGCGTTCCAAAAATGGTATTGTTTGAAGTACAATGGAAATAATCAAGATCCGAAGGTACTTTATAACCTTTGGGAATATAATTGAAATTCGCCTCTTTGGAAGAAGCGACTTCAAGAACGTCTCCATAGAGCTTCGCTTCTTTAATTGCTTTATCGCTCCAAGTTCCTGTATTTAAATAGGCAGCACGATTTTCTAATAAGTTTAATGCGGTTGCTAAAAACTGCATGCTTGCACCCCCTTGAAGAAAGAGTGCTTTGTAGCCTTTTCCTTCCAATCCTAAAAGTTCGAGGGCCAGAGCGCTCGCATTATCCATTACATCAATGAAAGCTTTGCTACGGTGGGATATTTCAATTAATGAAAGTCCATCATCAAAACTTAGGACTGCTTGGGCTGATTTTTCTAAAACTTCTTGAGGGAGGACACAAGGTCCTGCGCTAAAATTGTGTTTTTTCATTTGAATTATAATGTCTGTGATGGTTGCAAATTAATGTTAATTTTTGAAGCTGTAAAGGTCTGGATTTATTAAAGATAATTAAATATCAAAATGCTAATATTATGTTATATTTTTAGTAAAAATTCAACAGTATCAACGCCATCCGCATAATCTTCTAATTGCGGGGTTTGTGTGCTTCCAAATGGAAGGTGGTGCGCTGATAAATTATTAGAAACAATGCATTGAATTTTATCGGCATCGTCATTTAATTTAGTGGACAACGATTCTAAGGTTTCATAATGTTCATAAAAAAGGGTGGCGATAGGAGAGGCGTAGCTGGAATCTTCCTTGAGCATTAAAAACCCATTTTCAAGCATTTTAAATTCACTCATCAAGTAAACGGCCTTATTGTAATCGTAATTATTAGCATATTTTGCGCCATTGATAATCGGGTGCCAGTGATACATCGCTTCAAAAAAGGCGTCAAAGTTATAGTCTTTTGGAACCAACAGTTTAGAGACACTGCGACAGCCCAATCCATAATATTGAAAAATATCATTGGACAGTTGCATTAAATCTTCTTTAGACTCCTCGCCAGTTAAGATCGCCAACGAGTTTCTGTTTTTCCGAATGATCGATGGTTTGTCCTTAAAATAGTATTCAAAATATCGCGCTGTGTTGTTGCTGCCAGTAGCAATTACGGCATCAAATCCTTCTAGTTTTTGTTTTAAGAAAGACACCTTATCTTTAAGTTCTGGAGCGACTTTGGTTAAATAGAGGACTAAAAACGGTAAAAGATGTTTGTCATTGGAGGATTGTTTAATGATGATTTCATGGTTGCAAATCAACGCACATAAAAAATCATGAAAGCCGACAAGAGGAATGTTTCCTGCCATAATGATGGCTACTTTTTTTGGGGAAGCAGATTCAAAAGTATAGTTAGACACCCAGTTGGTTAACGGTTCTGTTCTCAAAAGTTTTGCCCAACTTTCAATCGCAAACATCATATTTGAGGGTGAAAACCATCCGTTGTGTTCTTTAGATAGTTTTATTTGATGTTTAAAACCCTCGAAAAATAAATCGTTAAAACGCACAGATTCATTTTTATGAGTTGAATCTGTTGAGAATTGACTTAAAAAACGCCCTAATTCATTTAATGCCGTAATTGTACTTGTTTTGTGATCCATTATTTGTGTAACCGCTTTTTTGGAGTTATTTTTGCATGCAAATTTAAGTAATATATACTCAATACAGCTATGGCGATTATTATAACTGACGAATGTATCAATTGTGGGGCTTGTGAACCCGAATGTCCAAACACCGCCATCTATGAAGGTGCGGATGATTGGCGCTATAAAGATGGGACCAGCTTAGAAGGCGATTTGGTGCTAACCAATGGAAAAGAAGTGAATGCCGATGCCGCTCAGACGCCCATTAGCGACGAGCTCTATTATATTGTACCCGATAAGTGTACAGAATGTGTTGGGTTTCATGAAGAGCCTCAATGTGCTGCGGTCTGTCCTGTGGACTGCTGTGTGCCTGATGACTCACATGTAGAAACGGAAGAAGTGTTGTTAGGAAAACAACGCTTTATGCATCCAGAATAATTTTATAATTTTTTATACAAAAAAAGCCACGCAATTTGCGTGGCTTTTTATTTGTACTCGTTTTAGCTATCGACTAGAACTTGTAGTTTAAAGATAAATTAAACATCGTTCCTAATTGGCTAAAGTGATAACCATCGTATGTCATTTGTGAATAACGTTGGTTAAAGGTAATTAAGTTTGATTGCTCTTGGATTGGTGTAACTCCGTAATATGTTAAAGAAGTATCATCTATCAATGCTTGTCCAGCAGCATTTTCTGCTTTGAATTCCCATTCTGGTAATACATTCAATAGATTGTTAATATTTAACGCAATTGTAAATTTTTCAGTTGCATTAAAGTTAATACCTAAATCAGTAACAACTTTTGGTATGAATTCTGTTCTTAAGTCATTACTCATTCCTTGTTGCTTGAACGTAGTTTTACCGAAATAGGTATTGTTTAAGTTCAATCCAAATTTACCGATGTCATAATTCGCCCCTAAAATCCATTTCGTTTCAGGTCTTGACGTAAAGAACAAAGCTTCTTGGGTTGCATTTACTACAGATTGACCCGCATTTGAAACAATTTCAGGATTCTTAACATCTCCTTCTCTTTCGTTTTGAATCGTATAATTTCCTGATAAATTTAAATTTAACTCACCTTCTCCCAAAGTAATGTTCTTATAATTTAAGACCACATCAATACCAGAGGTTCTTGTGTCTATAGCATTTGTAAAAAAGCTTAAGTCACTTAAGTTATTTGCATTTAAGACTTGATCAAGTGGGGTGTTACCAATACTATTTCCTAGGGCATCCGTTGCTGTTTTACCTATTTCAGTACTTAGAACAATACGATCTTTTACAGCAATGTTATAGTAATCTAGGGTGAAACTTAACTGATTTGTTAATTTACCACCTAAACCAACTGTGAAGTTGGTAGAGGTTTCTGCGTCTAGCTCATCGATGCCTAAAAGCTTCGCTTGGGTTGACACATTGTTTATTAACCCACCAACTTGAATCCCTTGACCGGGTACAAAGCTATACTGTGCTTTTTGTGTGTAAATCTGGTGTAGGGTTGGCGCTCTAAAGCCTGTAGATACAGAGGCTCTAGCCGTCAATTTATCGCTGAGTTTTAAACGAGAACTTAGTTTGTATACAAAGGTGCTTCCAAAATCGGAATAATTTTCTGCTCTAATCGTACCACTTAATAAGAAAGCATCCGATACATCATAGTCTAAAGAGAAGTACCCCCCAAAATTATAACGGTCAAATTTCCCTGAATTC
Organism: Formosa sp. Hel1_33_131; assembly: GCA_949499105.1. Classification (GTDB taxonomy): domain Bacteria; phylum Bacteroidota; class Bacteroidia; order Flavobacteriales; family Flavobacteriaceae; genus Hel1-33-131. The sequence continues at coordinate 194,303 of CATEFX010000019.1, read as the reverse complement.
TCTGGGCTATTCCCTGCAAAAGAATCGGCACCACCCCCATCGTAAGAGGCTAATTCACCTTCAATGACTTCAAACGTTTCGTTTCTAAACTCAGCTCCAAACCCAATACTTACTTTGTCAGAAAGAATTCTATTGATGTCAATGTTACCTACATTGTGAGAAAAACGGGTCCCACCCGGGTCAAAAGATTGTTGGCTATTTGCTTTGTATAAAGGCGTCGCTTCAAAAGTATCCGTTTCATCATTATAGGAAACTCCATAAACATCATTTCTGTTGTGAGAATCATTCACCTTATAAGTTTGTGCATTTCCGCCAGTTGTGAAACTTAAATCCACGTTCCAGTCGTTTACAGTTGTTTTAATACCAACTGTTGCATTGTAATCATTTAATACCCCTTCGAAGGTTGGTACATATCCATCGTAGCCACCAGGATTATTAGGGTTTTCACCAGGGAAAAAATCAGCTAAATAGGGAAAGTCACCTGCTGTTCTCCAATAGGGCGTTCTGTAATTCGCAAATGAATTTACTTTCTTGTACACATAGGCTGCATTAAAATACAACTCTGTATCATCTGCAAGATCATAGCCACCATTAATTAAAAATTTTGATGCGGCTGTTTCTGGTGATCCATTAATATTTCCAGCATCAGGTTTTCTTGATAAAAATTCTTTGGTATCAACTAGCCCAGCAGCATTTGAAGCTAAAATTGCTGAATTTTTTATATTGTAATCAGCTGATCCAATATAATTATTGTTAAACTCTGCAATAGCTTGTTCTTTTGAAAATCCTGTTAAATCGACACTTCCTAAAAATTGGTCGTCTTGTAAATAGCTATTGTAAGCATTAGGATTTGAAGATGTGAAATCTGCAGCATCTCCAGCAGCACTTACCGTTCCCGGTCTGTTAGAATTGTTTAGTTTAGACATGTCAACTGTATAATTAATAAACCCTTTATCGTCTCCGATAGCAGTGCCATTATTGACACTCACCCCTAACATTTCGCCATCGCCTTCCGAAGTGATGCCTGTTCTAACAGTCACAGATCCGTCTGCAACGTCATCTTTTAAGATGATGTTCATCACCCCTGCGATCGCATCCGACCCGTATTGTGCAGAAGCACCGTCCCGTAGAATTTCAACACGTTTAATCGCATCGGTTGGAATTGCAGAGATGTCAGCACCTGTTTCACCACGACCTGGAGAGGTTTGTGTGTATAATAAGGCACTTAGGTTTTTACGTTTTCCATTAATAAGGATTAATGTTCTACTAGGTCCCATGTTTCTAATTTCATAAGGATCTAATAGTGAGGTAGCATCATTTACTGGTGTTTGAACCGTGTTAAAAGATGGTATTCTGTACTGTAATGCTTTGTCAAAGGTTGCTTGACCTGTTCTAGAAAGCTCTTTTGCTTGTAAAACATCCACTGGTAGCGGAGAATTAGCATTACTACGAGGGGCCGTACGCGTCCCCACCAAAACCACTTCATCCAGAGAAGAGCCTTCTTGAAGTGTTACGTTCATAACGGATCGATTTCCTATCGAAACCTCTAAAGTTTCATAACCCACAAAGCTAAATACAAGTGTTGCCCCTGTGCTTGCTTTTATTTTATAGTTTCCATCAAAGTCGGAGATCGCTCCGTTACTTGTGCCTTTTTCGATGACATTAACGCCTGTGATTGGAGTGCCGTCCGACCCCAAGACCTTACCGGTAATGTTTTGAGCCGTTGCAAAATTGATGCTAACGAAAGCAAGCATCAGAATTAAGATTTTTTTCATTTGTTTAGTTTTTTTAATTATGTACAAATGTAATATAAATTATTTAACATATAATTGTGATACGTAAAACTTACTAACTTAATGACAAGTAATTGATAAACAAGGTGTTATTATTAAATAAACTATACTTATTAAGTACTTATGACAATGGTCTTGTACTTTATATCAACTTTGTTTTTTATAATTTAACTTTTAATTAACATTTAAAATTATTCATAATTCATGAGCTTATTGTGTTTTAAATGCTAATTTTAAGATGGAGTTTGCTGCCTCAAGGAGTTCGTTAAACGGCAATTTGTCTTGTTGGTTGTGTGTGTCCTGTGGACTGCTGTGTGCCTGATGACTCACATGTAGAAACGGAAGAAGTGTTGTTAGGAAAACAATGCTTTATGCATCCAGAATAATTTTATAATTTTTTATAAAAAAAAAGCCACGCAATTTGCGTGGCTTTTTATTTGTACTCGTTTTAACTACCGATTAGAACTTGTAGTTTAAAGATAAATTAAACATCGTTCCTAATTGACTAAAGTGATAACCATCGTATGTCATTTGAGAATAACGTTGGTTAAATGTAATTAAGTTTGATTGGTTTTGAACTTGATTAGCATCTAATAAAAGACCTTCACCAGCAATGTTTTCAGCTTTAAATTCCCATTCTGGAAGAACATTTAATAGGTTGTTAATGTTTAATGCAATTGTTAACTTTTCAGTCGCACTAAAGTTAATACCTAAATCAGTAACAATTTTAGGAATAAATTCCGTTCTTAAGTTTTCATCTAAACCTTGTTGCTTGAATGTTGTTTTACCAAAATACGTATTGTTTAAATTCAATCCGAATTTACCAATCTCGTAATTAGCTCCTAAAATCCATTTTGTTTCTGGTCTAGACGTAAAGAATAAAGCTTCTTGAGTTGCATTCACAACAGATTGTCCAGCATTTGCTACAAGTTCAATATCTTTTACGTCACCTTCTCTTTCGTTTTTGATGGTGTAGTTTCCAGATAAGTTAAGATCTAAAGTACCAGTACCTAGTTTGATATCTCTTTGGCTAATTACAACATCAAGACCCGAAGTTCTTGTATCTATAGCATTAGAAAAGAAACTTACATCCGATAAGTTATTATCTCTTAAAATATCATCAAGAGGAGTTATACCAATATTGTTGCCATCTGCATCAAATTCAGTTCCACCAATTTCAGAACCTAACACGATACGATCTTTTACAGCAATGTTATAGTAATCAAATGTAAAGCTTAAAGTTTTTGTTAATTTACCTCCTAAGCCAATTGTAAAGTTATTAGATGTTTCAGCATCTAATTCGTTAATTCCTAAAAGCTTCGCTTGTGTAGATACATTATTAATTAACCCACCAACTTGAATCCCTTGACCAGGTACAAAGCTATACTGTGCTTTTTGTGTATAAATCTGGTGTAATGTTGGCGCTCTAAATCCAGAAGATATAGATGCTCTAGCAGTAATATTGTCGCTTAATTTTAAACGAGAACTTAACTTGTATACAAACGTGTTACCAAAATCAGAATAATTTTCAGCTCTAACAGTACCACTTAATAAGAAATCGTCTGTTACATCATAATCTAAAGAGAAGTATCCTCCAAAGTTGTAACGGTTAAATTTTCCAGAGTTTTCTGGGCTATTTCCTGCAAATGAATCGGCACCACCACCATCGTAAGATGCTAATTCACCTTCAATAACTTCAAAAGTTTCGTTTCTAAATTCAGCACCCATACCAATACTTACTTTGTCAGAAACAATTCTATTGATATCAATGTTTCCTACATTATGAGAAAAACGCGTTCCACCCGGATCAAATGATTGTTGACTGTTCGCCTGGTATAAAGGGGTCGCTTCAAAAGCATCTAATTCAGAATTGTAAGAAACTCCATAAACTTCATTTCTGTTGTGTGAGTCACTGACCGTATACGTTTGCGTATTTCCACCAGTAGTAAAACTTAAATCCACATTCCAGTCATTGATAGTCGTTTTAAGACCAACGGTTCCATTGTAATCATTTAATAAACCTTCAAATGTTGGTACATAACCATCATATCCACCAGCATTAGTTGGATTGTCACCTTGGAAGAAATCTCCTAAGTAAGGAAATGATCCTACTGTTCTCCAATAAGGAGTTCTGTAGTTAGCAAAAGAATTTACTTTTTTGTACACATACGCTGCGTTAAAATATAATTCTGTATTGTCTGCAACATCATAACCACCATTTACTAAAAATTTAGAAGCAGCTGTTTCAGGTGATCCGTTGATGTTATTTGCATCTGGATTACGTGATAAGAATTCATTTATTTGCGCTATCCCAGAAGCATTGTCTGCCAATATTGAAGCTTGAGTAGCTCCATTAACATAGTTGTCTGAATCGTTTGGATTTACATATACGAAATCTGCAAATTCACCACCTTGTAATGATTGTCCATTTAAACCTAAGTTTGATGTTCCACCATCTACAGTACCTGGTCTGTTAGCTAAACTAGTTTTAGACATGTCTATTGTATAGTTAATAAACCCTTTATCGTCTCCGATAGAAGTTCCATTATTTACACTTACACCTAACATTTCGCCATCGCCTTCAGAAGTAACTCCTGTTCTGAATGTTGCAGAACCGTCAGCTACGTTGTCTTTTAAGATGATGTTCATTACACCAGCAATTGCATCCGATCCGTACTGTGCAGAAGCACCATCACGAAGAATTTCAACACGCTTGATAGCATCCGTTGGAATTGCAGAGATGTCAGCACCTGTTTCACCACGACCTGGAGAGGTTTGTGTGTATAATAAGGCACTTAGGTTTTTACGTTTTCCATTAATAAGGATCAACGTTCTACTAGGTCCCATGTTTCTAATTTCATACGGATCTAATAAAGAAGTCGCATCGTTCACTGGTGTTTGCACCGTGTTAAATGATGGAATTCTGTACTGTAATGCTTTGTCAAAGGTTGCTTGACCTGTTCTTGAAAGCTCTTTCGCTTGCAAGACATCCACAGGTAAAGGCGAATCCGCATTACTTCGAGGCGCTGTACGCGACCCCACTAGGATTACTTCATCAAGTGAAGATCCATCTTGTAATGTTGCATTTACAACAGATTGGTTTCCAACTGCAATTTCTAACGTTTCAAATCCAACATAACTAAATACTAAAGTAGCATTTGAGCCTGCGTTAATTTGATAGTTTCCATCAAAGTCAGAGATTGCTCCATTACTCGTGCCTTTTTCAATGACATTAACCCCTGTAATAGGCGTGCCATCGGTACCCAAAACCTTACCGGTAATGCTTTGAGCAGTTGCAAAATTGATGCTAACGAACGCTAGCAATAGAATGTAATAATTTTTCATTTGTGTCAAATATTTTAAAATTAGTTAAACAAATATACTTTAATTATAATCAACATATGTTTAATAGATCTATAAATAATTAATCAAATTAATGAAAATACCTTCGAAAATGAATTAATTGTCAATTATTTATGTAATTTTTGGCACCACTATTAGATGTGTTTTGAAATTTAATTAGTTAAACAAAATTTTAATTATTGTAAACATAAATAATTTAATAGATCATTGCATGACACTATAATTACATGATTAAACATTAACGCTAGTAAGGGATATTTAGAAAATAGATCTCTATTGATTCTAAACAGATATTTCTAGTTTTAAGAAATTGAAACGGAGGGATTGAATGTTGATTTAAATAATTACATTTGCATTCAAATTTTTAAGAAATGAAAGCAGGTATTGTTGGATTACCAAATGTTGGAAAATCGACCCTTTTTAATTGTTTATCAAACGCAAAAGCGCAAAGTGCAAATTTTCCTTTTTGTACCATTGAACCTAATATAGGAGTGGTTAACGTTCCCGATCCACGGTTATCAAAACTTGAGGAACTCGTTGTTCCTGAGCGTGTCGTCCCTGCAACTGTAGAGATTGTGGATATTGCAGGTCTTGTAAAAGGGGCAAGTAAAGGGGAAGGACTTGGAAATCAATTTCTTGGAAATATCCGTGAAACGGATGCGATCCTTCATGTATTGCGTTGTTTTGACGATACGAACATCATTCATGTAGATGAAACGGTTGATCCTATTAGAGACAAAGAAACCATTGATATGGAGCTCCAATTGAAAGATTTGGAGACCACAGAAAAGAAATTAGAAAAAGTAAAACGCGCTTCTAGAACGGGTAATAAAGAGGCTCAAAAAGAAGAAGTTGTTTTAATAAAAATTAAAGATAATTTAGAAGCCGGTATTTCGATTCGTGCGTTGGAGTTTTCAGAAGATGATTATTCGGAATTCGTAAAACCACTCCAATTTATTACCGACAAACCAGTAATGTATGTCTGTAATGTCGATGAGGCCTCTGCTGTTTCAGGAAATGCGTACGTCGATTTAGTAAAAGAAACTGTTGCCAATGAAAATGCAGAAGTATTGGTGCTTGCTGTCGGAACAGAAGCCGATATTAATGAATTAGAGGATTTTGAAGAACGTCAACTATTTCTTCAAGATATAGGATTGGACGAACCGGGTTCTGCCAAACTCATTCGATCTGCTTATAAGCTATTAACACTTCAAACCTATTTTACTGCGGGCGTTAAAGAAGTTCGCGCATGGACCATCAACATTGGTAGTACTGCACCCCAAGCAGCAGGGGTGATCCATACCGATTTTGAAAAAGGATTTATACGAGCCGAAGTTATTGCCTATGAAGATTTTGAAAGTTTAGGATCCGAAGCAAAAGTAAAAGAAGCGGGAAAAATGAGGGTAGAGGGAAAAAACTATACCGTCAAAGATGGCGATGTCATGCATTTCCTTTTTAATGTATAGAAAAAATATCAACTAATAAATTGAAAGCCAATGTTCTCAACAACATTGGTTTTTTTTTGTTAATTAATTTGTGTTTTAAAGGTTTCATTTTTTATGCTGATGTGCTATATTAGCGTCCTGTCGCGAAACACTTTATGAGCCAAAATTCAGATTACACAGAAGATAATATTAGATCCCTCGATTGGAAGGAGCATATTCGTATGCGTCCTGGTATGTATATTGGGAAACTTGGCGATGGTTCTTCGGCCGATGATGGTATCTATATTCTTTTAAAAGAAGTTTTAGACAACTCGATTGATGAGTTTGTGATGGGGGCTGGAAAAACAATTGAAATTTCCATTCAAGGAACAAAAGTCATTGTGCGTGATTATGGACGTGGAATTCCTTTAGGTAAAGTGGTCGATGTAGTTTCTAAGATGAACACCGGAGGTAAATACGATTCTCGCGCCTTTAAAAAATCGGTTGGACTCAATGGGGTTGGAACCAAAGCAGTTAATGCCTTGTCCTCCTTTTTTAGAGTGGAGTCAACCAGAGATGGAAAATCAGCTTCTGCAGAATTTTCATCGGGAGTTTTAAATCATCAAGATTTATTAGATGACACCACCCGTCGCAAAGGAACGAAAGTCTCCTTTGTGCCCGACGAAGCCATTTTTAAAAATTATAAATACAGAAATGAATATGTAGCACGGATGCTTAAATACTACGTGTATTTAAATCCAGGTCTGACTATATTATTTAATGGTGAAAAATATTTTAGTGAAAATGGTTTAAAAGATCTTTTAGAAGATAACACCAATGCTACAGATATGACCTATCCAATCATACATCTGAGAGCTGAAGATATAGAAGTTGCTATTACACACAGTAAAACCCAGTACAGCGAGGAGTACCATTCGTTTGTCAATGGACAAAACACCACGCAAGGAGGGACGCATTTAGCAGCCTTTAGAGAAGCTTTGGTAAAAACAATTCGTGAGTTTTATGGAAAAAACTACGATGCGTCCGACATTCGAAAATCAATTATATCGGCCATTGCGATCAAAGTCATGGAGCCAGTATTTGAAAGTCAAACAAAAACCAAATTGGGATCTACCGATATGGGTGGCGAACTTCCAACAGTTCGAACCTTTATTAATGACTTTTTAAAAACGAAGTTAGATAATTATCTGCATAAAAATCCCGATACGGCGGAAGCCATCCAACGAAAAATTTTGCAAGCCGAACGCGAGCGAAAAGAATTATCGGGCATTCGAAAAATCGCAAGAGATCGCGCAAAAAAATCAAGCTTACACAATAAAAAACTAAGAGACTGTCGTGTACATTTTGGAGATATCAAAAATGGACGTAATCTGGAATCAACTCTTTTTATAACAGAGGGTGACTCTGCATCTGGTAGTATTACCAAATCAAGAGACGTGAATACACAAGCCGTTTTTAGTTTGAAAGGAAAGCCGTTGAATTGTTACGGGTTGACCAAGAAAATTGTGTACGAAAATGAAGAGTTTAATTTACTTCAGGCCGCATTAAATATTGAAGAATCCATTGAGGATTTAAGGTATAACAACATTGTGATTGCGACCGATGCCGATGTCGATGGAATGCACATTCGTTTGCTGTTGATTACCTTTTTTCTTCAATTTTTCCCTGAAATTATTAAAGAAGGCCATCTCTATATATTACAAACCCCATTATTCAGAGTGCGTAATAAAAAAGAAACGATTTATTGCTATTCGGAACAAGAACGAAGAGATGCAGTACAAAAATTAAAACCTAAACCAGAAATCACACGATTTAAGGGATTAGGAGAAATCTCACCAAACGAATTTAAATATTTTATTGGAGAAGATATTCGACTTGACCCCGTGATGCTGGATGCTGACATGACCATTGATTCAATGCTTCAGTTTTATATGGGTAAAAACACGCCAGACCGTCAAAAATTTATTATTGAAAATCTAAAAGTAGAATTAGATATTATCGAAGAAGAGGTATGATAGAAGAAAACGATGATCTAATCCATGAGAATACGGACAATCAAGAAACAATTACTCGCGTTACGGGGATGTTTAAAGATTGGTTTTTAGACTATGCGTCCTATGTTATTTTAGAACGTGCAGTTCCTGCGATTGAAGACGGATTTAAACCAGTTCAGCGTCGGATTTTACATTCCATGAAAGACTTGGATGATGGCCGCTATAATAAAGTTGCAAATATTGTTGGGCATACCATGCAGTACCACCCACACGGCGATGCCAGTATTGCAGATGCCATGGTACAGATTGGTCAAAAAGATTTACTAATTGATGCCCAAGGAAACTGGGGAAACGTCCTTACAGGCGATAGAGCAGCGGCCTCAAGATATATTGAAGCGCGGCTTTCTAAATTTGCATTAGACGTTGTGTTTAACCCAAAGATCACCGAATGGCAATCGTCTTATGATGGCCGTCGTAAAGAGCCTGTAAACCTTCCTGTCATGTTCCCGTTATTACTAGCGCAAGGGGCGGAGGGAATTGCGGTTGGACTTTCAACAAAAGTATTACCTCATAATTTCATCGAACTTATTGAGGCTTCAATAAAGCACCTTCAAGGAAAACGATTTACGATTCTTCCAGATTTTGCAACCGGAGGTGTGGCCGATTTTACTAACTATAACGACGGGTTAAGAGGTGGACGTGTGCGGTGTCGAGCCAAAATCTCGCAGCTTAACAAAAATACGTTGGTGATTACCGAAGTACCCTTTGGAACCACAACGTCTTCATTGATCGATTCTATTCTTAAAGCCAATGAGAAAAGTAAAATTCGAATTAAGAAAATTGAAGATAATACTGCTGCTGAAGTTGAAATATTAGTGCATTTACCAGCAGGGATTTCACCAGATAAAACGATCGATGCTTTATTTGCGTTTACGTCTTGTGAAACCGCTATTTCTCCATTGGGGTGTGTAATTGAAGATAACAAGCCTTTGTTTGTTGGAGTGACTGAAATGTTACGACATTCTACAGATCATACGGTCGAATTATTAAAACAAGAATTAGAAATTAAGTTAGGTGAGTTTGAAGAGCAATGGCATTTTGCATCTTTAGAACGCATTTTTATACAAAACAGAATCTATCGTGATATAGAGGAAGAAGAGACTTGGCCAGGCGTGATCAGCGCTATTGACAAAGGGCTTCAGCCGCATATCAAACATTTAAAGCGTGCCATTACCGAAGAAGACATCACTAGGTTAACTGAAATTCGAATTAAGAGAATTTCTAAGTTTGATATTGATAAAGCGCAACAAAAAATTGATGCTCTCGAAGATCAAATTGCAGAAACCAAGGGCTATTTAGCAAATCTGATTACCTATGCGATTGATTATTTTAAACGCTTAAAATCAGAGTATGGCGCTGGAAAAGAACGTAAAACTGAAATCAAAACATTTGGTGATGTAGATGCGACGAAGGTTATTATTAGAAACACAAAACTTTATGTTAATAGAGAAGAAGGGTTTGTTGGTACAGGCTTAAAGCGCGATGAATATGTTGGTGACTGTAGTGATATTGACGACATCATCGTTTTTACAAAAGAAGGTAAGTTGATGATTACAAAGGTTGATAGCAAAACCTTTATTGGAAAAGACATCATTCATGTGGCTGTTTTCAAAAAGAAAGACAAGCGGACCATTTATAATATGATTTATAAAGATGGAAAGGGCGGTGCGTCTTATATTAAACGTTTTGCGGTGACCGGGGTCACTCGAGATCGCGAATATGATTTGACGAATGGAAAAGCAGGGTCTGATCTGTGGTATTTTTCTGCCAATCCAAATGGAGAAGGTGAAGTTGTTTCGGTGCTATTGCGCCAAGTTGGAAGTGTAAAAAAACTAAAATGGGACATCGATTTTGCCGATGTCATTATAAAAGGACGGGTGTCCAAAGGAAATTTAGTCACCAAACACGCTATCAAGCGGATTGAACTCAAAGAAAAGGGAGTCAGTACACTTAAACCGCGAAAAATATGGTTTGATGACACGATTCAGCGCATCAATGTCGATGGACGTGGTGAATTAGTGGGGGAGTTTAGAGGTGAAGACCGTATTTTGGTGATCACTCAATCGGGGATTGTAAAAACGATTATTCCAGAAATTACAGCTCATTTTGAAGATGATATGATTGTATTGGAAAAATGGATTCCTAATAAACCGATATCTGCTATTTACTTTGACGGTGATAAAGAAAAATATTATGTAAAGCGTTTTTTAATTGAAAACGAAAGCCGAGAAGATACGTTTATTTCTGAGCATGCGTCGAGCACTCTAGAAATTGTCTCTACCGATTGGCGCCCTGTTGCCAAAGTATCGTTTGCTAAAGATCGAGGTAAAGACCGTCGTGAAGATCAAATCATCGACTTTGAGCAGTTTATTAGTGTGAAGGGAATGTCGGCTTTAGGAAATCAACTGACTAAATTAAAGGTCAATCAAATTGATCTCTTAGATCCCTTGCCTTATGAGGAGCCTACTAATACGCCTGCCGAAGAAATAGATGTTGTTGGGGAGGAAGTGATGCCTCAATCAAGCACTCCATCGGATGCGATTGTTTCCGAGTCATCCACTACTGATTCAGAGGAAACTACTCAGAAAAGTGACGCTACTGTAAAACCGAAAGCATCTGAGCCAGAAAACGACATTAATGATGAAGGACAGATCACAATGTTTTAATCGATCCGTTTTGCGTCTCCAATCTGTTTATTAGTATCTCCAACATAGCCATATTCAAATTTATAGCCCTTTGATGTGGTGGTTAATATTTTGAGGTGAATGTCTTTTTTCTCTGCACGGTTTTTAGGATGAATCGTTTTAAAAACCATCTCACAATCATTGATCCAACGAACGTAAGAAGAGTCTTTAACGCCGTTAAACTCTTCAATCTGTAGTTTAGGGGTTCTAGAAAAAGTGGACTTATAGAGCGTTCCGTCAATTGTGATTTCACTTTCAAAGTTTCCAGTTTTAAAATCATTACAGTTTCTCTCAATGGTATAACAACTTTGAAGCAGTAACAGCGCACTACATAGTATTAAATGTTTCATACGACAAACATACAAAAGGGATTTAGAAATCTAAATTATTTGGACGGATTCATCGCATAATTCTTAAAACTACCGTCTTTATAAAATATAACGATTCGTTCAATTAGTTCATCGTCACTCGAAATTGTTGCTACAGGATTCGTAGGTTTTGCTAATTCTTGAGATTTTTTGATTTTGGCAAGTGGGGGCGTGGTGTTTCTAGGGAAATCGCCTGTGCCGCTTAAAAGCCATAGAAGATCAATTTCGGGAAAGGCATTTAGAACTTTGGAGATAAAGTCTAAGCTTGGTTTGTTTCGTCCGCTCAATATGTGAGAAATACTAGAGCGTTGAACCGTGACCACTTCTGCAAATGCGGAAGCCGATAATCCATAATATTCAAGGATTTTTTTGAGTCGAGTATTGAATTCTGTAGTGTTTATCATTGTTTACATATGTATAACCATAAAGGCGTTACAAATGTAACAATTCGTGTTGAATTACGCAAACATAGTGTAAAATAGACCTGATTGTACGCGAATTATAACTTTAATTAAAGCTTATATACAACTGATTTATAATATTTTAAAGATTATATAAACCGCTGTATTTATTTGTAAAATCTTTTGCAACAATACGGCTTATAACAACGTATACTTTTGTGAAACAAATCCAAACAAACTTGTTTACAAATGTAAATGTAAGAATGTTTACTTTTGTAATGTTATTAAATACACATGTTAGACATACCCTCCTTTTTATCACAGTATCATTCCTTAAAAGCCGTTGCTTTAAGAGATCGCTATCTTACAAATTCTCATATTGAGCCTTTGTTGAAATCTGTATCAAACCAATTTAATCAAACTGTTTTGGGTGCTTCTGAAGCTGGACTTCCAATTCATGGACTTCAAATTGGGACAGGTTCTAAACGAATCTTGATTTGGTCTCAAATGCACGGAAACGAAAGCACGACCACTAAAGCACTCTTTGATTTGTTTAATTACTTGGAATTAGACAGCTGTAAGCCTCTCTTAGACGCTTGCACACTCTATGTGATCCCAATACTTAATCCGGATGGAGCAAAAGCCTACACGCGGGTCAATGCGAATCAAGTTGATCTAAATAGAGATGCAAATAATTTGAGTCAATGTGAAAGCAAAATTTTAAGAAACGTGTTTGAGGATTTTAATCCGCATTTTTGTTTCAATATGCACGGACAACGTACTATTTTTAGCGCTGGAAAGACCAATAATTCAGCTGTTTTGAGTTTTTTATCGCCTTCAGAAGATGAAGAACGGTCTTTAACAAGTACGCGTCAAAAGGCTATGGAGGTAATTCAGAGTATGAACCAGACACTGCAATCGTTTTTACCAAATCAAATTGGGCGCTATGATGATGGGTTCAATTCAAACTGTGTAGGCGATTCCTTTCAGAGCGATGGCGTACCAACAGTGTTGTTTGAGGCGGGACATTACCCAAAGGACTACAATAGAGAGAAAACGAGAAAATACCTTGCCCTAGCGCTGATGAGCGCGCTTGATTATATTTCGAATCATGAGGTTACTGGCGAAAGCTTTACGCCATACTTTGATATTCCTGAAAACGAAAAATTGTTTCACGATGTTATTATTAGAAATGCGGTCCTTAATTTAGAGGACCCCAAAAAGAGTTGCGACATCGCCGTTCAGTACACAGAAGTATTAGAAAACGGACAAATTAAATTCAGACCTAAAATTGTTCTTATTGGGGATTTGAATGAAAAATATGGGCATTTAGAAATTGATGCTCATTTTAAGCAGGTGTCCCACCCCGATTTTGACGTGTTATCAGAAAGTTACGAAATCGATTTCTTATTGATAGATTTAATGGAAACATCACTTTTTGTTAATGATAATTTAACATAAAACACATTTAACTGTGTAAAATTTAGTAAATTTGCCTAAACATTGAAAATTAACCAATAAATTCAAGCAAAGTGGCTAAAGTAAAACTAGACGAAATCGATCATCAAATATTAGATATGCTGATTGACAACACCCGTGTTCCATTCACAGATATCGCAAAAAAATTATTAATATCTGCAGGTACTGTTCATGTTAGAGTAAAAAAAATGGAAGATGCCAAAATAATTAAAGGGTCCTCTTTAACCATAGATTATCAGAAATTAGGATATTCTTTTATTGCCTATGTAGGTGTTTTTTTACAAAACACATCTCAAACAAAATTTGTATTAGAGCGAATTTATGAAATTCCTCATGTAACCGTTGCGCACATTACAACTGGAAAATTCAATATTTTCTGTAAAATCCGTGCAAAAAGCACCACACATGCCAAGGAAATTATCTTTAAGCTAGATGAAATTGAAGGAGTGTACAGAACAGAAACGATGATTTCATTAGAAGAAAGTATCAACGACAAGAAACGTTTGATGCATTCGATCTTTAATGATATGTAATTAGTGGCGGATTAAGATGCGTAGTATCTAAATGCTTCGTCTATTAAATGATCATCAACAATTACATCAACGAGACACAATCCAATAGATTCTAACAGCGCGTATTTAATTTGCCCGTGAGAATTCTTTTTATCATATTTCAAAAGCTCAATTATTGAGCTTTTGTCGTTTTCAGAAAAATCGACTGAACCATAAATGGTTTTAAAAGTATTTTTTATTTGGATAAGTTCTGTTTCCGACAATCCACAAGTTTTATGAGATAGATAGCCTTCCATAATCATTCCAGCGGCAATTGCCTCACCGTGTAACAATGTTTTAAGTTGGTCATTGTCCAAGCAATATGATTCGATCGCATGCCCTAAGGTATGTCCAAAATTTAATTGCTTTCGTTCGCCTTGTTCATTCGGATCTCGTTTTACGACTTCATTTTTTAGGGTAATCGATTCGTGAATCAAGCCTTCTAAATCTGAGATATTCAGCTCTTTTAAATCACAGAGTCGGTTCCAATAATCAGCATTTTTAATCAATCCATGCTTTAACATTTCAGCCAATCCAGATCGCATTTCTTCTTTAGGGAGCGTTTCTAGAAATGAAGGATCTACAAGCACCATATCACTGAAATTAATAACTCCGATTTGATTTTTAATCGTTCCTAAATCAACCCCTGTTTTTCCGCCAACAGAAGCATCAACCATCGCTAGGAGCGAGGTAGGAACATTGACAAATGATACGCCTCGTTTGAATGTAGACGCTACAAATCCGCCTAAATCGGTCACCACACCACCACCCAAATTGATGATAAGCGATTTTCGGTCGCCATCTAAATCCGACAAACTGAGCCAGATTTGAGTACACGTATCTAAAGTTTTATGTATTTCACCGGCCTCCATTTCAATGATTTCTAACGCCATTTCAACCTGTATGTTTGCTAAAAACTTAGGCAAACAATGGAGGTGTGTATTGGAATCAACCAATATAAATATCTTAGAAAAATTAGAAGTTTCTAAATAGGTATTCAACTCTTTATAACAACGGTCGTTAAAATGAATTGAATAGGATGTGGATGGTATCGAGTTCATGAACTATTTGGTCAAAATGAAAAACGTAAAATTAAGTAGAAATTTACAATTAATGTAATTCCGATTAAATATATTTGTCCGATACTAAAACCAATTTATATGAGCATCGATTTCAATAATACAGAAATAGCGTTCCATTTAAAATCGGACTCAGATTTAGAACGTGCCTATTTTCTATTTAAAATGATTTCCATAGAGCCATTGGTACGAATAGGAACTGCAGCTACGAATTTTGCAATAAAGGCCCATCTCCCTGTTGAGGGGTTGATTCGATCGACTGTTTTTGATCATTTTTGTGGGGGCGTTAATGAGCAGGATTGTATTCCAACAATCGATAAAATGTACAGCAGTGGCGTATATAGTGTGTTAGATTATTCCGTTGAAGGGAAAGGGGAGGAGAATCAATTTGATTTCGCCCTAGAAACGATCTTAAACCTTATTGAATTTTCGAAAAACAAAGACGCCATGCCTATTGCGGTCTTTAAGCCCAGTGCTTTTGGAAGGTTTGACCTTTATCAGAAAATTAGTGACGGAAAATCATTATCAACTTCTGAAACTAAAGAATGGGATCGGGTGATCGCTCGTTTCAATAAAGTTTGTGAATCCGGAAAATTAAACAACGTTAAAATTCTTATTGATGCTGAAGAAAGTTGGATTCAAAACACTGTAGATGATTTGGTTTTAGAATTAATGCAAACCTACAATACCGATGCAATGATTGTATATAGCACTTTGCAAACTTACCGTTGGGATCGACTGGACTATCTTAAAAAAATTCATAGCAAAGCAAAAGAATTAAATTTTAATCTTGGGTTTAAAATTGTGCGTGGTGCTTACATGGAAAAGGAACGCCTAAGAGCTATAGAGAAGGGGTATCAATCGCCAATTTGTGAAACGAAAGCATTGACAGATACACTTTTTAACGACACTCTCACTTATATGTTTTCTAACTTGGACACCATTCAAGTGTTTATTGGAACTCATAATGAAGAAAGTTCTCATTTGGCCGTTGATTTAATGGCAGAATCAAACATTTCAAATAACGACCCTCGAGTTTGGTTTGGACAGCTTTATGGAATGAGTGACCATATTAGTTATAATTTGGCAAATCATGGTTACAACGTGGCAAAATACGTTCCTTTTGGACCTGTAAGAGATGTGATGCCCTACCTAATTAGACGGGCGGAAGAGAATACTTCGGTGGCTGGACAAACGACCAGAGAGTTATCTCTTATTAAAAAAGAAAGAAAGCGACGTAAAATCTAATGGATGATCAGTGTTTTGAAACGCGCGTATCGCTCACAGTTTTCAACAATCAAATCGTACTTTTTATTTTCAACGTAATAGGTTCTGCAAGGGACTGACTTGGTGTCACTTTTCCCAAAATTGATATCTGCGCCTTTAAAGATAGAATTCAGCGTTAACGTATCAATTTTATTAGAATTTAGCTGCTCCTGAACGGATTCAGAGTATTGAATACTTTTGGTTTGAATATTTTTCAAAACCCGTGCATCGGGCCCATAAGCACAGCTTGTTTTTTTTCCACTCAAAAAAAACATTAAAAAGACTAAGCCTATAGAAAAGCCTCCTAAGTAGAAGCCAAAACGGTGAACAATTTTCATGTACTAATTTTAAAAGATTAAAAGATTGACATCACTGTAGTCTAAATCAAACCAATCGGCCACAGATTTATTCGTTAAAATGCCGTGGTAAAAGTACAATCCATTTTTTAATCCCTTATCAAATCGTAGGGAATTTTCTATACCCCCATCTTCAGCAATTTTTAAAAGGTAAGGGGTGAATATATTACTAATTGATACTGAGGAGGTTCGAGCATATCTCGCAGGGATATTAGGCACACAATAATGAATCACATCGTGCTTCACAAAGGTTGGTTTGTCATGAGATGTGACTTCACTTGTTTCAAAACAGCCGCCCATATCAATACTAACGTCTATGATGATGGCGCCCGTTTTCATTTGTTCAACCAATGCTTCGTTCACCAATATAGGCGCTCTATTTTTTCCTTTTGCGGCGCCAATAGCAACATCGCACCGCATGAGTGCTTTCTGAAGGTTTTTGGGCTGCATGGTGGAGGTGTATATGGTACGACCAATATTGGCTTGAAGGCTGCGAAGTTTTGTAATTGAATTGTCAAACACACGCACATTAGCCCCTAATCCTATCGCAGATCGCGCCGCAAATTCACCAACGGTTCCAGCGCCAATAATAACGACTTCAGTCGGAGGAACCCCGCTAATATTTCCAAACATAAGCCCGTTACCTTCATTGGTGATCGACATGATTTCGGACGCAATTAAAATAGAAGCAGAACCCGCAATTTCACTCAATTGTCGAACTGCTGGCACATCGCCATCTTGATCTCTAATAAACTCAAAACCTAAGGCTGTGATGCGTTTTTCGGCAAGCTTTTTAAAATAGTCCTTATCCTGCATCTTTAACTGAAGCGCAGAAATTAAAAGTGTTTGTGGATTTAACATTGAGATTTCCTCTAGGGTAGGGGGTTCAACCTTTAGGATTGTTGGACATGCAAAGACCTTTGCTCGATCTCTGGAAATTTCAGCGCCCGCTTCGCTGTATTCATGATCTTCAAAACAGGCATTTTCTCCGGCTCCTGATTCAATCAATACTCGATGTCCATTACTTGTCAATGCAGATACCGCATCGGGTGTTAGACAGACTCTTTTTTCTTGAAAAGATGTTTCTTTTGGGATTCCAATAAACAACGCTCCTTTTTCTTTAGAAATCTCTAAAGTTTCTTCTTTTGGGAGCAGTTGTTCTCTAGTAAATGGTGAAATTGGTTCATGCATAATGCTAAGTATAAAGTAACTAATTTACAACTATATTTTTGATCTTTCATCAGAAAGTATCTTTTCTGATAGTTTGAGAATCCTCGTCCCATCGTCAGCAACCGATAATTCTAAAATAGATATATTTGGAGGCAGTAAGTCATGAATTTTATCGGGCCATTCAAGAAAATTCCAAGATCCAGAACAAAAATAATCTTCAATTCCCATGTCCAACGCTTCATATTGATTTTTGAGCCTATAGAAGTCAAAATGATAAACGCTGTCGTTTTTTACTTTATATTCATTTACAATTGAAAATGTAGGACTAGACGTTTTGTCAATGCCACCTAATTCTTTAACAATTGCACTAATTAGCGTGGTTTTTCCAGCACCCATATCGCCATAAAATAAAAGCGTTTTTGATTGCACATTTTTTAGAACTGTTTGTGCTACATCAGAAAGTTCATTGAGATTGAATCGTAATTCTTGAGTCATATTATCGAGGATTTAAAACGACGAAAGGAATGATGACTTCTTCCAAAGATATCCCGCCATGCTGATAGGTGTTTCTGAAATAATTTACATAATAATTGTAATTATTTGGATACGCAAAAAACAAATTATCTTTTGCAAAAATAAATGAGCTATTCATAGCCAAAGAGGGGAGGTGAATTGATTTTGGATCTTTTACAGCCAAAACATCTTTGTCTTGATATGATAAACTTCGCCCTGTTTTGTAGCGAAGGTTAAGGCTGGTGTCTTTATTTCCGACCACCTTAGAAGGGTTTTTAACATTGATAGTCCCGTGATCAGTGGTGATGATGAGTTTAAAATTAAGTTCTTTGGCTTGTTTAATAATTTCTAATAGGGGTGAATTTTGAAACCAACTTTTAGTCAATGATCTATACCCTTTATCATTGGAAGCAAGTTCTTTAAGAACTTCCATTTCGGTTTTAGCATGCGACAACATATCTACAAAATTATACACCAAAACAGTTAAGTCGTTTTTGGCTTTGGTCTTAAAGTTCTCCGATAATTTTTGACCCGCTTTTAAGTTTGTGATTTTTATATATTCATGGGTCAAATGCGATAATCCCAAGCGTTTTAATTGTGCTTCTAAAAACTCGGCCTCAAATAAATTTTTCCCACCTTCTTCGGTATCATTTTTCCAATATTGTGGAAATAATTTTTGCATTTCACTGGGCATAAGTCCAGAAAATAGGGCGTTTCTAGCATACTGTGTAGCCGTTGGTAGGATGCTGAAATACAGGCTTTCTTCTTGTGTTTTGTAATAAGTATTAACGGTAGGCTCGAGAGTTTTCCACTGGTCGTACCTTAAATTATCAATCACAATGAGTAAGGTTGGTTGATGGGCGCTTAGTTCGTTCGCTATTTTCTCTTTAAATAGAGTGTGCGACATGACAGGTGCTTGATGATCTTCGAACCATGTTGGGTAATATTTTTCAATAAATCGACCAAATTGATGATTCGCTTCAGTTTTCTGAGCGTCTAATATTTCAGGCATCGCAGCATCGTTGGAAGCTTCTAATTCCAACTCCCAAAACACAATTTTTTTATACAATTGTTCCCATTCTTCAAATGAATTTACATCATTTAAATTCATAGAAATTTTACGAAATTCTTGTAAGTAATTAGACGATGTTTTTTCTGAAACTAATCGGGTATGATCCAAATTCTTTTTTAGTGATAATAGAATTTGATTCGGATTTACAGGTTTGATCAAATAATCGGCAATCTTATTACCGATCGCATCTTCCATGATATATTCTTCTTCACTTTTGGTAATCATAACCACTGGAAGGGTCGCTTTTATTTCTTTGAGTTCAGACAGCGTTTCCAAACCAGATAATCCAGGCATGTTTTCATCTAAAAAGACAATGTCAAAATCATGTTCTCTAATAAGGTTAAGCGCTTCCGTTCCGCTTTGACAAGGGGTCACATTGTAGTTTTTTTGTTCTAAGAATATGATATGAGGTTTTAAGAACTCAATTTCATCATCGACCCATAAAATATTAATAGTACTCATGTATTATATGTTTAGTTAAGAATAGAAGTCCTTTCATTTTAGTACTTTTACATCGTAAGGCTTTCAAAGAAAGTTTAAAATGTAAATTTAACACTATAAAGTTTGAATACGAACAACAAGCTTAAAATATTTAACGATCCAATTTACGGATTTATTACAATCCCGAACACATTAATTTTTGATTTAATTGCTCATAAGTATTTTCAGCGATTGCGTCGCATCTCTCAGATGGGATTATCCTACTTGGTATACCCTGGTGCCCATCACACGCGATTTCATCATGCTTTAGGGTGCTTACATTTAATGCAAAATGCAGTTCGAATCTTAAGGTTTAAAGGGGTTCAAATTTCTGACACTGAAGAAAACGGCTTATATATCGCCATTTTATTGCATGATATTGGTCATGGGCCGTTTAGTCATGCCATGGAACATAGCATTGTAGAAAATATTAGTCATGAGTCCATTTCATTAAAATTTATGGAAGCTTTAAATGTAGAATTTAAAGGCGCGCTTGAAACCGCTATTTCAATGTTTAAAGGCGAGTATAGTCGTATGTTTTTTGGTCAACTTATTTCTGGGCAGTTAGATATTGATCGTTCTGATTACCTTAAAAGAGATAGTTTTTATACAGGGGTTTCAGAAGGAAACATTAATAGTGAACGCCTTATCTCTATGATGAATGTTGTGGATGATGAATTGGTTATTGAAGAAAAAGGCATTTATTCAATTGAAAAATTTTTAACTGCCAGACGCCTTATGTACTGGCAAGTATATCTTCATAAAACAAGTTTAGTGGCCGAACAAATGCTGATGGGTGTTTTGAGGCGCGCAAAAGATTTAACCCAAAATGGAATGCATTTAGAAGCGAGTTCTGCACTAAGTTTTTTTTTACATTCGGCCTCAAATCAAGCTAATTTTGATGAAACGGCTTTGAATCAATTTTCATTACTGGATGATTATGATTTAATGTCGGCTTTAAAATCTTGGCAATTTCACGATGATTTTGTGTTAAGTCATCTTTCTAAAATGATCTTAAATAGAACCTTATTAAAAATAAAATTTAAAAACAACCCTGTTTCTGAATCTAAAGTGGAAGCATTGAAACAAGATCTAGCCTTAAAATATACGTTAAACGCCAATGAAGCCTCTTATTTTGTGTTTCATGGCCGTGTTGATAATTTGGCGTACAACCCCGAACAGGGAGGACTTAAAATCTTATATAAAAACGGAAAAATTAAAGATATCTTAAAAGCATCCGATCACCTCTCATCGAAAGTGCTGTCTAAAACAGTTTCAAAGTATTATATATGCTTTCCAAAGGATGTTCTTTGATAATTTTTTTTACTTTTGCAAATAATGAAATTCACAGCCACTCAAATAGCAGAGATATTAAATGGAGAAATTGTAGGGAATCCGGATGTTGAAGTCCACACGCTTTCTAAAATTGAAGAAGGTATTCCAGGGTCACTTACCTTTTTATCAAATCCAAAATACACCTCATTCATATATACAACCGAAGCTTCTATTGCGATTGTTAATCATGATTTTGTGTCTGAAAATGAGATCAATCCAACATTAATTAAGGTTGAAAATGCTTACAATGCATTTACAAAACTCCTAGAGTATTATAATTTTGCTAAAAATAACAAAGTAGGTATTGAATCGCCTGTCTATATTTCACAAACGGCGTCTTATGGTAAAGAAGTCTATATTGGTGCGTTTTCTCATATAGGAGAAAATGTGGTGATTGGCGATCATGTAAAAATTCATCCCAATACGTTTATTGGAGATAATGTCAAAATAAAGTCCAATACGACCTTGTTTGCGGGCGTTAAAGTCTATTCTGATTGTGAGATTGGATCACACTGTTATATAAATTCGGGTGCCATTATTGGTGCGGATGGATTTGGGTTTTCATCGGATGAAAATGGTGAATATAAAAAAATACCTCAAATTGGAAATGTCATTTTAGAAGATGGTGTTGATATCGGTGCGGCGACGACCATTGATCGTGCAACCTTAGGTTCTACTATTATTAGAAAAGGCGTGAAGCTCGATAATCAAATTCAGGTTGCCCATAATGTAGTCATTGGAGAAAACACTGTTATTGCCGCCCAAACAGGCATTGCGGGATCGACAAAAATTGGCGCAAATTGCCAAATTGGCGGTCAAGTCGGAATTGCTGGGCATATCACTATCGGAGATAATGTTAAAATAGTTGGGCAGTCCGGAGTTACAAAAAGTGTGAAATCTAATGAAATCATTAACGGAACCCCTGCATTTAGTAATTTAGACTATAATAAGTCGTATGTTCATTTCAAAAATTTCCCTAAGTTAGTAAACGATATACAATCCCTACAAAAAAACCTTAAAAAATGATCTTTAAAACCGAATCCAAACAAACCACCATTTCTAAAAAAGTATCTTTAACAGGAGTCGGTCTTCATACAGGTTTAGAGGTAGAGCTAAATTTTCTACCCGCTGAAATTAATAGTGGCTATTCTTTTAGACGAATAGACTTAGAAGGCGCTCCTATTATAAAAGCCGATGCCAATCTTGTAACGAATACTCAACGAGGTACCTGTTTAGAAAAAAATGGAGTCACGATCCAAACATGTGAACATGTGTTAGCAGCCCTTGTCGGTTTAGAAATTGATAATGTCATTATTGAATTAAGTACTTCTGAACCTCCAATTATGGATGGGTCTTCGAAGTATTTCATAGAAGCCTTAGAAACTGCAGGAATTCAGGAACTCGATGCTTTTAGAGAAGTCTTTGTTGTTAAAGACGTTATTTCTTATATCGATGAAGAGTCGGGTAGTGAGATCACCATCATTCCTTCCGATGAATATCAGGTTACCACAATGGTCGATTTTGGCACCAAAGTGCTTGGGACTCAGAATGCGACCTTACAACATCTTTCAAACTTTAAAAAAGATATTTCAGATTCTCGAACATTTAGTTTTTTACACGAACTTGAAATGTTGCTAGAAAATGGATTGATAAAAGGAGGGGATTTAAATAATGCGATTGTGTATGTTGACAAGCCCTTGTCTGAAGAAACCATGCAACGTTTAAAAGTAGCGTTTAATAAAGATTCTATTAAAGTGAAATCAAATGGAATTTTAGACAACCTTACATTACATTATCCGAACGAAGCGGCCCGTCACAAATTATTGGATGTGATTGGCGATTTGGCACTGATTGGAACTCGAATTCAAGGCAAAGTTATTGCGAATAAACCCGGTCATTTTGTAAACACCCAATTCGCAAAAAAAATATCTAAAATAATTAAATTGGAACGTCGTAATAACGTTCCAAATATAGATTTGAATCAAGCGCCTTTAATGGATGTCAATGCTATTATGGACATGCTTCCGCACCGACCTCCATTTTTATTCCTAGATAAGGTCTATGAGTTATCGCCAAATCATGTCATCGGTTCAAAGAATGTCACAATGAATGAGTCCTTTTTTGTCGGACATTTTCCGGGGGCTCCCGTCATGCCTGGTGTTTTAATTGTAGAAGCAATGGCCCAAACAGGTGGGATCCTGGTTTTAAATACCGTACCAGATCCAGAAAACTATTTAACGTTTTTCATGAAAATGGATAATGTGAAGTTTAAACAAAAAGTCGTCCCTGGCGATACCTTAATATTTAGTTGTTCCTTAATATCCCCAATAAGAAGAGGGATATGTCACATGCAAGGCTATGCCTATGCCAATGGGAAATTATGTGCAGAAGCCGAATTAATGGCGCAAATATCTAAAGTTAAATAACACGAGTTTACATTAAAAAAAATACAAAATGAATCAACCGTTAGCATATGTACATCCTGGTGCAAAAATCGCCAAAAATGTGGTCATCGAGCCGTTTACGACGATTAATAATAATGTCGTTATTGGTGAAGGGACTTGGATTGGATCTAATGTGACCATTATGGAAGGGGCGCGTATTGGTAAAAATTGTAGTATTTTTCCTGGCTCTGTTATTTCAGCCATGCCGCAAGATCTTAAATATGACGATGAAGACACCACAGTCGTCATTGGAAATAACGTTACAATCAGAGAATGTGTCACCATTAACCGTGGGACTACCGATAAAATGAAAACAGTTATCGGCGATAACTGTTTGATTATGGCGTATTGCCATATTGCTCATGATTGTACCGTTGGAAATAACTGTATTTTTTCAAACAATAGCACCTTAGCAGGGCATACCACAGTAGGCGACCATGTTGTGTTGGCAGGAATGACTGCCGTGCATCAATTTTGTTCTATCGGAAACCATGCCTTTGTGACTGGTGGATCTTTAGTTCGAAAAGATGTTCCCCCTTTTGTAAAAGCAGCCCGTGAGCCTTTGTCTTATGTAGGAATAAACTCAGTTGGTCTGAGACGTCGCGGATTTGCATCCGATAAAATTAGAGAAATTCAAAACATTTATAGATTACTCTACCAAAAAAATTATAACAACTCACAAGCTGCAGAAATTATTGAAGCTGAGATGGAAGCCACGCCAGAACGTGATGAGATTTTACAATTCATCAAGAATTCACATCGTGGAATTATGAAAGGATATTTTAAATCAAACTAAATAAACTATGGCAAGTACATCAGATATTAGAAATGGATTATGTATTAATTACAACCACGATATTTTTAAAGTGATTGAGTTTTTACACGTAAAACCTGGAAAAGGTCCAGCGTTTGTTAGAACCAAAATGAAAAGTGTGACCAATGGAAAAGTCATTGATAACACCTTTTCTGCGGGACATAAAATTGAAGAAGTTCGTGTGGAGACGCACAAGTTTCAATTTTTATACAACGATGGCGAAACTTTTCATTTTATGAATACGGCCGATTATTCTCAAATTGAATTACAAAAAGCCGTTTTAGACAGTCCCGATTTAATGAAAGAAGGTGAAGTGGTGACTGTTTTAATTAATACAGAAGATAACGCACCGCTTTCAGTCGATTTACCAGCTAGTGTGGTTTTGGAAGTGACAGCGACCGAACCAGGGATTAAAGGCAATACAGCGACCAATGCCACCAAACCAGCAACTGTTGAAACAGGTGCAACCGTGATGGTGCCTTTGTTTATCAATGAAGGGGATAAGATTAAAATAGAGACCGCAAAAGGATCGTACAAAGAAAGAGTTAAAGAATAACATGAAATTTATTCAGCCGCACACCCTTAAAGAGATTGCATCGCTGATTGATTGCGAGTATGTTGGTGATTCTTCATTTGAAGTGCTTGGTATGAATGAAATTCATGTGGTAACCGCCGGAGATATTGTTTTTGTAGACCATCCAAAATATTATGACAAAGCACTTTCTTCGAAGGCAACTGTGGTACTTATTAATAAAAATGTGGATTGTCCAGAGGGGAAAGCCTTATTAATTTCTGACGATCCTTTTAGAGATTTTAATAAACTGACCACGCATTTCAAACCGTTTCAAGCATCTTCAAAAGTAATTTCAGAGTCTGCTAAGATTGGTGAGGGGACGATCATTCAACCCAACTGTTTTATTGGAAACAATGTAGAAATCGGTCAAAACACGCTGATCCATGCCAATGTGAGTATTTTTGACGATACGATTATTGGTGATAATGTGGTCATTCAATCGGGGACTGTGTTGGGTGGAAACGCCTTTTATTATAAAAAACGCCCTGAAGGCTATGATCAGTTACTTTCCAGTGGGCGTGTAGTGATTAAAAATGACGTTCATATTGGGGCTTCATGTACTATTGACCGCGGGGTTACTGGCGATACAACCATTGGTGCAGGTTCTAAATTGGATAACCTGATTCAAGTGGGGCATGACACCATCATAGGAAAAAAATGTCTTATTGCGTCCCAGTCAGGAATTGCGGGGTGTTGTATCCTAGAAGATGAGGTGACGATTTGGGGACAAGTCGGAACCAATAGTGGAATTACCATTGGAACCAAAGCAGTTATTTTGGGACAAACCGGAGTCACCAAATCTGTAGAAGGTGGAAAAACTTATTTTGGAACGCCTGTAGAAGAGTCCCGCGCAAAACTCAAAGAATTAGCGTTGCTTCGTAAATTACCAGCGATTATTAAGGATTTAAAAGAAAACGAATCTTGATTTAAATTTTACCTTTAAAACTGTTAAGATTCCCATTCAAAAAATTACATTTGCAGCAGTAAAAATTAAACAATAAAATAAAAACCAAATGAGTGTTTTAGTAAATAAAGATTCAAAAATAATTGTTCAAGGATTCACTGGAAGTGAAGGAACGTTTCATGCCTCTCAAATGATTGATTATGGAACCAATGTTGTTGGGGGTGTGACGCCTGGAAAAGGGGGGCAAACGCATTTAGAGAAACCGGTATTTAACACGGTTAAGGAAGCGGTTGATCAAGTTGGTGCGAATACAACCATTATTTTTGTACCGCCTGCATTTGCTGCAGATGCCATTATGGAAGCAGCTGATGCTGGAATAAAAGTAATCATTACCATTACAGAAGGGATTCCTGTTGCCGATATGATTAAAGCGGCGAATTACATCCGTACAAAAGACTGTCGTTTGGTAGGACCTAACTGTCCCGGAGTCATTACACCCGGAGAAGCCAAAGTAGGCATCATGCCAGGCTTTGTATTCAAAAAAGGAACCGTAGGCGTGGTGTCCAAATCAGGAACTTTAACCTATGAAGCCGCGGATCAAGTGGTGAAACAAGGGTTAGGAATTACGACAGCCATTGGTATTGGTGGCGATCCTATTATTGGAACCACCACTAAAGAAGCCCTCGAAATGTTGATCAACGACCCAGAAACAGAATGTGTAGTGGTCATTGGTGAAATAGGAGGTCAACTGGAAGGGGATGCCGCAAAATGGTATAAAGAGAGTGGCAGCAAAAAACCAGTGGTTGGATTTATTGCGGGTGAAACCGCGCCTGCCGGACGTACGATGGGCCATGCTGGTGCTATTGTAGGCGGTAGTGAAGATACTGCACAAGCTAAAAAACAAATCATGAGAGAATGTGGCATTCACGTTGTGGAATCTCCTGCTGAAATAGGAAAAAAAGTGGCCGAAGTACTCGCGTAACATATTTTTCCATATTCATATCAACCTCCTAATTTTAGTATTAGGAGGTTTTTTTTGCTTTTATATATTTGGGTTGGTAAAATTTTATAAAATGATTTTGATGTTACTCGAAATAGTAGGGGTGTTATATTCCCCAGTATTCTATGATCAAAACAAGTAAAAATTGTTAAAATTTTAAGCTACGTACTTTAAAATATCTACATAAGGTGTTTGTCGTTTTACAACAGCAAACACTCTTGCGATTAATTTGTTTCCCCAGCTAGCGCGAGCATCTTTTGCTCGTGCCCATTACGATAAGTAAGCTTACAAGTTATTGAGTAATAAATGTAATAAGACCTTAAATTCTTTGATTATGATTAAAGACACAAGCGTGACGCTTGCGCCAGCGATAGGGAAAGTGTTTTATTCAATTTTATGATTACTGATCCCAGCTAGCGCGAGCATCTTTTGCTCGTGCCCATTACGATAAGTAAGCTTACAAGTTATTGAGTAATAAATGTAATAAGACCATAAATTCTTTGATTGTGATTAAAGACACAAGCGAGGCACTTGCGCAAGCGATAGGGTAAGAAGTGTTTTATTCAATTTTATAATTACTGATCCCCACCTTCACAAATCAGATTTTAAGGAATTTTATTTGAAACCATTTTACTATATTTGAAATTAATAATTTTTACAGCTATTGTATATGAAACTATTAGAAGGAAAAACAGCCATTATTACAGGCGCGAGTCGTGGGATTGGAAAAGGAATCGCAACGGTTTTTGCACAGCATGGCGCCAATGTAGCGTTTACGTACAGTGCATCTGTAGAAGCTGCCAACCTCTTAGAAACCGAACTTCAAGCATATGGAACAACGGTGAAAGGGTATCAAAGTAATGCTGCTAATTTTGACGAAGCACAACAACTTGCAGTAGATGTGTTAGCCGATTTCGGAACCATTGATATTCTGATAAATAATGCTGGAATCACCAAAGACAATTTACTAATGCGGATGGGCGAAGCTGATTTTGATAAAGTTATTGAAGTCAATCTTAAGTCTGTATTTAATATGACTAAAGCCGTGCAACGCACCATGTTAAAGCAACGAAAAGGGTCTATTATCAATATGAGTTCGGTGGTCGGTGTGAAAGGAAATGCCGGTCAAACCAACTATGCGGCTTCTAAAGCGGGGATTATTGGATTTTCAAAGTCTGTGGCTCTAGAGCTTGGTTCTAGAAACATCCGAAGTAATGTGATTGCTCCAGGATTTATTGAAACAGAAATGACGGCTAAATTAGATGAAGCAACCGTTGCAGGATGGCGTGCAGGAATTCCACTAAAACGAGGTGGTACTCCTGAAGATATTGCCAATGCCTGTGTGTTTTTGGCGAGCGATTTATCGGCGTACATCACTGGACAAACCATTAATGTTGATGGTGGGATGCTCACTTAAACCATTCTAACAACGGTTGTTCTCAACCGATCTTAATATGCCTACACAAACAATTTTATATATCATTGGATCTGGAATTTTAGCGCTCTTTGTAGCGCTTTTTCAGTATATATATAAAACCAAACGCCATCGGTTGCATTGGGGGTTGGCGTGTTTGAGGTTTATCTCAATTTTTTCATTACTGCTTCTTATCATCAATCCGAAGTTTGAGAATTCAGAAAGTTCGATTGTGAAACCAACACTTGTGGTAGCGGTCGATAACTCTCAATCTGTAAAGTACTTAGGTAAAGATAGTCTTGCTTCAAAAGCTGTGCAGTCGATCGTAAATAATAAAGAGATTGCCTCTAAATATGAGGTCAAGTTATACAATTTTGGGGCGCAGCTCAACCAAAATACGACACTTACTTTTGATGACCATCAAACCAACATCACTAAAAGCCTTCAGGGTATTGAGGCTATTTATGATTCCCAATTGGCACCAATTGTGCTCATATCCGATGGAAATCAAACCATTGGTACGGATTATCAGTATGCTTCAAAAGCGTTTGAGCAAGTTGTTTTTCCGCTTATATTAGGAGATCGTATGTTTCATACAGATCTGAAAATTCAACAAATAAACGTCAATAAATACACCTATTTAAATAATAAGTTCCCCGTTGAAATTATAGCGTCCTACTCTGGGAATTCGCCGATTCAGACGGTGTTAACGATTCGTTCTGGTTCACGAATTATTCACAAAGAAGTGGTTCGGTTTACACAAGATCAAAACATCAAAATTGTAACGCCAAAAATTACAGCCACCAAAGTAGGAGTACAGCGGTATCAAGTGGGTTTATCGCCCCTTAAAAACGAAAAAAACACGATTAATAATCAAAAATATATTGCCATTGAAAGTATTGATGAACGTACCAAAATCGCATTAATTTCATCCATATTGCATCCGGATTTAGGAGTTCTTAAAACGTCTATTGAAACCAACGAGCAAAGGCTTGTAACCATTTGTTCGCCATCTGATTTTCTGCGTTTAAAAGACGAATATGACCTTGCGATTCTGTATCAACCGAATCCAAGTTTCAAAGCGGCATTTGATTTTATTAACAAAAGAAAATTAAACACATTTATAATAGGAGGGAACCAAACCCAGTGGTCGTTTTTAAATTCTATCCAATCGGACTTTAAGCAGGAAATTACAGGTCAAACTGAAAGCTATCAAGGACGGATTAACTCAAGTTTTGCTAATTTTATCACGACCGATTTCACTTTTAATTCCTATCCGCCCTTAAGCACAGAATTTGGAAGTATCAACATCAATGTGCGGCATGAAACATTCGTGTTTAAATCGATTAATGGCATCGATACTCAAGAGCCTTTGTGGTTTACTTACGAAAACAATGCTAGAAGGTCGTCTGTTCTTTTAGCCGAGAATCTCTGGAAATGGCGCATGCATTCGTATCGAGAAACCAAAAATTTTGAAAATTTTGATGCATTGATGGCTAAAATGATTCAATATTTAAACATTCAAAATCAAACCAAACGACTGATATTAAACTATGAATCCATTTATGATGGAAGTCAATCTCTTGAATTATCGGCACAATTTTTTAATAAAAATTACGAACCAGATCCCAATGCACAGCTAAATATTAGGCTTAAAGAAACGACCTCGGGGCGTCAAATTGAGTACCCCATGGTGTCGAATCAAAACACTTATATGATCAATCTGAGCGCCTTAGAACCAGGTGTCTACAACTTTGAAGTGAGTGCAAATAAAAAAAGTCACCGCGCTTTTGGTTCGTTCGAAATTTTAAACTTTAATATTGAGCAACAATTTATAAATGCGAATGTAGAGCAACTTGAGCAACTCGCTCTTCATACCGATGGAACGACTTATTTTGATACTCAAACCAACGATTTAATAGCGCACTTAATTTCTGATAATCGGTTTTCAAGTATCCAGAAATTCACTAAAAAATCAGTACCTTTGATCGATCTAAAATTTTGGTTGCTATTGCTGGTGTTGAGTTTAGCAATCGAATGGATTATAAGAAAATACAACGGACTTATTTAAATAATTTAAAACAAAAAAATGGAAAAATTACCTAAAATCGGACTCCCAATTATCGTGATACTTGGAGTTTTAGTACTCTTAATATCTAAAACAGCAGTGACCATCGGCCCAGGTGAAGGCGGTGTCTTATTCGAACGCTTTGGAGAAGGAATTGTGACGGACAAAACGTACGGTGAAGGCTTTCAAATTGTAGCGCCTTGGAACAGTATGTTAATCCACAAAGTAAGACAACAATCTATTTCGGATGAAATGAATGTTTTATCAGTAAACGGACTCGAAGTTAAAGTCAATGGAACGATCTGGTACGAACCAGAATACGAAAACCTTGGAAGTCTAATTAAAACCAAAGGGGAAGACTATGTGAATGAGCTTTTAAATCCAGCGGTCAATGCAGCGGCAAGAAGTGTGGTGGGACGTTATACGCCTGAGCAATTGTATTCTAGTAAGCGTGATGTGATCGAACAAGAAATTCTTGACGAAGTTGTCACTTTATTAGATGGTCAATTTTTAAATGTAAAACGTGTATTGGTAGAAGATGTAAAACTTCCTAACACCATTAAAAATGCGATTGAGAGTAAATTAAAGCAAGAACAAGAATCTTTAGAGTATGAATTTAGATTAGTAACGGCTGATAAAGAAGCTCAAAAAGTACGTATTGAAGCGCAAGGTAAAGCAGATGCCAATAAAATATTAAGTGCGTCTCTTAACGATCGAATCCTTCAAGATAAAGGGATTGAAGCGACTGTAAAGTTATCTGAATCTCCAAACAGCAAAGTGATTGTTATTGGTTCTGGAAAAACTGGATTGCCAATTATTTTAGGGAATCAATAATTTACAAACGATTAGTTAGTTTATACTGGCTTTTTTAAGAAATCAATAATTTTTAAAAATAAGTTAGGTTTAAACTATTTATTTTTTGAATATTTGTACTCAATATTATTAGAATGAAATTATCATTATTTATATACCATCATCATTTACTTACTAGCGATCAAGCGAGGTAACGATGTGTAGGATAAATAATTAAACTATATAACAGACCCGTTTGAGCAATCAAGCGGGTTTTTTAATTTTAAAATAAAAATACATTAAGAATGAACACTTTAAAAATTGCAGTTCAAAAGTCAGGTCGACTTAAAGACGACTCAATGAAATTATTGAAAGATATTGGTATTTCAATTGATAATGGTAAGGATCAACTAAAGGCCACAGCGACCAACTTTCCGGTCGAGGTCTTTTATCTTCGGAATGGCGATATTCCTCAATACTTAAAAGATGGGGTGGTCGATGCCGCGATTATTGGAAACAATGTTTTGGTAGAAAAGGGCAATTCGATTGAGTATATCTCTAAACTTGGATTTTCTAAATGTCGGGTGTCT
Source organism: Formosa sp. Hel1_33_131 (assembly GCA_949499105.1). GTDB lineage: Bacteria > Bacteroidota > Bacteroidia > Flavobacteriales > Flavobacteriaceae > Hel1-33-131. The sequence continues at coordinate 162,294 of CATEFX010000019.1, read as the reverse complement.
ATTGCGGTTCCTAAAGCTATGGAATATAAATCTCTCAATGATTTGAACGGCAAGCAAATTGCGACTTCGTATCCAAATACCGTCAATGCGTTTTTAGAGGAGAACAATATCAAAGCCAGTATCCATGTCATTAATGGGTCTGTTGAAATTGCACCCAACATTGGGTTAGCAGATGCCATTGTGGATATTGTTTCTACAGGGGGTACCTTGTTTAAAAATAACTTGGTTGAGAAGGAAGTGATTCTAAAATCGGAAGCTGTTTTAGCAGTGTCTCCAACCATCAATGCAGCGCAACAAGCTATTTTAGATAAAATAAAATTCCGTATTGAGTCGGTGCTTAAAGGACAATCGTCCAAGTACGTTCTTTTGAATGCACCTAACGAGAGTTTAGAAGCGATTATTAACCTCTTACCAGGCATGAAAAGTCCAACCGTTCTTCCATTGGCGGAATCGGGCTGGAGCTCGGTACACAGTGTGATTGATAAAAACCAATTTTGGAATATTATCGACGATTTAAAAGCATTAGGAGCTCAAGGCATCCTTATTTGTCCAATCGAAAAAATGGTTCTCTAATGGCATCTATTTCCAAATATCCACCCATTTCAACATGGGAAACTTTGTTACAACGCCCGACTCAATCTGTGGAGGCTATCGAAGCAATTGTGGATGAAGTGTTTTTAGCGGTCAAACAAGAAGGGGATGCGGCCATTACTCGCTATACCAAACGGTTTGATAAGGTTGAATTAACAGCTTCTTTTGTTTCTCAAGAAGAAATTGAACAAGCATCGGCACTCGTGTCAAACGATTTAAAAGCAGCCATTCAACAAGCAAAATCGAATATTGAAGTTTTTCACGCTGCTCAAAAAACAGCGAAAGTAGATATTGAAACACAACCAGGTGTTCGTTGTTGGCAAGAAAAACGGCCTATTGAAACGGTTGGATTGTACATTCCAGGCGGGACTGCGCCCTTGTTTTCGACGGTTTTAATGTTAGGAGTGCCTGCGACTTTAGCGGGATGTAAGAACATCATTTTATGTACCCCTCCAAATGCGAAAGGCGCCATTGCAAATGAAATTTTGTATACTGCTGCTTTGTGTGGCATTAGAACGATTGTTAAAGTAGGCGGGATTCAAGCCATTGCTGGGTTGACTTTTGGAACCTCTAGTATTCCTAAAGTTTCTAAGATTTTTGGACCAGGGAATCAGTATGTGACGGTCGCCAAGCAATTGGCAACCAAATATGGAGTTGCGATCGATATGCCTGCGGGCCCAAGTGAACTTCTAATTATGGCCGATAAAAATGCCAATCCAGCTTTTGTGGCCTCAGATTTATTAAGTCAAGCCGAGCATGGCGCTGACAGTCAGGTGGTTTTGGTGTCAACCGACGAAACACTTCTTTTGGAAACAGCGAAACAAGTCCGTATTCAAACTCAATTATTAGCACGCCAATCGATCCTAGAAAAAGCACTTGAAAACATGAAGCTAATTTTAGTGAAATCAGATCAGGAAGCGGTCGATCTAATCAATTTTTATGGTCCTGAACACTATATCATCTGCACCGATAATTCATCCTTTTATGTAGATAGCGTGATCAATGCAGGTTCTGTTTTTATTGGTAAATACACGCCTGAGAGTGCGGGCGATTATGCGTCTGGAACCAATCATACCTTGCCAACAAATGGCTATGCAAAAGCGTATTCGGGGGTCAACTTGGATAGTTTTTTGAAAAACATCACCTTTCAAGAAATCTCCAAAGAGGGCTTGCAAACTATCGGAACGACTATCGAACTTATGGCGGAAGCCGAAGGTTTAATGGCACATAAGAATGCCGTGTCTATTCGACTAAAATCAATTGAAGATGAATCTAAATAAATTACTTCGATCTAATATTAATGGAATGACACCCTATTCGTCTGCGCGCGATGAATACAAAGATTTGGAAGCAGACATGGTGTTTTTGGATGCCAATGAAAACCCGTTTGACAATTCGTTAAATCGATATCCCGATCCCCAACAGACGGCCTTAAAAAAACTAATTTCAGGACAAAAAAAGGTTCCGATGGATCAAATCTTATTGGGAAATGGAAGTGATGAAGTCTTAGATTTAATTTTTAGAGCGTTTTGTGAACCCAATCAAGACCGTATTGTGACGTTTCCACCAACCTATGGGATGTACGACGTATTGGCAAATTTGAACGCCATTAAAAATATTCAAGTGCCCTTAACGTCAGACTTCAATTTAGACGTCGATCGTATTTTAAAACAGGTTCAACCAGAGACGAAGTTACTGTGTATCTGTTCGCCAAATAATCCTTCTGGAAATGTGGTTGATCGCAAGGCAGTAGAACGCCTTTTAAAGGCGTTTAATGGCTTAGTCATCATTGATGAAGCCTATATTGATTTCTCTAATGAAGTGAGCTGGACAGCATATTTAAACGAATATCCAAATCTAATTGTGACACAAACCCTTTCAAAAGCCTATGGGCTCGCGGGCATCCGATTGGGGATTTGCTATGCATCTAAAGATATTATTGCGGTATTAAATAACATAAAACCACCTTATAACATCAATACGCTTACCCAAAATGCAGCCATATTGGCGCTCCAAAACAGGGAAGTGGTGACTGAACAGATTGCCCTGATTTTAAAGGAACGTGCTCATTTAGCGACGGCCTTTGAGTCGTATTCGTTTATCGAAAAAATATATCCTTCCGATGCGAATTTTATTTTAATTAAAGTAGATGATGCCCATAAACGGTATACAGAACTTATAAAAAATGGAATCGTCGTCAGAAATAGAAGCGCCCAATTTGGTTGTGAAAACGGTCTCAGAATTACAGTAGGAACCCCTTCTGAAAACGCTCAATTATTAACCCTATTAAATACCCTAAAATGAAACCTGTATTATTTATAGATCGCGATGGAACCATCATCAAAGAAACGGCCGATGAACAAATTGATTCTTTTGAAAAGCTAGAATTTTACCCGGATGTATTTTCTAATTTGAAAAAGATTTGTCAAGAACTGGATTTCGAAATTGTAATGATTACCAATCAAGACGGTTTAGGCACGGCTATTTACCCTGAAAACACGTTTTGGCCGGTTCATAATTTTATACTCGATACCTTTAAAAATGAAGGGATTGTTTTTGAAAAACAATTCATTGATAAAACATTCGCCAAAGACAATGCGCCAACACGCAAACCTCAAACAGGTTTGTTAACAGACTATTTCACAGAAGCCTATGATTTAGAAAATTCGTTTGTGATTGGAGATCGTCTCACCGACGTAGAATTGGCAAAAAATCTAGGCTGTAAAGGCATTTATATCAATGATGAAACGCATTTAGGAGAAAATGAAATATCCGTAAATCAGGATGCATTAACCCCTTATATCGCTTTAGAAACCAATAGTTGGAAAACTATTTATGAGTTTTTGAAAGCCGATCAACGGGTTGGATCTAGTGTACGAAATACCAATGAAACTAAGATAAATATTAGGCTGAATTTGGATGGGACTGGTAAAAGCAAAATCGATACAGGGATTGCATTTTTTGATCATATGTTAGATCAGATTGCGCGTCATGGTCAAATGGATTTGGATCTTAAAGTGGTGGGCGATTTAGAAGTAGATGAACACCATACGATCGAAGATACAGCCATTGCTTTAGGGAATTTATTTCATACGTTGTTAGGCTCAAAACTAGGAATTGAACGTTACGGATTTTGCTTGCCAATGGACGACTGTATTGCCCAAGTGGCGATTGATTTTGGAGGGAGAAATTGGTTGGTTTGGGAGGCCGATTTCAAACGTGAATATGTGGGGAAAATGCCCACAGAAATGTTCATGCACTTCTTTAAATCTTTTACCGATGGCGCCAAATGTAATTTAAACATTCAAGCGGATGGAACGAATGAACACCACAAAATTGAAGCCATATTCAAAGCATTTGCAAAGGCGATAAAAATGGCTGTCAAAAGAGATGTCAATAAAATGATTTTACCATCAACCAAAGGAACTTTATAATAAATGAAAGTCATTATAATCGATTACGGAGCAGGGAATATTCAGAGCATTCAATTCGCGTTTCAACGTTTGGGCATCCAGGCGGTTTTATCAAATTCTGTCGATGAAATTCTAAGTGCTGATAAAGTCATATTTCCTGGGGTTGGCGAAGCTAGTCAGGCCATGGAGATGTTAAAAAAATCTAAGTTAGACCGGTTGATACCAACGCTCAAACAAGATGTTTTAGGCATTTGTTTAGGCATGCAATTGTTGTGCAATCATTCTGAGGAAGGCGATACTAAAGGACTTGGCGTTTTTGATGTAGAGGTCAAACGGTTTACAAATGCGGTGAAAGTGCCGCATATGGGATGGAATACAATTCAAAACCTCCAATCGGATTTATTGTTAGAGATCCCTGAAAATAGCTATATGTACTCTGTTCATAGTTATTATGCAGCGATTGGGGCGCAAACCATTGCGAGCTCTAGGTATGAACTGGAATTTTCGGCGGCATTGCAATCCAATAATTTTTATGGGGTTCAATTTCACCCTGAAAAAAGCAGTAAAGACGGGGCTCAATTATTACAAAACTTTTTAAACTTATAACATGCGAATTATTCCTGCAATCGATATTATTAATGGTCAGTGTGTACGACTGACGAAAGGCGATTATAGCACCAAAAAAGTCTACAATGAAAACCCTTTAGAAGTTGCTAAAATGTTTGAAGGTGTTGGGATCGAGCATCTTCATGTGGTAGATTTAGACGGAGCAAAAGCCCAACATATTATCAATCATAATATCTTGGAATCCATTGCGACAAACACCAATTTGAAAGTCGATTTTGGAGGTGGATTAAAATCCGATGCCGATTTAAAAATCGCATTTGATTCTGGTGCCCATCAGGTTACTGGGGGCAGTATTGCGGTTAAAAATCCAACACAGTTTTTAAATTGGCTGGATACCTTTGGTGCTGATAAAATTATATTGGGTGCCGATTGTTTAGATCAAAAAATAGCCATTCAAGGTTGGCAAGAAGAGAGTGACAAGGAAGTGATCGAATTTATAAAAGAATTTGTATCAAAAGGCATCTCCTATGTGATTTGTACCGATATTTCAAAAGATGGCATGCTTCAGGGCCCTTCGTTTGAGTTATATGAAACGATTTTAAACACTGTCAGCCCTGTCAATCTGATTGCATCTGGAGGGATTTCAGCGTTTGAAGAGTTGCCTCAATTAGCGGAATTGGGATGTGAAGGGGTTATTATTGGAAAAGCCATTTACGAAGGAAATATCAGTTTAAAACAATTAGAAACCTATCAATTAAACCGTCCATAAGTATGTTAGCAAAACGAATCATTCCGTGCTTAGATATTAAAAACGGCCGAACGGTAAAAGGGGTTAATTTTTTAAACCTTAGAGATGCTGGAGATCCGGTCGCCTTAGCAAAACAATATGCCGAAAACGGTGCCGATGAATTGGTGTTTTTAGACATCACGGCGACCTTAGAATCTCGTTCCACGACCATCGAAATGGTGCGGTCTGTTGCAGAACAAATTGACATTCCGTTCACTGTTGGTGGTGGGGTGAGTACCAAAGAAGGGGTCGAAATCCTCCTAAAATCGGGGGCCGATAAAGTGGGTGTAAATTCAGCGGCTATCAAACGTCCAGCGCTTATCAACGAGCTATCCAAGGCCTTTGGAAACCAATGCATTGTTGTGGCAATCGATGCGAAACAAGTGGATGGTAAATGGTTGGTACATTTGGCTGGCGGCACGATTCCTACAGAGTTAGACTTGTTTGAATGGGCCAAAGAGATGGAAACTCGAGGTGCAGGTGAACTACTTTTCACTTCCATGAACAACGATGGCGTCAAAACAGGTTTTGCAAATGAGGCACTTGCACAACTTTCAGAAACCGTAAACATTCCAATTATTGCTTCTGGGGGTGCTGGAACTATGGCGCATTTTGTGGATGTATTTAAAGACGGCAAAGCAGATGCCGCTTTGGCAGCTAGTGTATTTCACTTTGGTGAAATTGAAATAAAAGATTTAAAACAAGAATTACAATCAAAACAAATAAACATACGACTCTAATGGACATCAAGTATAACAGTGCCGGATTAATCCCAGCAATTATTCAAGATTCGACAACCAAAACCGTTTTAATGCTCGGGTATATGAATGCCGAAGCGGTTTCCAAAACTCTGGAAACTAATAAGGTAACTTTCTTTAGTCGAAGCAAGCAGCGCCTTTGGACAAAAGGGGAGGAGAGCGGTCATTTTTTAACTTTAATCAGTTTGAAGAATGATTGTGATAACGACACCTTACTCATTCAGGCAACTCCAGAAGGTCCAACCTGCCATAAAGGATCGGATAGCTGTTGGGGGGCGACTAACACCGAATCGTATGGGTTTTTATCAGAATTAGAATCCATTATTTCCTATCGAAGAGAAAATGCTTCCGCCGAAACGTCTTATGTGTCCGAATTATTTGAAAAAGGCATCAATAAAATTGCTCAAAAAGTAGGCGAGGAGGCCGTTGAAGTGATCATTGAAGCGAAAGATGCAAACGATGATTTGTTTTTAAATGAAAGTGCCGATTTATTATTTCATTACTTAATTTTATTGCAAGCAAAAGGGTTTAAGCTCGATTCGGTTATTGAGGTTTTGAAATCGAGACATTAATTTTGTAACTCTTTTTAAAATACCGACCTTGTAGTCATGTTGCAAAAACGCTATTTTTATTTGGTCAAAGTTCAGTTTTTAGGCTACCGGTTTCATGGTTGGCAAAAACAACCCAACACCAAAACGGTGCATCTGATGATTGATCGCACTCTGAAATTTATATTGGGGGAACAATCTTTTAAAACACTCGGAGCGGGGCGAACGGATGCCATGGTCTCCGCGAGTGAGGCTGCTTTTGAATTGTTTTTAGATGGACAACCCTTACAGGATTTAGTCGAATTTATGGGAACGTTTAATCAAAACCTTCCACAAGATATTAGAGCGTTGAGCATTGAAGAAGTGGATGCGAAATTTAATATCATTCAGGATTCAAAATTAAAAGAATACCATTATGTGTTTGCACAGGGCGAAAAGTTTCATCCGTTTGCAGCACCGATACTGACCACTATTTTAGAGCCATTGGATATCGATTTAATGAAAGAAGGGGCACTGTTGTTTGAAGGTAAAAACAATTATAAAACCTATTGTTATAAACCTACGAATGAAGGCGTTTATGATCGAGAATTGATCGGTTGTGAGCTGATTGAGAACACACTGTACACGGCCAGTTTTTTTCCTAAAAAAAGTTATGTTTTAAAAGTGATTGGAAAAGGGTTTGGACGGCATCAAATTCGATTGATGATGGGGGCTTTGATCAAATTAGGACGGGGCGAAATCGATTTGGAGTATATTAAAGACAGTTTGAAATCTGAAAGTGAGTTTGTCATGGATTATATTGCACCGGCATCGGGGTTGATTTTACATAAAATAGAATTTAAAAAACCATAAGTTATGATCTCCAAAGATGTATTTAGTTTTCTAAAAAAATTGCAAAAAAACAATAACCGCGATTGGTTTCATGACCATAAAGCGAGTTTTAAGGAAATTGAATTGGACGTGAAGCAATTTTACAATCAGTTATTTGAGCACCTAAACCAGTTTGATTCGATTGATACATTTAAAGTATTTCGAATTTATAGAGATGTTCGTTTTTCAAAGAATAAATTACCTTATAAAACCCATTTTGGGGGGAGCTTTCATCGGACCAAACCAGAATTAAGAGGGGGTTATTACTTACATCTTGCGCCCGAAAACGAAAGTTTTATTGCCACTGGTTTTTGGGATCCTAGTAAAGAAGACCTTTTGAGAATCCGTAAAGAGTTTGAAACGGATTCGGAAGATATCCGAGCGTTGATGGATACACCTGCATTTAAAGCGGTTTGGGGGACGGTTCAAGGGGATGAATTGAAATCGGCTCCAAGAGGGTTTGACAAGCAAGATCCAAACATTGATTTGATTCGTAAAAAACAGTTTATTTTTGTGCGAAAATATTCTGATAAAGCCGTATTATCCAAAGACTTTGAACATCAAATCGTTGAGAGTTTTAAAGTGATCAGACCTTATTTTGATTATATGAGCTCGGTATTAACCACCAATTTGAATGGCGAATCTACGTTGTAGGGCGGGCTTCTGAGAGTAACTGAACATGGCTAATTAAACGTTCTTTAATAATGCCGGTCATTCGTTTATTTAAGGCGGATGCATTTTCAATGTACTGCGAGTATTCTTCGACCGAAAATAGACCAATAATGAGGTCTTTTAGGCTGTTTCTAAAAGCGGTATTTTTTACAATCGCAGTATCGATATATATGATTTTTTTCTCAACCGACAAATCAAAAAATACGTTTTTGTAGGTTTTACAATAATTCAAAAATACGGCGATTAACAGATCATTTTGAAACTTTATAATCGGTCGTAAAATGGAATTTTGAAAATATTCTTCGGATGACATTTCCGTTTTAACCGTTCCTGTTATGACGTCAGGTCGAAGGGATTTTAAACTCGAATCTCTTAAACTCATTGCTTATTTTTTAGTGACTGGAAAAAGAGGCGATTCCGCAATTTTTAGATCAAAATCATTTACAGATGCTATCATATGATCAAAAATGTCTGCAATAATAAATTCATAGTTTTTCCAACGTTTATCACTACTAAAGGCATAAATTTCAATGGGTAGCCCTTGCGCTGTAGGTTGTAACTGTCGCACCATAATCATCATGTCTTTATTGATCGCCGAATGTTGTTCAATAAAGGTTTCCATGTATTTTCTAAAAACGCCAATATTGGTTAGATTCCGCCCATTAATTAGTAGCGATTTATCAATTGTTTGATTTTCATTGTAAGTATTGATGTCCTGAGAGCGTTGTAAAATATAATCGGATATAAGTTGAATTTTAGACATTTGAAGAATGTCTTCTTGACTCAAGTTTTTAACACTCTCCATACGAATATTCAAAGAACGCTTAATACGTCGTCCCTTCGATTCGTCCATTCCGCGCCAGTTTTTAAAGGAGTCGGAGATCAAGGCATAGGTAGGGATGGTGGTGATGGTGTTGTCAAAATTTTGAACCTTAACTGTTGCTAAATTAATCTCAACCACATCGCCATCGGCACCAAATTTTTCAAACGTAATCCAATCTCCAATACGAACCATGTCGTTAATAGAGACCTGAATACTAGCCACAAACCCTAAAATAGTATCTCTAAATACCAAAATAATAATGGCCGATATGGTTCCTAATCCCGCAATAAATTCCCAAAATGAAATCCCAGAAATAATAGCGACTGTCGCAAAAATACCGGTAAGCCAGACAAAAATCATAAAGACCTGTATATAACTATCAACAGGTTTATCTTTTAAGTAAATAAGTGTTTTGAAATATGCTTTCATAGAATTTAGGACACTTCGCAATCCAATGATTGTAAGCATAATCCCGACCACTGAAATTGTTTTTTTACTTAAAATTTGCCAGTATGGATAATTAAAAAACAGGCTTGGAATAAAATTATAAGCCAATAAAAACGGTATCAGATGCGCAATGTTTCTAGGCACCCGATTGGTAACCATGATGTCATCAAAGTTTGTTTTTGATTTCGCAGCTAACTTGGAAAACGTTCCTAAAATAATTTTTCTAATGATATAATCAACAAGAATAATGAACAAAATGGAAGCCAAAAATAGCAAAGAAAGACATAACAAGTTTGCCATATCTGAAGATATATTCCAGGATAGGAATATTTGATAGATGTAATTATATAAGTATTTCATAGTATGTTAACTGATTTTTCTAAGTTTATATTCCACGATAAATGTTCCAAAAGGGATGATAGACGCTAAGGCAATTAAAATAAAATGTTTTTTAAACCATTTATGATCGAATCGTAATACAATCACAAATGCGATATACGCCATAAATAGAAATCCATGCGGCATGCCGAGCATTTTAACAAGCGTCACGTCACCATTCATATATTTTAAAGGCACGCCTACAAATAGTAATAGAATATATGACAAACCTTCTAAAAAGGCGATGACACGGAATATGGTAAGGGTTTTCATTGGCTTTATTTGTAAGCTACAAAATTAGTGAACTAAACTGAATAGAGGGCATTTGAAGTTGAATTATTCTATTTTACATAATATAAATTATAGTACAAATATAGTAATTTCTGTATAGCCGTTTTTCAGGCTATTTACACATAATTGTAGATATAGTGTCTTTAGGTCTATATCGTTAACAATTATGTTAAAAGAAATTACGGCTTAAAAACTTCAGGGTTTATTTGATAGCTATAATTCTATATTATGTAAAATATCACAGAAGCATTTGTTTTCATAAGAATAGTTAGAACTTGGGTCATTAAACTAATAAGCGGTTTGCTTCGCAGCGTTTAAAAACATTTGTATCTATAATTAGCCGTTATGTAAAATAGCCGCTACCAAGCGCTCGATTGTTTTATAAAATCAAATTGCTATGGCAATTTATTTTACACTTGTGCTTCAAACCCAAGAGATAATCCTCCAGATCCAGCAAATAAATCTAAAACAGTCATATTTAACTGTTTATCAATACAAATCAGAATTCATGCTGAATGAAAACGGCAATCGCCAGCGTTATAAAGTAAATACTGCTGGTTTTTTTGAATTGAAAGATGGGCGTTTTTCTGCAAATCCCAACAATTCAGAAAATGTCACATTAAGCACAGTAGAAAGGTCTCAATTAATAAAAGATGATGATGGAGAGTTTTACCGTAATTGGCGTCCAGAAATTAAATCCCCAGATGATATTTGGAATGAAATCGTACGTGTTACCAAATTACCAGGTGTCACATCTGCTCCAAAACTTCAGCCGGTTGAAACCCGATTGGTCATGCTTCAAACTGGGATGCGTGCGCCAATGGGCATCAAGGTAAAAGGACAGGACTTAAAAGAAATCGAAGCCTTTGGATTGCAATTAGAAACCCTATTAAAACAAGCCGAGGGCGTGAAACAGCAGGCAGTCTATGCCGACCGAATTGTCGGGAAACCCTACCTACTTATCGATATTGATAGAGAAAAAATTGCTCGTTATGGCATCAGCATTCAAGCGGTTCAGGATGTGCTTAAAGTAGCTGTAGGTGGGATGGGAATCACGCAAACCATTGAAGGTCGAGAACGCTATGGCATTCGGGTGCGTTACCCAAGAGAATTAAGAGGGAATCCAACCGATTTGAAGCAGATATACATTCCTGTGGAAAAAGGAAGTCCAGTGCCTTTAAGCGAATTGGCAAGCATTCGTTACGAACAAGGGCCACAAGTCATCAAAAGTGAAGATACCTTTTTAGTTGGTTATGTTTTGTTTGATAAGTTGGATGGTTTTGCAGAAGTAAGCGTCGTTGAAAATGCACAAGCACTTATTCAATCCAAAATAGATTCAGGAGCGCTCATCGTTCCAAAAGGGATTAATTACCAATTTACAGGAACTTATGAAAATCAATTGCGTGCAGAAAAAACTTTATCGGTGGTGGTACCGCTTGCGTTACTCATTATCTTTTTAATTCTATACTTTCAGTTTCGCTCTGTAGCGACTTCACTCATGGTTTTTACGGGAATTGCAGTCGCATTTGCAGGTGGTTTTATTATGATATGGCTCTATGGTCAAGATTGGTTTTTAAATGTTGATGTGTTTGGTGAAAATCTTCGCGATTTATTCCAGATGCATCCCATCAATCTGAGTGTGGCGGTTTGGGTTGGATTTATTGCACTTTTCGGAATTGCTACTGACGATGGTGTCGTCATGGCGACCTATTTAAAACAAACTTTTGAACGAAATACCCCTGAAAACAAAAAGGAAATTAGAGCCGCTATTGTCGAAGCAGGAGAAAAACGAATCAGACCTTGCCTAATGACCACGGCAACTACGATTTTGGCATTGTTGCCGATTTTAACATCCACCGGTCGCGGAAGTGATATTATGATTCCGATGGCGATTCCGAGTTTTGGAGGTATGCTCATTGCGTTAATCAGCTTGTTTGTGGTTCCAGTGTTGTATAGTTGGAAGCAAGAGTTGGAAGTGAAAAAGTGAAAAGATAAAAGTGAGAAGTGAGAAGTGAATAGTTGAAAATTTGAAATAAATAAAAAGTAAATGTTATGGGTGAAAGTATTTTAAAAATTAAAAGTTATGCTTTTGCAGTTTCTATTGTAAAGCTTTCTCAACGATTAGTTTCTGTCAAGAAAGAATATGTTTTAAGTAAACAGCTTTTAAGAAGTGGAACTGCTGTTGGAGCGTTAATCCGAGAAGCTGAATTCGGGCAAAGTAAAGCAGATTTTATACATAAATTGAGTATTTCTCTTAAAGAAGCTAATGAATCATTGTATTGGTTGGATTTGCTAAAAGACACTAAATATATTGATGAGAAGCAATACAAAAGTCTTTTTGAATTAAATAAAGAATTAGTAGCAATGTTAGTGAGTTCTATTAAAACAGCTAAAAGAAAATAATATGAAAGAGCTAGAAGAGTTAAGTGATACTTTGAAAGTGAAAAGTGATAAGCTTAAAGTGAAAAGTGATAAGTGTTTAGTTAAAAGTGATAAGCTTAAAGTGAAAAGTGATAAGTGTTTAGTTAAAAGTGTAAAGTTGATCGGGATAAGTGAGGAGTTTGAAACAAAGAGGCAACAATCTTATCGTTTTTCACTTTTCAATTTACACTTAAAAAGATTAACCCTATTTATTTTTTCACTTTTCACTTTTCACTTAAAAAAGGTCACTCTTTTCAATACTTCGATTTTCACTTTTCTCTTAAAGAAATCAATGGATTCAAGTTTTTCACTTTTCACTTTTCACTTAAAAAAGGTAGTTTATTTCACTATTTCACTTTTCACTCTATAAGTGCTCAGCAGTTAGAAACACTTATTGATGTAGCATTAAAGAATAATCCAGAAATTCAAAAATTTGAATTGCAATATAGCATTGCTACCGAAAAAGTAAACGAAGCAAACACCTTGCCTAATACACAAATTGGAGTGGGCTACTTTGTCAGTGAACCAGAGACAAGAACAGGAGCACAACGCTTCAAAGTGTCTGCTAAACAAATGCTGCCTTCGTTTGGTGCTATTACCGCCAGAGAAAACTATGCAACGTCTTTGGCAGATGCCGTGTATGTAGATGTAGCCATTGCTAAAAGAAAATTGGTTGCATCTATTTCGCAGTCTTATTATAAGCTCTATGCATTGAAAGCGAAACAAACGATTTTAGTCGAAAATATGTCATTACTTAAAACCTATGAAACCCTAGCATTAACTTCTGTGGAAGTTGGAAAAGCTTCGGTGGTAGATGTGTTGCGATTGCAGATACGAAAAAATGAATTGAAGCAACTCAATCAGGTTTTAGAACACGACTTTTTGGCAGAACAAACCAACTTCAATAAACATCTCAATCGGGACAAAGACATCGCATTCAAAGTAATTAATTATTTAAAAATCCCAGAACATACTATTGATATGCATGCCGATAAATTGACCCTACATCCTGAGTTATTAAAGTATGATAAACTTTACGAATCCGTTGAAAAATCAGAATTATTAAACCAAAAGCAAAGCAGTCCAATGTTTGGATTTGGGTTGGATTATGTCAATGTTGAAAAACGCCCCGATGTAAATTTTAGCGATAATGGAAAAGATATTTTGATGCCAATGGTGTCCCTTTCGATTCCAATTTTTAATACTAAATACAAATCTAGGACTAAACAAAATACGCTCCAAAAACAAGCAATAACCTTCAAAAAACAACAACGATTAAACAACTTGGAAACACTTTTAGATAAAGCTTTAAAACAACGTATTAGTGCACGAATAAGCTATAATACGCAAGTGAAAAACCTAAATCAAGCCAAGAATGCTGAAGATATTTTAATTAAAAGCTATGAAACGGGAACAATCGATTTTAACGACGTGCTTGACATTCAAGAGTTGCAATTGAAGTTTCAAATGAGTCAGGTGGAATCTGTAAAAATGTATTACGTACAAACTGCGGTTATTAATTATTTAACAAATTAAACACATGAAAAAATACATTATTTATATCGGAATATTAGCTGTTGGATTGTTATTAGGTTGGTTCCTTTTCGGAAATTCATCCAACGAAAAAACAGCACACAATCACGCTGAAATGGCTGAAACAGATCAAATGTGGACCTGCTCTATGCATCCGCAAATCATGCTTCCTGAAGCAGGTGATTGCCCTATTTGTGGGATGGATTTAATTCCTGCCGAAACAACTGCAATGGGTTTAGCGGCCGATCAGTTTAAACTGACCGAAAACGCGATGGCATTGGCCAACATCCAAACGGCTGTGATTGGTGAGGGTGCTATGGAAAACAGTGGGGTAAAGTTATCAGGTACAATTATTGAAAATGAAGAAGCCAATGCCGTTCAAGTGAGTTACTTCTCAGGAAGGATAGAAAAACTTAATGTCAGTTTTACGGGAGAAAAAATACGAAAAGGTCAATTGTTGGCAACGGTGTATTCTCCAGAATTGTATGCGGCTCAGCAAGAATTAATCACGGCAGTGTCTTTAAAAGAATCCCAGCCAGCATTGTATAACGCAGTGCGAAATAAACTAAAACTATGGAAACTTTCTGACGCTCAAATCAATCAAATTGAGACCACTAAAAAAGTCAAAGACAACGTGCCAATTTATGCGACATTCTCTGGAACGGTTTCTGAAAAATTAGTAGCACAAGGCGATTATATCAAACAAGGTCAAGCCTTATTAAAAATAGCCAACCTCAATACGGTTTGGGCAAATTTTGATGTGTATGAAAATCAAATTGATCTATTTGAAAAAGGACAAGAAATCTCAATAACGACGAATTCGAATCCAAATAAAACGTTCAAAGCGAAGGTTGATTTTATAGATCCTGTTTTAAATGCAAACACAAGAACCGTAAAATTAAGAGCCGTTTTAAACAACAAAGACAATGTGTTTAAACCTGGAATGTTCGTTGAAGGCATCATCAAAAGAACACAAGCTTCCGCAATGAAAACAATGTTGAAAATCCCAGCGTCTGCTGTGTTGTGGACAGGCGTTCGATCGGTGGTGTATTTAAAACCAAATAGCACCGAGCCCATTTTTGAAATGAAAGAAATTGTATTAGGAACTAAATTAGGCGATTCATATGAAGTTATTGAGGGTCTAAATTTTGGTGATGAAATCGTGACAAACGGTGCTTTCACTGTTGATGCTGCGGCACAATTACAAGGCAAAAAGTCGATGATGAACAAAGCGGGAGGAAAAACAATGATAGGTCACGAAGGGCATTTGGGGATGATGGAGACCATGACTGACATGGACAGCCCTACTCCTATTAATGAACGAATTAAAGTATCAAAAACGTTTCAAAATCAATTAAAAAAAGTGTTTGATAGCTATATCCTTTTAAAAGATGATTTAGTCAACGATGATTCGGAGGCAGTTATGAAAAACGCCAAAATGGTACTCGCTGATTTAACGGAGGTTGATACGAATCTATTAAAAAATAAAAATGCGCACGTCCATTGGATGTCCTTCGCAAAGGATATTAAAAATACTGCGACTTCAATTTCAAATTCGACGGACATAATAGCACAAAGAAAACAGTTTAAACTTCTTTCCTCCTACTTAACAAGTGCGATTGAACGCTTTGGGGTAAATGAAAAAATATACCAACAATTTTGCCCTATGGCAGACAACAATAAGGGCGCGTATTGGCTCAGTAAAAAAGAAAAGGTAGTGAACCCTTATTTCGGACAAGCCATGCTAAAATGTGGCGAAGTAAAACAAGTATTAGAATAATAACAATTAAATTTTAATACCATGAAAAAAGTAATTTTAAGTTTGGCTGTCATTGCAACGATCGGATTATTAAGCTATAAAAAGACGGTTAAAAATGAAACAGCAACCGTTTCAAATGAAATGCAAATGATGACCCTTAGTTTCGGAGTCAGAGGAAACTGTGGAATGTGTAAAAACACTATTGAAAAAACTGCGAACAAAGTTGAAGGAGATGCTAATGCAACTTGGGATGTTGATCAAAAGAAAGTAGATGTTTCTTTTGATGCAGCTAAGACCAATGAGATGGAAATTCATAATGCCATTGCAGCGTCCGGCTATGATACCGACAAGGTTGCGAGCGATCTGAATGCATATGGTAATTTACCGATGTGTTGTCAGTATGATCATGAGATGGAATTGAACAATTCTGATGAAATTTTAGAGGAAGACCCTTCTAATCACAATCACTAAGACAACTAAAACAGAACCTATTAAAAGCTATTATTTTGATAGGTTCTTGTTTTTAAATATCATAGAACCATAAATGAATTTAATCCATGTAATTATTCAAAGACTCTATAACACCCAATGCCGCTCGTTCACCAGAAATCATAGCAGCATTCAAAGAGGCATTTAATTGCGTGTCTCCAGCCAAAAACACACGACTTGTTAAACGGGTTTCAGACGGAAGCATTTCATATTTTAAATTCGCTAATTTTGGGAGTGCTCTTGGAATACAGTACAGCTTAATGAAGTTCATAGTTGTAACTCCACAATAGGCTTTCAGCTCCACTTTAACGGCCTCTACAAGGGCTTCATTAGAAAGGCCCTGATCCTCTGTGACCGTCACAGACAGCAGTTCTTTTTTAGGTTTTGAAACACTTTTTAGACTGCTATTGTAAAAGATGTTATTGATGAAGGTTCCCGTTTGAGGAATAAGCCCAATTAATTTTTTATCAATAGCTCTTGTTTCCGTTTCAAAATATAAGGTCGTGCAAGATTTCCATTCGGTCGATTGATTTTTTAAATTAGAAATCAATCCACTTGCTTCAGTGGCAACGATAGTATACTGACTTTCTAATAGCGTGTCATCATCAAGAGTGATGGTTCCATCCTTGAGCGCGGTAACTTTCGTATGATACTTAAAAGTTGTGGTCTTTAGAGTCTTTAATAATTGCTTTGGAATCGCCTCCATACCCGCTTTTGGAATGGTTGCATGCCCTTCACCAAACATTTTATATACGAATTCAAACATTCTACTCGACGTTTCTAGTTGGGTTTCAAGAAAAATTCCACTAAAAAATGGGGTGAAAAAATCTGTAATAATATCCTTTGAAAAACCAAAATCCGTTAAATATGCCAAGGTCGATTGTTCTGTTTCAGAAAATATAGCCGACATTGATTTATTCTTTAACTTTTGGTTTAGTTTCAGTATTTTAACTTTATCAGATAAATTCCCTATTCCAGATAAAAGTGTGGGAAACAGTAACGAAATATCTCTTAATGGATCGCCTATTATTTTTTGGTCATCCCCTTTAAAAATAGAGGCACCTGGTGAAATTTTTTGTAATTCTAAAGCATCGTAATCTAGATACTTCTGAACCGCTGGGTAGGCTGTGAGCAGTACTTGAAAGCCATGGTCCAATTGATATCCGTCAATGATATCGGTTTTGACGCGCCCTCCGACGCGATCCGACGCTTCAATAACCACTGGATGATAGCCATGATTTTCTAAGACGATGGCGGCGATAAGACCACTGACTCCTGCTCCAATAATATGTATTTTATAATCTTGTTTATTCATTAGTAATAATCACTTATGTTATCACCTCGCATTTACATGTGTTTGTAAGAGGCGTTGTTTTTCTTTCTGTACAGCAGGATGATTTTTGTGTCCCCATATTTTGTCTCTTGCAAGGCGGGCACTCTCTTGTAAGTCGACGATTGGGAGTGGGTAGTCTTCCCCAATAAGTACACCACAAAAGGTTTGTTCCATCGCGGTCATGTTCCAAGGTTCATGAATATGAGCGATTGGCACCTGCCTCAATTCTGGAATCCATTTTTTGATAAAGATCCCTTCGGGGTCATGCTCTTGTGAATTTTTCACTGGGTTGTATAAACGAACTGTATTAATTCCTGTGGTCCCTGCTTGCATCTGAAACTGCGGATAATGTATGCCGGGTTCATAATCTAAAAACTGTCGCGCCAAATGGTAGGTGCCTTCTCTCCAGTCTTGATCGAGATTTAGTGTTAAAAAAGAAACCACCATGGCACGCATTCTAAAATTGATCCATCCCGTATTCTCCACAGCACGCATGCACGCATCGATCAATGGAACCCCTGTAGTACCCGTTTTCCAAGCTTTTATAAACGCTTCATTTTTTTCGTGTTCTAAAAGCTCATAGCCGTTATTAATACAATCGGTTTCATAGCGACACTCCACTTCAAATTTTTGAATAAAATGACAATGCCAGTGCAGTCGGGTCAACATCGCCGAAAACGCCTTGCTGTTTTTAGTACCGTTTGGATGTGTGCCAATAAACTGAAAAGCTTGTTTAATACTCATATTGCCCCAAGCCAAATAAGGAGACAGCCGACTGCAAGCGGTCCTGCTTTCGGTTGGTTTTGAAATGTATTTTTGGTAGTTAAACCCTCGCTGGTTGGTAAATGATTTTAAATACCGCCATGCATTTTGTTCTCCAGCTGGTTGGTATTGCTTTGGGTATTTTTTTAATTGCGTTTCTAATTTTTCAGGAATTAAAAAAGAAGGTTCTAAGGGGGCTTCTTGCGATACAGAATAGGTGTTTTGAATTACAGATTCATGCATTTTCACATGCCATTGTCGGTTCCAATTATCTCTATTTTTAATGCCTCTTAAAATGCCATCCCGTTGAAATTCTTGCCAGTTAATTTGATATTTTTTACAGTAACTCTTAATTTTTTTGTCCCGTTCCCAAGAGCCTTGAGTACCACTTTCTCGATAGCTAAAAAGGGTATTGATATCAAAACTGTCTTTAAGATGTTTAAAGATGTCAACGGCTTCTCCATAAAACACTTCGACCTTTCTGTTAAAAGGTTTCAAGGTCGTGTTTAAGGCGATGATAGAATGATATACAAACTGTAAATGTCGAGGGCTTGTATCTGGGTATTCGATTCTAGAAGGTTCAAATAAATAGACGATTCGATATGGGATACCTGCACGCTCTGCCTTCAATAAGGGGGCATGATCTTGCGATCGAATGTCGCGTTTTAACCAAACAATATTTTGGGGTTGACTTTTCAGAAACGTGTTTTTTTGATTTAAATCCGTGTATTTGATCTCTTAATTAACTAAATCTTGTTTGTTTATAACAAGGAGATAAAGATATAATATGTTTGACTATTACTTCTTAATTTTAAACATAAATAATCGCCCAGATGTAATTTAATAGCACATCTAACGCATCGTATACTCACTACGTTCTGTATTTCGTGATCTTATTATTGAATAGAAAAAGTTACTTTTCCTTTTAATCCGTTTACAGACCGTATATTTGCCAAAACATTATACACGACCCTAAAAAAGTCCTCTATTTAATTCCTATGCCTTTTAAAAAATTACATTCTGATATCCGAGAGAAACTAGCGTCTTTAGAAATCATAACGCCGACGCCGTTTCAGGTCCGTAGTATTCCTGTCATCAAAAGCGGATCAAATGTGTATTGTATCGCCCCTAAAGAGAGTGGAAAAACAACGACCCTGATACTAACGACTTTGCAAAAATTGAAATGTGAGGCAGATGGAAATGCCCCAAGAGCGGTTGTTCTTGTGGAAAATAAAGAGCGTGCATTAGAACTGTATGAGGCCTTTTTATCCTATACCAAACACAATTCCTTACGTGTTTATGTCGGCTATGAAGAGCTTCATATTGATATTCAGAAATCTGAAATTTATGAAGGGGTTGACATTCTTATCACGACCCCAAAGACCATGAACAAGTTGTTTTTGTTAAATGGCGTTGGCACTTCTAAATTAAAAATATTTAGTATTGATGACGCTGAGTTTCTCATTCAAAATTCTGCATACACAGCGCTCATGTCGATCACTCAAAGTATTCAAAAATGTCAGTTTGTGCTTTATTCAGAAAAAATGCACCCCGTACTCAAGCGCTTTCAATCCTATTTCATGGAATATTCTAAAATAATCGCTTCTTAGTTAGACTGCCGATCTATATCGATACAAAATACGACGTCAAAATGATACCGAAATTACATTATATCTCTCAAGGAAATTCGCCAAAAGAACACCTTGATCATATTCAAAATGCCTGTGCTTCGGGTGTAGAATTAGTGGTCTTAGATTTACAAGATAGTTCAGAAAAAAAATATTTAAAAATAGCGAAACAAGCAAGAGAGATCACGGCTCATTTTCAAACACGTTTAATGATAAGCGCACATTATAAAATAGCAAAAGACCTAAAAGTAGATGGGATCCATTTGGATGAAACGACCCTCTGCCCTACGACTCTTAGAAAAGAGTTGTTTTCTTGGCAATTGATTGGAGCGACTGCAAACGCCTTGCAAGACTGCGAAACCTTTATCGAAAAAGAAGTCGATTATATCTATTTAGCGCCTTTCAGTGCTACTGAAGATACGCAAAGCACTGTGTTAGGCTTAAATGGTTTTACGGCTATCCTAGAAGCTTTACAAACAGAAACCCCTATTATTGGCGTTGGAGGCATCACAACAACCGATGTCAAAGCCATTCTTGAGACCGGAGTTTCTGGCGTAGGCGTTTCTGAACAAATCACACAAGATTTTAATACGATTAAAATATTCAATCAGTTACTCACCGGGTCTTCAACAGAGGAACAACGACATTCGTTTCTATAAAATAAATTTAATAACTTTTAGACGTCATAAAAAAGCCTAGGAAAGCAATTACAAATGCTGACCTAGACTTTTTTAATAATAGAATAAGACTACTAATCTTTTATGTATGAGTTACTAATGAAACAACTCTTAGAATAATAGTTATTTGATAATTAACCTTTGAGTTGTAAATTGCTTTTTAGTATCATCTAAAATATTCACTAGATATATTCCTGGTGAAATACTAGAAACATCTAAAGTAACACTCTTTAAATTTGTTTGAAATTTATGATTCTTATTCAAAACCATTTTACCTTCTAAACTAAACATTTGTATCACAACTTGTGAGTTCTCAAACCCTCTCAACTTTAAATTAACAAAGTTTTTAGCTGGATTAGGAAAAATAACAAGGGCCTCAACGTCTTTGGTTTTGTCCACTTCTAAAGTTGGATCAATGATCGTAAAATCTAATATTCCAGAGCCCCAAGATCCAAATCTAACCGTTGAGATGGATTCAATATAATCTACATCCATAGCATTAAAAAACCCAATCCCTTCAGCAATTGAATACCATGTTAAATCGTCAACTACAAAAACATAAGGACCTATATCTGTACCTGCAAAAATATATTTGTTGTCAGGAGTCGCAATCATTCCTCCTGTTTGGGCGTCAGATCCTGACGGAAAATCACCGGTTATATCTATCCAACTCGTACCTCCGTCTGTTGAAAGAATGGAGCCAATGTTATTATTACTTGGGCCACAGAATAATATCCAGTTATCATTATTTGGTAATACGACGCCACTTCCAATGTCTCCATTTCCCCAGCCTCCATTAGTTTGAGAAAAAGGAGTTGATATTGCGTCTCCAAAAGTATCTCCTCTGTTATTTGATATAAAAACGTTTCCATCCTGAAGCATGAAAAGTTTATTAGGATTAGTCCATGCTTGTGCAAGTGCAGCGACTTGATTTGTTCCTTTATCAATAGTATGTGCCGTTAAATTAGTTCCATCAACTGTAGCTCTATCCAAACGTTTTTTTAGAAGCCACATTCTTTTATCTGGTTGGTCATGATCTATATAAGTTTGAACCCATCCCATTTCGGTGTCATTAACAAGATCTATTGGAGTAGCAGAGTTAAAACCTCCGTTTATTTGACCAACAGATTTAAAACTATTGTCGCTATTGTAGGCTCTAACAGGCGCATAAACATTATTTCCTCGTCTATCCCATTTCCAAACATAGTCTCCATCATAACTGTCTAGTGGGGGACCATCGCCACCAATGCTCTGATAAAAGTCTAATTGATCTCCGCTAGTTCCAGGGATAATACTTTGACTTCCCTGATCTTGAGTACTGAAATTAATATGATCCGGATCATTTTTACCTGTAAAAACATTTTCTCTGTATACGAGAGGGTTAATAGTGTTTATAACATTTAGATTAATATAATGTGCATTTGCATAATCAGAATTGTTAAAACTAATCCCTGATTCAGGAAAATCGGACCATTCTTTATAAGAAATAAACAAACCACCATCAGAGCATCTAACTGAAAATAATTCATCTGAAGCATTGTAAAAGAAATGTGAAGCTTGAAAATCTGGATGATAATTAAATCGAATGCGATTATAATAATCTTGCGCCTCTAAGTTTGTGCCATTTTGATAACATCCCCAGCAATTGGCACTCGCTTCAGTTGTGTTCAATCCATCAAGGGATATTATAGGATTTGAGTAGCCTGCAATAGAAATAGATGGGTTTTCTGGATGAACACCAAGAAACATACCAGCATCCATTTTGTCTGTTGGATCACCATACCAACTTCCAGCTGGCGTTTTTTGTGTCCAACTGACACCTTCATCTGTTGAAACCCAATACTCACCAAACTCAGTTGCATACAAAAGACGAGCATCTCCTGAGATACTAAATGCTTTATTGCCGTGCGAGCTAGTGAGATAGGATCCTTTTAAATCGAATTCCGCTAAACTATTTAATTTGTAAAAAGAACCTTCTCTTGCTAAATAGACTGATGCTGCTGATTTATGTTTGTTATATCTAGGGGTATATAAAAAAGAATTTTTAGTAGTATCAAAAGTTTTTAGTGTATTAAAGCTGACTCCAAAATCTGTGGAAACGAAAATCGATGTATTGTCTGTAACATATATGGTGTGATCTTCTTGTCTATTTATAATAGAACTCGTATTTGCTTCTGACAAGCCGGTAGATTTTGTCCAAGTTTCTCCTTCATCGTCTGAATAATATAACGGACCATTTTCTATATGAGCGACCAATCGTGTCGTATTATCAGAGATGGTAAATGCAAATAAATTTTGATATCTATTTGGCCAATTGGCTGTTAATAATTCAAAATCATCTCCACCTGTTTGTGTTGTTTGGTTATAAACCGTTCCTTTAAAAATATATGATTTTGAGTTATATTCACCAGCGTAATGGTTAAGTGACACGCCGTAAATAATATCGGTACCATCTAGCATTTCAGCAAATCTAAAGGCGCCAGGCATATTTCTTGGACCTCTATTTGTCCAATCTCCTGTTAGTGCACCATCAGCGTACGTTGTGTTTTGAGCAGATTTAGCATATTTTTTTTTTGTGAAATTATCAGATTTTTCAGTTAATGTAGCTAATATTTGTTGATGACGTGCCGCTTGCTCGGGAGTCCAAATCGCTTTTTTATCTGGGTTATGCTCCTCTTTTTCCTTATTCAATGGCAGTTTGGAATTATCAAAATTGCACGAAATAAATAAGCTGGATAAGGTTAATAAGAATACTAACGAAGTTTGAAATTTTTTCATTTTTTCTTTTTTAAGAAACATAATATATGTTTAACAAAATTACAATATTATTAAACAATAATTTTAACAAATAAAATAAAAAAATATAGATTACTATGGTTCGTACCAAAATCATCTACCTTTGCCGGTATGCATGCACAAAACCCTTACACTGACCGTTACGATCTAAAACGATTAGCCACACATCATCCCAAACTTCAAAATCATATTGTTCTAAACCCATCTGGTGAAGAGACCATTGATTTTAGTAATTCAAGCGCGGTATATGAATTGAATAAAGCCATGCTTTTGGCCGACTTCAAAGTTGAGAACTATGAGTTGCCAATGGGCTATCTCATTCCTCCAGTCCCTGGACGTTTAGAATATTTGTTGCTTCTACGGGAGTTCCTTTCAGAAAAATTCAATATCGATATAAACACAAAACTTCGAGGGTTGGACATCGGGTCTGGTGCAAATGGCATCTATTGTATTTTGGGATTACAACATTTTAATTGGACCATGGTAGGGGCAGAATGTGATGCCAAATCAGTGGAAATAGCGAAGGCTAATATGCAGCATACAAAATCATTAAAAAATAAAATTGAAATTCGACACCAAGAAAACAAGAGTTTCCTTTTTAAAAATATAATTCATTCGGAAGATCAATTTGATTTTACCGTTTGTAATCCTCCCTTTCATTCGTCTAAAGAAGAGGCGTTTAGAGGATCTCAAAGAAAGCTTAATAATTTAGGACGCGAATTTGATAAAAAAGAAGTCGCCCTTAATTTTGAAGGCCAAGCCAATGAACTTTGGTGTAATGGTGGTGAAGCGCTTTTTGTCAAACGACTGATTAAAGAAAGTATCGCTTTTAAAAATCAGGTCAAAGTGTTTTCTACACTCGTTTCAAAATCAGAGAGTCTCTCTAGCATAAAAAAACAACTCACAAAAGCAACCGCAAACTTTGAGGTCTTATCCATGGATTTAGGCAATAAGAAAAGTCGGATTGTCTTGTGGTGGTTTGATACCGCTTTATAAGACAGTCACTCGTACTTTTTTCTTTTTGAGGCGTGTATTGTTTAAGGTCTCTACTAAGTCATTAGCGATCGCCTTAGGCACTGCTACAAACGCGCAATCTTGTTTTAACTCAATGGTGCCCAGCTGATCTTTGGTAATATTACCTTGTTTAAAAAATAGCCCTGCAATATCACCTTTCGAGATTTTATCTTTTCGACCTCCAGAAATAAACAGCGTTTCCCAAAACTGCGGCTTTCGAACCGCTTGTTTAGAAATGTTGATCCCTTTAGAGCCTTTAACATAGGCGGGTAAATTATCACTTTCGCCTTTCAATACATAAGCCGTTCCTTTTGAATCGACGCGCGCAGCTCGCCCATTTCTGTGGATGAATTCTTCCTGAGCACGCGGGAGTTCATAATGAATAATAAATTTTAACTCTGGAATATCAATTCCACGAGATGCTAAATCAGTCGCAATTAAAATCTGGTTGGTTCCATTTCTGAATTTTATCAGGGCGCGTTCACGGTCTTTTTGTTCCATCCCACCAGAAAAACAACTGTGGTTGATTTTATTTTTATCTAAAAACCGACTCACAATAGCAATACTATCTCTTAAATTACAAAAGATAATGCCATTTTGATTTCCGAGATATCCTATGAGTTCCAACAGACTAGGTAGTTTGCTTTTAGACGTTGATACTACAGTTTTAATCTCCAGCTTAGAAACCACTTTTTCATTGAGATAGTTGACGGTCGTGGGTTTATCCAGACGAACAAAACTTGGGACTTCTACACTTTGAGTTGCCGAGGTTAACACCCGTTTATTGATGTGTGGCAACTGGTTGATAATTTCTTTCATTTCTAACTCAAAACCATCTTCGAGCGATTTATCAAACTCATCTAAGATGAGTGATTTGATGCTTTTTTTAGAAAATCGATCGTTGCTAAAATGATCTGCAATACGCCCTGGAGTTCCTATTAAAATAGCAGGGACGTGTTTAATTTCAATCTTATCTTTAGACATGGGACGGCCACCATAAACTGCATTGACTTTAAAACCAGATCCCATACTACGGACGACTTGTTCAATTTGAATGGCCAGTTCCCGAGACGGGACGATAATTAAGGCCTGAACATCGTTGCAATCGGGGTCCAATATTTTGATAATTGGCAATAGAAATGCCAAGGTTTTACCCGTTCCAGTAGGCGATAACAAAATGGTATTGGTGGTATTATCAATTACATCAATCGCCTCTTCTTGCATTGGGTTTAAGACATGAATATTTAATTTCGTTAAAATATCGTGTTGTTGTTTGATGCTATTTGCCATAATAATTAGTTCTTTTTATTCTGTTTAGAAACGTCTATTTTGAATGATTTGACCCTGTTTGTGCCAAATAATTTGCCAATACTTTTTCTATTAATTCTTCTTTGGTCAGATGATGAAATACGGTACTTACCTGTTCTTTGAATTTATCTGAAACGGTTCGATTGGGTTTGGTTTTAAATATTTTTTTCGCCCATAACAATCCGTTATTTTCTTCAATACTTTGTGCATCCCCTTTTTTGAATACGCTAAATTTGATTCCCAATTCGCTTTCAAAATCAGCAATATCTTTAACTTCATCTTCTTGTAGAATGGTTAATGAAAGCCCCTTTGCCCCTGCTCTCGCCGTTCGTCCACTACGGTGTACATAAGCTTCAAACGTATCGGGTAAATGATAATTAACAACATAAGAAATTTCTTTCACATCAATTCCACGAGCAGCCAAATCGGTGGCTACCAAAATATCAATGTGGCCTTCTCTAAACTGCCCCATGATACGATCACGAATACCTTGGGTTAAACTTCCGTGTATGGATCCAGAAGAAAATTTATTGATGGCTAAATTTTTGGCTAATTTATTAACCGCTGCTTTCGTTTTACAAAATATAATACCGCGTTGTCCTTCTTTGCTACTTAAAAAATGCATTAAAATATTTAATTTCTCAATTGGTTCCACAACCATATAACGATGATCGATCCCTTGATGCCCCAATGTGCCCATGTCGGCTTCGATCTCTACGATATGTTTTGACATGTAATTTTGAACCAATTGTTTGATCGCTCCAGAAAGGGTTGCCGTAAATAGAAGTGTTCGTCTTGTTTTAGGAATCTCTTTTATGATTTTCTCTAAATCGTCCTTAAAAGCCGTCACCATCTCATCAGCTTCATCCAGCACTAAATAGGTTACGTTTTTAATGTTAATAGCACCACGCCCCATTAAATCTAACAATCGACCAGGAGTTGCCACCACAATTTGTGTGGGTGTTTGTAAGCGTTCTATTTGTGGTTTTATTGGAATTCCGCCGCAGAGTGCTGCAATCGAAATATCAGGAATCTGCGCTGCATACGCCTGTAAATTGGCATGGATTTGTTGTCCTAGCTCTCTTGTTGGTGCAAGTATCACCACTTGAATTCCTGTGTTTTCTGTTTCGATTAATTGCAACAACGGCACTCCAAAAGCAGCGGTTTTACCAGTGCCTGTTTTGGCCAGTGCAACCACATCTTCTAGCTGATTGAGAATCACCGGAATGACTTTTGTTTGAATATCTGTAGGAACAGAAATTTTCAAATCAGCTAATCCTTGTTGTAGTGGAAGGTTAATTCCTAAATCAGAAAATGGTTTTGACATAGCATTGTTTTATGCAAAGATAACGATACGAATTTCGAGAATCGTACAAACGCAAAGACTAAATGCCTTTTGATAAAGAATGTAAAGATACGTCTCGAGAGCTCGAAACAAACAACAGATGTATTAGGCCTCTTGAAGTGTGCGTTTTGATTTTCTGTAGATGTAATTTGGATAGATTGTACGTTTTGCAAAACGATTCAATTTATTAGAATTAATCATTTTAATATAAATTTGTTTCGTCACTCCAAAATACTCGTAAGTAGTGCCATCTAAAAAAGTGATTTCTAAAAGGAGTCCTTTATGAATGTAGTCTCCAATACCAGAATTGGTAATGGTTTCGGTATATTCCTCTAAGTTAGCGGCAATCGTTTCAGGAGCGATGCTGACTAAAAAATGATAGCCATCGATGATTTCACGACTTTTTAATTCGGCCTCTACGGCCTTAGAATCGCCATCTTGAAATTTATCGGGATGCCATTCTTTCACTAAATTTCGGTAACTCTTTTTAAGTGTTTTAAGATTAATTTCTTTTTCAACACCAAATAGCTTCTTGTACTGACTGATACGCTTCATAGACTCTTTTTTAGAAGCCGCGAAGCTACACTTTTATTCTGAACTAGTAGGTTTAAATGAGAGCTCTTTTTTTCATTGGGATTGAATACAAAAAAGCCCATCATTAATGATGGGCTTTTAATAAAAACTTGAAAGTATATGTATTAGATAACTTTTACGTTTACTGCGTTTAATCCTTTGTTACCTTCTTGAAGATCGAATTCAACGGTATCGCCTTCGCGAATTTCGTCAACTAAACCTGAAATGTGTACAAAATGATCTTTTTCAACTCCTTCTTCAGTGATAAATCCAAATCCTTTAGATTCATTGAAAAACTTTACTGTTCCTTTACTCATAATAGTGTAATTAAATTTATAATATTTTTGCAAATATAGAATCTTTTATTAGATAAACAACTATATAACATCTTATTTTTAAATAAATTAAAAAAATGTACACTGTGTTGGGTGGATTAATTCCCTTGATATCTTTTTAAAAATTGATTATATAGCAATAAAACTATTACAATTTATCCCCATTCCAAGCTTCAAATGATTTTACAATTTTACCTTCATCATTAAATCGATGGTTCAACATTACTGGAATTGTAATCGTTTTAGTATCTGATTTACGCACAACCGTTAATCGCCACCAAGACTGTACAAGTCCTTTTTGAGAATCAAATTCATAGTATTTTATCCACTTATTGTCTAAACTCTCAATGGTATAATTATTTAAAAAATCTGTCTGAATACTTTTAAACTCCTCCATAGATAAGTCCTCGGAACCCCAATCGCTAAAAAGACCATCAAATGTTGCAGTTTCATCAAATGCTTCAAAAAAGTGATCCATGTTTCCGTATTGTAGCGCATGCATCGATTTTCTTACCGTATTAATATTTGGATGATTCATGTAAATTTTCCCATCGCTTAGATGACTTCTACTTTTCCAACTTTCCATAAACGGAATTTGGTTCATGTACGTACGAACAAATGAGATTTTATTATCTGAGTTCACCCCATATTGAGTGTGTCTTGGTTGCGTGAATTTCACACCTGTCATTCCGCCGACTCCTGACATCGTTTCCCATGCTAAAACCCATGTTACACCCTTAAAATCATCATCACTGTACTCAATGGCGTCTGGGTATGCATTTGAACTACTTTTTAAAGAGAAATATCTGTTTTTCGTATTCCAAGCATCAATGTTTTGGATAAATTCTTCCTTTGTTTCTGGTTCTTGGTCTTTATTCATCCCATCTCCAGAAATACCTTTATAATTATCTGCAATAAGATTTTTTAAGGACTCTAAATCATTACTGTTTACAGCATCATACATTTGATTTACGACCTCAATTGCAGGATGATTAATGTAAATATTTCCATTTTTTTTCTTTTGAGCAAATACAAATACAGTACTTACTACTAAAAGTAACGTTGTTAACTTTGTTTTCATTTTGGTTAATTTTTTTGGTTAGTTTTAAATCACAAGTAAAGATATAAAAATATACAGTTTTATAAAATAATTTAAAACATTATTTATAAATAGTGATTCACTAACAGGTTTGAAAAATAAAAAAAAAGCGTTTGACAAAAGGTTAATGATATTAGTATCTATAATTCTTTTGCAACTCTATTATCTCAATAAGATACTTTCAATTTGTAACGAAAAACGTTCATTGGTTTTATTGCCAATTAAGAATGCAATTTGATTAATTGTATTGGCATTAAAATTAGGAAGCTCTAAAGACCTACCTCTAAATTTTGGTATAAAGCTATTCAAAGGAATCACAATCTCTTGCTTTATCCCAGTAGTTTCAAACGTTTTTACGTAGGAATGTCGTTGATTGGTAGATTCTTTTAATCTGAATTGATACGATTTTCCGTCTCCTTTTAGAGTTAGAACGATGGATTCATAGCCATTTGTTTTAATGCCATTGAAATCATATCTCAAGGATGAGAAGCCGCCATTGTTTTCAGTTGTTACATAGCCTTTAAACATACCAAATCCTTCTGAATCGAGCTCAAATTTTCCCTGAGACATCCCTCCCATCACACGATCATCTACGATTTGCCATCCACTTGTAGAGACTCCAGATTCAAATTTAAAGATAATTGATGGCGATTGAAATGTATTCATAACTAGAAAAAAAAGGAAAGTATAAAACATGGTTGAGAACATTAAACTCTAGGGATTTCGGCTAAAATTTCATCGAAATTTTCTCTTAAATAGGCTCTTAATTTTTTCTTATAATCGTCTTTAAGCCATGATAAAAAGTTATGAGTACTCTTGCTTATACATTTAGAATACCGATGAATTCTAAAATCAATATCATCTGCTAACAGTTTTACAAGATCTAATGCATCGTAAATATCTTCACTATTTTCAATACAAATAAGCGCGTGTTGTTCTATGGAGCGTTTCAAAACTACTTTTGATGATTCGCCATTTCGAATGGATTGTATATAAGTTTTGTTGACATCAAAATAGACTTCCTTTGAATTAGAAAAGGACCTTCTAATATCTTCGGGCATCTCGTAAATAAAATTACTCTCGAGCTCTTCGTCACTTAAAACGCCATCTAAATAATAATTTGGATATCTAAAAATACGTTGCCAATCTAAATTTGTACTTCCCCAAGGTCCAAAGCGATGAAAATTATTTCCTAAATCAATAACATCAAAAGAGTTCTTATTTTTTAAGATACGGGACCCTCTACCAATCATTTGGTAGTATAAGGTCAACGATTTGGTAGCTCGATTTAGAATGATGGATTCCACGGTTGGTTCATCAAAACCAGTCGTTAAAATACTCACAGAGGTTAGGATGGCATTTGGTGTTTCCTTAAACCATTTCAGAATTTGAGTCCGTTCTTTTTTGGACGCTGTATTGTCTAAATGTGCTACAGGATATCCAGCATTCCTAAACAAATCATACACAAATAAGGAAGTATTAATACCATTGTTAAATATAAGCGTTTTTTTGCCTTCACAACGCTCATTGTAAGCTTCCATTAACTTGGAAAGCATTTCATTATTGGTGTATAAATCCTCCGAAGATTTTACGGTATAATCGCCATTAGCACCCACTATTAATGAAGTTAAACCAACATTATAAGAATACATGTTTGCTTGCGCTAAAAATTCATTTTCAATCAGCGATTCGATACTTTCACCTACAATTAACTCATTGTAATTGTCGGTCATTGGAAGTTCAATATTTGAGCTTAAAGGGGTTGCAGTCACTCCTAAAATAAACGATTTCTCAAAAAACTTAAAAAGCTTTGTAAAGGAGTTGTAGTGCGCTTCATCAATAATAATAAGTCCAATATCTGAAATATCCAACTTATCGTCTTTTAATCGATTGTTTAGAGTTTCAACCATCGCCACAAAACACTGAAAATTTGACTGATCTTCTAAATTGGCTTTACTATCAATCACTTTATTTTGCACCCCAAACTCTGTTAAAACAGAAGATGTCTGTTTACAAAGCTCAATCCGATGCGTCATTACTAAGACTTTTTTCTTGTGAGTTTTTAAGTATTGACTTACAATTTCGGAGAAAATAACGGTCTTTCCTCCACCTGTTGGTAGCTGGTACAATAAATGGTAATCCTCAGCAGCAGTTTCAAAGCATTGAAAGATTTTTTGGATCGCT
This sequence comes from Formosa sp. Hel1_33_131, assembly GCA_949499105.1. Lineage (GTDB taxonomy): Bacteria > Bacteroidota > Bacteroidia > Flavobacteriales > Flavobacteriaceae > Hel1-33-131. The sequence continues at coordinate 130,893 of CATEFX010000019.1, read as the reverse complement.
CCTTTCTGATAGCTGTAGAGCTCTTTGCCAGTTTTACGTTCTTCTTGTTCTGAAATGGAAAGCATAGTTAATATTGGTTGATTTTTGCAAAAGTACGTTCTTTATTGAGTTTACAAAGAATAATTTTTGTTTATTTTTATTTTAGTCAACATTATCTATATCATACTGAAAGTTAAATTTATGTGAATTTATTTTTGTTTGTAATGAAAATTGATACTTTTAATTAACTATTATAATTCTCTAAACTTATGATAAATCAACCACCCCGCCCTACAAATAATTTTTGGATTATTAGTATCCTTGCCATTTTATGGAATCTTATAGGAGTATTTGCCTATATAGGCCAATCATTTATGAGCGAAAATGTTATGAAATTGTTATCTGAAAGTGAACAAAAATATTTTCATAATCTTCCAACTTGGGTAACCGCTGCATTTGCATCGGCTGTTTTTGCCGGCTTATTTGGATCTGTTGGTTTATTGCTTCGAAAAAAAATTGTGTATCCACTATTCCTTTTCTCTCTAATTTCGTTGATTGTACATCAGAACTATAATTTCTTTATTCAAAATGATATACAAATTACAGGTTTGGATTTAATACTCCCCCTAGCGACCATTTTTATTGGAATCTTTTTAGTGTGGTTTTCTTCTAAAATGAATAAAATCGGGGTCTTAACTTAATCCTCTTTAGATTCTAGTTTATGAATTTTTTTAGTGCCAGCATACATCTCAAATTTTAAAAACTTAGCTTCAAGCTTCGCATTAAAAAGCTTAATTTTTCTTGAAGGTCTTAGTGCAATAAATTTTAATGCTTCCAAGTTTGACGAAATCATCCACGCATTTGTGCCTGGGTATTTATGCTTAAGCGTTGATCCAATAGCTCCATAAAAACTTTCCATTTCAATATCTAATCGCTCACCATAGGGCGGATTAAATACCATATGTAGATGTTCTTCGCCTCCTTTTTGAGTTTTAAAAAAATCTTCGTGTTTAATGTATATGAAATCCTCTAACTTGGCATTTTGTACATTCTGAATGGCTTTTTCAACAGCACTCGGAGATTTATCAAACCCCATGATTTTGTGATGAAAGTCACGCGTTTTTGAGAGTAAGGATTCCTCAATTTTTTCAAATAAATCGACATCCCAATCTTCCCAACGTTCGAAACCAAATTCGTTACGCATTAAATTCGGGGGAATATTACACGCAATCATTGCAGCTTCTATAAGAACTGTTCCTGAACCACACATCGGATCCATAAAATCACTCTGTCCATCCCATCCAGAAAGCATAACTAATCCAGCAGCTAAAACTTCATTTATTGGAGCAATATTAGTAGCAACTTTGTAGCCTCTTTTATGTAAAGATTCTCCTGAACTATCCAATGAAACAGTACAGAAATGTCTATCGATATGGATGTCAATTTTTAAATCTGGAAACCGTAAATCTACGTTTGGACGTTCGCCTGATTTTTCTCGAAAACGATCTACAATAGCATCCTTAGTTTTGAGGGATACATATTGAGAATGTGTAAAAGTTTCTCCATTAAGGGTGGCACCTACAGCGAGAGTTCCATCAGATTTTAAATAATCCTCCCAAGGAATCGCTTTGACTTTATTATATAAATCTGTTTCATTTATTACCTTAAAATTTGCAATTGGTTTAAGAATTTTTATTGCAGTACGAATGCCTAGATTGGCTTTGTACATAAATCCTTTATCACCAACAAAACTCACATGTCTTACACCTATTTTAACAGCTTGTGCTCCGAGTTGATTCAATTCTTTCGCTAAAAGTTCTTCAAAACCAAATAAGGTTTTAGCAACCATCTTAAAATTATTCTCCATCAAAATTATTTAGTAGATGCCAAAAATACAGTATTTTTGTTCGTGTTAAAGAAATTGAATGACAAAAGAACAACCAAAGTGGTATCAATCGTGGTTTGATACCCCTTATTATCATATACTTTATAAAAATAGAGACTATCACGAAGCGGAACTATTTTTAAAGAAGCTCGTTCGCTATTTAAATCTAGACAACGAAGATTCAATATTGGATCTGGCGTGTGGTAAAGGCCGTCATTCTATATTTCTAAACAGTTTAGGATATCAAGTTACAGGGTTGGATTTATCCCAAAACAGTATCCAACAAGCTCAAACTCATGCCTCAAATTCTTTACACTTTGAGGTCCATGATATGAGAGATTTGTATGCGACTCAATTTGAGATTGTTTTAAATTTATTTACAAGTTTTGGGTATTTTGATAATGACACAGATAACTATAGAGTCATTCAAACCATCAAATCTAGCTTAAAACCAAATGGTATTGGAGTCCTTGATTTCATGAACAGTCCTCTAGTAATTGAAAATTTAATTCCTCAAAATTTTTATGAAGACGAACAAATTCAGTTTGAACTAAATCGCAACTTTAAAGAGGGTTTTGTATCTAAAGATATCGAAGTGACCGATGGGAATCAAACCTATCACTTCCAAGAAAAAGTACGTGCTTATACGTTTCAAGATTTTGAAACGATGCTTTCCAAAGCAGGATTGCATTTGTTAGATTGTTTTGGAAATTATAAATTAGAGCCCTTTAATGTTGATACTTCAGAACGATTAATTTTAATATTTATGACCAATGATTAGTTTTTTAGGACCCATTATGGCAGTTGTTTTTGGGGTCGCTATTGTACTTTTGTATAGTAAATCTAAGCCCTTAAATTTAAAATTATTTTTGGCCTTTAGTGGTGCTTTTTTACTTTCTACAACCATTTTTGAATTACTCCCGCAAGTGTATATTCATCTCGAAACCAAACGCATTGGCGTCTTTATTATGGGCGGTATTTTGTTGCAAATATTATTAGAGTTTTATTCTAAAGGCGCCGAACACGGCCATCTGCATCAGCATGATTCCAAAGATAGATTTCCTTGGTTTTTATTTATTAGCCTTGCAATTCATGCCTTTTTTGAAGGCTTTCCTTTAAAAGATCACCATAACATTATTATTGGGGTAGTCATTCATAAAATCCCTATCGCTATTTTAATCACCACCTTTTTACTAAAATCAAAATTACCAAAACCTCAAGTGGTTCTCTTTTTAATCGTTTTTACGCTTATGACCCCCTTAGGGTCGTTGGCTGCAGAATTTTTGAGCATATCTCCAACCGTTATTTATAGTGTAAATGCAGTGGTTATAGGGATGTTTTTTCACATCTCGACCATTATTTTGTTTGAAAGCAGCGAAGGCCACCATTTTAATTTAAATAAAATTTTAATGATTATTGGTGCAGTTGTTTTAGCATATTTCATATAAATCATGTTTAGTAAAAATGAAGCGAAACGATTAAGACAAGAATTTTGGATCAGTTTTGGAAAGTCATTCCCAAAAAATTGGATTCTCTATAACACCAAAGTCAAAGGGCTCAACTTTAAATTTCATTTTGATACCAAAACCGCTTATGTCGCTTTGTGTATTGATATGAGTCCAATCAAACAACAAGCGTATTGGGACAAAATAGTATCCCACAAATCGATCTTAGAAACAGATTTTTTACCTCAGGTTATTTTTGATGCGTTTTTTAAACTTCCAGAAGACAAAATAATATCAGTAGTTTACGTCTCAATAGAGTCTAAGGTTTCAATACACGATAAATCTTCCTGGAGAGATGCGATGGAATTTCTAAATGATTCCATGCTAAAGTTTGAAGAATTTTATACTTTATACGAAAATACGATTAAGATTTGAGTCTTAACCGTATTTAAAGTAGGTTTAAAATAAATGGGGCAAAAAAGTCTAATTAATTCTTAAATTCTTTAAACAAATCTTGTGATTTATTTCATTTCAAAATAACTGCATTTAGTTCAGAATACAAAGCGCTAAGTAACAAACGGACGTTCCATGTAACAAACGGATAGCATCGGGCAATAAACGGTATTTGATTTATTTTAAATTCGCTTTATTTGTAGCTATTTTAGGGTTTCCACTCTTCAGAAAGCTCATAGAGATTAAACTTATTAAAGGATTTTTGATATTCGAGTCGCCCATTTTGGAATTGTCGTTGCAAAATATCCTCTATCAAATAATCTTCTTCTGACGTCCAAGGATCAAACGGAATCTTTAAAGACATATCAAATAATAGAGCGGTATTATTATACCAAAACGCGCGCCAAGTACTCCTTAGTGATTTTATCAAATCAAAAGCGGTTTCACCAGTTTGTCGGTGAATTAATTTAATTAAAATTTGGCCCTCAGTTTTTGTGAATTTCTTAAGTTTTTCGGCAAACTCATCTTCTATAAACTTCTGAATCATACGCATATATTTCTTTCGCTTTCGTCGACTCTTAAGATTGGTGATCCGCTCATTCAAGCTTTTTAATCGCTCGGATGCTAACTTTGCGTACGGATATACTTTGATGGTTTTGCGCTGTAAAATTAAATAGCGTCGTCTCGATTTAGAATTACGAATTTTTAATTTTGGAAGAATATAAACCTCATTTAAAACAATCGAATTATTCGTGATAGTATCCCCAACAATGACTAAAAACTTATCAGAAATAGAATCGTTTTCTATAGGGAGGGTCTGCCCATAAATGAGTACTGGAAACCAAAAAAGAATATAATAAATCGATCTCATAATTATCTTTACTACAGCGGATTCAAATTTACAAAATATGCTTTAATCTATGTGTGATTATCATTCATAATTGTTATTTTTAACGAAAATTAAACTCAAAATGGCACAAAAAACGATTCTTGATAAAAAAGCACTTACCTTTTTAGAAGACTACCTAAATAATGCAGCCCCAACAGGGTATGAATGGGATGGTCAAAAACTTTGGATGGACTATTTAAAACCGTATGTAGATTCCTTTATCACCGATACGTATGGCACTGCAGTGGGCATCATTAATCCAAATGCACCATTTAAAGTGGTGATTGAAGGTCATGCCGATGAAATTTCGTGGTATGTCAATTATATTTCTGATGACGGTTTAATTTATGTCATTCGAAATGGTGGAAGCGATCATCAAATTGCGCCCAGCAAAATTGTCAATATTCATACCAAAAAGGGGATTGTTAAAGGTGTCTTTGGGTGGCCAGCCATCCACACTCGGAGTTTAGCAAAAGAACAGGCACCAAAACCGGATAATATTTTTATTGATATCGGATGTAAAACGAAAGAAGCGGTCGATGAATTGGGCGTTCATGTCGGGTGTGTCATTACCTATCCAGATACTTTCCATGTGCTTAACAAAGACCATTTTGTGTGTCGTGCCTTAGACAATCGAATGGGTGGATTTATGATAGCGCAAGTGGCTAGATTGTTACATGAAAATAAAAAGACCCTTCCTTTTGGTTTGTATATCACGAATTCCGTGCAAGAAGAAATCGGATTACGTGGCGCTGAAATGATTACACATACTATTCAACCCGATGTTGCCATTGTAACTGATGTGACACACGACACCACCACTCCAATGATCGATAAAAAGACCCAAGGCCATTGCGAAATGGGCAAAGGGCCTGTGATAGCATATGCACCTGCGGTTCAACAAAAATTACGTGATTTAATCACAGAAACAGCCGAAGCGCATAAAATCCCGTTCCAACGTGCCGCACTTTCGAGAGCGACTGGAACTGATACAGATGCCTTTGCTTATAGTAATGGCGGCGTTGCTTCTGCACTGATTTCATTACCATTGCGATACATGCATACAACTGTAGAAATGGTCCACAGAGATGATGTTGAGAATGTCATTAAAATGATTTACGAAACTTTATTAAATATCAAAGACGGTGAAACGTTTAGTTATTTTGATTAATTTTTAGTGGACGAATATTTAGACATCTGGGATTCTGAAGGGAAGCCAACAGGAAAAACGTGCTTAAAAGATGAAGCCCACCAAAAGGGTTGGTTTCATCCGACAGTGCATGTTTGGTTTTATACTCCTGCTCCTGCTCTTTTACTCCAAAAACGAAGCCTTACAAAACAAACCTTTCCAGGGTTTTGGGATGTTTCGGTCGCAGGACATGTGAGTGCAGGAGAATCCATTATTGAAGGTGCGATTCGGGAGGTAAAAGAAGAAATTGGGTTAGATATACTTGAAAAGGATTTAACCCCTTTTGATATCCGAAAAAATACCAATCATTTTGATACCGGTATTATTGACTGCGAATTTCAACATGTATTTTTAATAAAACTAGAAACAACGGTTTCTCATCTCACCATTCAAGAGACTGAAGTGGATGACCTACGCCTTTTTTCTTTTGAAGAACTCAAAGAGTGTATGCTTCAAAATCACCCAACGTTCACAATAGTCCCTGCCGATATGCCTTATTATCAGTTTGTGATGGATGCGGTATTGAAAGTCATTTAAATAGCAGTAATTTCGCCGGATGCAAAACCAACCTGCACTCAAAATCGAGTTTATTGCCATCATGGCTTTATTAATGTCGTTAGTGGCATTATCTATTGATGGGATTCTTCCCGCTCTAGCGGTTATAGGAACCGATTTAGGAGTTACTGACACCCAAGACCATCAATTACTCATCACAATGATTTTTCTGGGCTTAGGATTCGGTCAGTTGATATTTGGCCCACTATCAGATAGCTATGGTCGGAAATCAATTATTTATGTGGGGTTTTTAGTGTTTGCTGTTGCGAGTGTTATTTGCGTGAATACCAATAACTACGAAGTGCTGATTGTAGGTCGTATTTTACAAGGGATTGGATTGGCATCGCCAAGAACCTTAAGCATCGCCATGATTCGCGATTCATACGAAGGTGATTATATGGCTAAAGTGATGTCGTTTATTGTGATGATCTTTATCTTGATACCGATTGTTGCTCCTACCCTTGGTCAGTTTTTAATGAATGCCTATAACTGGCAAGCCATTTTTAATGTACAATTAGGACTCGGAATTTTAGTTATTTTTTGGTTTTGGAAACGACAACCCGAAACCTTAGCACTCGCTAACAGAACGCCATTTAAAACAACCGTATTAATTTCAGGCTTTAAAGCATTTTTTAAAGAAGAACAAGCAGTTGCTTTTACGCTAATTTCTGGGTTTATCACAGGATCTTTTATGGTTTACTTGAGCACAACTCAACATATTTTTGAAGTTCAATATGGTTTAGGAGATGACTTTCCGTTAATTTTTGCAAGTTTGGCTGTGGGCGTCGGAATTGCGACCTATCTTAATGGCGTGTATGTGGTCAGAGTAGGAATGAAACGGATCGCCTTAGTTTCCTTAGCAGCCTTTAACTTAACGTCTTTAATTTATGTCATTTTATTTTTCAATCAATCGAATCCGCCTTTATGGATCTTATTAATCTTTTTCGCATTACAATTCTTCTCCATTGGTTTTCTATTTGGAAATCTTAGGGCTTTGGCAATGCAGCCCATTGGGCATATCGCGGGCGTTGGAGCAGCCATCAATGGATTTATTTCAACCGTTATGGGAGTAGTCATTGCAAGCGTTATAGGCGCTTATGTAGACACAACTGTATGGCCTCTTTTTCTTGGATTTACGGGATGTGGATTTGTGTCAATGGGAATTTTCCTTCTCAACAAACCACTGGAACGCACGATTTAAAACGTGCCGTTATCCACCTCTTTTATAAATTGAATTAAGCCTTCAAAATAGGTTTTTTGATCGTCAAATTGTGATAAGTGACTCCCATTTGGACACAATAAAAAACGACCGTTTTGCACTTCTTCAGAAATAAATTTCATTTGTGCGGGATCCATAGTATCATGAGTGGCCCCAATGCTTAAAGTCGGTACGGATATTTTGTGTAAATCGGCTTTAACATCCCACTCTTTTAAATTAGCATCGCCTTTAATTCCAAACTCACTAGGTCCTTGCATGGTGACATATACATCGGTATTGATATGTTTAAAACTACGGTTTAAGGGTTCTGGCCATTCATCAACTGGCAAACGGATAATGTGTTTGGTGTAATAATTATTGACGACCAATTCCATATAACGTTCGTTGGTGTAATCTTCTAAATTTTCAAACGCCATAATTTCTTCTAAAACGTCTGGATCTAATTTAGGGGCTAAGACTTCATCCGAATACTTTTGGTAATCTGGAATCGATGGCACCATGTTGGAAATAATCAATCCTTTTAAATGTTCTTGATATTTTAGTGCATATTGCATGCCCAAAATACCACCCCAAGATTGTCCATACAAATAAAAATTATCACTCGATAATCCCAATGCAATTCGCACTTGTTCAACTTCTTCAACAAATCGGTCTAAGTCCCATAATGACAAGTCTTTAGGTTGGTCGCTATAATAAGATCCTAATTGGTCATAGTAATAATATTCGATGCCTTCATTTGGAAAATAACCATCAAAACTTTCATAGATTTCATGTGTCATTCCGGGGCCACCATGGAGTAATAAAACTTTCATGGTTGGATTGTTTCCAACGCGTTTGGTCCAAACTTTAAAATCTCCTTTGGGAGTTGAAATAGGAATCATTTTTATACCACCTAAATACTGATCGTCCTTTTGAGAACTGTCTAAGTAATCTGTATTTGACGTGTTTATCGACGTTTTAAATTCAGTTTTGCAAGATAAAAATAAGACAGCAAAGAGAATCGTGTAAATTAAATTGGTTTTCATAAGAATCTATTTTAAGTATTTAATATCTGTTTAATTATTATAAATTTTAAAGTGAATTTTTCATAATTGTTTCAACGACTTCAGGGTTTAATAAGGTGCTGATATCTCCTAAATTTGAAGTATCCTTAATCGCGATCTTACGAAGAATACGACGCATAATTTTACCAGAACGTGTTTTTGGAAGACCCGAAGTAAACTGAATTTTATCAAGCTTTGCAATCGGCCCTATTTGTTTGCTTATATATTGGTTGATTTCAGCTTTTAAAGCCTCGTTAGAATTCGCTTCATTTTTTAGGGTTACAAATCCATATAAGGCACTGCCTTTAATGTCGTGTGGATAGCCAACAATTGCCGATTCAGCGACCATTGGATGTTCATTAATGGCATCTTCAATGGGTGCGGTTCCTAAATTATGCCCCGATACAATAATTACATCATCGACACGCCCTGTAATTCGGTAGTGACCGTTTTCATCTCTCAAAGCGCCATCGCCAGTAAAATATAAATTATCATAGGCTGAAAAATACGTCTCTTTGTAGCGTTGATGATTCCCCCAAATAGTCCGTGCCATGGATGGCCATGGAAATTTGATACACAAACGTCCTTCGACCGAATTCCCATCCATCTCCTCCCCTTTTTCATCCATAAGTGTAGGTTGAATCCCTACAAACGGTAAGGTTGCAAACGTTGGTTTTCCTTCAAAACTGTTGGGGATTGGCGAAATCATAATACCGCCTGTTTCCGTTTGCCACCAAGTATCAACAATAGGGCATTTGCGTTTTCCAATATGATCATTATACCAATGCCAAGCTTCTTCATTTATAGGTTCACCAACAGTTCCTAAAATTTTTAAAGAGGATAAATCATAGGGATCTACAACGCCAAGCCCTTCTTTCGCTAAGGCTCTAATAGCGGTTGGAGCCGTATAAAACTGAGTGACCTTATGTTTTTCGATAATGGACCAAAAACGTCCATAATCTGGATAACTCGGAACGCCTTCAAACATTACGGTCGTAGCGCCATTTAAAAGGGGTCCATACACAATATAACTGTGTCCAGTAATCCAACCGATGTCGGCCGTACACCAATACACATCATCCGATTCGTATTGAAAAACATTTTTAAATGTATAAGCAGTATATACCATATACCCTGCGGTGGTATGCACCATGCCTTTAGGAGTTCCTGTGGAGCCAGAGGTATATAATATAAATAACGGATCTTCTGCATCCATAACCGTCGGCTCACATTGATCAGAAGCAGTATCTAAAAGTGGTTGCAACCAAAAATCTCGTCCTGAGACCATCGGAATATCAGAATGAATTCGTTTGGCCACTAATACCGTTTCTATTCCGTCACATTCTAAAAGTGCGGTATCCACAATCGATTTTAAGTCAATGGTCTTTGCCCCTCGGTAGCCACCATCGCTTGTGATCAGCATTTTACAATCTGAATCATTGATTCTTGTAGAAAGTGCTGTTGCTGAAAATCCCGCAAAAACAACGGAATGAATGGCTCCAATTCGAGCACATGCCAACACAGAAATTGCAAGTTCTGGAATCATTGGTAGGTAAATACAAACTCGATCCCCTTTTTGAATGCCTTTTGATAGTAATACGTTGGCAAATGCATTCACACGTTTATGTAAATCTTTGTATGTAATTGCTTCGGAAGGTTCCTTTGGATCATTTGGTTCAAATAAGATGGCTGTTTTATCGCCTTGAGTTTTCAGATGACGATCGATACAATTTTCTGTAATATTCAGTTTTGCGCCTTCAAACCAACTGATTTTTGGTTTCGAGAAATCCCAATCCAACACCCGGTCCCATGGACGTTTCCAAACGAAATTATCTTTTGCGATTTCTGCCCAAAAGACTTCAGGGTTTTCTGTAGAATTTATATAATTTTGATTGTAGGACTCCCTGTTTTTGAGTTGGTATGAAATCATTATTTTAAGATTTAATGGGGAAGTTAATAAATTTTCAGATACTCTGAGTCTTTGATTCTAAAAATACAAACTATTATATGTTAAAATTATACCCTAACTTTGCATTAAAACTAACCAATTTTGCAAATCAATCGTCTTTATTTTATTGACGCTGTCAGAGCTTTTGCTATTTTAATGATGCTTCAAGGGCATTTCATTGACACGCTATTAGCCGATGAATTTCGAGACCCTAATAATTTGGCTTACACTACTTGGCGTTATTTTAGAGGCATCACGGCCCCTACTTTTTTCACTATTTCAGGCTTAATTTTCACCTATTTGCTTATCAAGGCAAAAGAAAAAGGAACTCTGAAATACCGAATGCGTAAAGGCGTCATCCGTGGATTGATGTTGATTGGTATTGGATATGCACTCAGAATTCCAGTTTTTAGATGGTTTACAGGATCGTTTGGGACTTATTTTTTGGTAATTGATGTCTTACAATGTATTGGACTCTCCTTAATTATGATTGTATCTATCTATGCAATCACTCAAAAAAAAACATTGGTATTTTCAATGGTGATCTTAGGTTTAGGAACCGTCGTGTTTTTAACCGAACCACTCTATAGGAACTATGCTGCGAAAGGGTTTCCATTGCCAATTGCCAATTATTTCACGAAAGATAACGGGTCTGTCTTTACCATTGTGCCTTGGTTTGGATACATAGCCTATGGAGCATTTATTGCCACCTTATTTTATGGATATTTAATTCGTCCAAAATTTAAAACTGCGATAGTTTCAGGTTTTTTTGGTGTTGGCTTTGGATTGATTTATGGATCAACCCGCCTAATACATTGGCTTGCATTACTAACTGACTGTTCACTTTTTACAGAAGTGGCTAATTATAATTATTTATTTATTCGTCTCGGGAATGTTTTGGTTCTATTTGGATTGTTTTACGCCTTAGAAACGTATTTAAAACACCCTGTTATTTTAAAGATAGGTCAAAAAACACTCTCCATTTACATTATACATTTTATCCTTCTTTATGGAAGTTTTACAGGTTGGGGACTCAACAGAATCTTTGGAAAAAATCTTACACCATTTGAAGCCATATTCGGTGCCTTTTGTTTTTTAGTAACCGTGAGCCTCATCTCTATTTATATCATTAAAGCAAATACCCAAGTATATGGTTTTTTTAGACAGAAAGCTTATAAGATAAAAGTTTTTATAAAGTCTTTAAATACTTAAGGACGTTCGCTTCTATTCGGGATTGAATATCAGTTACATCGGCTTTTACAAAAACTTCACCCGTAATATTTTCATATAATTCTATATAACGCTCACTTACGGTTGTAATGTAATCGTCACTCATCTGGGGTGCTGTCTGTCCCTCTAGACCTTGAAAATCATGACTAATTAACCACTGGCGTACAAACTCTTTTGAAAGCTGTTTTTGAGGTTCATTTGCAACTTGTCGTGCTTCATAGGCATCTGCATAAAAATATCTTGAGGAGTCAGGCGTATGAATTTCATCAATCAAAACAATTTCTCCCTGTTTAGTTTTACCAAATTCATATTTGGTATCCACTAAGATTAACCCTCTAGATGCTGCAATTTCAGATCCTCTTAGAAATAATTTTCTAGTGTACTCTTCTAAAACCAGATAATCAATTTCAGATACAATTCCGCGACTTATGATGTCTTCTCTTGAAATATCTTCGTCATGGTCGCCCATTTCTGCTTTTGTCGCAGGAGTGATAAGTGGTGTTGGAAAGGCATCGTTTTCTTTTAAACCCTCGGGCATTTGGACGCCACAAAGGACTCGTTTTCCGGATGCATATTCACGAGCCGCATGACCCGACATATAACCACGAATGACCATTTCAACCTTGAACGGCTCACATAAATGACCAACAGCCACATTGGGATCGGGCGTAGCAACCAACCAATTTGGAACGATATCGGCAGTAGCTGCCATCATTTTAGTGGCGATTTGATTAAGAATTTGACCTTTGTACGGAATGCCTTTTGGCATCACCACGTCAAATGCCGACAAGCGATCGGTAGCCACCATCACTAATAAATCATTATTTATAGAGTAGACTTCTCTAACTTTCCCTTTGTAAAGGTTCGTTTGATTTGGGAACTTAAAATTGGTATCGGAAATGGTATGACTCATGTTATTTATTTAGTCTCTGTTTTCAATGTGTTTATAAGCTTCAATTACTTTTTTGACTAATTTATGACGAATTACATCTTTGTCGTCTAAGAAAATCATGCCAACGCCTTCTATGTCCTTTAATATTAGAAGGGCTTCTTTTAAGCCTGAAATCGTCCGTCGTGGCAAATCAATTTGACCAGGGTCACCTGTTAAGAGGAATTTAGCATCTTTTCCCATTCGAGTTAAAAACATTTTCATTTGAGCGTGTGTTGTGTTCTGACCTTCATCTAAAATAACAAAAGCATGGTCCAATGTACGGCCCCTCATAAAAGCTAATGGTGCAATTTGAATCGTGCCATTTTCGATATAACTTTCTAATTTTTCAGGAGGAATCATATCTCTTAATGCGTCATATAACGGTTGCATGTAAGGGTCTAGTTTTTCTTTTAAATCTCCAGGCAGAAATCCGAGGTTCTCCCCTGCTTCTACTGCTGGACGAGTCAGAATAATACGCTTAACTTCTTTGTTTTTAAGAGCTCTTACTGCTAACGCAACTCCTGTATAGGTTTTACCAGTTCCTGCGGGCCCAATAGCAAACACCATGTCGTTTTCACGAACACTATCAACTAATTTACGTTGATTGGCGGTTTGTGCTTTTATTAAACGACCATTCACACCATGTACGATGACATCGCCACTTTTTTTAGACGTTTCATAATCTTTTTTAGAGTGACTTGTCAGGACGCGTTCTATCATGTTTTCATCCAATTTATTGTATTTTTCGAAATGACTTAGCAGCATTTTTAGGCGTTTATCAAACTCTAAAAGCATGTCATCATCTCCAAAAGCTGTAATTTTAGTGCCTCGAGCAACAATTTTCAACTTCGGAAAAAAGGTTTTTATAAGTGCAATATTATTGTTTTGAGGCCCAAAAAACTCTTTGGGAGTAATATCTGTTAATTCAATAATTAGTTCGTTCAAAGGGGTATACGGATTAGTTAGTTTATGATTTCGTATGAAGTTATAAAAGTAGTGACAATTTAGTATAATATTTAGCACTGTTAATAAAATTTTAAAACAAAAAATATGTAAGTTTGTATATCTTAAACGATCAAGTTTTTGAATACATTTTTAAACAATTCAATACGTTGTGCCAATGGCCATCATCACATTAACGACCGATTTTGGGACAAAAGATCATTTTACAGCTGCTGTGAAAGGCGCTTTGCTATCTGAAATTCCCGATGCTAAAGTTGTAGATGTATCCCATAACATTTCGCCGTTTAGTATTTTAGAAGCTGCTTACGTCATTCAAAATGCTTTTAGTAGTTTTCCTGTTGGAAGCATCCATATTATTGGCGTTGATTCGGAAATTAGTGAAGAAAATAAACACATTGCGATTCAGTTGAATGATCATTATTTTATTTGTGCCAATAATGGGATTATGAGTATGATTTGTACAGAAATCAATCCTCAAAAAATTGTAGAAATAAATATTCACGATAAAATTTCGACCAGTTTTCCTGTGTTGGATGTGTTTGTGAAAGTGGCTGCACACATTGCTCGTGGTGGAACTTTGGAAGTGATTGGAAAAGTGATCACAGAAATCAAACCCATAAAAAATATTACGCCGATTTTAAAGGACGATACCTGTCAATTAGTCGGCAATGTAATTTATATAGATCATTACGGAAATGTGGTCACCAATATCAAAAAACGCTTTTTTGAAACGGTTCAAAAAGGACGGCGTTTTGAAATTTCGGCACGAAACCACAAATTTAAACGCATTTTTAACCATTATAGTGATATTGTAGATTTTAACATTCCGTTTGATTCACGGAACGATGAAGGTCGAGGTTTGGTCGTATTCAATTCATCTGAATACCTTGAAATTGCCGTGTACCGAAGTAATTTAGCAACTGTTGGGAGTGCCTCTACTCTATTGGGACTAAATATGATGGATACAATATCTGTAAATTTTTTCAAAGATTAAGTCCAAAATAAGAAGTTGATTCATGTGAAAAAGCTATCAACTTAATGTTAATAAGTTTCTTTTAATAATTAGCGTCAAAAAGATATATTTGTAAGAACCCATTTTATTAAATTTATAACAGAAATCACAGATGAAATTTATAGTTTCCAGTACGTATTTACTAAAACAACTTCAAGTCTTAGGTGGCGTGATTAATAATTCTAATACCCTGCCTATTTTAGATAATTTCCTATTTGAATTAGAGCATTCAAAACTAACCGTCTCTGCGAGCGACTTAGAAACGACCATGGCGTCGACCTTGGTAGTTGAAAGTGATAGCGAAGGCAGTGTTGCAATTCCAGCAAAACTTTTGTTAGAAACGCTTAAAACCTTTCCCGAACAACCACTCACGTTTGTCATTGAAGAGAATAACACGATTGAAATTAGTTCTAATCATGGAAAATATGCATTGGCTTATGCCAGTGCCGATGAATTTCCTAAAGCCATTTCATTAGAGAGCCCAAGCACGACTGTATTGAGTGCGGATATTTTAGCAACTGCTATTTCTAAAACTATTTTTGCAGCCGGTAACGATGATTTACGTCCAGTGATGAGTGGCGTCTTTTTTCAGTTTTCAACAGAGAGCTTAACGTTTGTTGCAACTGATGCTCACAAATTGGTGAAATATTCTCGCACCGATGTGACTGCCAATGAAACGGCAGAATTTATCATGCCTAAAAAACCATTAAATTTATTAAAAGGGATTTTACTTGGGAGTGATGATGATGTGACAATTGAATACAACGATTCTAATGCAAAATTTTCATTCGAAAATTCGATATTAATTTGTCGTTTGATTGATGGGAAATATCCAAACTACGAAGCGGTGATTCCTAAAGAAAATCCAAATCACTTAACGATTGGTCGTAACCAATTTTTGAATTCGGTACGCCGAGTTTCTATTTTCTCAAATAAAACGACACATCAAATTCGTTTAAAGATTGCGGGTGCCGAATTAAATATTTCTGCAGAAGATATCGATTATAGTAACAAGGCCGAAGAACGCTTAACCTGTGATTACCAAGGGGATGATATGCAAATTGGATTTAACTCACGGTTCTTATCTGAAATGCTAAGCAATTTAAATGCCGATGATGTCCAATTAGAAATGAGTATGCCAAACCGTGCAGGTATCTTAACCCCTATTGATGGCTTGGATGAAGGCGAAACCGTTACGATGTTAGTGATGCCTGTAATGTTGAATAGCTAAAAAGTTATCTTAGTTTTTTATTTTGAGATTGCAATCAATTTCATTCCTTTAGAAATAATTGTACATTATTTTCAAACCCTAACCAGTTTATATTTTTATTAAGCTATTTCTGATCCTTAATCACGATTTTGAAGGTTCCCTTCATTTTCGTTTTTTTGAAATTATTAATGTTAAACTTAATTTAAATCTAAATGAATCTACCCCATTATTTTTTATCGAAAAAACACGTTTATAAGAATTTTAGACAAATCGTAATATGTACTCTTCTGTCCTCCGTATTATTGAATTGTCAAGAAAAAAAGAAATCTGAAACTAGCATAAAAAAGAAAACTGGAACAAGCCAATGGCATTTCCCTGCCAAGGATTCTTCGATGTATGTCACAGCAGACCAACAAAAAGAATTGTACGCTACCGAAGCCGAAATGAAATGGTACAAAGACGCCAAGTTCGGTATTTTTTCTCACTGGGGGCCTGCATTATTTGAAACGACAAGCCTCAGTTGGGGACGTAATGGAGAACGACCTGGTTCGGGACGACCTTCAAAAGATGGCGTTGATCCTGAGATTTATGATAATTTATACAAAAAATTTAACCCAGTAAACTTTGATGCCGACCGATGGATGCAACAAATTAAGGATTTTGGAGCCGACTATTATGTTTTTACTGTGAAACATCATGATGGGTTTGCCTTTTTTGATGCCAAAAACTCGGATTATACGATTATGAACACGCCTTTCAAAAGAGATATTGCAAGAGAACTTGCAGATGCAGCCCATAGAGCTGGAGTCAAACTTTTTTGGTACTATTCACAACCCGATTGGACACACCCAGATAATCTTCGTGAAAAGCATTATGAAAACTACCTGCCTTATATGAAAGAACACATCAAACAGTTATATACTGAATACGGCAAAATAGATGGAATTTGGTGGGACAATCTTGGAACCAAATACTGGCAATGGGATTCCTATAACCTTTATAAGGAGATGAAACAATGGCAGCCAGGCATCCTCTCAAATCCTCGAACTGGCTTTGGTTGGCCATTAAAAGATCGTGGAGACTATGACACTCCCGAGCAAGGATTAGGTCCTGTCAATCATCACCGGTACTGGGAATCTTGTATCACTCTTACAGACCGATGGTTATATACTGCGACTGGCCCTATTAAACCTTTTGAAACAGTTCTTGGGATTTTAGTTCAAATTGCAGGGAATGGCGGAAATTTATTATTAAATATAGGCCCTAACGCTAAAGGAGAATTTGTTGAAAAGGAAGCCAAAGAGGCCTACAAAATTGGCCAATGGATGAAACAATATGGACCTACTATAAAAAATACGCGTCGAGGCATTTATATAGGAGGTGCCTATGGAGCTTCTGCTCAAATTGGTAACAAACTCTACATTCATGTCTTACAACGATTCGCTAACAACGCCAGTCCAATTATTGAATTACCCCTCTTACCAACAAAAATAATTAAAGCAAAAGGGATTACTAATGGATTCCAAAACTACAAAATCAAAAATGGAAAACTAGTTCTTCATTTTGATAAAGAAGCCTTTGATAAAAATATAGATAATATTGTTGAATTAACGCTCGCAGAAGATCCGTCATCTTTTGATCGTATCGAAACATGGAACGTGAATCCGATCAATAAAAATGAGTTGGATATTTCAGAGTCTTCTTCTACAAGTCCTAAGAAAAGTGCAAATGTTCTTTTTACGGATGTAAAAAATGTTTTTAGTGAAGGGATTCATTTAAAATCATCATGGGAACCAAAAAATGACGATAAAAATAAGTTTATACAATTAGATTTTAAAACGCCTAAAAAAATAAGAACAGTTTTGCTAAATGAACACATGGGTTCTCACTGTGTCCGAGCCTTTCATCTCGAAGTAAAAAACAAACAAAACAAATGGACGACTGTTTATACAGGAACACATATTGGAGAAGGTTTACGAATTAAACTAAATGGAGCCGCTATTTATGGACTTCGATTTTCTCCTACTAAGTCCACAAAATCAATTCGAATTAATGCCTTTAATGCTTTTGAATAAAGACTATTAACGATAAGAAAACCGATGAAGAGCGGTGCCCCTTAAATGATGTGTTTTTTATAGACACATGGAATATGGCTAGCCTATTTACATCATAACCAATTTATATTTTTAGCAAGCTATTTTATAATCCATAATCATGATTTTGACGAATCGGTCAATGTTGTGATTCTAAAATTATTAATCTAAATATAAATGAATCCATTTAATTATTTTTTTTCAAAAAAGTACAGGACTAATTGTTTTAAACGATCCTATTCAATTGTATTGACTATGATGCTTATTTCTGTGGTTGCGAACAGCCAAGAAAAAAAGAAACCAGTTAAATTAGACTTCAAACAATGGCATTTTCCAGCCAAAGATTCTTCGATGTATATCAACGCAACCCAGCAAAAAGAATTGTATGCTACTGAAGCTGAAATGAAATGGAGCGACGTTTGGCGCAAATGAACTAAAATTTAACAGAGGGAGCCTAAGTTCAGGGGTGTATTTCTGCAAAATTAAAAGTGATAGGACTCAATATAAAACCACTAAACTTCTCATAAAATAAAGAATAGCAACAAACAGATTAAAGGATAATACACTTCGGTTTTTATCCTTTTTTTTTTACTTGTTGGTTATGAGTTTTAATAAAATTAATAACTTCATTGTCAGTGCTTTCCTTTTTTTACTACCTTTGGAAAACAACAGCCCCAAATCTGTTTTTATCTATGAAAAACCTAAAGCGCCTCCTGAGGACTCTTCGCGATGAATCAATCGGTAAGATTTCTTTTTTTTGTAATCATGAGCTTATTCAAACGATAAAGTTGATGAATGGTTCACGTAACGGAATCAAATACAAACCTATTACCAATCATCTCAAGAAACAACAGCCGAAAGTTGAAATAACATAAATATGCTTGGCAAAATTCATTTTTATTTGGGAATAGTAATTATTATTGTTTTTCTTTTGACAGGACAATATATGCATCATAATTACGATCATTTGAGAAATATGGAATTAATGAATAGAGCATTATTTAGAGCTGGACATTTATATATTTTACTTTTTGGTTTAATCAATGTTTCACTTGGAATTCATTTCAGAATTTCGAATATAAAATTGTTGAAAAAAATTCAATTCTTTGCATCTATAATTATTTTTAGTGCAACTTTTCTTGTTGTTTATGGTTTTTTCACGGAATTACCAACTGAACAAATTGAAAGACCTTTGACACGAATCAGCTTATATCTTATTTTATTAGGAGTTTCAATACACGGATTGGTTTCTTTAGTAAAAAGATAAAAACCTAGCGCCACAAAGTCTACTGACTTAGCGGGACATAAAAAAATGAGTTTAGAACAAAAAAGGAACGTAACCTAAAAATTACTAACCTCCTACCCATACATCTTCGCTCGCAGCTCCTTAATCTTAGCATCTTGCATGTACTCATCAAAAGTCGTATAGCGGTCAATAACGCCCTTAGGAGTCAGCTCAATGACACGGTTGGCCAAGGTTTGTGAAAACTCATGATCATGGGTGGTAAACAGTACCGTGCCTTTAAAGTTTTTTAGAGAATTATTAAAAGCGGTAATGCTTTCCAGATCCAAGTGATTGGTGGGTTCATCGAGCATAAGAACATTAGCACGCATCATCATCATACGTGAAAGCATACAACGCACCTTCTCGCCTCCCGACAATACATTGGATTGTTTGAGCGCTTCTTCACCACTAAATATCATTTTCCCCAAAAAGCCTCGAATGTGCACTTCTTCACGTTCTTCTTCTGTTTTTGCCCATTGACGTAACCAATCGACTAAATTCATCGCTTGCTTAAAAAAACTGCTGTTATCCAACGGCAAATACGATTGCGTGGTGGTCACGCCCCAAAGAAACGTTCCATTTTTAGCGTCCAAATTTCCTTTAACGATCTCATAAAATGCCGAAGTGGCTCTAGAATCCTTTGAATATACCACGACTTTATCGCCTTTATTTAAGTTAAAATCGATTTTATCAAAAAGGGTCTCCCCTTCCAATTCAAAGGCTAATTTTTCAACATTCAGAATCTGATCCCCAGCCTCCCGGTCTCGTTCAAAGATAATGGCCGGATAGCGTCTGCTCGATGGACGGATTTCAGAAACATCCAATTTATCAATCATTTTTTTACGACTGGTGGCTTGTTTGGATTTCGCCATATTGGCTGAAAAACGACGGATAAATTCTTCTAATTCTTTCTTTTTATCTTCTGATTTTTTGTTGAGTTGGGCGCGTTGTTTGGCGGCCAACTGAGAAGATTCATACCAAAAGGTATAGTTTCCAGAAAAGTGATTGATTTTATTATAATCGATGTCAGAAATATGCGTACACACCGAATCTAAAAAGTGGCGGTCATGCGATACTACAATCACACAGTTGTCATAATTGGCTAAGAAATGCTCTAACCAAGAAATGGTTTCATAATCCAAATCATTGGTTGGCTCATCCATAATTAGCACATCGGGCGAACCAAATAAAGCTTGCGCCAATAAGACCCGTACCTTTTGTTTACCGTCCAAATCCTTCATCAAGGTGTAATGATGTTCCTCTTTAATGCCTAAATTAGAAAGCATTGAAGCGGCATCACTATCGGCATTCCACCCATTCATTTCTTCAAATTGGACTTGTAATTCTCCAATGCGATCGGCATTTGCATCTGAGTAATCGTTGTACAACGCATCAATTTCGGCCTTTATTTTAAACAAGGGTTTGTTTCCGATAATCACCGTTTCCAAAACCGTATGCTCATCATATAAGTTGTGATTTTGTTCCAGAACCGACATGCGTTTTCCGGGTTCTAAATGTACATGGCCAGACGTTGGTTCTTGAACGCCTGCGATGATTTTTAGAAAGGTCGATTTACCAGCCCCATTGGCGCCAATAATTCCATAGCAATTTCCGGTATTAAAAGACGTATTGACTTCATCAAAAAGAATACGTTTTCCGAATTGTACTGATAAGTTTGAAACTGATAACATGCTTAAAATAATTTTTGCAAAAGTAAATAAATCAAACCACTCACCAAATTAAACAGCCTCGTAATTTAACAACGCCTTAACAAGAATGAATCGTCTATAAGCTTACTTTTGATAGAACTAAGATATTATACGTCAGATATTATTACAAATGAAACCAATACACCTCCTTTACGGACTTTTAGTCCTTTGTAGTTGCCAAAGCACTCACAGAGAGAATAAGGCTGTTTTTGTGGGAGGCGACATCATTAATCCAAGTAATAACTATGTGGTGTTATATGATACTCAAAACAATATCGATACGCTTTATTTAAATGCTAATAATCGATTTTTTCACCATTTCACAACCTTTGAACCTGGAATTCATTCATTTGTGCATGGTGGAAAACACCAAACTATATTACTCGAAGCCAATGACAGTATTATGATGCACATTAATACGCATGATTTTGACGAATCGATTGTGTATAATGGGATTGGCGCCAAAAAAAATAATTTTCTCATCAACTTATTACTGAAGTTAGAAAAAGAAAGTAGTGAGATTAATGTGTATTATAAAAAATCTCCTTTTGATTATCATTTCACGATTGAAAGTTTGATTGAAAAAAACACTAAAGAATTACAGTTGTTTTTAAAAGAAAACCCTAACTCTGAACTTTTTGAAAAAATAGCCCAAGCAAGTATTAATTACAATTATTTCACCAAAAAAGAACTCTACCCTTTCCATCACTATGGGAAAAATAACCTGAGTGAGTTCAAGAAACTTCCTGCTATTTTTTATGAGTTTAGAGAAAATATCGTTTACAATGATATCGATCTGAAAGATTTTTATCCCTATTATAATTTTTTATTTCCGCATATTAATAACCTCGCACTCGATCAATTAACAAGGTCGAATGCAGATTTTACATTAGAACACAATTCATTGGATTACACCATGCGCAAGTTGGAGCTTATCAATAGTTTGGTGACCAATACCATGATTAAAAATAATTTATTAAAATATACGACACGTAACTTCATTTCGAATTCAAAATCCATCGATCAGAGTTATATCTTATATCAATCCTTCTTAGAAAAAAGCACTATTGAAAAGGATAAAACATATATTAAAAATTTATTTAAACATGCGCAAGGACTTCAATCAGGGTATCCACTACCGGCCATTGAAGTGGTGAACCATAAAAATGAAACTTTAAATATTAATTCTATTTTTGACAAAACAACGGTTATTTATTTTTGGGATAATGCGAGTCGTTATCATTTTGAAAATAGTCATATTAAGGTTAAAACCTTACAAGCGAAATTTCCAACCATTGATTTTATTGCGATTAATATCAACTCCATGCATACCAATGTATGGCGTAATATGATCTTCGGCAATCAGTTTAATATCAATAATGAGTATCGATTTTCAGATCCGTCTTATGCCAAAAAACGCTTGGCAATCAACTATATAAAAAAGGTTTTGATTGTAGATCGTGAGGGGTTGATCTTAAATGTAACCGCCGATTTATTTGATCCTACTTTAAACAAAACGCTTCAGGAATATAAATAAAAAAAGCCGTCCGAAAAGTAAATTAACATGAGAAACTGAAATGAGTTCAGCTTCTCAAGAAAGAGTTTTTTCGGACGACCAGTTAAATTATTGGTTTGAAATTAGAGTTCTAATTTCCTTTTTTATAATCTTCTAAGAATTTAGCTAAACCACTGTCTGTTAATGGATGACGCAGTAAACCTTCAATAGAACTTAAGGGGCCTGTCATGACATCGGCACCTAACTTCGCACAGTCAATCACATGCATGGTATGACGCACAGACGCCGCTAGAATTTCGGTTGCAAATCCATAATTGTCATAGATCAAACGAATTTCGGCAATTAGATTTAAACCATCGGTTGAAATATCATCCAAACGACCAATAAAAGGAGACACATAAGTGGCACCCGCTTTGGCAGCTAATAAGGCTTGTCCGGCAGAAAACACTAAAGTTACATTAGTTCTAATCCCTTTATCACTAAAATATTTACAGGCTTTTACACCATCTTTAATCATGGGAAGTTTCACCACAATTTGTGGATGTAAAGCTGCGAGGGCTTCACCTTCTTTTACCATCCCTTCAAAATCAGTAGAAATAACTTCGGCAGATACATCGCCTTCAACAATAGCACAAATGGCTTTGTAATGATTCAAAATGTTTTGTGAACCTGTGATGCCTTCTTTAGCCATTAAGGATGGATTGGTAGTCACACCATCAAGAACCCCTAGGTCTTGTGCTTCTTTAATTTGAGCTAAATTTGCCGTGTCGATAAAAAATTTCATACTATTTATTTTTATGTTTAATTAATAGGACAAAATTAGAGTTTTCTATTGTTTAGACAAAGCTAATCCCCATAAATAAATAATGCTTTAGAGTTTATAAAAACGACACAAAAGGGCTTCGTACCATAAATCGGGAAGGATTCGTTTTAAAACAATCGAGAATTTTTGTAAAAAAGCACCCACTTTATAATGAATTTTCGGGTTTTTGGACGTGATAATTTTATGAATCATTTTAGCCATTAATAAGGGGTCTTCTCCAGAATCTACATGCGAATCCATTAAATTTAAAGTCGTCCCATAAGGTTTTTTATAAGGAGAGTCTTTGAGCAATGGGGCATGATAACGGCCAGCAGCAATGTTGGTTGCAAAATCACCTGGCGCAATATTACTGAGCTTGATATTAAATGCTTTGAGTTCCATTCGATACGATTCGGTCATCAGTTCTAAAGCCCCTTTACTAGCGCTATAAACGCCTCTAAAAGGCAATCCCATATAGCCCGCAATGGACGTAATGTTTAAAATTAACCCTGATTTTTGAGCGCGCATATACGGCAACACAGCATTAATCATATGAATAGGACCAAATAAATTGGTTTCAAAATTAGCCTTCATTTCTTGGGTTGGAATTTCTTCCAATGGGCCCGTAATTCCAACGCCAGCATTATTAATCAAAATATCGATTTGATTGGTTTTAGAAATCAGTTCCGAAACACAACTTGCAATAGAAGCGGATTGAGTGACGTCTAGTTTTAACAATGGAAACTTAGAATCTGTACATTTTTCTGGAGAGCGACTCGTACCATAGACCACATATCCTTTATCCGTTAGATACTCCCCTACTGATTTTCCAATACCCGAAGAACCGCCTGTAATTAAAACTACTTTTGCCATGTAATACTTTTATAATGAGTGCTAAAGATAAAAAGAATTGAGGAAACTAAAGGGCACAAAAAATGGCAAGCTACCTACATCACACCGCTACAACCATTTACCTTTGCTGCGTTCCCGCCCTGGAGGATTCAACAGGAGCTAGTTGTGTAGGACTTGCCAGGGCAAATATACAAAGTTTTAATATTTTCACAATGATTTTTTTAACTGAATATAAATAAATAAATTGCTAAAAATTAATATGACTCTATGCATCCCATCAAACTATTGACCTTCATTGGGTTTGGCCTATTATTGACTGCTTGTGGAAACAACGCATCCTCTAAATCCTCCAACTTTTTGATCCAAATAAACAGCGAGACCAACGTTATTTCGAACGCAAATACACTTAGCGTTGAATTGATCAATCCTAAAAACTATAAAATTGACTCCGTTCAATTGACCTTAGATAATTCAAAAATCGAGACTTCCGTGGCATTAGCATCCATAACTTTGGGTGAAAAAATAATCAAGGCCAAAGTGTTTTATGATTCAAAATTTGAAATCGCCTTAAAAAAAGTAACCATTGTGAGTGCGACGGCTCCAAAATTATATACCTATGAGATTGTAAATACCTACCCTCACGATATCACATCTTATACGCAAGGACTGGAATTTTATAAAGGAAATTTATATGAAAGTACCGGGCAATATGGAGAATCGAAACTTAGAAAACTCGAGTATAAGACTGGGAAAGTGCTTGAAAATATCGATTTAAGCAAAGCCTATTTTGGGGAAGGGCTCTCTGTTTTAAATGATAAAATTTATCAATTAACTTGGAAAGAAGGTCGTGGATTGGTCTATGACGTGGATCGTTTTGAACAAATTGAAACCTTTAATTATGGACAAAGTAAAGAAGGTTGGGGCTTGTGTAATGATGGTGAGAAATTTTACAAATCAGATGGAACCGCTTACATTTGGACGCTAAACCCTCAAACGCTTTCCGAAGAAGGGTCTATTCAAGCGTACACCAATAAAGGAAAGTTGACAAATCTTAATGAATTAGAATGGGTGGACGGGAAAATTTATGCCAATCGCTATCAAAAAAATGGCGTGGCTATTATTAACCCCCAAAATGGAGCGATTGAAGCGGTCATCGATTTTAAAAAATTAAAAACGAAAGTCACCAAACACCAAGGGTTGGATGTCCTCAATGGGATGGCCTACAACCCAAAAACAAAAACCTTATTTGTGACTGGAAAACGCTGGGATAAATTATTTGAGGTCAAAATCATTAAAAATTAATGACGGTTTTTGAAGCCTTTCGAACGGTTGTCAACGATGATTTAGACGAGTTATTACATGTGAATAATGTGCGTTATGTGCAGTGGATTCAAGATCTTGCAAAGGACCATTGGATTTCAGCCACCACCCCACTCCAACAAAAAGAAAATATATGGGTCTTATTAAGTCATCATATCGAGTATAAATCTTCTGCCGTACTGCACGATGAAATTCACCTAAAAACCTATGTCACACGTTCCAAAGGCGTCACTTCTACTCGAATCGTCGAAATGCATCATAAGGACACTGATAAATTGATTGTTAAATCTGAAACCAATTGGTGTTTATTAGACGGCACTACCAAAAAACCAAAACGAATTACTGCTGAGATTGTAAACGTATTTTAATAAAATTAAAACATCCACAATATTTATTAGCTCGAAAAGTTATATTTTTACCAAAACAGTCCATCACATGATACGCTCCCTTTATTTTATAATAAGTTTTTTTATGCTCATTTTTTGGAGTTCTTGTCGCCAAGATTTTGAATTTATTCCAAGTACAGGCACGCTCACCTTTTCAAAAGACACGGTTTATTTAGACACCGTTTTTTCAAATATAGGGTCGAGTACGTATACTTTAAAAGTGTATAATTCAAGTGATACTGATATACGCATTCCTAGTTTAAAATTAAGTGAAGGGCAAAGCTCAAATTACCGTTTGACTGTAGATGGTATGACAGGCTTTGGAACGCTGTTGGGCAAAGAATTTGAAAATGTCGAACTTTTGGCCAAAGATAGCATGTATGTATTTATTGAAACCACTGTAGATATTGATCCTTTGGTCGCCGATGAAACACAATTTTTATATACCGATGCAATTGAATTTGGGAGTGGATCTAACATTCAGAAGGTAGAATTGGTAACTCTCATAAAAGATGCGGTGTTTATTTACCCTAATAAAGATGCCGAGGGCGTTGTTGAAACCTTAAAGTTTGATGTGGATGGCGATGGTATCGAGGATGAAACCAATGTACAGGGGCGGTTTTTAGAAGATTCCGAGTTAACCTTTACTAATGAAAAACCCTATGTTATTTATGGCTATGCAGCTGTAGAAAATGGAAAAATACTGACTGTAAATCCGGGTGCTCGCGTTCACTTTCATGCGAATTCTGGTCTTCTCATTACTGAAAATTCATCATTGCACGTCAATGGATTACCGAGTTTAGATGCCGAACTTTTAGAAAATGAAGTGATTTTTCAGGGCGATCGCTTGGAACCTCTTTATGAAGACATTCCAGGGCAATGGCAAACCATTTGGTTGTTAAGTGGGAGTACCGATAATACCCTTAATTATGCGACGATCAAAAACGGAACCGTTGGTGTTTTAAGTGATGGCAATCCAGAAGATAGTTCTAAATTGGTGATTACAAATTCTCAGATTTATAATTCGAGTAATTTTGGTATTCTAGGAAGAGCAACTTCGATTAATGCAGAAAATGTAGTCCTTAATAACAGTGGCGTTTCATCCTTTGCAGGGACCTACGGCGGAAATTATAATTTCACGCATTCGACCATCGCCAACTACTGGACCAATAGTTTTAGACAATTCCCTGCCCTCCTACTCAATAATTTTATTGTAGATGCCGATAATAACGTATTTACAAACCCTTTGGAGTCTGCTAATTTTACCAACTGTATCATTTACGGTAATGACAATCCGGAATTGTTATTAGAAAAAGAAACCTCCGAAATTTTTAATTTTAAATTCACCAATAGTTTAATCTATTTTGAGGATTCTACAGGCTATTATTCAGAACCACAATACGATTTTAATGATACGGACCACTATGAAAATGTCCAATTCAACTCGGATCCAGAGTTTTTAGAGCCTTCTAAAAATCAATTACAAATTCCATTTGGATCGCCTGCAGAAGGGGCTGGGATTGCCTCAGGAGACCTAATCGTAGATATCACAAACACCACACGCCACTCACCTGCTGATTTAGGGGCCTATAATGCGATTGAGTTTGAGGAGTAAAATAAATATTTCCATAACTTAATACGATGGTTCTTTATTTGTTGTGATATGTATCTTGGATACGAGTTGAAAAATTGAGTCAGCCTGTGGGGATAATAATACCTCATATTTTTATGAGCTTCATCTCTTTTATGGAATATGCCATTCTTAAATTTGGTACAGTTTCAATATTTAGTTTTAAACATCCCACTTGCATCACAAAGCCAATTTTTTGTCCTGAATTGATCTAGTTATTTTAAACGAAAAAAGCGATATTCTCATATCACTTTTTGCTTCAACAAATTTTTCAATGTTTTTGGATCCATTCGATTATTAAAAAAAGTAATCAAATAAATTTTTTTATTATTTCTATCTTCTCTATAAAATAGAGAAACATTTTTGTGAACGACTCCTTTTCGAACGCCTAAATTTTGATTTGCAACTAAATGCTCTACTTGTTCATTTTTAACCTTTTCCAATAACTCGTTGGTTAAGTCCTTAAAGTTTTTCAGTTCTTTTTTTGTCCATCTTTTTTTAAGATTTTCAAGGACTTCTATATAAGTAATCTTTGCTAGTTTCGTCCAAACTATTTCCATTGACTAAATACCGTAAACTTCGTTAATTTCTTTCATTACTTGCTCATGAGTAAATGTGTTCCCTTTCTCAATATCTTTTAACCCCGCTTCTATCAATAATTTTTCCGTATCGGAAATATCACCTTCCCAGTCAGAAGATTTGGAAACACTACTTTTAATCGTCTTTAGTTTTGAAATTACAGACTCATCTTTAAGATTCATTAGCCATTCTATCAACTTATATTTTTCTAATTGAATATCCATAATAATGTTATATCGTTTAAACAAAGATAATATAATTATTTTACCACTTCATTCGCTAATAAAATCAATATTTATTTTTTTGTAATAAAGTAGTTTTGGCGAGTTGGGTAGTTTTACCTTCTGTAATGATAACGACACGCTGCTATCAAAATTTGTTCATTTTGATACTTGTAAACCAATCGATGCTCTGATGTTATTCTCCTGGACCAATACCCTTGTAAATCCCCCGCTCCCGCTAAGTTGTACTTAGTGGCCGTAAACTAGCTGAAAATATCTTTTATTTTTACCATGACCTACCAATCTTTGACGTTACCACGCTATAGCGTGGCGGGAGCGGGGTACTTTTTACTATCTTTTTAACAAAGTGAGGACGTATGTCTCTACTAGGGACGAGTTATAAACTTGAGCCAGTCGGTTTTTTTTGTTACTAGGACTACAGTCCGCATTTTCCAGAAAAGGCATAAAAAAACCTCCCAATACAATTAGGAGGTTAGATATTATATAAAATATGTGTTTAGGAAAACAACGGACGATCACTCATCATCACATTCACTTTTTCTGAGATTGCTTCAAGTTTTGCATCATCTTCATGATTGTTAAGAACTTCATCAATTAGATCCACAATCGTTTCCATATCCGATTCTACCAATCCACGCGTGGTAATTGCGGGAGTACCCACTCTAATCCCTGAAGTGACAAACGGGCTTTGAGTATCAAAAGGAACCATGTTTTTGTTCACGGTAATATCTGCTTTTACAAGTGCTTTTTCGGCATCTTTTCCAGTGATGTTTTTATTTCTCAAATCAATCAACATCATGTGGTTATCGGTTCCACCTGAAATTAAGTGATAATCACGCTTTACAAACGCTTTCGCCATGGCATCCGCATTCTTTTTTACTTGTAAAATATAATGTAAAAATTCATCGGTTAATGCTTCTCCAAAAGCGATTGCTTTTCCAGCAATCACATGCTCTAAAGGGCCGCCTTGGTTGCCAGGGAAAATTGCAGAATCCAATAAAGAAGACATCATACGTACCTTTCCAGATTTTAAAGTGATTCCAAACGGATTTTCAAAATCCTTCCCCATCATAATCAATCCACCTCTTGGACCTCTTAGAGTCTTATGAGTAGTAGTAGTAACAATATGGCAATGTGGTATGGGATCATTTAAAAGGCCTTTGGCGATCATCCCAGAAGGGTGCGAAATATCGGCTAATAAAATAGCACCGACACTGTCTGCAATGACTCTAAAACGCTCAAAATCAATATCTCTTGAGTAAGCAGAGGCACCTGCGATAATTAGTTTTGGTTGTTCTTTGGTGGCTATTTCTTGAATTTTATCATAGTTTAAAACCCCTGTTTCTTTTTCAACGCCGTAAAATACAGGATCGTACAAACGACCAGAAAAATTAACGGGTGATCCATGAGTCAGATGTCCACCATGAGATAAATCAAATCCTAAGATTTTATCACCGACTTTCAGACAGGCATGAAAGACGGCCGTATTGGCTTGACTACCAGAGTGTGGTTGAACATTTGCCCATACCGCTCCAAAGAGTGTTTTGGCACGATCAATAGCGATTAGCTCTACTTCATCGACCACTTCACAGCCACCATAATAGCGCTTTCCAGGGTAGCCTTCGGCATATTTGTTGGTCAATACCGAACCGGTCGCTTCCATGACTTGTTCGCTTGTGAAATTTTCTGAAGCAATCAATTCAAGACCATTGAGTTGACGGCTTTTTTCAGCTTCAATTAATTCAAAAATTTGTTCGTCGCGTTGCATATATTTAGTTTCAATAATATTTAAGTTGCAAATTTAATAATTAAGATTAGATTATTTGATATAAAAACTTCATTTTGAATGATTATTTATTAAATAGTAATCAACATTTTAAGCTTATTATTTTTATTAAATAATTGCAATTTTACATGGGATTGATGAAAGTTTAGCAAAGGTCCCCTTTTGCTTAATTATTAGAAATATATACCCCCTAAATTCAATAATATGTAAAATTTAGATATTAATTTTTTTATACCTGTAAAAGTAATACTTTTGAATAGTAAACTATGATATAATGCGATATTCAAAAAATACTACAACTCTTTTAACTTTGGAATCTATTCAAAGCAATATGGTTATTGTAACTATTTCAACGATTATCAGCACCCTTGTGGGTGCTGCGATTATATAACTACCGTCCTAATGTATTGTTTGATCCCAAACAATATTTCAATTAAATATAAAAAAAATTACAATGAAAGTTTTAAAATTTGGTGGAACATCTGTAGGTTCCGCAAAAAACATATCCAAGGTTATAAAAATTGTAAAAGAAGAATCTGCTTCAGAAAACATTGCGGTTGTGGTATCTGCTGTAGGCGGTATTACCGATAAATTATTGATTGCTGCTGATAAAGCCATCAACAAAGATCACAGTTATAAGGAAGATTTTGAGGCATTACGATCAAAACATATTGAAGTGATTGATGGGTTGCTAACCAGAGAAGTGCACGAAATCACAACTGATATTGTATTGAACCATTTATCAAGACTTGAGAAATTATTAGATGGTGTGTATTTAATCAATGAATTATCGCCTAGAACAACCGATAAACTTCTCAGTTTTGGAGAATTGATTTCCTCCTTAATCATTTATGAGGCGATGAAGTCAAAAGGAGTTAATGTTCAACTTAAAAATTCTCAAAACCTAATTGTAACGGATTCAAACTTTACCAATGCAGCCGTTAATTTTGAAGAAACAAACGCCAATATCACCACCTATTTTGAAAGTAATAAAAAGATGGTCACCATTTTACCTGGGTTTATTTCCAAGTCTGAAAATGATGAAATTACAACCTTAGGGCGTGGTGGATCGGATTATACAGCGGCAATCCTTGCGGCTGCACTGAATGCCAGTGTGCTTCAAATATGGACTGATGTCAGTGGTATGTTTACAACCAACCCAAAAATGGTAAAAAATGCGAAACCTATAAATAAATTATCCTATTTAGAGGCGATCGAATTATCTCATTTTGGGGCGAAGGTCTTGTATCCACCAACGGTTCAACCCGTTCTTAGAAAAGACATCCCCTTACTTATAAAAAACACATTAGCTCCTAAAGACCCAGGGACTTTAATAACTAAAATTGTCGAAAACGGCCACCAATCCCCTATCAAAGGAATTAGTAATATTAATGATGTGTCGTTATTAACGCTTCAAGGAAATGGAATGGTTGGGATTCCTGGATTTTCGAAACGGTTGTTTGAAACGTTAGCACATTCAAAAATAAATGTCATTATTATTACGCAAGCCTCCTCCGAGCATTCGATCTGTATTGGAATTGCTGATAGAGATGCGCCGTTAGCAAAAGCAGTCATTGATAAAGAGTTTGAAAATGAAATCTCATTATTTAAAATAGACCCATTAGGCATTGAATCTCATTTATCAATCGTTGCAGTGATAGGCGATAAAATGAAAAGCCACCAAGGGATTAGCGGAAAAATGTTTAGTACACTCGGTAAAAATAATGTCAATATTAGAGCCATTGCTCAAGGGGCTTCGGAACGAAATATCACAGCCGTCATTTCTGAATCGGATGTTAAAAAAGCTCTGAATTGTTTGCATGAACAATTTTTTGAAGAAGAAACAAAACAAGTCAACTTATTTATTGCTGGTGTTGGAAATGTTGGAAAATCATTGATTGAGCAAATCAAGCAACAAAAGAAATATATAAAATCAACCTTAAAAATTAAGTTAAAGGTTATTGCACTTTCAAATTCTAGAACCATGGTGTTTGATGAAAATGGATTGGATTTAGAGGACTGGGAATCCGTATTAAAAAAGGGACAACCCACAGAACCAATGGCATTTTTTGAAGCAACTAAGAATCTTAATTTAAGAAATTCTATTTTTATAGATATCACAGCAAATGAAGCCATTGCAAATACCTATTCCCATTATCTAAAACAGAGTATTTCAGTCGTAGCTTGTAATAAGATCGCATGTTCGAGTACGGTTGATAATTACAAGGAATTAAAGCAGCTTTCGCACAAATACAATGTGCCATTTTTGTTTGAAACCAATGTAGGCGCAGGTTTGCCCGTCATCGATACATTAAAACATTTAATTAATTCTGGCGATAAAGTTCATACGGTCAATGCCGTACTTTCAGGAAGTTTGAATTTTATTTTTAATAATTTTAATAAAAACACCACCTTTCATGATGTGGTAAAACAAGCCCAAGCAGAAGGGTTTACAGAACCAGATCCAAGAATAGATTTGAGTGGGGTCGATGTGGCTCGAAAATTATTAATTTTAGCGCGTGAAAGTGGCGAGATGTTAGAAATGGATGCCATTGAAAATGACCCGTTTCTACCCAAAGAATGCATGGAAGCGGCTTCGGTAGAATTGTTCTATGAAACCTTAAAAACGAATGAAGCTGTTTTTCAAAAACTTTTTTCATTGGCAGAATCAAACCAATGTAAATTAAAATATGTCGCAGCGTTTAAAGACGGTAAATCTAAAGTAGGATTGCAAGAGATTCCCGTGGGTCACCCGTTTTATAATCTTGAAGGAAAAGATAATATTGTGATGTTTTATACGAATCGTTATACCGATCAACCCATGATAATTAAAGGCGCTGGGGCTGGGGCTGAAGTCACCGCCTCCGGTTTATTTGCAGATATCATTAGAATTTCAAATACCAACTAATGAACGAAGTCAAACTATTTTCTCCTGCAACCGTGGCCAATGTGTCTTGTGGATTTGATGTGTTGGGATTTTGTCTCGATGCAATTGGAGATGAAATGATCATCCGTAAAACGATCAAAAAAGGCATTAAAATCACCAAAATTGAAGGCTATGACCTTCCCTTTGAAGTTGAAAAAAATGTTGCAGGTGTTTCGGCACTTGCCATGTATCACGATGCGAATCCCGATTGTGGGTTTGAAATCGAAATCTATAAATACATCAAACCAGGAAGTGGCGTGGGTAGCAGTTCTGCGAGTGCTGCTGGAAGTGTGTTTGGAATGAATGTTTTGCTTGGAAATCCTTACTCTGCACTAGAACTTACGGCCTTTGCCATGAAAGGAGAAGCCGTCGCAAGTCAATGTGAGCACGCCGATAATATTGCTCCTGCCCTGTTTGGTGGATTTACGTTAGTGAAAAGTTTAGCCCCTTTAGAAGTGCTTCAAATCCCAACACCCGCGGATTTATTTGCGGTGGTGATTCACCCTCAGATAGAAATAAAAACAGCCGATGCCCGCAAAATACTGCCAGAAACGATTTCTTTAAAAAATGCAATCACACAATGGTCTAATGTAGGCAGCCTGATTCACGGTTTACATACCAACGATTATGAACTCATCAGTCGTTCCTTAAACGATGTGGTGGTTGAACCTTTTAGAAGTCAATTAATCCCTGGATTTGAGAGTATCAAAAAAGCAGCTTTAGAAAGTGGCGCTTTAGGAACTGGAATCTCTGGCTCTGGTCCTTCAGTTTTTAATCTATGTAAAAGTGAAGCAACGGCTCTTAAAGTTGAACAATCGATTAGAGACACTTACAAAACACAAGAGATTCCGTTTGAAATATATGTTTCAAAAATTAATTTAGACGGCATAAAACAAATAAACTAGTACGAGCAATGAATTATTATAGTTTAAATAAAATCGCAGCAGACACCACATTTGAAAATGCGGTCATCAAAGGGTTGGCACCAGATAGAGGTTTATATTTCCCTGAAAGCATCACCCCTTTAGATCCCTCCTTTTTTGAGAACATCGAAACTCTTTCTAATGAAGACATCGCCTTTGAAGCGATCCAACAATTTATCAGTCCAGAAATACCTGAAGCTGTTTTAAAAACCATCGTCTCCGAAACTCTGAACTTTGATTTTCCAGTGGTTAAACTTACGGAGTCCATTTCAACTTTAGAACTTTTTCATGGTCCAACTATGGCTTTTAAAGATGTTGGGGCTCGATTTATGGCAAGATGTTTAGGGTATTTTAATCAAAATAATTCCAATGAAGTCACTGTATTGGTGGCTACGTCTGGAGATACCGGCGGTGCAGTGGCGAATGGCTTTTTGGGCGTTAAAGGGGTAAGAGTGGTAATATTGTACCCAAGTGGAAAAGTTAGTAATATTCAAGAAAAACAATTAACGACTTTAGGTCAAAACATTACAGCTTTAGAAGTCGAAGGGACTTTTGATGATTGTCAGGAGATGGTTAAAAGAGCATTTATTGATGATGAACTCACTTCAAAAATGCAATTAACATCTGCCAATTCGATCAACGTGGCGCGATGGCTTCCACAATTGTTTTATTTCATGTTTGCTTACAAACAGTTGAAAAAAAATCATAAAGAAATTGTTTTTTCAGTGCCAAGTGGAAATTTCGGAAATGTATGCGCTGGAATGATTGCACAAAAACTAGGATTGCCAATTAAACATTTTATCGCCTCTAACAATGATAATAATGTGGTAACCCGATTCTTAAAATCCAACTCTTACGATCCAAAACCATCGGTACAAACGGTTAGTAATGCGATGGATGTAGGAAACCCAAGTAACTTTATTCGTATTCAAGCCATTTATAAAAATGACTTCGAAACCTTAAAATCAAACCTCTCCTCCTATAGTTTCACAGATGAAGAAACTAAAAAAGCATTGGATGAAATTTATACAACCACAAATTATATTGCAGATCCTCATGGAGCGGTCGGCTATTTGGGATGTAAATCGTATTTAAAAACCAATCCAAAAGCGCATTGTGTGTTTTTAGAAACAGCGCATCCGACTAAGTTTTTGGATGTAGTTAAAGAAGTTATCGACGCCGACATTCCATTACCTCCACAAATACAATCGGTCATTGATAAACAAAAAGTCGCCACTGAAATTAAAGACTATTCAGAATTTAAAGCATTTTTAACGCAGCTATAATCCGTATCGATTCCTATTTTTGATTAGATTTGTAATCCTATAAATTTAATTAATTATGAAAACGATTGCACTCCAGTCTACGCACGAAGCATTAGGCGCAAAAATGGTTCCATTTGCAGGTTACACTATGCCTGTCCAATACATTGGCGTAAATGCCGAACATGAAACCGTTAGAAATGGCGTGGGGGTGTTTGACGTTTCACATATGGGCGAATTTCTTATTGAAGGTCCAAATGCACTAGACCTTATTCAGTCTGTTTCCTCTAACGATGCTTCTAAATTATCCGTCGGAAATGCGCAATACAGTTGTTTACCAAATGAAACTGGCGGCATTGTCGATGATTTAATCATCTATAAAATCAAAGAGGACACGTATTTATTGGTGGTAAATGCCAGTAATATTGAAAAAGACTGGAATTGGATTGTGTCCAAAAACACAATGGGCGCTGAACTAAAAAACATTAGCGAGGCCTATTCATTATTAGCCATTCAAGGCCCCAAAGCTGTGGAAGCCATGCAATCCTTGTCAAGTGTCGATTTAGCTTCCATTGAGTTCTATAATTTTGTGGTAGCTGATTTCGCCGATATTGAACACGTTATCATCTCAGCGACTGGATATACAGGAAGTGGTGGATTTGAAATTTACTGTAAGAATTCTGAAGTTCAACAGGTTTGGGATAAGGTTTTTGAAGCAGGTGCCTCCTTTGGCATAAAACCGATAGGCTTAGCCGCTCGTGATACCTTACGATTAGAAATGGGGTATTGTTTGTATGGAAATGATATTGATGACCAAACTTCTCCTATCGAAGCAGGATTGGGATGGATTACTAAATTCACAAAACCATTCACAAATTCAGAAGCACTTAAAATTGAAAAACAAGAAGGTACTAAACGTCGCTTAGTAGGCTTTGAATTAGTAGAACGTGGCATCCCTAGAAAGGATTACACCATTGAAGATACTTCCGGAAATGTTATAGGGATTGTAACTTCGGGGACCATGGCGCCCTCTGTTGGAAAAGGGATAGGTATGGGCTATGTTTTTTCAGATCATGCAGCCGTTGGAACCGAGGTGCGCATTACAATTCGAAAACAAAAAGTACTTGCCAAAATCGTGAAACTTCCATTTTACAAACACAAATAATAGAAAGGAATGGGTTTATTTAAAAAACACCGTATTCTAATTTTAGGCGTAAGTGGCTTTTTAGGGGGCGCTATTTATAAAGAACTCTGCTCCTATTATAAAACCTTTGGAACGTATCGAACTAGCAATTCAACACTTGAAAACAACAAACTATTTTATCATTATAATTTTGAAGAAGATGATATATATGAGATTTTAAATGTAGTGAAACCAACCATTGTAATCTCTGCTTTGAGAGGCGAATTTTCTGCCCAGATTACAGCGCATAAACATCTTTATGAGTACATTTCAAATCTAAAAAAATGTAAAATCATCTTTTTATCTTCTGCAAATGTATTTGATGCCTACAGCAAATTTCCAAGTTATGAAAATGACACCACGCTTAGTAACAGTATTTATGGACATTTTAAAATTCGACTTGAGCAATTATTCTTAAAACTACCTCGTAAAAAAGTTGCTATCATCCGTTTACCAATGGTTTTTGGTCCACAATCGCCCCGCACCAATGAACTTCAATTATTACTCAAATTAGAGGAACCCATTGAGTTATTTCCAAATCTAATCATGAATGTCACTACAGAAAAAAAAGTAACCCAACAATTGCATTATATCATCAACAGAAACAAATTTGGTATTTTTCATTTAGGAAGCAAAGACTTGGTACATCATGACGATTTCATCAAAGATCTAGTCACAAAAATGGGTGCTCATAATCCGAAGTTTAAACATGTCTATACAACGAATGATGAGCGGTATTTAGCTGTTTTACCCAAGGAAAACACATTGCCAAAACACCTTCAAATGTACAGCGACGATATCTTTGAAGATATGATTTGACGTTTTATGTCTGATTAAATTTGTTTTTCATCCTAGCATTTATATTTTTGTTAAACATTACTTAGAACACACTAGAATTTATGGGAAGAGCTTTTGAATTTCGCAAAGCAAGAAAAATGAAGCGTTGGTCAGCAATGAGCAAGGCGTTTACACGAATTGGAAAAGATATCGTCATGGCCGTCAAAGAAGGAGGTCCTGATCCAGATACTAATTCTAGATTAAGAGCGGTCATTCAAAACGGAAAGGCCGTGAATATGCCCAAGGACAATATTGAACGCGCTATTAAACGTGCCAGTGATAAGAGTCAAGGGGATTATAAAGAAGTCTTGTTTGAAGGTTATGCCCCTCATGGAATTGCAATTTTGGTTGAAACGGCCACTGATAACAATACACGTACTGTTGCAAATGTTAGAAGTTTTTTTAATAAATGTAATGGGAGTTTAGGAACCTCAGGCTCTGTGGTATTTATGTTCGATCACACGTGTAATTTCAGAATTAATGCAGACGGATTGGATGTTGACGACATTGAACTCGAATTTATTGATTTTGGTGCGGAAGAAGTCTTTGCTGACGATGATGGGATTTTAATCTATGCGCCATTTGAAAGTTTTGGTGCTATTCAAGCTGAATTAGAATCACGTGAGATTGAAATTCTTTCTTCTGGATTTGAGCGAATACCTCAAGTCACAAAACCCTTAAGTGAGACCCAAGTAGCTGATGTTGAAAAGTTATTGGAAAAATTGGAAGAAGATGATGATGTACAATTCGTCTACCACACCATGCAAGAGTAATTAAGAATACTCTGGAATTTTCCCCTTGACACCTTCAAAAAAGGCGCGCATAAATTTAAAGTCTGCTTCGATATCATCTGTTGGGTAAAACGGTTCAGATAAACAATTTACTTTATTTTCAAAATCAAAGGACAACATAACCACTGGTACATTAGCCGTTTTAGCAATGTAATAAAACCCCGTTTTCCAAGTGGTAACCTTGCCTCGAGTCCCTTCTGGTGCTAAAAGCATACGGAAAATGGTTCTGTTTTCAAATAATCGTGCGATAGCATCAACTTGTTTTTCATTTGAATGCCGTACAATCGGTGCGCCTCCTAGCGCTCTAAAAAACCAACCCGTCAATGGATTAAATAACGCTTTTTTTCCAACAAAATTGGATTCTAGATTTATGGCAGTTCTAAGAAGTACACCAACGTAAAAATCGTGCCAACTGGTATGAGGTGCCGCAATAATGACCGCTTTTGGAACACTTTTAAAATCCTTAAAACCCGTCACTTTCCAGCCCAATAAACGATGGTATATAAACTTTGAAATTGACTGTAACATTACATTTTAGAATATAGACCCTTTAATAAAGATCTTGTGATTTTGGTTTTCCAGTCCTTTCCAATAGCATTTTCCCATAAAGGTTCTAAGCTCATAGCAACATCAATCATAATATCAAACTCTTTATCGGTTAGATTTGAACATATTCCTTTAGGGATATAAATATTATGCTTTCGTTTCATTTCTTTAAACAATTTCACCCCTTCTGGGTAAAAGTCTTTGAGATGATCAAAAACAATGCAATTCCCAATGCCATGTTTAGTCCCTAATAAAAAGGACATTCCATAACTCATGGCGTGTGCGACTCCGACTTGTGAGTAGGCAATACTCATACCACCATGCCAGGAGGCCATCATCAATTTATCTTGACTTTCTTCAGGATCAAGGGATTCTAAAAACACTTCTTTACAAAGCTCTAAAGCAGTCTCTCCATAGGTTCTACTAAAGGAATTTATAAATTCTCCATTTAAAGATTCAATACAATGAATGTAGCAATCCATACCTGTATAGAACCACTGTTCTTTAGAAACGCCTTCGGTTAACTCTGGGTCTAAGATCACTTGATCAAAAGGAGTGAAATCACTGTTAAGACCTAATTTCATAGTTGGTCCTGTCAAAATGGTTGTTCTTGAAACTTCTGCGCCAGTTCCTGAAATTGTTGGAATTCCAACATGATAAATTCCTTTATTTTTAATCAAATCCCAACCTTGGTAATCTTTGCTTGAACCATTATTGGTTAACATCAAAGCAACTGCTTTAGCTAAATCTAAAAGACTACCGCCTCCAATACCAATAATTCCGGATGGTAAAATACTCGAACCTAAAATAATAGATTCTACTAATTGATCTACTTGAGACGTTTTAGGTTCTTCTTCAGTTGATATAAATATTATATGATCACTGTAAAGTAGTGGAATCTTTGCGATCATGGGTGAATTATTTTCAAACACATCATCAACTAAAAAGATAAAGGGTGCTCGTTCGTTCAGACGCATGGGCGCCATAATTTCGCCCAATTGGGTAAAACTACCGCGACCAAAGACAACTTTGGATACCATCGGGAAATTTTTAAAACTCATACTCATATTTAACTACTATAAATCCATAAAATTATGGACGATTCAAATTTTCTTGAAATATTTCTGCAAATTGACCCACATGATACCCATCCACTAAGGCATGGCTTACACTAATTGCTACATTCATTAATAATTTACCGCCTTCATTATAGGTCTTGCTAAAGGCAAATTTAGGGACGCAATCCTTAGTTCCTGAAAAAGGTTCTTTATGGGACGAAAAACGTACCCATGGCAATGCCGAACAATGTATACAATCCAAACCATTAACAGGCGGATACAGTTCAGAGGATTCTTGAATGCGTTGTTTTTCTTTGATAATACTCGAATTAAATGCTTCAAATTGTTCTGAAAAATTAATAAAACTAAATCCGAAGGTCTTATCAACTCTTAACAGTGTAGCAGATGCATTAATAACCTCAAATTCAACAACTTCGTTGTCAATAATCCTGTATTTAAAATTTTCAACCGCATTGATTGCTTTCATACACTCATGAAGATAAATCGCAAAAAAACTCACTTTAGTATCCTTTGATCTTTTGTATGCTTTAGACACCTCAAAAGGGATCGTTACTGCAAAATAAGGATCTGCTAAGGCGTTAAAATGATTGAAATGGTGCTTCCGATTCCAACGATCTAAGTCTATCTTTCTAAATGTTTTATTTATGTCTAATTCTTTCCCCATAAACCTTTAGCACGTTCTAAGTCTTCAGGAGTGTCAATCTCAACTCCCTGAACATCGGTTTCAACCATTTTTATTTTTTTTCCAAACTCTAAATAACGAATGCATTCGATTTTTTCAGAAGCTTCTAACATCTGCATTGGAAGTTTTGTAAAATCTAACAAAGCCTCTTTTCTAAAGGCATAGATACCTTTATGTTTAAAATACGTTGTTTGTACCGTTTTATCTCTGTAATAAGGTATTGGACTTCTTGAAAAATAAAGCGCAAAACCACGTTGATCGACAATAACTTTTACCGTATTTGGATTTTGAATTTCATCGGGATCTGTAATATGCACCATTAAAGAGGCTAAATCAATTTCTTTAGCCACATCATCTTTAAAGACATTCAGTACTTTTTGCAAACTTTCACGATCTGTGAAAGGCTCATCTCCTTGGACATTCACTACAATATCACAGTCTACAGTTTCGACCGCTTCTGCAATTCGATCGCTTCCAGATTCGTGTTGTTTCTGACTCATAATGGCATGGCCACCATGAGTTTTAATTTCATTGTAAATAATCTCACTGTCTGTAACGACATATACGTCACTAAATAAATTCGTTTGCATGGTCGCCTGATAGGTTCTTAGTATCACGCTTTTACCTTCGAGATCTTGCATCAATTTCCCTGGAAATCGAGTGGCACTGTAACGCGCAGGTATCATGGCAATTATTTTCATTTATTCATAAATTAATTCGACATCAAAAATACATATTTTTTGATTAATGAGATGGAAAGAAAAGCATATAATTTAGGGTTTAAAATAAGTATCTTGAAATCCAATAAGATATAATTTTTCTTTAGCCCGCGTCATCGCTGTATAAAGCCATCGCAAGTAATCACGGTCGATTCCATTTGGTAAATAGGGTTGCTCAACAAAAACCGTATTCCACTGCCCTCCTTGCGATTTGTGACAGGTGATCGCATATGAAAACTTTACTTGTAAAGAATTTAGGTATTTACTCTTCTTAACCCCTAAAAACTTTTTATAGGACGAAGGTTCGTCTTCAAAATCTTTTAAAATTTCTTGGTATAATTTATTAGATTCTTCATAAGGTAAAGACGGGGTTTCTAGTTTAATGGTGTCTAACATTAATACCGTTTCAAATGGGCGCATTTTGGGGTAATCAACCATTCTAATTTTAACTTCTGCAAATCGGAACCCATATAATTCTTTGATATTAAAAACCTCCAGTACCTCAATAATATCGCCATTGGCAATAAATCCTGCTTCACTTGTGGGCTTTAACCAAAAGTAATTATTTTTAACAATCATTAAAAAATCACCCGCAGTTAATTCATTTTCATTAAATAAGATTCGGGAACGAATTTGTTCGTTATAAAGATTCGCACGCTTATTTGAACGTACAATTAGAGCCGTATCCTCATTTCCTAGCGTACTATAGGCGTCATTTATAGCGTCCAAAATTTCGTAACCATCATTTAGCCGGACAATATCTTTAAACCCTTTTAGATTAAATTCAAAAGATTCAAAATAAGAATTTGAGATCGCTTCTCTTAAAAGAGTTGCATTAAAAAGAATTCCAGAATCTTCGCCTTGTCTCACCACTTCATCCAGTTCTAATCGAAGGACTTCTTTATTATAGTTGAGTTCTAAATTAGATTCATTTAAAGCAGGGCTTAAGTCTAATTTAACGGGGGGCAACTGAGCTGTATCACCAATCAATAGAAGTTTACATTGAAATCCCGAATATACATACTGAATTAAATCATCTAACAATGCACCACTCCCAAATAGTTTTGCTTGATTTGAAATATCCGAAATCATGGACGCTTCATCAACGATAAAAAGTGTTTTTTTATGTTTATTTGGAGCGAGCACAAATGACATTTTACCATTTTTTTCAGGTCGAGGAACATAAATTTTCTTGTGAATTGTAAATGCTTCTTTTTGGGAATAGTTACTAATCACCTTCGCAGCACGTCCAGTAGGCGCCAATAATACCGCATCTTTTTGAGCATGCCATAAGTTTTTTACTAAAACACCAATGATGGTCGTTTTACCAGTCCCTGCATAACCTTTCAAAACAAAGAGTTCATTCGCTTCTGTACTAAATACAAAGTTGGAAAGTTGCTGTAAACCAATGTCTTGCTTAAGCGTTGGCGTAAAGGGAAAAGAGGTTTTTAGTAATTTAAAAAAGGCATTAGCATTCATTTGTTTGAATCAAGAATATAAATTTATTCAAAT
Organism: Formosa sp. Hel1_33_131; assembly: GCA_949499105.1. Taxonomy (GTDB): domain Bacteria; phylum Bacteroidota; class Bacteroidia; order Flavobacteriales; family Flavobacteriaceae; genus Hel1-33-131. The sequence continues at coordinate 88,282 of CATEFX010000019.1, read as the reverse complement.
ATAGAAATGATTTTTACTAACATTCACTTTATTGAATAAAAAAAAATCGTAAATTTGTGGTGTCTCACATTAATTTAATACAAACATTATGAAAATTTTCGCACTATTAGTCGCCGTAATACTTCTAACCATAGGAATTGTATGGCTAATTGATAAGTATCTTCCTAAAAAAAGCAAACCGTTTATTTTGGTTGGCTTATGGATTTTAATAATCTTTTTAGGATACTCAACATTTACGTCTGTTTATGGACCTATTCAATTCAATCAACTAAAAGAGAAACGTTATAAAGTTGCAATCGAAAATCTTAAAGATATTAGAGATGCTCAATTAGCACATCGCACTGTGACTGGGCAATTTCAAGGAGATTGGAGCAAGTTGGTTACCTTTATTGAAAATGAACAGTTTACAATTACACAACGAAGAGATTCAACAGTAATTGATAAAGACCTAACCCGACGTTATGGAGTGGATACCACCAAAGATATTGTCATCATCGATACCCTAGGGTTTGTTCCAGTAAAAGATTCTTTATTTGGAGCGGATCCTCGCTACAAGACAATGATGAATGTTCCTGGAGTCAAAGAAGGCCAAAAATTTGAATTAAAATCTGGTGTTTTGGAACAAAACGGAATCAACATTCCTGTTTTTGAAGCTTCTGTTTCTAAATCTGTTATACTGTTTGATCAAGAAAAAAACTTGGTAGATGTTGAGTCAGAAGTCGTTTCAGTAGAAGGCGTTAATGGTCCAACTCTTAAAGTAGGGTCTATGGAGGAAATAAATACAAACGGAAACTGGCCAAAAAATTATTCTCAAGAACAATAACATATCAAGATCATTGTATGAATTGTCCATTCAAGTTAACTTGAGTGGACTTTCTTTTTTTGTTTTAAATTCAACAGATGCTACAATTGAGTTTCTTGAATCTGTGAATTTTGACAAAAAACAAACACCCCAAAATCTGTTAGATCAACTCATCCATAGTTTTAATAGTATTAAAGAACTTCAAAAAGATTTTGAGAAAGTAACTCTCATTCATGACAATGAACTTGCGACCCTTGTTCCTAAACCTTTGTTTGAGGAAACCAATTTAGTGGACTATTTAAAATTTAATACAAAAATTTTAAAAACCGATTTTATCACCTACGATAATTTACAAATTGCAGATATAATGGTGGTTTATGTACCACTGGTTAATGTCAATAATTTTATATTTGATCGATTTGGAAGTTTTGAATACAAACACAGTGCAACCATTGTCTTAAACCGTGTTTTGACCCTTGAAAAAAATTCAAAATCTCCCAAAATGTATCTCAATATTGAATCGTCTCATTTTGAAATCATTTCTATTGACAACAATCATTTAAAGTTTTATAACCGTTTTTACTACCAAACAAAAGAAGATTTCATTTATTACTTATTATTTACTATAGAACAACTTCAACTCAATCCAGAAGAAATTCCAGTAGTCCTCATGGGGTCCATAAATAAAAGTGACGAATTATATCAAATCGCTTACAAGTACATACGACATGTTAGCTTGTTACCAGAAGAATCCATGCGTTACAGCAACGATGCTAACACAAATCATTTCACACTCCTAAATAGCTTATAATGCGAATCATCTCAGGATTATACAAGGCCAGACGAATTATGGCGCCAAAAAAATTACCTGTCAGACCCACAACCGACATGGCAAAAGAAGCGTTATTTAATATTCTGAACCACCGGTATCATTTTCAGGACATCTCATTTTTAGACCTGTTTTCTGGGACTGGAAATATTAGTTATGAATTTGCTTCTAGAGGTACGGAATCCATTGTTGCCGTGGATCAAAATTTTCATTGTACTAAATTTATTTCTCAAACTTCAGAAGCGTTTGAAATGCCCATCCAAGTGATTAAAGCGGAAGTCTTTGGGTTTTTAGAAAAAACAAAACAACCACAGACAATTATTTTTGCAGACCCCCCTTACGAGCTTGAACATGAAAAGTTTTTAAAAATTGTAGAGCTTGTGTTTCAAAATAAACTTTTAGAAGCAGATGGCGTCCTCATTATTGAGCATTCCAAACAAACTGACTTGTCTTCAGCTCCCCAATTTAGCGAAGTGAAAGGCTATGGTGGGAATCGGTTTAGTTTTTTCGAAAACTAAAAAAAAAAGCAGATCTATAAGCCGGATCCTGTATCACACAAAATGTGACCCTTATCATTTATCTACGTTTACTGTTGCCAGTAAACTTTAGCTGCCTACCCTTCAGTATCGCACGTGTCGCGCTCAAGCACTGATATACATGACATTGCACCTTATAGAGTTTACCTGGTTTCACTACAGCTTAACCTGTACATTCTTTCTGTTGCACTTTTCCTAGTCTCACAACTGGTGGCCGTTAGCCACTATAATACACTATGGTGTCCGGACTTTCCTCCCCTCGTTAAAAACGAACAGCGATAAGGCGATCTGCTTTGTGGCAAAAGTACATAAATTGTTAATAAGTCCTTTGAATTTTAGAGCCTTTAATTTAGGCATTAGGCCATGAAGTTTTAAATTTGTTTTTTAAGTTTTTTATGGAACCATTTATTGTATCGGCTTTAAAATACAGACCTCAAACATTTAAAGATGTTGTTGGGCAGTCTGCTATTACCAATACTCTAAAAAATGCTATCGATCAAAACCACTTGGCCCAAGCTCTCTTATTTACAGGTCCTCGTGGCGTTGGAAAAACCACTTGTGCTCGTATTCTTGCCAAAATGATTAATAGTGAGGGTGCTGAACATGAAAACGAAGATTTTGCTTTTAATATTTTTGAATTAGATGCCGCTTCAAACAATTCTGTAGATGACATTCGAAGCCTCACAGATCAGGTGCGAATCCCACCACAAGTTGGTAATTATAAAGTGTATATTATAGATGAAGTTCATATGTTATCGGCTTCGGCATTTAATGCTTTTCTAAAAACATTAGAAGAGCCGCCAAAACATTGTATTTTTATTTTAGCGACGACCGAAAAACATAAAATAATTCCAACGATTCTATCGCGATGTCAGATTTTTGATTTCAAACGAATTACAGTGACGGATGCTAAAAATTATCTTAAAGTCATTGCACAAGAACAAGGAATCACTGCCGAAGATGATGCGTTGCATATCATTGCTCAAAAAGCAGATGGCGCCATGAGAGACGCCCTTTCTATATTTGACAGAGTTGTTAGTTTTTCTGGGAAAAACTTAACGCGTCAGGCCGTCACTGAAAACTTAAATGTTTTAGACTACGACACCTTTTTTGAAGCTACCGATTTAATTCTAGCCAATAAAATACCCGATTTATTAGTGCATTTTAATCACATCCTTTCCAAAGGGTTTGATGGCCATCATTTTATTTCAGGCTTAGCGTCTCACTTTAGAGATTTATTGGTGAGCAAAACGCCGCAAACCATTGAATTGTTAGAAGTTGGTGATGATACCAAAGGCACCTATAAAACGCAATCAGAATCGACTTCACAAGGGTTTTTAATTCATGCCCTTGAACTCGCAAATGATTGTGATCTCAAATACAAAACAAGCAAAAATCAGCGGCTTCTAGTCGAACTTTGTTTAATGCAGCTTGCCTCTATCACTTTTGATGGAGAAAAAAAAAAGCCTAGCGGGTTCATAATTCCTGCATCCTATTTTAGATCAATAAATCTTCCTGAAGTCAAAGTAACACGCCCTGTTACAATTCCAGAAAATTTAACCAAAGAACATACGAAGGAAATCCCGGCGGTTGTTGAAAAAGTAGAAGAACCAAAAGAAACGTATCCAAAAAAAGAACACCCTATACCCATCATTCAAACCACACAAAGACCTTCTTCGGGATTGTCGTTGAGTAGTATTCGAAAGAAAAAAGAGCATCAAATTAAGCTCATGGAAGTCAAGGTTGATGAAGAAGACTTGCCAAATGATCCGTTTACCGAAGAAACACTTTTGAAATTTTGGAATATTTTTGTGACTAAATTGGAAACAGATGGCAAATACAACCTTGCGGCCATACTTCAAATTGATACCCCAAAACTCAGTAATGAGCATACCATTCGATTAGAATTTCCAAATACAACCAATAAAATTGAAGTTGAACGCCAGCAATTCGATTTATTACAATACCTGCGAAAGGCCGTCAATAACTTTTCGATTGTTCTAGATATTCATGTCAATGAAAAACTTGAAAAACAATACGCATACACCCCAGAAGATAAGTATCAAAAATTAGTTGAAAAAAACCAACACGTCGAACTGTTACGCAAAACATTTGATTTAGATTTATAAATTATGCTTGGATTAAAATTACCGTCGGACCCAAGATGGGTTAACATCGCTGAGAAGAATTTAGAAGAAATTTTATCAGATCATGCCTTTTGTGAACAAAAAGCAGCGAGTACTGCCATTTCTCTTATTGTGAGTTTTCCAGAATATACAGAATTGGTCCAAGAAATGATTGCTTTAGTAGAAGAAGAAATGAGTCATTTTAAAATGGTTCATGATATATTATTAGAGCGTGGATTTATCCTCGGACGCGACCGAAAAGACGCGTATGTATCCCGTTTATTACAATTTTTCCCTAAAGGAGGAAGTCGTACGACGCAATTAGTACATCGCTTGTTATATGCCGCTTTAATTGAAGCCCGAAGTTGTGAGCGATTTAGACTCTTATCAGAACATTTAGAGGATAAAAAATTAGCTAAATTTTACAGAACACTTATGATTAGTGAGGCAAATCATTACACCTCCTTTTTAGGTTTTGCAAGACAGTATGGCGAACGAGAAGAAGTAGATCAAAAATGGGAAGCCTTGCTAGACTATGAAGCAAACATCATGAAGTCCTTAAGTAAAAGCGAAACTATTCACGGATAGTTTGATCTGTTTACGGAATAAGTTTTTTTGGAAACAACTTAAATTCTAGGGTTCCATCGCTACAACTTCTCCATGTATGGGTATTAAAATTAAGTTTTACAATGCCACAGGTTGAGATATTTTGTATTGGAGTGTCCCCTATTTGATTCACTACAGCGGTTAGCGCATGGTTATGCCCAAAAATAACCACCTTAGAAAACTTAGGGTCAATCTCTTTGATAAAAGCCTCCAAATGAACACCACTAAAATCATATAATTGATCTGAATATGACACTATTGATTCTTCAAAAACAGCATTTTCAATAAAAGCTCGACAAGTTTCACGGGTCCTTTTTGCAGGACTACAAAATACGGCTTCTGGATGAACAGATTTTACAATATCTAAAGAGGACATGAACTGCGAATCAAATAATCCACGTTTATTTAATGGCCGTTTTTGATCCGGAAGTTGAAACTCCCAAGACGATTTAGCGTGTCTTACAAAAGTGATCGATTTCATAGGAAGTTAAGGCGCTAGGCGTTCAATTTTCCAGGAAGTATTTGGTAATATTTGATAGCGAACACGGTCATGAAGACGATTGGCTCTGCCCTGCCAAAATTCAACTTCAACGGGGTTTACAATATAACCCCCCCAGAACTTAGGACGCTTAATGTCCTTGTTTTTATATTCTAAATCTAAGGATTCTAATTTTGCTTCCAAGACTGATCTATTTGTAATTACGGAACTTTGTGGGGAAACAATAGCTCCTAGTTTGCTTCCCCTCGGACGAGATTCAAAATACTCATCACTGAGGTGGGCTGCGATTTTTACAGCGACGCCTTTTACAATCACCTGTCGTTCTGCAGAAGCCCAGTGAAACGAGAGACTCACATTCGGATTGGCCGCAATTGCTTTTCCTTTTTCACTTTCGTGATTTGTATAAAAGATAAAGCCATCATAGGTGAATTTTTTTAAGAGTACGACTCTATTTTTTGGGTACCCATCTAATCCAATCGTAGAAAGGGTCATGGCATTAGATTCATCTTCTTTGAAATGGTTATCAATTTCATAAAACCATTGTTGAAATAACTCCATTGGATCCCCAGCAATCGACGAATCTAAAAGAGCTCCTTTTTCGTAGGATTTTCGGTAGTTGCCTAAATCTTTTTCCATAACATAGCTGTTTATGCTCAAATTTACGTAAATATAAATGGTTACACAGGGGAGAGATTATTAAATTTCAGATAGTTGATAACTATTTTTAATTTCATATATGGGTGTTTAATTATTGGGGTTGTCTTAATTATAACGGCGTTTGCGTCTTGTTTTCTAATATGTTTTTATCACTTTTAAATATTGATCAACAAACTCAACTCTATGTAGTGAGTGGTTTGGTTATAATTAGCGTTACAATATTGATTATTCGATCAAATCGAATACCAGAAAAAGAATAAAATAATAGTTTATGGTGTTTTAAATGCGTTTTGTGTAATGCATTAAAAATAAAATCACAATTGGAACTGCTAAAATAACAACCATCCATAAATGCGATTCTATGACTTGAGGTGCTATTAATAACGTAAGGATATAGCCTCCAATTGCCCCCCCAAAATGTGCATCATGACCAATATTCCCTTGACGTGACTTCATCCCATATATGGAGTATAACATGTATCCAACGCCCACAACATAAGACGGAATCGGGATCGGAATAAAATACAGATACATTTCCATTCCTGGATATAATAAAATCGCAGCATATAGAATCCCAGTCACAGCGCCACTAGCACCCACCGCTGAGTAATACAATTCATTTTTATGAAAGTAATAAGATAACAAATTTCCAAAAATCAAACTTCCGAAATAAATTAAAAAAAAATAAAAAGGACCGACACTGGCTAAAACAATATCCGCAAAGAAATAGAGCGTTATCATGTTAAACAACAAATGTTGTAGGTCCACATGTAGAAATCCAGAAACCAACATACGAAGTTGCTCGCCCCGTTTGATGCCGCCTACATTAAACTTATACGTTTCAAAAAAAGAAGCATCTTTGAACCCTTTAAAGGAACAAAGTACATTAATAGCAATAATAATCAGGGTATAAATACTAATGTTCATAAGGGTTACATATTAAATAAACTATATCTTTGCGAAAGTAAATTTAATATTTCTAAATGCAATTATTAACGTACATTTTAATTTACCCATTTTTGTGGTTGGTCTCTATCCTTCCCTTTCGGTTATTGTATGCGGTTTCAGATGCATTATACGTTTTGATGTACCATGTTTTTGGTTATAGAACCAAAACCGTAAAAGCAAATTTAAAATTAGTATTTCCTGAGAAATCTGAACTAGAAATTAAAATAATTACAAGAAAATTTTATCACCATTTCTGCGATATGATTTTAGAATCGATTAAATCAATGACTATTTCTGTTGAATCCATGAAAGCGCGTTTTACTTTCAAAAATCTTGAAATTATTAAAGATTTTGAAAAACAAAACAAAAGTATTGTTTTGATGTGTGCTCATTATGGAAGTTGGGAATGGATTTTTATCCTACAAACCTATACGAGTCACCGTGGCTATGCAATATACAAACGACTACAAAACAAGTATTTTGATCGCTTAGTTAAATCGATTCGAGCACGCTATAACAGTTATTTAATTACCACCAAGGAAACATTTTCGGTTCTTGAAGATGCTAAAAAAAAGGGGGTCTTGTCTCTCAATGGATTTGCTTCCGACCAATCCCCTAAAAAGCATAAAGCCCATCACTGGAATGAATTTATGGGAATCAATGTGCCAGTTCATACAGGGGCTGAAATGCTTGCTAAAAAATTGGATATGCCAGTCGTGTTTTTTTCAGTGAAACGCAAAAAGAGAGGCTATTATGAAGCCACCTTTCATACGTTAGCAGAAGATCCAAATGCGTTTAAGGATTATGAAATTACAGATAACTTTTTAAAACGCGTAGAAGCGCAAATTCACGAAGCTCCAGAGTACTATCTCTGGACGCATAAGCGTTGGAAACATCGAGAACTTTAAAAAGTGTTTCTTTATTTTGTACCTAGTAATTTGACATTAGCAATTAAAAAATAAAGTCTTACCTTTGTAAGGATTATCCCAAATCCTACATTATGCGAAAACAATTACCTACATTCTGTTTTTATGTGATTTCCAGTATTTTTCTAATTTCATCTTACCATGCATTTTCGCAACAAAATTTAAACTCCAATAAACGAGCTACTGCTGGATATGATCCCGTAGAGTATTTTAACCATGCGCCTACACTAGGAAATATCGATTTTCAAGTCGAATATCAAAATGCCATATATCTATTCAAAAACGAAGCGAACAAGACGCTTTTTGAAGCAAACCCAAGCTATTTTGCCCCTCAATATGGCGGTTGGTGTGCTTATGCGATGGGTTTTAATGGTGAAAAAGTAAAAGTCAATCCCAAATCTTATAGTATAGAAGATAAAAAATTATACCTGTTCTATAAAACGACTTTCACGGATACCAAAAAGAAGTGGGTAAAAAACAATACCCCTCTCAAAACCAAAGCCAATCACAATTGGAATCAATGGATGAACAAATAAAACCCTACGCTTATGTTACCAAAAATAAATTTTGTGCTACGCCTTATTGTAGCAATTATTTTACTACAATCTCTATACTTTAAATTTAGCGGGCATCCCGAAGCCGTTCATATTTTCACAACCCTTGGAGTGGAACCTTGGGGACGATTTATTTTAGGCTTTTTTGAATTAATTGTTGGGATTTCACTTCTGCTACCAAAAACAAAAATTAGTGCCCTATTTGGATCAATAGGACTCATGATCGGAGCATTAGGAGCGCATTTGTTCACCCCTTTAGGTGTTGTTATAAAATGGAATGGCAATTCCGATAATGGGCAGTTGTTTATGATGGCTTTGATCGCATTTATTTTAAGCATTATTAGTCTAATTCTCTACTGTACAGATAAACAATACACATTTGGTCAATTGATTTCAAAAGAGCTATTCAAAAAAAAATCGGTTTAGAATGAAATGGAAACGACTATGGCATTATGAATTTTGGCCCTTTTGGATTTTTTATTTTCCGGCTTATATCTATTATTTCTATTTAGCCATAAAATCGAGACGATGGGTTTATTTTTCTGTGTTAAATCCATGCATGAAATTTGGAGGTGCCTTTTTGAGTTCTAAGCAACACTATTTAAAGACTATTCCTGATTTATGGAAACCAATTACAATGCTTGTTTCTGATTTAGACGATTTTGAGTCGATCAAGAAACAACTTGAAGGAATGAAATTAAATTTCCCATTAATTGTAAAACCTGATATGGGAGAACGTGGGAAAAACGTAGAAAAACTGGATTCACTCAATGAATTAAAAACATATCTATCCACTATAAATCAGTCTGTATTAATTCAAGAATATATCGACTATCCTATTGAACTTGGAATTCTATTTTATTGGGATACCAATAGAGCCCCTCAAATAAGCTCGATTGGAACAAAAGATTTTTGTAAACTGATTGGAGATGGAACCCGTACACTAAAAACGCTCGTCAATGCAAATCATCGGATTGCACATCGAAAATCCATTCTAGAAAATCGGTTCAAAACTCAATGGAATCAAATCATCCCAAAAGGAGAAGCGGTCCTTGTAGAACCTATTGGCAATCACAATCGAGGCACAACATTTTTAGATGCACGGCATCACTATTCAAAAGAAATGTTAGAATGGGTTGTGAGTTGTGTGCAGCATCTCCCTGGTTTCGACTATGGTCGTGTTGATTTAAAAATTGAAAACTGGAATTCTTTTAAAACTAAAACTGGAATAAAAATATTAGAAATTAATGGCGTGAACTCAGAACCTATTCATATTTATGATCCTAATTTCTCCATTTGGAATGCCTATAAAGCCATTTTTAAACATATGCATATCATTTATCAACTCAGTCGACAAAAACTAAATAATCAAAGTCAAACGCTCACCCTTTTTGAATTTATTAGCGGTGCCAGAATGGTGTTGAATGAAAAAAGAGCCTCTCAAATCTCCTATACATGAATATAGTCCCACATAAAAAAGTATTACAAGATCTAAAAGATTTATTAATTCAAATGGATGTAGATTCATTTTGTCATAAAAACAAAACGCTCTTTGGAGGGTCTATTGGAGAACATTTTAGACATATTATTGAATTTTACTTATGTTGTCTTTCCCAAAAAGGGACTAAAAACGTGAATTATGATGTCCGTCAAAGGGACAAACAACTTGAAATAGATATTAGGGTCGGAATTGCCACCATTGACACTCTATTAGGCAGGTTGAATCAACTCGAAACACGTGATGACAAACCGTTGATAATGAATAATTGTATGGAGAATGAAAATGAAAAAAACAAAGGTGTTCAAACTTCATTTTTTAGAGAATTGATCTATTGTATGGATCACTGTATTCATCATCAAAGTCTTATTAAAATTGCCCTTTTAGAACAAAATTTGATTCATTTCATAGATCCTGATTTTGGAGTTGCATTTTCAACACAATTATACCGTCGTCAATGTGCATCGTAACCTTTTTTCCAACTTCTGAAGGGTTCCTTTTTACAAGTAACCGAGATGAAAAATACCAACGAAAAACATTAGAGCCAGCGACGTACCTTCATCCTACACCTTTAATTTACCCGAAAGATATGGAGCATGATGGCACATGGATTGCTGTCGATGCCAAACAAAAAAAAATAATCTGCTTATTAAATGCCAATGGGTCTCAACCAGATCCAAATCTTAAAATTAGCCGTGGACAACTTCCTATACAATTACTTTTAAAAGATAAAAAAATTCTTTCTAAATCAACTTTAGCTAAAATCGCGCCTTTTCAATTGATAAAAGTTTGTTTTTTAGAGATTCCAAAACTTGAAAGCTTCCATTGGAATGGAGTTCATTTAATCAACAGGACATTAGATGCTAAAAAACCACACCTTTGGTGTTCTGACACCCTTTATAGTGAACCCAAAAAACAAGGCTTAAAAAATGATTTTAAGAGTTCTTTGAACAATTTCAATCAATGGATCGACTTGATCAATTTTCATAAAAAAGTAGCACAACCGATTAATAACTCCGTGTTTTTAAAGAAAGAGTATGGCCTTCAAACAGTGAGCATCACAAGTTTGAGGCATCAAAACAAACAACTTGATTTGTATTATAATAACCTCCTTGAAGATAAGACCCCTTTAAAAAATGCTATTTAAAATTGACATCAAATCCCGGCGATTGCTTTAATTTCTGAAATAATTTTATCTGCTAAAAAATCCGCTGCACTTTGAGACGGCGCTTCGGTATAGATTCTAATAATTGCTTCGGTATTACTTTTTCTTAAATGCACCCATTCGGTTGGAAAATCAATTTTTACGCCGTCAATGGTAGAAATTTGCTCATGTGCATACTTAGCTTCCATTGCCACTAAAATAGCATCTACACCAATCGATGGGTTTAAATCAATTTTTTTCTTACTCATAAAATAAGACGGATAGCTTGCTCTAAGTTCGCTGACCGCCATTTTACGTTCTGCTAATAAACTCAAAAATAAGGCCACCCCCACTAAAGCATCGCGTCCATAATGGGACTCCGGATAAATAATCCCGCCATTACCTTCGCCTCCAATAACAGCTTTGTTGGCTTTCATTGCGTTAACAACATTTACTTCGCCAACGGCACTTGCGGTATACGTTCCGCCATGTTTTTCAGTCACGTCTCTTAAAGCTCGTGTAGAACTCAAATTACTCACTGTATTACCAGGTTTTTGACTTAAAATATAATCTGCACAAGCGACAAGGGTATACTCTTCTCCAAACATAATTCCTTTTTCATCCATAAAAGCCAAGCGATCCACATCTGGATCAACGGCAATTCCAAAGTCAGCATTTATAGCGACGACTTTCTCAGATAAATCTGTCAAATGTTGTTTAAGCGGTTCTGGGTTATGAGGAAACTGTCCATTCGGTTCGCAATGGAGTTTAACGGCTTCGACCCCTAATCGCTCTAAAAGAAGCGGGATTGCAATACCCCCCGTTGAATTAACAGCATCTACCACGACTTTAAAATTACCGTCTGCAATGGCTTTCACATTCACCAATTCTAAATCTAAAACTTCATCAATATGGATATCAAAATACGCTTGATTGATCGTAATTGCTCCTAAGTCATCAACATCCGCAAATTCCATAGAATCTGCTGCTGCAATATCTAACACACGTTGACTGTGTTCGGTATTTAAAAATTCGCCATTTTGATCTAAAAGCTTTAAGGCATTCCATTGCTTTGGATTATGACTCGCCGTTAAGATAATACCCCCGTCGGCATGTTCTAAAGGAACCGCAATTTCAACGGTTGGGGTGGTTGATAAATCTAAATCAATCACATCAATACCCATCCCAATCAGAGTATTCATAACTAAATTTTGAACCATTGCTCCCGAAATCCTGGCGTCTCTTCCAACCACCACTCTGTAATTTTCTTTAGAGCGTTGGTCTTTAATCCACGTTCCATAAGCATCTGCAAATTTTACCGTGTCTATAGGCGTTAAATTATCGCCAACAGTACCGCCTATGGTACCTCGAATTCCAGATATAGATTTAATTAATGTCATGTATATAATAAGTTTTCACAAATATAAGATTTCAAATCAATTATATTAAAATGTATTCATAATATTGCCATATGAATTACTTAGCTCATATTTTTCTTTCTGGAGAACAGCCCGATATTATGATTGGAAACTTTATTGCGGACAGCATTAAAGGCAAGAAATACACCTCCTACTCTGCTGAAATTCAAAAAGGAATCTTATTACACCGACAAATAGATTCTACCACAGATGCCCATCAAGCATTTAGAAAAAGTACCAAACGCCTTCATGAAAATTATGGTCATTATTCAGGAATCATTGTGGATATATTTTACGATCATTTTTTAGCTAAAAACTGGTCGACGTATTCGGACATTCCATTAGAAGAGTATATTCAATCGTTTTATAAATTATTACTTGATAATTTTGATATTCTTCCAGAAAACATTCAAAAAATGGCTCCCATAATGATGGAAGGAAACTTGCTATTAATTTATGCAGATCTCGATGGCATTGACCGAGTTTTGGCAGGCATGAATCGGCGCACAAAAAACAGATCTGGAATGGATACAGCAGGCCGAGAATTAAAAAAATTTTACACCTTATTTGAAGCAGACTTTAAATTGGTTATTAATGACCTTCAAACGCTTAGTAAAGACTTTTTAGCGGTCTAGTTTAAACGCTCCGTTTTTATTTTAAATATTTTTAATGTCGGGTAATGTGCCTCTCACCTCATTCAGTTTCATGGTCATTGAAATGGCCTTGTTTTCGACCCATTCATTGTACTCTTTAATTGCTTTAAGTCTTAAGTTATCATCTAAATACCCTTCGGATACCATTTGCTTAGAACCCGCTACTTTGGACCAAATTCCAACTTTAGATTTGAAATCGCTTCTTTGTCTTTCATAATGTTCGTCTGAATTAATTTTTTCAATAGCAATCAATCCGATATCTTTCATCAATTTAGGCAAATCATCAGCTATTCTGTTGTTCATTCCAGCGTCACATCTCCAGTTTAAAAAAGTAGTATAAAATTCTTTCATACTTACAGGGGGCTCTGGGTTCCATTCAATGGTGTTATGATTATAGTCAAGAATTGAAATGACACCTTTTGGATTTAATAATGACTTCATTTTTAAGAGAGCATCTTTAGGATTATTCAACCATTGTAAGGTTCTTGCTGAAATAATCAAATCAAATTTTTGAGTAGGATTAAACTTAAATAAGTCTGAATGAATCAGCTCTAAATTGAGCGTTGCTTTGTAGGTTTCTTTTCCACTCTTAATAAATTTTTCTGTCGTATCAATACCAATAACTTTTCCAGCATCTCCAATGATATTTGCAATATCTCTTGAAATAGAACCCGTTCCACAACCAACATCTAAAACCAACATTCCTTTTTTAAGGATAGGTATTAAAGTTCGATAATCTACTTTTAAACGGCGATTGTCAAATATTTTTGTGGCTGCTTGACCGTCACGATCAATACGTTTGTTGACTTTCATGAATGTGTTATTTAGGGCGGGTGTTGCACGAAAGTAATAAAATCCTAGCTAATATAATTCCATATATTCTTATACTTCCCCATTTTGATATAGGTTTGTGCAATTGGTTGGTGCTTGACTTCCGCTAATTTCGGATCTGCAACGAGTACTTTTTTTGCCCAATGACGTGCTAAAGACAAGATGTCTTTATCTTTTACAATATTGGCGATTTTCAAATCTAAAACCCCACTTTGTTGGGTGCCCATCATATCGCCTGGCCCTCGGAGTCGGAGATCCACTTCGGCGATTTCAAAACCATCACTTGTACGGACCATGGTTTGCATTCGGGTTTTACTATTCTCACCTAGCTTATGACTGGTCATTAAAATACAATAACTCTGTTCACTTCCACGTCCAACGCGTCCTCTCAATTGGTGCAGTTGAGACAGTCCAAAACGTTCGGCACTTTCAATAATCATGACCGACGCATTGGGCACATTGACGCCCACTTCAATAACCGTGGTGGCCACCATAATTTGAGTTTCTCCTTTAATAAAGCGTTCCATCTCAAATTCTTTATCAGCAGGTTTCATTTGACCATGTACCATTGAAACTTGGTAGTTTGGCATGGGAAAATCACGAACAATCCCTTCATAACCATCCATTAAATCCTTAAAATCTAAGGTTTCACTTTCGTTAATGAGTGGATACACAATATATATTTGTCGGCCTTTGGCAACTTCATCTCTAATAAAACCAATGACTTTGAGTCGATTACTATCGTATCGATGCACTGTTTTAATTGGTTTTCTACCAGCTGGTAATTCATCAATCACAGAGATATCTAAATCGCCATATACCGACATCGCTAAAGTGCGTGGAATCGGCGTAGCAGTCATCACCAAAATATGGGGCGGAGAGACATTCTTTTTCCAAAGTTTACTGCGTTGAGCCACACCAAAACGGTGTTGTTCATCGATAATTGCCAAGCCAAGGTTTTTAAATTTAACTTTATCTTCTAAAAGAGCGTGAGTCCCAACAAGAATTTGCAAAGCCCCCGATTCTAGGTTTTCATGAATAACGCGTCGGGCGGCCGTTTTAATCGATCCAGTGAGTAAGGCAATTGTAACGCCGATAGAATCACAAAATGGTTTCAGACCGTTGTAATGTTGAATGGACAAAATTTCGGTTGGTGCCATTAAGGCGGCTTGAAAATTATTGTCAATCGCAATCAGCATCGACATCAGGGCTACAATGGTTTTTCCTGAGCCAACATCGCCTTGTAACAACCGATTCATTTGGGCGTTACTTCCCATATCAATTCGAATTTCTTTTAACACCCGTTTTTGAGCATTGGTCAATTCGAAGGGTAAATGATCTTTATAAAACGTATTAAAATAAGACCCAACGGTCTCAAATCGATAGCCTTTAATCTTTGATTTATGAATGATATTTTTAAGAATCAACTGCAATTGAATGTAAAATAGTTCTTCAAATTTTAATCGAAATTGAGAAAGACTCATTAAGTGTTGAGTTTTTGGAAAATGAATATTTAAGAGGGCTTCACTTTTAGAAATTAGTTTTTGATGTTCTATAATCTCTGATGACAATGATTCTTCAAAACGCCCATTCAATTGTAAAAAGAGCTGCTCCATCATCTTACAAACTACACGATTTGAAATCCCACGATTCGATAATTTTTCGGTCGATGGATAAATGGGTTGAATGGCTTTAGAAAGACTTTTGTCATAATCAGATTTGAGTTCAATGTCGGGGTGTGGCATACTAAACACTCCATTAAACAAATTGATTTTTCCAAAAATCACATAATCGGTATGTGTTTTTAGTTGCTCTCGAATCCATTTATGGCCTCTAAACCAAACCAACTCTAAATACCCCGTTTCATCTCTAAAAGTAGCAACGAGGCGTTTGCCACGCTTCTGACCAATTTCTTTGAACCCTGTAATCTGACCCACAATCTGAATTTCAGCATTAGAGGCTTGGAGTTCCGAAACTTTATAAAACCGAGTGCGGTCAATGTAACGATTCGGAAACAAATGAATGAGATCTTGATAGGTTTGAATCCCCAATTCTTTACGCAATACTTCAGCACGACTCGGCCCCACTCCTTTGAGATAATCTATGGGGGTTTGAAGTAATGTGTTTTGCATTAATTAATCCACTTTAATACGTTAGTAAATTATGAACTTCGTTTTTTAAATACGCCAATGCAGCACGGCTTGCCGATGGAGAATCCAAGGATTTTGTAAGAATGAGTTCGCGAAACTTATCAGCCGTCGTTGTCGAATTTGAGCTATCGCAGGTTCTTATTTGTTGAATAGTGGTGTTTTTGGCGGTTACAATGATGTTCCAACATTCATCGGTTAAATAAATTTGTTGGGCTAAATTATGTTCAAATTCTTGCTCAATATTTTGAATCAATAACTGCTCATAGTTTTCCTTTCTTTGAGAAATAGGTTGAATTCTGATCAATAAATTATTGGGCGCCATCCGTTCTAAAAATAAGGTCAACCGTTCATAGGCCTGCAGCTTCACGGGAAGTATTTCCTTTTGAAGCGATTTATGAAGGATATAATGACGACGTTTGTTTTCATTATTGGTGTATTCTTTGAAAAATAAATAAGCAATTGCTCCTGTTAAAACCGCAGGGATACAATACATCATAAGGCTAAAAAGCTCCGTTTTCATCTAATTAATTTTGGTGTTGATTAATAAATGCCAAGTTAATAATTTTCAACAATATACACACACAATTTCGTGGCTTACAATTTAATTCTTCCTTCAAAATAAACATTAATAAATTGTTTATAATTTATCTGTATTCGCCTTAAAAATACGAATTACATTACTTAATTTCACATCTTAGAAAAAACAAAATTTGAAACAGTATTTAAGTCAACTTAACGAAGCTCAATTGGCACCTACCCTACAAAAGGAAGGGCCTATGATTGTCATTGCCGGCGCAGGATCTGGAAAAACCAGAGTCCTCACCTATCGCATTGCCTATTTGATGAGCGAAGGCATCGATCCCTTTAATATTTTATCACTGACCTTTACCAACAAGGCCGCTCGTGAAATGAAAACACGAATTTCGACCATTGTAGGCGATAGTGAAGCCAAAAATCTGTGGATGGGGACCTTTCACTCGGTGTTTGCGAAAATATTACGTATTGAAGCCGATCGATTGGGCTATCCTTCAAATTTTACGATTTATGACACCCAAGATTCGCAACGTCTGATTTCTTCCATTATAAAAGAAAAAAAGTTAGATAAAGACATCTATAAATACAAACAAGTCCAATCGCGAATTTCATCCTACAAAAACAGTTTAATCACTGTGAAAGCCTATTTTCAAAATCCCGATCTAAAGGAAGCAGATGTGATGTCCAAGCGGCCAGAAATGGGTGAGATTTATAAAGAATATGTATCCAGATGCTTCAAAGCGGGGGCGATGGATTTTGATGATTTATTGCTTAAAACCAATGAGTTATTAACGCGTTTCCCAGAAGTATTAGCTAAATATCAAGACCGATTTCGGTATATATTAGTCGATGAGTATCAAGATACAAACCATTCTCAATATTTAATTGTGAGAGCGCTTTCCGATCGTTTTCAAAACATTTGTGTTGTTGGGGATGATGCCCAGAGTATTTATGCATTTCGAGGCGCGAACATCAACAATATCTTAAATTTCCAAAAAGATTATGACAACGTCAAAATGTTTCGATTGGAGCAAAATTATCGTTCCACAAAAAATATTGTCAACGCTGCGAATTCAATTATAGAAAAAAATCAAACCAAATTAGACAAGGTCGTTTGGACGGCCAATGAGGAAGGTAAAAAAATTAGTGTCAATCGATCTTTAACCGATGGAGATGAAGGTCGTTATGTGGCGAGTACCATCTTTGAAAATAAAATGCAGAATCAAGCCAAGAATGGTGATTTTGCAGTTTTATATCGTACCAATGCGCAATCGCGTTCTATTGAAGACGCCTTAAGAAAACGAGGCCTGGAATATCGGATTTATGGTGGGCTCTCTTTTTACCAACGAAAAGAAATAAAAGATGTCCTCTCCTATCTCCGCATCATCATTAATCCATCCGATGAAGAAGCCCTCAAACGTATTATCAATTTTCCTGGACGTGGAATTGGACAAACCACCATTGATCGATTGATTATTTCTGCGAATGAACATAATAAATCCATTTTTGAAGTTTTAAAACAACTTCATGAGCTTCCAATCAATATCAATGGCGGCACCAAAACCAAACTGCAAAACTTCACCACAATGATTGAGAGTTTTCAGGTGATGAGCCAAACGGCCACTGCATTTGATTTGGCCGAACATGTTTGTAGAGTTAGTGGACTAATTCAGGAATTTAAAAAAGATGGAACCCCCGAAGGAATTACTCGAATGGAAAACATTGAGGAATTACTAAACGGTATTAAAGATTTTGTCGAAGAACAGCAAGAATTAGCGGATTCAACAGGGTCACTCGCTGAGTTTTTAGAGGATGTTGCGTTGGCAACGGATTTGGACAATGAAGAAGGGGATGATAGTGACAAAGTAGCACTCATGACCATTCATTTAGCCAAAGGATTGGAGTTTGAATATGTGTTTATTGTCGGTTTGGAAGAAGATTTATTTCCAAGTGCAATGAGTATGAGCAATCGTAGCGAATTGGAAGAAGAACGACGCTTATTTTATGTAGCCTTAACCCGTGCCGAAAAGCAAGCCTATCTTACGTACGCACTCTCTCGGTACCGTTGGGGGAAATTGGTCGATGCAGAACCTAGCAGGTTTATTGAAGAAATAGATGAGCAATATGTAGAGATTGTCACTCCGAAAGAAGAACGCCGTTTCAATCCCATGTTAAGTGCGGATATTTTTGGAGATGTCGACCCCAATACAGTGCGGTATAAGAAACCTTCGTATCCGAAAGCAAAACCAAAGGTTCAAGAGAAATTTCAAATCTCGACCCCTAAAAACTTAAAGAAAGTCAGTGAAACCAAAGCCACATCTAACTTATTTGATAATAAATTAATTGTAGGGGATGTGGTAAATCATCAACGGTTTGGAAAAGGCAACGTTTTAAGTATTGAAGGAAAAAATGCAGACTTAAAAGCTGAAATTAGATTTGAAAATGGAGGGGTTAAAAAACTGTTACTTCGTTTTGCTAAACTTGAAATTATTTCATAAATTTTAAATTTAACATGGCTGAACTTCTGAAAATATATCCTGAAAATCCAAATCCAAAAGCCATTCAAAAAGTGGTTGATGTGCTTCGGAAAGGTGGACTTATTATCTATCCTACTGATACTGTCTACGGATTGGGCTGTGATATAACGAACGTTAAAGCATTGGAACGCATTGCCAAGATAAAAGGGGTTAAACTCGATCGCTCAAACTTTTCATTCATTTGTCACGATTTGAGTAATTTAAGTGATTATGTCACACAAATTGAAACGCCCATTTTTAAACTTTTGAAACGAAGTCTTCCGGGCCCTTATACCTTTATTCTTCCAGGCGCCAATTCACTCCCTTATCCGTTCAAGAAAAAGAAAACGGTTGGAATTCGAGTTCCAGATGATCCTATTGCTTTAGAAATTGTAAGAGCGTTAGGAAATCCAATCGTTTCAACATCGATTCATGATGAGGATGAAATTCTAGAATACACAACCGACCCAGAATTGATTTTCGAAAAATGGAGCTCCAAAGTAGAGATGGTTATTGACGGTGGATTTGGTGATAATCAACCCTCTACCGTTATTGAAGTCAATGGGACGGAAATTACTGTTATTAGAGAAGGTAAAGGAAGTATTGACATATTTTAAAGACTAATAATTAAGTGAGTACAGAAAAGATTTATGAGCAAGTTTGATGAATTTATAGAAGTAAAAGGTGCCAGAGTACACAATCTAAAGAATATTGATGTTAAGATTCCACGGGATCAATTGGTGGTGATTACAGGGCTTTCTGGAAGTGGGAAATCGTCACTCGCATTTGACACCATTTATGCGGAAGGGCAACGTCGATATATTGAAACATTTTCTGCCTATGCACGTCAGTTTTTAGGAAGTTTAGAACGTCCTGATGTTGACAAAATTGATGGACTTTCCCCCGTCATTGCCATTGAGCAAAAAACAACTAGTAAATCCCCGCGTTCTACGGTTGGAACTATTACTGAAATTTATGATTTTTTAAGGTTATTATTTGCAAGAGCGAGTGATGCTTACAGCTATAATACCAATGAAAAGATGGTTAGCTATAACGATGCTCAAATTAAAGAACTCATCTTAGCCTCTTTTCAAGGGCAGCGTATTTCCATATTATCCCCGGTAATTCGTTCTCGTAAAGGACATTACAGAGAGTTATTTGAACAAATTGCTAAACAAGGCTTTGTGAAGGTTCGAACGGATGGAGTGATCGTCGATATCTCCAAAGGAATGAAGCTCGATCGCTATAAAATGCATGATATTGAAATTGTAATTGATCGACTTAAAATTGATGAATCTACGCAGTCCATGAGTCGATTGAGTGAAAGTATTAATACGGCAATGCACCACGGCGAAAATGTATTAATGGTTATTGATGAAGAGACTAAAAACGTTCGTTTTTTTAGTCGAGATTTAATGTGTCCTACTTCCGGTATTTCCTATCCCAACCCAGAGCCAAATAACTTTTCATTTAATTCTCCAAAAGGCGCCTGTCCCGACTGTAGTGGAATTGGAAGCTTGTATAAAGTCAATGAACATAAAATCATCCCTGACTCAGCGCTGTCCATAAAAAATGGCGGACTCGCCCCTCAAGGAAATCAGAAGGACTCTTGGATATTTAAACAATTAGAACTCATTGCACAACGCTATAGTTTTAAACTTACAGATCCCATATCAAAAATTCCGAAGGAAGCCTTAGAAATTATTTTATATGGTGGCAAAGATAAATTTTCGGTCGACAGCAAAACATTAGGGGTTGTACGTAATTATAGTATTGATTTTGAGGGGATTGCTAATTTCATAGAAAGCCAGTATAAGCATACTGACTCGACCTCTATTAAACGTTGGGCAAAGGGTTTTATGGATAAAATTAAATGTCCTACTTGTGAAGGTTCACGACTTAAAAAAGAGTCCTTATACTTCAAAATAAACGGTAGAAACATCGCTGAACTCTCCGAAATGGATGTGGTGGATCTAGTCGAATGGTTCAAGGTGCTTCCAAACAATCTTTCAGAAAGTCAAACCATAATTTCAAGAGAGATTTTAAAAGAAATTTCGACCCGATTACAATTTCTTTTAGATGTTGGATTGGATTATTTATCGATCAATCGAAGTTCAAAATCACTCTCTGGTGGCGAAGCTCAACGCATCCGATTGGCAACACAAATAGGATCTCAATTGGTGGGAGTTTTATATATATTAGATGAGCCCAGTATTGGCTTACATCAACGAGACAATGAAAAGCTAATCAAGTCATTAATCGCTTTAAAAGATGTTGGAAATTCGGTCATAGTGGTAGAACATGATAAAGACATGATTGAACAAGCAGACCATGTGATCGATATTGGTCCAATGGCCGGAAAACATGGCGGTGAAATTATAAGTCAAGGCACGCCAAAGCAGATATTAAATAGTGGTACGATGACTGCCGATTATTTAAGTGGGGTGCGACAAATTGAAGTGCCTAAAAAACGCCGTGCAGGAAATGGGAAATTTTTAGAACTAAAAGGCTGTACAGGAAATAATCTAAAAAACGTATCCATCAAACTCCCATTGGCCAAAATGATTGGAATTACGGGAGTTTCAGGAAGTGGTAAATCGACTTTAATAAATGAAACCCTCTACCCTATTTTAAATAATTATTATTTTCATGGGGTCATGGAACCAATGCCCTATACATCTATCAAGGGATTAGATAATTTAGACAAAGTAATCGACATTAATCAATCGCCTATCGGGCGAACACCTCGAAGTAATCCTGCAACTTATACAGGGGTCTTTGGGGAAATCAGAGCCTTGTATGCAAAAATACCTGAAGCGATGATTCGGGGCTATAAATTAGGGCGTTTCAGTTTTAATGTGGTTGGCGGACGATGTGAAACCTGTAAAGGAGGCGGTTTGCGAGTGATTGAAATGAACTTTTTACCAGATGTGTATGTCGAATGTGAATCTTGTCAAGGGAAGCGATTTAATAGAGAAACCTTAGAAATTAGATACAAAGGAAAATCGATTAGTGATGTTTTAAATATGACGATTGATGAAGGTGTTGATTTTTTTGAACATATTCCAAAAATATTTAGAAAATTAAAAACCATTAAAGATGTTGGATTGGGGTATATCACCCTCGGTCAGCAAAGCACAACCCTCTCTGGTGGGGAAGCGCAACGAATTAAATTGGCCACAGAATTGAGTAAACGAGATACGGGAAACACCATTTATATTTTAGATGAACCGACCACTGGGCTTCATTTTGAAGATATACGCGTATTGATGGGGGTTTTAAACACCTTAGTTGATAAAGGAAATACCGTCCTTATTATCGAGCATAATTTGGATGTGATCAAAACGGTTGATTATATAATAGATATTGGTCCCGAAGGCGGTAACGGCGGTGGAGCGATCATTGTGAAAGGAACTCCAGAGGTTATTATTAAAAACAAATTGAGTCATACCGCTCGATTTTTAAAAAAAGAATTACATTAGTAAGCTATAAAAGAACGATACATGGGACCAGAACAGAAACATAAAGGATGGAATGCAATAAAAACCAATGACTCTTGGGCGATTTTTAAAATCATGGGAGAATTTGTAAATGGCTTTGAAAAAATGAGTAAAATAGGTCCATGTGTATCCATTTTTGGATCCGCAAGAACTCCTACAGAAGATAACTATTATAAATTATCTACAGAAGTTGCTGGTGCCATTGTAGAAGCTGGTTACGGCGTTATTACAGGCGGTGGGCCCGGAATTATGGAAGCTGGAAATAAAGGTGCCCATTTGGCCGGTGGAACCTCGGTTGGCCTTAATATTGATTTGCCTTTCGAGCAACATAACAATCCTTACATTGATCGTGATAAGAGTTTAGATTTTGACTATTTCTTTGTAAGAAAAGTTATGTTTGTTAAATATTCTCAAGGAATTGTTGTCATGCCTGGAGGGTTTGGAACATTAGATGAATTGTTTGAAGCGATTACTTTAATCCAAACTAAAAAAATTGAAAAGTTTCCAGTTATATTAGTCGGATCTACTTTTTGGGAAGGTTTACTTGTTTGGATTAAAGCCACACTCTTAGAACGATTTGAAACGATTAGTGCCAAAGATTTAGATTTAATTCATGTGGTTGATACTTCAGAGGAAGTCATCGGCATCCTCAATAACTTTTATAAGGAGTACGAATTGAGCCCGAATTTCTAGAAACTAATTTTATATTGTATGGCCCTTTATTTGTAAAACAATATTTGAGATCAATTTCAGAACATTGAATTTAAACTATCTATTTAAAACATTTCTAATTCTCATGCTCTGTTCAAGTGTAAACTTGACGTGGTCTCAACACTCAATTCAAATTGAGGCTAATATTTCACCTGAAACAAAAACGGTTCACCTCAAACAAAAAATCGAATATCACAATACGTCTAATGACACTCTAAATGTACTGTATTTTAATGATTGGACATCTAGTTTTAGCAGCTCTACTACGCCCCTCGCAACTCGATTTATTGAAGAGTTTGAAGATGATTTATTTACAGCAAAATCTAAAGATCGTGGCTATACTCAAATCGAGTCGATCCTAGATTCTGAATTCAATACAATAGAATATCAGTATCTGAAAAACCAAAGTGACATCCTTGAAGTCTTACTTACCAAGCCTGTTTATCCCAATACAACCACCGTTCTAAATTTTGACTATTCACTAATCATTCAGAATGATAAATTTACAGACTATGGTGTGAATAAAAATCAAGAATTTGCCTTAAATTATTGGTACATCACTCCAGCTGTTTATGAAAACAGTCAATGGCAACTGTTTAGCAACAAGAATTTAGGAGACTCCTATACTCCGAGTTCAATGATAGAGATGAATCTCAATGTCTCAGATCAATATCATGTGATTTCGGAACTAGAATTAAGGTCTAAAATCGTTCAAAATAATAGAGCTACTTATCAGTTTTTTGGAGAAAACCGAACTGACAGTCGACTGTTTATTACAAAGACTGCATTTGAAAGTATCCAAATAGATTCCCTAGAAATTGTAACTAATTATCGCAATAAAAACATAAATGATATTGGTCAAGTATTGGTGTTTGACAAGGTCATTCAGTTTCTAAATACTGAACTTTCTCCCTATCCGCACTCAAAACTAGTACTGTCAGATATAGACACCAAAAAAACACCTATCTATGGTCTCAATATCCTACCCGATTTCTTGACCCCTTTTTCAAAACAATTTGAATTCGAGCTAACCATCGCTAAAAATTTAATTCAGTTGCACATAGAAAAACTATTAGTCATGAATCCAAGAAAAGATCATTGGCTTAGATCTGGATTTGAAACCTTGCTTTTAATGAAATATGTGGCGCAATTTTATCCCGATCAAAAGATCATTGGAAAGCTTTCAAAACTATGGGGATTACGCGCTTACAACATTTCAAAATTAAACTACAATGAACAATACCGTTTATCGTATGCGCACATGGCCCGAATTGGTCGCGATCAAGCACTGAATTCTCAAAATGATGCGTTGGTAAAGTTTAATGAAACCTTATCTAGTAAATACAAAGCAGCTTTGGGACTCCTATATCTTGAAGACTATATTGGGACTTCTTCAATGTACCAATGGATGACTGAATTTATACATTCCACAAATCAAAAGCCTTCAACTAGCTTGGATTTTAAGTCTTATATGAACTCAAAAACTACCAAGGATATTGATTGGTTTTTTGATGAGTATCTTATTAGTAATAAACAACTCGATTATAAAATTACGAAGGTCAAAACCACCAAAGATTCAATTGAATTTAATATAAAAAACAAAAAATCAGGATCGACTCCTATCTCCCTTTTTACTTTAAAAGACTCCGTTGTTATTTCTAAAATATGGCTGAAAGATATTGGAAAAGAAAAAAGATTTTCAATCCCCAACAATCAAGAGGACCAACTCATTTTAAATTTTGGTCAAAAGGTCCCTGAATTTAATTTTCGAAATAACTTTAAATCTTTAAGTCAGAAATCTGTATTTAATAAACCTTTTCAAATTCGATTGTTTAAAGATGTTGAAGCACCAAATTATAACCAGCTCTATTTAAATCCTATTGTTGAATTTAGAAATATCTATGATGGGTTGACTCTGGGAGCGACGCTAAATAATAACGGACTCTTAAGGAAATCGTTTATTTATGGAATTTCGCCAAATTACAGTGTCAACTCAAAATCATTAACTGGGTTTATTAAACTTGTAAAACAAACTTATTTTGAGGGTCAACCCTTATTTAATATTAAATACGGAGTGTCATTATGGCGATCTACACTTGCAGAAAATGTGTTTTTGACTAAATTTGAACCTTATTTAAACTTTTATTTTCGAAAACCTTTTAGCCTTCGGTCCAATGCCTTTAAGCGTTTGAGTATCCGATTTGTCTCGATTGATAAAACACAAGTTCAGTTTCAAAATGGTCTAAAATTAATTCCTTCCTATGAAGTTTTTAATGTGAACTACCGTTTTTCTAATAATGAATTTATAAAATTTAAAAGTTGGTTTTTTGATACTCAATTTTCAAAAACCTTTGGGAAGATTGCCTTAAAATATGAAGTCCGTCAACGGAACAAAAATAACTTTCAGTACAACCTGAGATTCTACGCAGGAAGTTTCTTGTATAACAACACGCCTTCTGATGTGAATAATTTTAATTTTGCATTAGACCGTCCCAATGATTATTTAATTGAATATAATTATTTAGGACAGTTTGAATCCACAGGAATCTTTAGTCAGCAAGTGATTTTGGCAGAAGGCGGTTTTAAATCTAAATTAAACACAGCCTATGCGAACCAGTGGATTACAACCTTAAATGGAAGTGCATCTATTTGGAAATATATTCAAGCGTACGGCGATATTGGATTAATCAAAAATAAATTTCAATCTCCCGAATTTGTTTATGATTCTGGAGTTCGGTTAAATTTAATTACAGATTTTTTAGAAGTCTATTTTCCATTTTATTCAAATCTTGGTTGGGAAATCTCTCAACCTCAATACAGTCAAAAAATTCGATTTATTTTAACAGCTGATCCTTTTAGTATTTTAGAATTATTTAGAAGAAAATGGTACTAACTGTTGCTTAAAAATCATTGATTCCTAATACTCACAAGTAATACGATATTTAAATACCTAATTATTTACTATACTCTAATAATTGGAGTCGTAATTATCAATGTAAAGGATAGGACAAAACTTCTAAATATTTTATATTTGCCACTCACAAGAACTATTTTAGAATGCAGATCAAAAATGACCTTACTAAAGATATTACATTTGAGGACTTCAAAACTGAAGTCTTAAATGACTATACAATAGCGGTCACTAGTAGAGAATGTAGCCTTATTGGACGACGGGAAGTCTTAACTGGAAAAGCAAAATTCGGGATTTTTGGTGATGGAAAAGAGTTGCCCCAGTTAGCTTGGGCAAAAGCGTTTCAAAATGGCGACTTTAGGTCGGGCTATTATAGAGATCAAACCTTTATGATGGCAATTGGAAAACTGACCATTGAACAATTTTTCTCAGGTCTCTACGGAAATACGGACATTAAACACGACCCCATGAGTGCCGGTCGGCAAATGGGTGGTCATTTTACCACACATTCCTTAGATGAAAACTTTAATTGGAAAAATTTAACCCAACAAAAAAACTCTAGTTCCGATATTTCTCCGACAGGAGCACAAATGCCACGATTACTTGGTTTAGCACAAGCTTCAAAAGTATATCGAAACCTTACAGATATTGATTCAGATAAATTTTCTAATTCGGGCAATGAAGTTGCTTGGGGAACCATTGGAAATGCGAGTACTAGTGAAGGTGTTTTCTTTGAAACGATCAACGCTGCCGGAGTGCTTCAGGTTCCGATGGTTGTGAGTGTTTGGGATGATGAATACGGAATTTCAGTTCATGCAAAACATCAAACTACTAAAGAAAATATCTCAGAAGTTTTAAAAGGGTTTCAAAGAGACTCAAATCATTCAGGCTACGAGATTTTAAGAGTGAGTGGTTGGGATTATGTTGAACTCATTAACACCTATCAAAAAGCCAGTCAATTAGCAAGAACAGAGCATATTCCTGTACTAATTCATGTGAACGAACTTACACAACCTCAAGGGCATTCAACTTCAGGATCTCATGAACGTTATAAATCAAGCGAACGATTAAAGTGGGAGCAATCAAATGATTGTAACTTAAAATTTCGAGATTGGATTATTTCAAATGATATTGCCACTGAAGAAGAGATTACTACGATTGATCGGAATGTAAAAAAGAAAGTTAAAATTGGAAAAACAAAGGCATGGAAGGATTTTTCTGAACCTATCAAAGAAGAAAAACATGCGGCTTTAAAACTTATGAAAACGGTCGCGGTAACTGCTTCTCAAAAAGTGTTTATTCATAAAATTATAGCCCAGTTAGAACTAATTCATGAACCTTTACGAAAAGATATTTTAAGTGCTGCTCGGAATATTTTAAAATATTTAATACACGAAGAGAGCCCTGCTAAAGATAAATTAATTCAGTGGATTAATACCTATTTTGAAGAAATTCAACCGAAATACAGTACCCTACTTTACAGCGAATCAGCCTATAGAGCGACTAATATTGCAGAAGTGCTCCCTGTTTTTGATGCCACTTCAAAATTGGTTGATGGACGAATTATTTTACGAGATAATTTTGACAAAATTTTAAGTAAATATCCTGAAGTATTGATTTTTGGAGAAGATACGGGAACTATTGGAGATGTCAACCAAGGCTTAGAAGGCCTACAAGAAAAATATGGCGAACTTAGAGTTTCAGACACTGGAATTCGCGAAGCAACCATTATTGGCCAAGGCATTGGAATGGCATTACGAGGGCTTAGACCCATTGCCGAAATTCAATATCTTGATTATATGGTGTATGCGCTTCAAATTATAAGCGATGATTTATCAACGCTCCATTACCGAACATTTGGGAAGCAAAAAGCGCCAATGATTATTCGGACTCGTGGACATCGCTTAGAAGGTATTTGGCACTCAGGATCACAATTAGGGGGCATACTTAACTTAATAAGAGGCGTTTATGTATTAGTTCCGCGAAATATGACCAAAGCCGCTGGGTTTTATAATACACTTTTAAAAAGCGATCAACCTGCAATGGTGGTTGAGTGTTTGAATGGGTATCGTTTAAAAGAAAAAGAACCGGCAAACCTTGGTGAATTTACAACCCCTATTGGGATTGTAGAAACCATCAAAAAGGGGGCGGATCTTACCATCGTTTCTTATGGGTCTACCTTACGAATTGTAGAGCAAGCTGCTAAAATCCTTTTAGAAGTAGATATTGATGTTGAGATCATTGATATTCAATCACTCATTCCATTTGATCTTCAAAAAGATATTTCAAAAAGTGTTAAAAACACAAATCGATTACTGATCGTTGATGAAGATGTCCCTGGCGGAGCCTCTGCTTACATTCTTAATGAAATTTTACAACATCAAGATATCTATCAATGTTTAGATAGTAAACCACAAATGTTGACCGCAAAAGAACACCGACCTGCCTATGGTTCTGATGGAGATTATTTTAGCAAACCTTCTGCTGATGATATTTTTGAAGTGGTGTATGCGATGTTTCACGAAGTGGACCCTAGCTCCTATCCCAAGTTAAGATAACCCAAAAGTAGTGACCAAATGTGGACTTGCATAGCTGTCAGTAAAATCGTAACATTACAGTAACGAATCACTGAACTTTATTTTTATGGAAAGTCAAAACATTAAACCAATTACCCCAAAAGACAACGTAATTATTGAAAACAAAGAGCTGAATATCTGGGAAGCGCTCATCCCTGTGATCGCTCTTGTTGGGATGTTGTTTTATAATGTATTTTTTGTATTTGGTGACGATGCGCTTAGTGGTAGCAATCAATTTATATTAATATTAGGAGCTGCTGTAGCCGCTATTGTTGGGTTTTATAATAAAGTTAGTTATAAACAAATGTTAGAGGAAGTTGCCGAAAATGTTAAATCGACTACCGGGTCACTTTTGATTTTATTAATGGTCGGAGCATTGGCTGGAACCTGGCTCATTAGTGGTGTGATTCCATCCATGATTTATTATGGACTACAAATCTTGAACCCTACATTTTTCCTGGTAGCCTCTGTCATCATTTGCTCAATCATTTCCATCGCTACAGGCAGTAGCTGGACCACATCGGCAACGGTTGGAATTGCATTAATTGGAATTGGAAACACTTTAGGGATTTCTGCTGGTATGACGGCTGGAGCTGTATTATCAGGCGCCTATTTTGGAGATAAAATGTCCCCGCTTAGTGATACTACAAATTTAGCTCCTGCAATGGCAGGGAGTGAATTATTTGACCACATAAAGTATATGGCCTACACAACCATCCCAACC
Organism: Formosa sp. Hel1_33_131; assembly: GCA_949499105.1. Taxonomy (GTDB): domain Bacteria; phylum Bacteroidota; class Bacteroidia; order Flavobacteriales; family Flavobacteriaceae; genus Hel1-33-131. The sequence continues at coordinate 58,633 of CATEFX010000019.1, read as the reverse complement.
ATCATAATTACACTAATTATCTTTTTAATAATTGGGTTAAACATAGACACCACTGGAACCCCTGACATCTCTGATAAACTCGAAGCCATAGACGGTGCATTTAATATTTCACCTTGGTTATTTAGTGTGCCTGTGTTAGTGATTGTTTTAATCGTAAGAAAAACACCGCCTCTTATAGCACTTTTAATTGGAACCTTATTGGGTGCTGTGGCGGCCATTATTGCACAACCACAAATTATACTAGCAATTGCAGAAAGCGATACACTAAGTTTTGAAGCCGCTTATAAAGGGGTCATGAAAGCGATTACGGTTGACACTGCCGTTGTATCATCGAGTGAAGAACTAAATGACTTATTCACTTCTGGTGGGATGCGTGGGATGTTAGGCACTATATGGTTGATTGTTTGCGCCATGGTTTTTGGAGGCGTTATGGATGCTATAGGCGCACTTTCTAGGATTAGTAAAGCACTTTTAAGCTTAGCCACCTCTACTTTTGGCTTATTTGCAAGCACTGTTGCTAGTTGTTTGGCGCTTAATGTAACGGCTTCTGATCAATATTTGGCATTGGTTGTCCCAGGGAAAATGTTTAAAAAAGCTTATAAAGATCGTGGTTTAGCCCCTGAAAACTTAAGCCGTACGCTTGAAGATTCTGGAACCGTTACTTCCGTGTTAGTGCCTTGGAATACTTGTGGTGCTTATCAAAGCGGCGTTTTAGGCGTTTCTGTAGCAGACTATTTTGTGTTTGCATTTTTCAATTGGATCAGTCCTTTTACCACACTTCTGTTTGCTGCGTTCTCTATCAAGATAAAAGAATTAGCGAAGTCCTAAATACTTCAAGTTTATTCAAAATAACTTTACCTTATAGTTCTATAAGAAATTATAATTTTTCAACCCGATAAAAAGAGAGTGCATACTGTATCTTTACCTAAAATAATTTAACAACACTTAAACTATATATTATGGCAATTGTAGGAAAAAAATTTCCAAATTTAAACGTTGATGCAATGAATGAAATGGGCGATACTTTTAAAGTAAACGTTCTCGAAGAAGCAATCAACAATAAGAAAAAAGTACTTTTGTTCTGGTATCCAAAAGATTTTACTTTTGTATGTCCAACAGAATTACACGCATTTGAAGCTGCTAAAGCCGAATTTGAAAAAAGAAACACCATTGTTATTGGTGCTTCATGTGATACGCCAGAAGTTCATTTTGCATGGTTATCAACGGCTAAAGACAATGGCGGTATCGAAGGTGTTACGTACCCAATTTTGGCAGATTCTAATAGAAACTTAGCATCTACCTTAGGTATTTTAGATATTTCAGATGAAACTTATAATGAAGAAACTGGAGTCGTTTTAGTTGAAGGTGACAACGTTACTTACAGAGCAACTTACATTATTGATGAAGAAGGAACTGTGGTGCATGAAAGTGTGAACCACATGCCACTTGGTCGTAATGTTGCTGAGTTTTTAAGACTTGTAGATGCCTACACGCACGTACAAGAAAAAGGAGAAGTATGTCCTGCAAACTGGGAAGAAGGTAAAGACGCCATGGAACCGAATGCTAAAGGAACTGCTAGTTATTTAGCATCACACTAAAAACTGTTTATAATGCAAGAACTTTCTGAAGACAATTTACAAGCTATTATTTCAGACAACCCATTCGTAGTGGTACAATACTCCGCTTCATGGTGTGGGAATTGTAGAATTATGAAACCAAAATTCAAAAAATTAGCCTCTGAAATGTCGGATGCTACCTTTGTGATCGTGGATGCTGAAAAATTCCCTGAAAGTAGAAAATTAGCTACTGTAGACAATCTGCCTACTTTTGCGATTTTTAAATCAGGACAATTTATAAACCAAACCCAAACAAATAAGTTTGATGTTTTAAAAGAACTTGTCGATGAAGCTGCCAGTAATTAAACATTTAACGCAATTTATTGAGGACAATGACGAAGATTATATCGTTGAAACCCTTGAAACCCTTGAAGCACTTACAGAAGTTCCAAGTCTGAAAGATGAAGAATTAGACGTCATTGGCGAATTAATCTCTAATATGTATGGCGCTCTTGAAGTCCATAAAATGATGAAAGATGGAACGCCACAAAAAGAAGCTTTAAATAGTTTCATGAAACGCGTACTGGGTTCCATTGACACCTAATGTTTTGACTTTTAAAATACTAAGCCGTTTCTGAAAAGAAGCGGCTTTTTTTGTTATCTTTATTTAAAGAAAACGCCCCAACGCCAATTCTTCTGAACTTAATTTTATAAGTAATTCATGAAAACGATCGACACCAGAGAAGACCTCCAAGTTTTAGTCAATACATTTTATTCGAAAATCAGAAAAGATGCGTTACTAGGTCCCATTTTTAATACCCATATTAGCGAAGCGTTGTGGCCTGACCATTTGGTGAAATTGACCGATTTTTGGGAAACCAATTTATTTGGCGTGCCCAAATTTAAAGGCAATCCATTACAAAAACATGCCAAAGTAGATAAAGTTGCAGACTATACAATTAATCAAGTGCATTTTGGAAAGTGGTTACAATTGTGGGTCGAAACCATCAATGAATTATTTGAAGGTGAATACGCACAAAAAGCGATTTACACAGCTCGTAAAATGGCCACTGGACAGTATTTAATGATGTGGCAACAAAAACCAGAGGATAAAAAACATTAAATCATTAAGTGGTTAAAAGGAATCTTCAAAATTAAACATAAAAAAAGCCCCTTCTCAATGAGAAGGGGCTTTTAAGTTATAAGACTATTGGGTGATTATTTCCCGTCCATCTTGTCTTTAAGCGCTTGTAAAGCATCATTCGCGTCTCCTAAAGTAGGTTTTGCTTCTGCTGCACTACTTGCTGCTTTTTTAACAGCTGCTTTCACATGCTTCACTTCTTCTGCTTTAAAAAGAGCGGTATGAGATGCGACCACACGTTTGAATTCTTTATTGAATTCAATGATCACAAACTCAGCTTCTTCGCCTTTTTTAAGCTTGTTTCCGTCTTCTTTTTCAAGATGACGTGAAGGAACAAAAGCAATCACATCTTCATTGAATTTCACAGTCGCACCTTTATCAACAATCTCCTCGATTGAAGCGGTATGTTTCGTGTTTAATGCAAATTCAGTTTGATATTTATCCCATGGATTCTCCGTCGTTTGTTTATGACCTAAACTTAATTTTCTTGCTTCTACATCGAGTTCAAGAACTATCACTTCTAAGTTATCACCAACAGCACAGAATTCGCTAGGATGCTTGACTTTCTTAGTCCAAGATAAATCAGAGATGTAAATTAATCCATCAATACCTTCTTCTAATTCAACAAAAACACCAAAGTTTGTGAAGTTTCTAACAATTCCTGTATGCTTAGAAGCGACTGGGAATTTTGTTGTAATATCTGTCCATGGATCAGCAGATAATTGCTTGATACCTAATGACATTTTACGATCTTCTCTATCTAAAGTTAAGATTTGAGCTTTGATTTTATCGCCTACTTTAACGAAATCTTGTGCAGAACGTAAGTGTGTAGACCAAGACATTTCAGAAACGTGAATTAATCCTTCAACGCCTTCAACAACCTCGATAAATGCGCCATAATCAGCGATGACTACAACTTTACCTTCGATTTCATCTCCAATTTTAACTTCTTCTCCAAGGGCATCCCATGGATGTTTGCTTAATTGTTTAAGACCTAATTGAATTCTTGACTTGTTTTCATCAAAATCAAGGATTACAACGTTTAATTTTTGATCGAGTTCAACAATCTCACTTGGATGGTTGATTCTTGACCAAGAAAGGTCTGTAATATGAACTAATCCATCAACACCTCCAAGATCCATAAAGACTCCGTATGACGTGATATTTTTAACCACACCTTCAAGAACTTGACCTTTTTCTAGTTGACTGATAATTTCTTTTTTCTGGATTTCGATATCCGCTTCAATAAGTGCTTTATGCGAAACAACAACGTTTTTGAATTCGTGGTTGATTTTAACCACTTTGAATTCCATTGTTTTGTTTACATACTGATCGTAATCTCTAATTGGTTTCACATCGATTTGTGATCCTGGTAAGAATGCTTCAATACCAAATACGTCGACAATCATACCACCTTTCGTACGACATTTAACGAATCCATTTACAATTTCTCCAGTTTCATTTGCAGCGATCACACGATCCCATGCCTTGATAACTCTTGCTTTACGGTGCGATAAAATTAATTGACCTGTTGCATCTTCACGCACATCGATTAATACTTCTACTTTGTCACCTACTGCAAGGTTTGGGTTGTAACGAAATTCATTTAATGAAATAACACCTTCAGATTTTGCATTGATATCAATAATCGCATCGCGATCAGAAATATGAATCACAGTTCCTTCTACCACTTGATCATCAAGAGTGTCTACAAAATTACTTGCGACTAACTTTTCAAATTCATCAAGTTTAGCATCGTCAACAGGGTCGATACCCTCTTCGTAATTGTGCCAGTTAAAATCTTTCAGGAATTGCTCGGGATTTGCTTGAGCTTCGTTTACTTGTGGCGTTTCTGCTGCGGTAGTTTCTGCAGTTACTTCTTCCACATTTGTGTTTTGTTCTTCAGCCATGGCTGTTTAAAAATTTGTATTTTACAGAAGTTAGATTCGATTAAGCGCTTCTATAAAAGCATTGTTAATTAAAGTGAATTCCTTTTACTGAATCTATTATCGCTAAAAGGAGTGCAATGTTACGATATATCTATATGCTTACCAAACGAATTCTCTGCTGTTTTTAACAGAGACGCTAAAGAGGTGTTAAATTTATTGTTTTGGTGAGGAAATTAGCATAAAATTTGCTACATTTAGTTTATAATCTTCAAATCTACTTAATTATGCTTAAACAAAAATACCAATCCGTACTGGATCTAGGTGAAAAATTAAAGATCCAAGATGGTGACGTCCAGGAACAAAACGGGATTTTAAACATCAAAGGTACTGCCAGAACCCCTTATGAAAAAAACCTTCTTTGGGATGAAATCAAGTCTGTTGGAGGTGACAAACCTTCAGATCTCAATGCTAATATTGAAATCCGAGATGCATCCGTTTACCACCGGCATACTGTAAAAAGAGGTGAAACTTTAGGAGGAATTGCAAAACACTACTATGGCAACGCAATGAATTATAAACAAATATTTTTGGCCAACAGTGAAATCCTAAAAAGTCCTGACAGGATTTATCCAGATCAAGAACTGGTCATCCCTAATTTATAGATTCTAAATCTGTAAAAATTTATTCCAAAACCAAAAAAGACTGTCACTCGATAGTCTTTTTTTATGAGTTGTGAATTACAATTTTGACTTTACTAGCTTCATCACCTTTTCAAATTGCTGTTCCTTATTTAGATTTGAGTTATCAATTCCAATGGCATCATCTGCTTTAAACAAAGGCGAATCTTCTCTTGTAGAGTCGATGTGATCTCGTGAGGTGATATTTTCAAGCACTGCTTGATACGTTACTTCTGCCCCACTTTCAATCAGTTCATCATAGCGACGTTGTGCACGAGTATCGGCGGAGGCAGTCATAAAAAGCTTCAATTCAGCGTCTGGAAAAACAACCGTACCAATATCTCTTCCATCCATTACAATTCCTTTGTGAGCTCCCATTTCTTGCTGTAATTCTACTAATTGTTGACGCACTTCAGGAACAGTCGCCACAATACTCACACTATTGGAAACCTCCATGGTTCGAATGGCAGTATTCACATTATCTCCATTTAAATAGATTTCTGAAGCTTTTAAAAGTTCATTATACCTAAAGGAAACTTTGATCTCTGGCAAATGACTTATAAGAATCTCTTTATTTAATTTTTTGTCGATAATTAATTTATGATTTAAGGCATATAATGCTACAGCACGATACATTGCTCCAGAATCAACATATACATACTGAAGCTTTTGAGCTAATTGTTTGGCCAGTGTACTTTTTCCTGTTGATGAAAACCCATCAATGGCTATTGTTATTTTTTTCACTATTGTAAATTTATTTGTAGCCCCAGAAAACTTGTGTTTGTGGCGGATGAGTAGCGGGCATGCGTATAACTAAATCTCATTTTATTAAATTTTAAACCTATCCCGAAGGACAAGCCCGAAAAATTTCGTTGTTCTAAAATCATCAGTTCGGCAGCACGTCTAAAACTATATCCAAATCTAAGATTAAATCCTTTATTAGGAAACAATTCTGCGCCTATAATTGTATGTCTGACAAGGTTTTTGAAAAAACTGATTTCTTCTTGCGTTTGATTATTGTTTAGATCTGAGGTCGCACGTGCAGGGTTAGAAACGGCAATCGGCCACTTTTGAAGATTTTCAAACGTTAGATGCCATTTTAAAGGGACATTTTCTAGTGTTTGAGATAACCCAAGATCAATCTCAAAAGGTAAAGACTCTTGCATACCAGCATAGGTGGTGAGTTGAGTTCCAAAATTCCGCACCACTAGGGCGGCATTAAAATCTAAATAATCATTAATATATATGATACCAACATCAGTCGCAATTCCAAAAGAATTGTACTGTTCTAACTTTGAGGAAATTAATTTAAGATTCGCGCCGATATAAAAATCTGAATATCCAATTTGAGTAGCATAGCCGACAGAAAGAGCAGCTTCAGTACCAGAAAACGTTCCTGTACTGACTCCATTTTCATCATAGCCATCAAAACTTCCATAATTCACATAAGTCATCCCCACATGAAATGTTTGAGTCCGGCGGTCCCATGTATAGGCATAAGCAGCAGTTCCATAACTAATATCTCCTAAATAACTCGAATAATTCAATGCCAATTGGTTGTCCATTGCAACATTAATCGTTGCAGGATTGTACAAGGCTTGTGTGACATCGTAATCCACATTTGTAAGCACCTTTCCACCAAGAGCCGCTTGCCTTGGAGAGGACATTAGATTTAAAAACTGATAGGTAGATTCGCCCCCAAGTTGCGCATGTGCTGCATCATGACCACATAAAATCAAAAAAAACACAACATATATCCTCATTTTATATAAAAGTAAATAAATCAATTCTTAAACGAATACTAGAAGGGTTTATTTTGTAGAACACTAAAACCTTTAATTATAAAGTTTTAGCATTTTTCACTTTTTGATTGGTGATCGCGATTTCAATAACTTCACTCATCTCAGAAACAAAATGAAATTTCAGGCCTTTAAGGTAGGTTGCATTGATGTCATCAATATCACTTTTGTTTTCTTTTGAAAGGATGATATCTTTAATTTTAGCACGCTTAGCGGCCAAAATCTTTTCTTTAATTCCTCCAACCGGCAGTACTTTGCCTCGCAAAGTAATTTCACCGGTCATGGCTAAATTTTTCATAATTTTTTTCTGAGTAAACAAAGACACTAGAGACGTAAGCATTGTGATACCAGCACTAGGGCCATCTTTTGGAGTGGCTCCTTCAGGCACGTGAATATGTACATTATACTTCTCAAAAATAGCATGGTCTAGACCATATAAATCCGCATTCGCTTTGATGTATTCCATCGCAATGGTCGCAGATTCTTTCATCACTTTTCCTAAGTTCCCTGTGATATTTAAAGTCCCTTTTCCTTTTGATAAAATAGATTCTATAAATAAAATATCACCACCAACACGCGTCCATGCGAGCCCTGTGACAACCCCTGCAACATCGTTATTTTCGTATTTATCACGTTCGAGTTTAGGACTGCCCAAAACTTCTACAATGGTTTCATTTGAAACTTTAACTTCATAAGACTCTTCCATTGCAATATTCTTGGCAGCATAACGCACCATTTTTGCGATTTGTTTTTCAAGCCCTCTCACTCCTGATTCTCTGGTGTAGCCTTCGACAATTTTTTCTAATTGGGGTTGAGCTATTTTAAGATCAGGCGTTTTCATTCCATGTTCTTTAATTTGCTTTGGTAATAAGAATTTTTTTCCAATCTGAACCTTTTCTTCAATCGTATAACCCGATACATTGATAATTTCCATACGATCTAAAAGCGCAGGTTGAATGGTATTTAAACTGTTCGAAGTTGCTACAAACATGACTTTAGAAAGGTCATAGCCCATTTCTAAAAAATTGTCATAAAATGCTGAATTTTGTTCTGGATCTAAGACTTCTAACATTGCGGAAGATGGATCCCCTTGATTCGAACTCGACAGTTTATCAATTTCATCCAAAACAAAAACAGGGTTTGAAGTGCCTGCCTTTTTTAAACTTTGCAAAATTCGACCCGGCATGGCACCAATATATGTTTTTCTATGACCTCTTATTTCAGCTTCATCTCTCAAACCACCTAAAGAAATACGAACATATTCTCTCCCTAAAGCTTCTGCAATTGACTTCCCTAAGGATGTTTTACCAACTCCAGGAGGGCCATACAGACAAAGAATTGGAGATTTCATATCATTTCTAAGCTTTAAAACAGCCAAATATTCTATAATTCGTCGTTTGACTTCTTCCAATCCAAAATGATCACGATCTAATACCTTTTGAGCCCGCTTCAAATCAAAATTATCCTTACTAAAAGAATCCCAAGGTAAATCTAAAAAGAGGTCTAAATAATTTCTTTGAATTGAATACTCCGCAACTTGTGGGTTCATCCGTTGAAGTTTTCCAATTTCTTTATTAAAATGAGCCTCAACTTTTTCGTTCCATTTCTTTTTAACGGCTCGAGATTTCATCTCTTCAATTTCTTCTTCATAACTCACTCCCCCCAATTCCTCTTGAATGGTTTTAATTTGTTGTTGTAAGAAATATTCGCGCTGTTGTTGACTCATGTCACTTTGCACTTTGGATTGAATGTCATTCTTGAGCTCCAAGCGTTGAAACTCAACATTCATGTGCTTTAAGGTTAATAAGGCACGTTCCTGAAGTTCATGAACTTCTAATAATTTTTGTTTTTCAACAACAGAAATATTCATGTTTGAGGACACAAAGTTGATTAAAAACGAGCTGCTTTCAATATTCTTAATCGCAAAAGATGCTTCACTAGGAATTGTTGGACTTTGCTTTATAATTTGAAGTGCCAACTCTTTAATCGATTCAATAATAGCTGGGAATTCGGTGGTATCTAAAGGCGTGATTTCTGGTACATCCTGAATTTTAGCCACCATATAAGGAGTTTCTGAAACCATCTCAGAAATTTGAAATCGCTTTTTTCCTTGAATGATTACGGTCGTATTCCCGTCGGGCATTTTTAGGACTTTTAAAATCCTAGCCACGGTCCCCGTTGTATAGACATCATCAATAGTAGGGTCTTCGACATTCTCATCTTTTTGAGACACAACTCCAATCACCTTAGAGCCTGAATTGGCTTCATTAATTAACTGAATAGATTTATCTCGACCCGCAGTAATAGGAATAACAACCCCAGGGAATAAAACGGTATTTCGAAGTGAAAGAATTGGAACTGAGTCAGGTAACGATTCATTTTTTATAGCTTCTTCATCTTCTGTGGTCATTAAAGGGATTAACTCTGAATTTTCGTCAAAGTCTTGTAATGACAAACTGTCAAGCATTGTGAATTTTGATTTGCTCATAGGTATATTAGGTCATTCTGTCATAAAACAGAACTAGTTTGGTATTAATAGTTATTATAAAACGGAAGCATTAATCATTTTACAGAGTAGTTGCTTTCGATTTAAAATATAAAGTTCAATTGTTGTGCCAATTTAGTAGTGGACGATAGATATAGAAATTATTTAACAAATTCGGTCGCTTTGATACGACTCAAAACAATATAAGCAAAAGCGAAAAAGGCTGCCATTGAAAGTACTGAATATTGCATAGAATCGGTGAGCGCTATCAAGAACCCAAACACAAACATCCCTAGAACAATTGCTAGTTTTTCGGTGACATCATAAAAACTAAAATAAGTCGCATGGTCATGGGTTTCAGGTAATAATTTAGAATAGGTCGATCGACCTATAGCTTGCGTCGCTCCTAAAACAAAGCCTAGTATAATCCCTAAACCATAAAAATAATAATCTACGTGGGGTTGGTTGACATCTAATGAAAAAGCCATAAAACAGACGCCCCCCCATATAATTAGTGTCAATTTTAAGGTTCTGATATTTCCAATTTTTTCTGATAGTTTAGAGAATAAATACGCCCCAAAAATTGCGACCACTTGCACCAATATAATCGTGAGAATTAAATTCGACGTTGGCAAACCTAGTTCTTTACTTCCAAAAATTCCAGCCATTAAAACAATGGTTTGAACCCCCACACTAAAACAAAAAAAGGAAACTAAAAAAGATTTAAGTTGTGGGTAATGTACCAGTTCATTAAATACAATTTTTAACTCCTTAAGACCCTTCCATATATAGTCTTTTTCAGGTTGATGGTTAAATACATTATTTGGTAAACGTCGATATGTTATTTGTGCAAAGCCAAGCCACCAAATTCCAACCAACAAAAACGTAATTCGAGGTGCTAATGTGGGATCTGAGATCCCAAACCATTCGGGTTTTTGTACCATCACAAGGCTAAACACTAGCAATAATACCGAGCCCGCATACCCATAAATAAATCCTTGAGCACTGACTTTATCTTGTTGTTCTGGAAACGCAACTTCTGGCAAATAGGCATTATAAAACACAAGACTTCCCCAAAACCCAATACTTGCCAAAATGGTAAACGTAAGCGCCACCCAAAGCGTTTCTACGCCTGTAAAAAAGAACAAACACATCACCGACAACGATCCTAGGAGGCAAAAGAATTTTAGAAACTTTAATTTATTCCCCATATAATCAGCAATCCCTGATAATATAGGAGAAAAAAATGCGACGATTAAAAAGGAAAGCGAAAGTGTGTAATCGTATAAAGTAGTGGGATTCCACTGCATCCCTAAAAACGAAATATCTCCAGCTTCGTTTGCAAATGAACTTGTGATGCTACTGTAGTAGATTGGAAATACAGCCGTACTAATGACAAGCGGATAAACCGAATTTGCCCAATCGTAAAAAGCCCATGCTTTGGTGAGTTTTTTACTTCCTCTTTCAAATATTTTCATAAAAAAAACTGCTCAATTAGTTGAGCAGCTCCTAAAATAATGAATTATTTCAATTTAAAAGTAAGTATTACCTAAAAGATGTCACTCCAAATTTGCGGGCTTCAACTTTAGCTTGGTCAGACAGCGCTCTTAAATTAGAAATTCGAGAATCATTTGAGGGGTGAGTACTCAGAAATTCTGGTGGGCCTTGTCCCCCACTATTTGCTTTCATGCGTTCCCATAACAAAGCAGCTTCATCTGGATTGTAGCCTGCAATAGCGGATAAGTATAAACCAATTTTGTCTGCTTCTGTTTCATGACCACGACTAAAAGGTAACATCCCTCCTACGGATGAGCCCACCGCAAAGGCTTGCATCCACATGGCTTGCTCAGAGCTGCTTTTTTCTTGTGTAGCCACCGCTACTCCAACAGCTGCTGCTTGTTGTAGCATGCCCGCACTCATTCGTTGTTGACCGTGATTTGCTAAAGCATGTGCAACTTCATGCCCCATAATAGCGGCAACGCCAGCCTCATTTTCAGCAATTGGTAAGATTCCTGTGTAAAACACAATTTTGCCACCAGGCATACACCATGCATTCACCATTTCATCCTCCACTAAATTGTACTCCCACTTATAGTCCTTTAAATAACCTTGATAGTTATTGGCGTCTAACCAACGTTCTGCAGCGACCGAAATTCGTTGTCCTACCCTAGTAATCATTTTGGCATCTGAAGTTCCTGTAACAACCTTATTTTCTGTTAAAAATTCATCGTATTGCGCAAAAGCCATGGGAAGCAACTGCGAATTTGGCATGAAAGCCATCGTCTTTTTTCCTGTAAAGGGGTTGGATGCACAAGACACAGCTATTAAAAATACTAAAAATGTAAAAATTTGATTTTTCATATTTGATTTGGTTTTAAAAAGCTTAATATCAATAAACGTTCCATTATTAGGACACGAATATCAATAATTCGTCACAAATTTATGTGAAAAATAAATTGACTGATTAAAAAAACACTTATTTTTATTAAAATTTAAATTCCTGCTCATGACTTTTAATAAATTTATTTCAATTGGTATCCTTAGTTTGTTTGTTTCTTGTCAATCTGCTGCACAAAAAAAAGAAGCCTTTAAAGTTGTTAAAACAGAACAAGAATGGAAAGTTCAGCTCAATGATCTTCAGTATAATGTGCTTAGATCAGCAGGAACTGAACGTGCATTTTCTAGTCCGCTTAATAAAATATATGAAGCAGGAATATACAGTTGTGCAGGTTGTGATACCCCACTATTTGATGGCGATCATAAATTTGATTCTAGATCCGGATGGCCAAGTTTTGACAGAGAAATTAAAGGCAACGTCGCCTTTTCTGTAGATTATAATATTGGAATGGCACGCACCGAAGAGCATTGTGCGACTTGTGGAGGCCATCTAGGACATGTGTTTAATGATGGTCCACGCAAAACAACTGGTAAACGGCATTGTATTAATGGCGCTGCTTTAAAATTTACACCAACAAAAAATGAGTAACACAAAAATTAATAAATCAGAAGCTAATTGGAAAGAGGAATTATCCGATGAGCAATACCGAATTCTTCGAAAAAAAGGCACTGAAATGCCACATTCGGGTACTTATAATTTACATTTCGAAAACGGCACCTATTGCTGTGCAGGGTGCAATGAGCCCCTCTTTGAAAGTGACAAAAAGTTTGACGCACATTGTGGCTGGCCTAGTTTTGATGCATCTATTAAAGGTAAGGTCGATTACATTTCTGATAAAACCATTGGAATGATCCGAACAGAAATTGTTTGCAATTCTTGTGGCGGTCATCTTGGTCATGTCTTTAATGATGGCCCTACCGAAACTGGCACACGTTACTGCGTAAATTCAGTTAGTTTGAAGTTTCAAGATCGTTAAACTTTACGCTTTTAAAATTATAATTACGAATGAAAAACTCCTATTTAGAAAGTTTATTTAAAGAATTTAACTACTATAAATCTTTAGGAGAAAACACATTCAATCAACTTTCTGATTCTGAATTACAATGGGCTCCAAATCAAGATTCAAATTCTATAGCCATTATTGTAAAGCATCTTTCTGGAAATATGCTATCGAGATGGACTAATATTTTTTTAGAAGACGGTGAAAAATCGTGGCGTTTGAGAGATCAAGAGTTTATAAGTGAGACATCTAATAAAGAAACTATTTTGGGACAATGGGATACCGGCTGGACGTGTTTTTTTAATACGTTTAATCGTTTAGATTTTGCTGATTTAGATAAAACAATCTATATCCGTAATCAGGGGCATACAGTGATGGAAGCATTAAACAGACAATTAGCCCATTATGCATATCACATCGGACAAATGGTTTTTATTGGTAAACATATTAAAAATACAGAATGGAAATCGTTATCAATTCCTAAAGAAAAATCTAAAGATTATAATGCTATAAAATTTTCTAAAGAAAAAAGCAAAACACATTTCACAGAAGACCTTTAATATTACCGTTAGGTTTTGTAAATTTGCATTTTAAAATCAATTCAAAATACCGATTATATGAGTAAATACGATGTTATCGTTTTAGGAAGTGGCCCAGGTGGTTACGTGACCGCTATTAGAGCGTCACAATTAGGCCTTAAAACGGCCGTGATTGAAAAGGAAAGTTTAGGAGGCGTTTGTCTTAATTGGGGGTGTATTCCTACCAAGGCACTTTTAAAATCCGCACAAGTATTTGAATATTTGAAGCATGCTGATGAGTATGGATTAACAGTCAAAGAATTTGATAAAGATTTTGATGCAGTTGTCAACCGAAGTCGTAATGTGGCCGATGGGATGAGTAAAGGCGTTCAGTTTTTAATGAAAAAAAATAAAATTGATGTTATTTCTGGTTATGGCACATTAAAACCAGGGAAAAAAGTCGATGTTGATGGAACCGAACACAGTGCCGATCATATCATTATTGCAACAGGAGCTCGCTCTCGCGAATTGCCTAATTTACCTCAAGATGGTGAAAAAGTAATTGGCTACCGAAAAGCCATGACTTTAGAAAAACAACCAAAAAAATTAGTGATTGTAGGTTCTGGTGCTATTGGCGTCGAATTCGCCTATTTCTACAACTCCATGGGCACTGATGTGACTGTTGTTGAATATTTACCGCGAATTGTTCCTGTGGAAGACGAAGACGTTTCTAAACAATTAGAGCGTTCTTTTAAGAAAAGTGGGATTAAAATTTTAACATCTACAGAAGTGACATCCGTAGACACTACAGGTGAAGGGGTTAAAGCGACCATCAAAACTAAAAAAGGAGAAGAAATTTTGGAAGCCGACATGGTATTATCTGCGGTTGGGATTAAAACAAATATTGAAAATATCGGTTTAGAAGACGTTGGGATTGTAACGGATCGCGATAAAATTTTAGTCAATGATTTTTATCAAACAAACATCCCTGGATATTATGCCATTGGCGATGTCACTCCGGGCCCTGCCCTCGCCCATGTTGCTTCAGCTGAAGGAATTTTATGTGTTGAGAAAATTGCGGGTCAACACGTAGAAGCTATTGATTATGGCAACATTCCTGGCTGTACGTATTGCACGCCAGAAATTGCAAGTGTTGGACTAACAGAAGCGCAAGCAAAAGATAAAGGAATTGATATTAAAGTTGGTAAATTTCCATTTTCTGCTTCAGGAAAAGCGAGTGCTGGCGGCCATAAAGAAGGGTTTGTCAAAGTGATTTTTGATGCCAAATATGGCGAATGGTTAGGCTGTCATATGATTGGAACTGGCGTCACGGACATGATTGCAGAAGCCGTCTTAGGTCGAAAGCTTGAAACAACGGGGCATGAAGTATTAAAAACAATTCACCCACACCCAACAATGAGTGAGGCCGTGATGGAAGCTGTTGCCGATGCTTATGGCGAAGTGATCCATATTTAAACAATAAACTATTTATAAAAAAGACCGTCTGAAAAGGCTGTCTTTTTTGTTACAAGAAACTTTGCAAAGCGAGTTCGTAACTTTGTAACCCAAATCCAAGTATAACACCCTTTGCATTTGGTGATATATAGGATTGATGCCTAAACTCTTCACGAGCGAAGGTATTGGATATATGTACTTCAATGACAGGCGTTTCAATGGCTTTGATCGCATCACCAATCCCTACAGAAGTGTGGGTATAGGCGGCGGCATTTAAAATTATCCCATCATAAGAAAAACCAACCTCTTGAATTTTATCGATCAGCTCCCCTTCTATATTGGATTGATAATAGGATAACTCATAGGCTGTGTGTTTCCTTTTTAACTCTGTAAAAAAGTCTTTAAACGATTGAGCGCCGTAAATACCGGGTTCACGTTTGCCTAATAGATTCAAATTAGGTCCGTTGATGATGATGATTTTTTTCATGTGTTTATATCTATTAATTTGAAGGTCACATGCTGTTCGCTATTAATCATTCAGAAAGTTGATAATAATTTCAGTATGCTCGAATCATGTGGCAAAAATACAAAAGTTATGGTAATAAAAAAGGAGCCAAATGGCTCCTTTAAATTAAATAAAATAGTGATAGATTATAGTCTAACCCCTAATCTAAACAGACCTGTTACATTTCCAGATAATCCCCATGAGGTATCTTCAGCAGAAGCAACATTTAATCCCCAGCCTATTTCAGTACCGATGTAAACTTTAGGGACAATGTAATACTCTGCTCCTAAAAACAAACCAGCTCCAATTGAAAATATCCCGTCAACATCATCAATTCCTAAGTCAGCATACCCTAGATTACCTTGGTAACCCCAGAAAGTTGATAAACGCTCTGCACCAGAAAAATGATTTTCTGCTCCTATACCAACACGCACATCAAAAGCGGTATTAGAACCCTCTAAACCAGAATCTTCTACTTCTAAGGAAGCGAAATATCTTAAAGCTTTTGTATCTGATTTAAAAGAACGTATCATCAATGTTCCATAAGAAGATTCATCAAACGTTGCAGTACCATCTAAATTTGGCATGAATTGCACTTCAAAAGCGATGTCACCAGATGCTGGCTTGTTAAATGTACCAGCGTTAGTCGTAATTTGAGCAGAAGCAAAACTAAAGGATGCTAAAGCAATAATAGTAAAAAATTTTTTCATAATAAATTTTGGGTTTTTTAATTAATAATTTTCCAAATATATTATAAAAACTGGATAAAAAAAAGAGTGCAAAAATGCAATCGTGGACTCTTTTAAAATAGTGTTTTATGGTATTAGAAATTACATAAACAAAAAAATAATGACCACAGTGTCTTGATCGTAAAAAAAATCGATTAAGTTTTAATATTGAACATATACATATTAGAGGTTAAAATCAAAAAATTCTCTTATAGCATTCCAAAATTTAACATTTGAATTAGATTATAGTACTTCAAATACTTTAAAATGAATAAGCTAAACACATCAAAATTGAGTTTTAAAATTCTCTAAAGATTAAACAAAAAAAATAGTTGTTATTTTTTTAAATAAACGTAAAATTGAATAAACTAATATTATATTTTAACCGAATCGTTCATTTTTTATGCTGTTTACGGCTCATTAAAAGTGTGGGTATTATCCATTTTAATCGACTCATTAGAGTTGAGTTTAAATTCTAAAACACAAAGATCACACCCAGCGAATCAACGCGTTGTAGAGTATCAAAAAAAATGAAAGATGATTAATAATTATTTCCAAAGTAATGAGTCATCAAACGATACAAGTAAAAACTGAATAGAATTTAGTGGTTTCAATACTAAAAATAAACCGGTCTAAAAATCATAAAATTTCACAAATACCAAACTTATATGTCTATCTTTTTGTAATATCGTTGTAAAATACAAATCCAATACTAATATTATGAAACATAAATCTTTACTATTAATTCTTATTTTGATTGCTTACCAAAGTTATGGGCAGTCTCAAAATCAAGAATTCTATGCGAACAGTATCACCGCAGACGAATTAAAAGAAAAACTATACACCTATGCCTCTGATGAATTTGAAGGCAGAGAAACAGGAACGAAAGGGTTAGAGATTGCTATAGACTATCTAAAAAATCACTACACGAATTTAGAGGTTAATTCCGCAAAATCAAACGGCGATTATTTCCAAAAAGTCCCCCTAACCATTGTTGATACTCCAGAAGTTTCTATAAAAGTAGAAGAACAATTGTTTCGTTATTATAATGACTTTATAAGTATCGTAGATGCTCAATCCGGTCGTTTTAGTTCTAAAGACATTATACTTGTCGGCTATGGCATTGAAGACGAAAAATACAATGACTACGAAGGTCTTGACGTTGAAGGTAAAATAATTGTTGCGATTGGTGGAGAACCAAAAGATGAAAACGGAAATTTTATTATAAGTGGTAATGACGGGAGTTCAAAATGGTCCAACGGACGTCAAGAACTGAGAGCAAAAAGTCGTGCTGCAAGAGCCTCCGGTGCAAAAGCATTTTTTTTAATTAACGAAGCACTCTTTAAGCGGTATTCCTCTTATTACAAAGCACGTGATGAGCGCGGGGGTGAAAGTGTTTTATCGCTCGATGTTAACGAAGAGTCCATGTATGCATTTTTAGTGAATCAATCCATGGGAGATGTGGTATTAAAAGCAAACGAACTTAGTATCGACTTCAAACAAAAAAGTCAATCCATCTCTTCAGACAACGTTGCAGCGATGATTACAGGCTCAGAAAAACCGGATGAATACATCATACTCTCTGCGCATTTAGATCATATTGGCGTTCATGACGGCGAAGTTTTTAATGGAGCTGATGATGATGGTTCTGGAACCGTTGCTATTTTAGAAATTGCAGAAGCTTTCAAAACAGCGGTTAAAAATGGACAAGGCCCAAAGCGCTCCATTATTTTCTTACATGTCACTGGGGAAGAAAAAGGATTGCTTGGATCTCAATATTACACCGATTATGACCCTATAGTTCCTTTGGCTCAAACGGTTGCCAATTTAAATATCGATATGATTGGTCGAACCGATCCTAAAAGAATTGAAGGCAAACGAAATTACATCTACCTTATTGGGAGTGATAAACTCAGTACGGATTTACATAACTTATCTGAAGACGTCAATACGAAATACACCAATATCGAATTAGACTACACTTATAATGACGACAACGATCCTAATCAGTTTTACTACCGTTCTGACCATTATAATTTTGCTAAAAACAACATTCCAGTGATCTTTTATTTTAATGGAACCCATGACGATTATCACCAAGCTTCCGATACGCCTGATAAAATTCAATACGATTTATTAGAAAATAGAACGCGTTTGGTATTTCATACCGCTTGGGAATTAGCAAACAGAGAGGAAGCTGTGCGTGTGGATAAAGCAATTAAGTAACTAACACCAAAGTTAAATACACAAAAAAAGCTTCTCTATAATAGAGAAGCTTTTGCTTTTGGGTGGAAGACCGGGTTCGAACCGGCGACCCCTGGTACCACAAACCAGTGCTCTAACCAACTGAGCTACAACCACCGTTTGGCATTCAAATAATGCGATTGCAAATGTATAGTATTTCGTGTTTTATACAAACACTTTTTTATATTATTTTAAGTTAAATAACGAATCAATTGCAGGAAGTCGTTCTACATTAAAACCTTCAGCATAGGAAACACCTGTTAAGCGTCCTAAATCTGCCGCTCTATATCGAATACTATCAACAAAATTTTTGGAGGATATTGGAGTTTCAGGAGCCTGACTGTTAGGATTATAGAATTGAGTTGCATAGGCTAAAACCGAGGCCATTTTTTGGTCAATTTGTAAACTAATATCAACGACAAAATCCGGTTCTAGGGTTTTCCATTGAATGTAATGATAGATGGATTTTGGACGCCAAGGCGCTTGAGAAGTATTTGAAACGTCGGAATTAGTTTCAATTTTAACCAATCCACTCAAAAAACAGGCATCACTAACAAGCTGACTCGCCTTCCCGTGGTCGGTATGCCGATCATCTACAGCATTGCATAACACGATTTCTGGCTGATACTGTCTTATTATTTTTATGATTTCTAATTGATGTGCTTTATCGTTGACAATAAAACCATCCGAAAAATTCATGTTTTCACGAAATGAAACGCCAAGTATTTTAGCCGCATTTTCAGCTTCTGTTTTTCGAGTTTCAGCGGTACCACGAGTTCCTAATTCACCTTTTGTAAGATCTATGATCCCAACCGTTTTTCCGTTTTGTATCTCTTTAAAAATGGTACCACCACAGCTCAATTCTACATCATCGGGGTGTGCGCCAAAAGCAAGGACATCAATTTTCATGGGTTTATTTTTTAATGTGACAAGCCGTTAATGCTTGTTGAATATCTTCAATTAAATCTGATTTAGTTTCAATGCCTACAGAAAAACGAATCAATTGATCTGTGATCCCTTGTTCCATACGCTCTGTATCCGAAAGCAATGCGTGTGAGGTTTTAGAAGGTAATAACATCGTACTTTCAACCCCTGCCAAGCTCATTGAGGGTTTGATAAGTTTGAGCGCTTTTAAAAATACTTCGGAATTCCAAGGATCTTTAAGTTCAAACGATAGCATGGCACCATTCCCTTTCATCTGTATTTTAGCTAAACTGTGGAATTCACTAGATTTTAGCCCGGGGTAATGGACTGCTTTAACAGCTTTATTTTTTTCTAAGAACTTCGCTAAGCGTTTTGCATTACGTTGTTGTGCTTTCACTCGAATGCCTAAGGTCTTCATGCTTCTTTCGAGCAACCAGACGGTGTAATCACTTAAATTACCTCCAAAATCTTTGGCTAAATCCCAAATCATATCCATGAGTTCTTGTGAAGACGCAACGGCTCCAGCGCTAATATCACTATGGCCTCCAAAATATTTGGTTGCACTGTGAATAACGATGTCAATTCCTAAATCAATCGGATTTTGAACAATGGGAGTCGCAAACGTATTGTCGGCAGCAGTAATAATCTGGCGGCTTTTTGCCAATTTAGCAATCGCAAATATGTCGACTAATTTTAATAAGGGATTAGAAGGCGTTTCTATATATATTAGTGTAGTGTTTTCTTGAATACATTCTTCAAAAGCTTCGGCCGATAAATCGCGTGTAAAACTATATTGAATCCCATAATTTTTAAAATGTGATACAATAAAATTTCGGGTCCCTCCATAAATATCATTTTGTATGACCGCGTGATCGCCCGATTTTAAAAAAGTTAAAAGCGTCGCAGAAATCGCAGCCATTCCAGATCCGAAAATTAAGGCCGCTTCCGCATGTTCTAAAGCTGCAATTTTTTTGGATAAAAATTCTTGATTTGGCGTGTTAAAATAGCGTGGATACCGTTTGGTATCAACCTCCATAAAATCATAGGAAGTAGACATATAAAGCGGTGATACCACCCCTTTAAAAACGCTGTCTTCTAAGGACCCTGAATGGGTACAGATGGTGTTTAAACCTTGTTTTTTAGGACTCATAGTTTTGGTTTATAAGATCACTCTAATTCTTACCGATATCGTTAAATTGTTTTATTAAAACAATCGCCCATATGACTACACATACCGATACAAACACAGAAAAAGATACAACGATCGAATTAGCGGTCAAGACGGAACAGTTTAAAGAATATCATTAGACCTAAAAGCATTGGTGCCCAGATCCCTACAAAAATACCGTGTAACTCTTCTCCTGTCATAAACAAATATTCGGACACACAAATTATGATGGCGCATAACGCAAGCAGTAAAATGTTGGTGACTCCTAGTTTTTTAACAAATTTCATTGTTGGTTTTTATTTAATTCGAATGTATAAAAAATTTGTTATTTATTCTCAGTTTATTGCTGAAATAAAATCCATTCTAAGTATTATCTTCGTAAAAAAAATAGCGATGTTAAAAGCAGTACTTTTTGATATGGATGGGGTTATTGTAGATACCGAACCGCTTCACCACAAAGCCTACCAAATGATGTTTGAGGATGTTGGAATCAATGTTTCTGAGCAATTATATCGAAGTTTCACAGGACAGTCTACGCGTGGTATTTGTGAGTTTCTTTGTAAACACTTTAATTTAGTTCATAAACCGATTGTTTTAGAACAAGGCAAACGTGCGCATTTTACCAAGTTGTTTTTTGAAGACCCAGACCTTCAACTCCTTGAAGGTGTCGAAGCACTTATTAAAGATTATCATGCCAATGGGTTGACTTTGGTAGTGGCTTCTTCGGCCTCTATGTTTACGATTAATAATGTGATGAAACGCTTTAATCTTGATACTTACTTTAAAGACAAATTGAGTGGTGCCGATTTAAAGGCTTCCAAACCACATCCTGAAATATTTGAAAATGCTGCCAAAGCTGCTGGGGTCTCCCCTTCTGAATGTTTTGTCATTGAAGATTCTACCAATGGAATTATTGCTGCAAAAGAGGCGGGTATCTTTTGTATTGCTTATAAGAGTGAACATTCAAAAGACCAAGATTACTCGAGAGCAGATATGCTAGTTTCTGATTATACCGACATTAGATTCGATAACGTTAAATCTATTTTTGACTAGATTTATTTCTTGAAATATTTTAAGTGTTTTCGATATGCAAACACGGCAAGAATTGTGATGACTAGTAACGAACCAACAATGTAAGTAATGCTTATTTCTTGATCGTCTTTGGCATATGAATGTAATCCTGCAAGATAAAAATTCACCCCAAAATAGGTCATCATAATGCTCCCATAGGCGAGCACAGAAGCCACACTAAATCCAAATCGGCTTCGCAAGCCAGGAATCAAACGCATGTGAATCACAAAGGCATATATCATAATACTGATTAAAGCCCATGTTTCTTTAGGATCCCAACCCCAATAGCGTCCCCAACTTTCATTGGCCCACATACCGCCTAAGAAATTTCCGATCGTTAACATGACCAAACCAACGGTCAACGCCATTTCGTTAATAATCGTAAGCTCTTTAATATTTAGAGCCATCTTTTCCTTATTCTTTGCATTGGTTAATATCATTAACAACAATGTAATAAGTCCTAAAATCATCCCTAGAGTTAACGGTCCGTAACTTCCCACTATAATGGCGACGTGAATCATTAACCAATAACTATTTAAAACAGGTTGTAGATTTCCGATCGAAGGATCCATCCAATTCCAATGAGCGATCATTAGTATCATAGCAGTGACAAAGGCTGTAGAAGCAAAAGTTAAATCGCTTTTCTTTCCTAACATGACTCCAAAAGACATGGTGGCCCAAGCCACATAAATCATCGATTCATAGGCATCACTCCAAGGGGCATGGCCCGAAATATACCAACGTGCAATCAAACCTGCTGTATGTAGTCCGAAACAAATCCAAATTAAATATTTAAAGGTTTGAACCGAATAGTGGAGGATTTTACTCCGATCTTTAAAAATCTGAACGATCAATAACAGGAACATCAAACTACTTGCGTACATATAATATTCAAATAGTTTTTTGAAAATATCATAACGGTTATAGATGATTTCGGTGGCAATTTTATCCTCACTAAGCATCGTAGCGCCGCCATATTTAATCTGTGTCGATTTGATAGCATCTAATAATTGATGACTTTTTGAGAAATCTGTTTTTGAAACTTTGTCGTTTTGCAAGGTTGCCATATAGGCTATAAACCCCGTATTGATAAAATTCCCATAGAGGGAGTCTTGTAATTGATACGCCCCTTCTCTATAATCTTTGGAAGAAACCCATGTATTATTTTCATCCTCTGGAATTGGGAATAAGCGCAACGCACTTCCTTCCAAAGTATTGAATAACAAACTAACGCGTTGGTCTGTTTCCTTAAATATATTTTGAATGGCTGTGGGCACTGACGCACTGTAAGCATCTGTCAAGTAAGGTCCTAATTTATAATCCAAGTTGGGATCTAAAAAATCGACTAAGGCTGCATATTTTGCCGATTTTTCTAAACCTAGAATCGTCCGAATTGTATCTGCTTTTTTGGCCTTCAAGAAAATAATTGGAACGTTGTACCAAAGTTGTGGGCTTTCTTGCATGGATAAGAAAACTTGATTGGCATCAAAGGTTTGATACACGTCTTTTTTGCTCAGTTTTCGAAGGAGTTCAGACGCATAGGTATTTATGGGTTTCATCCGTCCATCCGTATCCTGAATGACCAAATGCCCAAATCGGTCGGCCTCATTAACGGGCGTGATGTTTAGTTTTAAAATAGAATCTAACTGCGTTTGTGTGGGTCGTAAATTAACATGATCCGACCCATGTGACGTTTGTGCAAACCCACTCATAGAGACGAGAAACAAAACGATCATCGCTAATTGTGATTTCTTTTTCTTGATTTTATCAAGCTGACGACGTAAGGATTCCATACGTGCATGTTTTGATAATAAGATTGCCATTAGACCAAAGTATAATAAATAGTACCCTAAGTAAGTAAACCATGTGCCCCAGTAATCATGGTTAACAGATAAAACAGTCCCTTTTTCATCGGGATCAAATGACGATTGGAAAAATTTATAACCTTGGTGGTTGAGAATATTATTCATATAAATATGGAAATCAAAATCTTCTTCTAAAGGGTCCACAACAGTCACTTTACTTTCAAAAGATGCATAGCTTTTTTCGGTGCCAGGAAAGCGTTCCGCAATAAAATCGTTTAATTTAATTTCAAAAGGAAGTTCCAAGAGTTTAGAACCGTATTTAAAATTAAACTCTAATCCTCCGACTTCAATGTCTTTAAATGGATTATTTGAGCCCTTCCCTCCTAGCAACTTAATAGTTTTAGTAGAACCATTCGCTGTAATTTTTAACGCAATCCCATCTTCATCTCCTTTAAGAAGCGCCGATTTTTTGACGATATCAAAAGCCCCTTTAACCACAGGTTTTGGAAATACGATCGCTTGGTTTCCGATGATATACCGCGATCGAAGCGCTAAAGGTTGAATGCTATCTTTGACCAATTGACCTTGAAACCCAGTAGCCATGGTCATATATTCGCCTTCATAAGGCGACTGAATTGTTAAGTTGTCTTCTGAATATGTAATATTAATGGCACCATCTGTTGGTTTGTTGAGTGCGTACAACACATTATGTATACTACTCACTTGTCCTAATTTTAGGAAATGGTTGTGCGGCGCGCCATCACCAGCTTCCACAATTTTTAAATAGTAGTCGCCGTCGTCAGTTGGAATGATATCTTCCTCAGCACCAGCAATAAAATTAACCAATTCAATTAAAATTGGCGTGGTGTTGTAAGCCGTTTTTAGTTCATAAGTATTTAATAGTCGGGGCGAAAAATCGACTTCATCTTCATGAACACGCCGTTGTAATTGACCATTAATTTTAAAATCCCCGTCAATATAAGTGGTTAAATATGTTTTTTGAGATAAAAATGTGTTTTCGGTCGCCCCTTCTCGAATGGACATCATGCCTTCAAAACCGTGATACCGTGTAATAAAGGCGCCTAAGAGAATGAAAATAAATGATAAGTGAAGGGTTAAAGTAGCCCATTTTTCTTTTCTCAATAATCGGTATCTAAAAATATTCCCCGCAAAATTGACGATAAACACACACATAATGGCTTCAAACCACCAAGCATTATAGATAAGTGTTCGGGAATAAGGCGTTGGTGAGGTACTTTGCCCCTGATCCATAAACGTTCCAACCGCCATTGCAATGGCAAATAGGATGAAAAGCATCCCTGTTAAACGGGTAGAAAAAAGAAGGTTGGATAGTTTTTTGATCATCTTAAAATAGACACATTTTATTGAACTGCAAATGTACCTATTTTAATAGAAAAAGTCATTTATGTGAATCGGTTTTAACAGTAATTTAAACAAATTAAATGTATTGGTTTCTTTAAACTTTCAAATGACCGATTACTTGTTTATTTTAGCTGAATGATATCAGTGGTAATTTTAGGAGCTGGAAATGTAGGAACTCATTTAGTGAAGGCGGTTCAATCTGCCAAAAACTTAAACTTGGTTCAATGGTATTGTCGCGATCCTAAAGCGATCCAATGGCCCGTGAAATCCATTGAGTTATGCCATGATGTAAAGGATTTGAAAATGGCGGATGTGTATATGATCGCCGTCAGTGACAAAGCTGTTTCGGAGCTGTCAAAACAACTTCCTTTTGAAAATCGTTTGGTGGTGCATACCTCGGGAAGTGTGGCTCTAAAACTTTTGGATATGAAACACCGACGAGGGGTCTTTTATCCACTTCAAACATTTTCGGCAACTTCAGAATTGGATTTTTCAGAAGTTCCATTTTGCATTGAAACGATGGAAAAAGAAGATACAAAACTTCTTAAAACCCTGGCAGCTTCAATGGGAAGTCCGTTTTATATGATCAATACCGAACAACGGCAAGCGCTGCATTTATCGGCCGTATTTGTTAATAATTTTACCAATCAGTTGTATCGCATCGCTCATGAATTAACCGATTTTAAAGCGATTAGTTTTGATGTTTTAAAACCTCTGATATTAGAAACTGCAAAAAAAATTCAACAGACATCGCCTTACAGTGCGCAAACGGGCCCTGCAAAACGCAATGACCAAGTGACGATCAATCACCATCTAAGAACTTTAGAAAGTCATCCAGATTACCAATCGCTGTATGATCAACTTACTAATTCAATAAAAAACACTCATGGATACAAAAAATTATAAAGAATACCTTAAAGACGTGACGACATTAATTTTTGATGTCGATGGGGTGTTAACCGATAGTTCTGTTTTAGTGACCAGTGACGGAGAAATGCTTCGTAAGATGAGTACAAGAGATGGCTATGCTCTAAAAACAGCCGTGGATGCTGGTTTATTAATCTGTATTATTTCTGGCGGAAAAAATGAAGGCGTTCGAAAGCGACTTGAAGGTTTGGGCGTTAAAGAAATTTATTTGGGGGCACATGATAAAGTTGTACAACTCAATAAACTATTTGAAACACACCAATTGAACCCAGAAAATGTCATTTATATGGGGGACGATATTCCGGACATTCCGCCTATGAAATTGGTTGGACTTCCCACCTGCCCACTGGATGCAGTCCCTGAAGTTAAAGCAGTCTCAAAATACATCTCACACAAAAAAGGAGGGCAAGGGGCTGTGCGTGATATTTTAGAACAAGTTTTAAAAGTACAAGGCCATTGGATGAAAGCATTCGATGCGCAATATGATTAATATATAATGTATGCTCACTGAACGTCTCAAATCCAAACACATCATTTTAGCCTCTTCTTCTCCACGACGACAGGAGCTAATTAAAGGGCTTGGACTGGAGTTTGAGATCCGAATCAAGCCTGTAAAAGAAGAATACCCCGATAGACTTCGGCATTTTGAGATTTCTGATTATTTGGCGCAACTCAAATCAATGCCTTTTGTAGAAGAATTAAAACCAAATGATATCCTCATTACGAGCGATACCATTGTTTGGTTTGACAATAAAGCACTCGGAAAACCAATCGATACAAATGAGGCCTTTCAAATGCTAAAAAGCTTGAGTGGCCACACACATGAAGTGATTACATCGGTATGTTTTAAATCGGTTGACAGTCAAAAAACAATAAATTCCATTACCAAAGTGACGTTCAAATCGCTCACTGATGCGGAACTATGGTATTATATCAACAATTATACGGTTTTAGATAAAGCTGGCGCGTATGGGATTCAAGATTGGATTGGACAAGTTGGAGTCACTAAAATTGAAGGTTCTTACTTTAATGTGATGGGCTTTCCAATGGATAAAATCTACAACACCTTACTTACATTCTAAGAAAAACTCAAGAGCGCGAGTTTCATTGTAATAATAGCCCTTTCGAGTGATAAATCCAACGTGACCACCACGATCGGGTGTTTCTAAATGCAGCATCGGATTGGTCTCAACATCTTTATATGGGTAACACGCTTCGGATAAAAAGGAATCATTTAAAGCATTTAGAATTAATACTGGCGTTTGAATCGTTTTTAAAAACTGAAGACTGCTGCATTTTTTATAATAATCCTGAGCATTTTCAAAGCCATGTGCTCTAGAGGTGTACACTTCATCAAAATCATTCAGGGTTCGAATCGCTCGAATTTGAGATTTAGAAATTGCTTGAGGGAATTTTTTTTGCTTTAATTTTAATCGTTGGACCAAGCCCCATTTGAAATTGATATGGTAAGGAAGGTTTTTAAATTTATGTAATTTTTTTGCGGATCCGGATAAATCACAAGGTACAGACACCGCCATGGCGGCCTTCACTTGTGGGGGAACAATTGATCCATCTCCCAAATATTTTAAAACAATATTTCCTCCGAGACTAATGCCTTTAAGAAAAATTGAGTCGTATTTATTGAGTGAAACGACATGTTTAATGATATCCTCTAAATCGTCTGTTTTTCCAGAGTGATAGGAAGAGTAAAATCGATTTAACTCACCACTACAACATCGGAAATTAACACAAATAGCATCACTATTATTTTTATTAAAGTGCAACGCAGCTCCCGTGATATAGGGGCGTTGACCATGACCTTCCAATCCATGAAACAATATAATGACGGACTTTGATGGCGTGGAACTATAGCTCCAATCCAAGTCAATAAAATCGCCATCTCTTAGGGTGATGCGCTCTCTAAGCTGTTTAATTTTTAAACGGCGTAAAAGACCAGAATACACGGTTGATATAAATCCACTCCTAAATATTGGAAGTGCTTTAAAAGAGCTTTTAACTATTGGCATTTTGTAGAATAGAGATTTTAAAAATTTTAGGACTGGATTCAGTGGCTATAAATCGTTGGTCTGCGCGTCTACCAATCACCCAAACAACGGCGTCTCCACTGTATATAATAAGTGTATTTTCTTTTTCAATGAGTGAGAGTTTTTTATCTTTAAAATACTTACTCAGCTTCTTTTTACCCTGCATGCCGCTTGGATAAAAATAGTCGCCCGCCGTCCAGTTACGAAGGGTTAATGGAAATTTTAAAGTCTTAAAATCCAAATACACCACGTTTGTTTCATTTTGACCGAGAGATGTGACAACCTCCATTTTTAAATCAAATGCTTTATTTGGAATTGAAATTAAGGATTCTGACGCATCAATCAAAATAGGTGTAGCTTCTACAGATGTCAATTTACTTAAAATCAATTGCGATCTATTTTTTAATAATCGATGTGAACTGGATACGATTTGCTTTCCCGACTGTGCATTCATAAGCGCCGATATTTCTTTCCAATCGGTGAAATTATACGTTTTTAATAGTTGAAACAAATACGCTTTTGGATTATTTAAGGATTGGATTTTATCAATATTATAGAGGATTTGATCCTCATGAACAGCGTCAATAACCCGATCCTCGATCTCTAACATATAATCTTCTAAAAGTGACTTGGTATCCGTTAAATGCGCTTGGGTAGATTCAAAACAATCCATAAAGGACGGGTTCAATTCTTTTAAAAGTGGAATGACTGTGTGTCGTAATTTATTACGAAGGTATTTTGTGTTTTGATTAGAGCCATCCTCACGCCAATTAATGTGTTCTTGGGTTGCAAAATCGAGAATTTCATCGCGAGAAAATTCTAGTAAAGGTCGTACTACAGATCCATTAATCTCAGGAATTCCGATGAGTCCATCGAGTCCTGTCCCCCTTGATAAATTAATGAGAAAGGTTTCTAAATTATCGTCAGCGTGATGCGCCGTTAAAACATATTTAAAACCATGCTGAATTTGCAATGATTCAAACCAGTCATAACGCAATTGACGGGCTGCCATTTGGATGGATTTCTTGGTTGTTTGTGCAACTAACTCTGTTTCAAAATACGTTGTAAACACGTCTATGTTATGGGTTTTTGCGTAGGCTTTCATAAAGTCTTCATCTCCATCGCTTTCATCGGCTCTGAGTTTAAAGTTGCAATGTGCTAGGGCGATTTTCAGTCCAGCGTTTTTGCACAAATGAGTCAACACCATACTATCCAACCCACCAGAAACCGCAAGTAACACAGGGGTCTCTTTTAGAAAAGAAAATTGATTATTTAACAGATTTTCAAAGGCATTGAACATGACGCAATATTACAAATTAATTTTCCAAAACACTACGCATTGCTTTGGCTTTCACAAGACACTCTTCATATTCGTTTTCTGGAGTACTTTTTGAAGTAATAGCACTACCCACCGAAAATGAAATATATGCAGTAGACGCATTATATAAAATACTTCGAATGACGACATTAAAATCAAAATCAGCTCCAGGAGTAAAGTAACCCACAGCTCCTGAGTAGAGTCCTCTTTTAGTTTCTTCAAGTGATTCTATAATGTTCATTGCGGAGATTTTTGGGGCACCTGTCATGCTGCCCATTGGAAAGGTCGCCGCAATAATATCAACGGCAGAAACCGTTGGAAGGGCTTCCGCTTGGACGGTGGAAATCATATGATGCACTTGTTTAAAACTATGCGTTTGACACAACTCTGTCACTTTCACAGTTCCTTTTTTTGCGATTTTAGAAAGGTCGTTTCGTACCAAATCTACGATCATTATATTTTCACTACGCTCTTTCTGATTGTTTTCTAAATTGGTTTTCAACTGCAAATCCTCTTCTGGATGTTGAGATCGTTTTGTCGTGCCTTTTATAGGCTGAGAAGTCATTTCTAAACCAGATTTTTTTAAATACCTCTCTGGAGATGCCGATAATAAAAATTGGCTTCCATTTTTAAAAAAAGTTGCAAATGGCGTTTGTGAAATTGCATTTAACTTAACAAAGGTTTCTAAAGGATCCAATTCGGCATTGGCATAAAATTCTTGACAAAAATTAGCCTCATAAATATCGCCTCTATGAATGTGAGATAATACAGTCCCAACCTTGTCTAAGTAAGATTCTTTGGAGATTCGAGATTCAATTTTAATCGCATTATTATGAGTATCATCTGTTTGTATAGAAAAAGATTGAATTGATTTTAAATCAGTATCTATTTCATCAGATACAAAATTTAAATACTTTATTGTGAGTATATTATCTTTTAAAAGGAATAGTTTTTTGGGTTGAAAAAAACAAAGATCGGGAAATTGAAGGCCGTCAAAATTTTGTGACTTTAAAGGTTCCACATCATTTTTTAAATCATAGGAAAGGTATCCAAAAATCCAATCGTTGGTGATTGATTGGTATTCTTTCAATTTAGAAAATCCATGGACCGCATCGGTTTGAATGCTGGTAAAAGCATCGACTGCCAATAGTGCATCGTAGTTGCTATGCGGCTGTAAATAGTGGTTAGAATCCAACCAAACAATTTCTTCAAATTGTTGTGCCCAAGCTAATAACTGAGTTTTAAAGCCTGTTTCCGAACTGATCTTAATTTCTTTGTGATGCCGCAACTATTATTTTTATTACAAAGTTAATCAGATCTAAATAATAAATCGTCACTTTATAAGAATACCTTACCTTTGTCGCAAATTATTTTCAATGGTATCTTTCGAAGACTTTAAATTAACCACTCCTTTAAGTAATGCGCTTGAAGATTTAGGATTTGTAGAACCAACCCCCATTCAGGAAGCTTCTTTTAATGTCATTTGTGCAGGAAAAGATGTGGTTGGAATTGCACAAACAGGGACCGGTAAAACACTTGCGTACTCTTTACCCCTTATTAGAAACTTGACATATATCAATCAAGAAAACCCTCGGATTCTAATTTTAGTGCCAACGCGCGAACTCGTCGTTCAGGTCGTTGATACCTTAGAAGAACTCAACGTTTATACAAATAACCGTGTTTTAGGTGTCTATGGAGGCACCAATATTAATACTCAAAAACAGCAAATTGCAGAAGGGATAGACATCCTTGTCGCGACTCCTGGACGTTTGTATGATTTGGCACTTAGTCGGGTGCTTCAACTAAAAAATATTCAAAAACTGGTCATCGATGAAGTGGATGTCATGCTCGATTTGGGCTTTAGACACCAACTCATCAATATATTTGATTTGTTGCCAGAACGTCGCCAAAATATTATGTTTTCAGCAACAATGACTTCAGATGTCGATGCCTTGATTACCGATTTTTTCACCAGTCCTGAGCGTATTTCGGTGGCACTCTCTGGAACGCCTCTCGAAAATATCGTGCAGTATCGTTATGAGGTTCCCAATTATTATACGAAAGTAAATTTGATTCGATTTTTAATGGACGATCGGGGCGCCTATTATCGCGTGCTCATTTTTGTTTCCAACAAACGGATGGCCGATCGGTTATTTGAGTCTTTAGAAGAGGTTTACCATGGAGAATCTTGTGTGATTCATTCCAATAAAACTCAAAATTATCGTTTGCGAAGTATCGATCAATTTAGAAATGGATTCAATAGAATTTTAGTAGCAACCGATGTTATGGCTCGTGGGTTGGATATTGATGATGTATCTCATGTGATCAATTTTGACACGCCAGAATATCCTGAAAATTATATGCACCGAATCGGTCGAACCGGGCGTGCGAAACGAAAAGGCACAAGTTTACTTCTTTCTAAAGAAAATGAAACCGATTATAAGGATGCAATTGAAGCGCTAATGAAAATGACGATTGAAACATTAGACATTCCTGATACTGTCGAAATTTCAAATGAACTCATCGAAGAAGAGCGACCTCAAATAAGAGAACATTACAATCCGCATAAACAAACGGATGAAGATGCGCCTGGCCCAGCATTTCATGATAAAAAAGATAAAAATAAGAAGGAAAATCTAGGGGGTTCTTACAAATTCGTTATTGCTAAAAAATATAAAAAACCGCAAACAAGAGGCGATAAAAATTATAATAAACGAAATAAAAAATAGAGACTAAATTGCAGCCTCATACTGATAGTTATTATAAACGGTTAATAGCTTTTCTTTTGCGCGTTTTAATCTCATTTTGATTGCACTTTCTCCAACATTATAAAAGACGACTAATTCTTTGATACTTTTGAACTCTTGATATTTTAAAATCAGAATTTGTTTCTCATGGACTGGAATTAAATTCATGGCCTCTTTGAGTTTTTCTAATTTCAGGAGCTGACTAAAGTTCTCTTCATTACTTTGAGAGATAACATCATCACATATTAGGTCTATATTATATGCGATTTTTTCAAACTTATTAAATTTATTTCGTTGGTGATAGTTTACGCAGTGGTTAAAAGTAAATGCATATAACCAAGTTGAAAACTTAGAGGATCCGTTAAAACTCTCAATTTTTCCCAGTAATTTTATAAAGATATCTTGACAGAGATCTTCAGCTTCTTGGCTGTTTTTTGAAAAACTCTTACATTTTTTAAATACCATTTGGACATAACGTTCATACAAAACTTTAAAAAATGAAGAATCTTGAGTCGTTACAATTAAATCGACTAAGACTTCGTCGGTAAGCTCGTTTAGTAAGTAATGTTCTTTCAAAGTTAGATTTGGTATTATCATTGAAACATTTTTATGCGCATCAAATCTGTTAATAAAAGTTTTGTTTAATAATTTCATTAAAAGATTATACAAAACACTCACAATCAACTAGTTAAATATATTAAAAAAAAATAACTATTAAGACATTGACATACAAAAATTTGAATAAAAACAAAAAAAACTCTCCAAAAAGGAGAGTTTTTAACTATTGAAAAGTTAGATTTTAGATATGAAGCGCACGATCTTCAGTAGCGGCTAAGGCGGCTTCTTTAATGGCTTCGGCAAACGTGGGATGTGCATGTGACATTCTTGAAATGTCTTCAGCAGATGCTCTAAATTCCATTGCCACAACAGCTTCTGCAATTAAATCGGCACAACGCGCACCAATCATATGAACGCCTAGGACTTCATCAGTGGTTTGATCGGCTAGTATTTTAACAAAGCCATCTAAATCCATACTGGCACGACTCCGACCCAATGCACGCATTGGAAACTGGCCGGTTTTGTAGGCAATACCTGCTTCTTTTAGCTGTTCTTCTGTTTTTCCGACAGAAGCCACTTCTGGCCATGTATATACAACACCAGGAATTAAATTATAATCGATATGGGGTTTTTGACCTGCGATAGTTTCGGCGACAAACACCCCTTCTTCTTCGGCTTTATGCGCCAACATGGCCCCTTTGACAACATCACCAATGGCATAAATATTAGATGCCGAGGTTTGTAAATGCCCATTTACTTCTACTTGTCCACGATCGGTAAGCGTTACGCCAGCTGAGGCAGTATTTAATCCAGCCGTATAAGGGCTACGACCAACAGATACCAAACAATAATCGCCTTTAAACTCAACGAGATCGCCTTTTTTATTTTCTGCAATTACGGTAATTTCATCTCCATTTCGTTTGACAGAAGTGACCTTGTGAGAAACGTTGATATTAAATTTCTGCTTTCTAAATACTTTATTTAGTTCTTTAGACAAGCCAGCATCCATGGTTGGTATAATGCGGTCCATATATTCGATGACCGTTACTTCAGATCCCAGTCGTTTATAGACTTGGCCCAATTCTAAGCCAATGACTCCCCCACCGATAATAATTAGGTGTTTTGGGATTTCTTTTAATTTCAAGGCTTCCGTAGAAGTGATGATACGTTCTTTATCAACCGTTGCAAATGGCAAGGTCGTTGGCTTACTTCCGGTTGCTATGATGCTGTATTTAGCTTCAATTTCTTCGTTAGATTCGCCACTAATGGTAATATGAGTGGCATCTTTAAAAGCCCCCATCCCATGATAAACATCAATTTTATTTTTAGTCATTAAAAAATCAATTCCTCCGGTGGTTTGATCCACAACAGCTTGCTTTCGACCAATCATTTTTTCAAGGTTGATTTTGATGTCTCCTGGAATTTCAATTCCGTGGGTTTCAAAATGCTTTACAGCATCTTCGTAGTGGTGCGATGAATCGAGTAAGGCTTTACTTGGAATACACCCAACATTTAAACAAGTGCCTCCTAAAGTGGCATATTTTTCGATAATCGCAGTTTTCATTCCTAATTGAGCACAACGGATGGCAGCGACATAGCCGCCAGGCCCAGATCCTATGATAGCAACATCATATGATTTCATAATAATTTTGTTTTTAATTTACACAAAAATACAAACATATATTCAATGGGGGAATAATTTGATGGCTAAATATTAACGGCCGTGGTATGTTTTACTTCAGAAATCACAAACATACTATTGTTACTACCGATATGATCAATATTTGTGAGTTTACTGACCATAAATTTTCGAAAAGATGCCATGTCTTCTACGTGAACTTTAAGTAAATAATCATAATCACCACTCAGGTGGTAGGCTTCTAAAACTTCATCAATAGTGGCCACTTCTTTTTCAAATTGATGGACCAATTCTTGAGAATGTTTTACCAATTTTATATGGCAAAACGCCACAAAGGCTTTTCCAACACTTTGTTTGTTAACCAACGCTACGTATTTAGCAATAACTCCCGCCTTTTCGAGCTTTTTAATGCGTTCGTATACGGCTGTGACCGACATGTCTAGCTTAGCAGAGAGCTCTTTATTAGTTTGTTTTGCATCCTGCTGAAGAAAATTCAACAGTTGTGTATCGATCGTGTCTAATTTCATTTTGATTAAATTTCTGATTCTATAAATATTAATTCAAAAATATAAATTTTTCATCTATATATAAGTCAATACTTAGATTTATTTATTGAAAATAAAGATAGTTATTGTTTATAATTCTAAATTTCATCAACTTTGAAAGACTAATCAATCTAACCAATCATGGCTTTCAAACCCGCAAACAACCTACAAGACTTACAATATTTTGGAGAATTTGGAGGCATCAACCCCTCCATTTCAGACGCAACGACCTTTACCTTTATGTCTGCCAAAACCATGTCTGATACTTTTGAAGGCAACACAGACGGCTGTCATTTATATGCACGACACACAACGCCCTCTAACTTATACTTAGGGGAAGCCCTTGCAGCGATGGAAGCTACCGAAACCGCCAATGTTTTTGGATCTGGAATGGGTGCCATTACAGCGGTACTCATGCAACTTTGTGGTGCAGGCGATCATGTGGTTTCGAGTCGTACGATCTATGGAGGTACGTATGCATTTCTAAAAAACTTCGCACCCAAACTCAACATTCAAACAAGCTTTGTTGATATTACCAAACTAGCGATCGTCGAAGCTGCCATTACTCCACACACAAAAGTATTGTACTGTGAATCGGTGAGTAACCCTCTCTTGGAAGTTGCTAATATTCAAGGGCTTTCTGAACTGGCAAAAAAACACAACTTACAATTAGTAGTAGATAATACGTTTTCACCTTTATCTATTTCACCAAAAACCTTAGGAGCGGATATTGTAATTCATAGTTTAACCAAATTTATCAATGGCTCTAGTGATACGGTGGGTGGCGTCGTTTGCGGTACGCAAGAAATGATTGACCGTTTAAGAAGCGTTATTGATGGCGCTGGCATGTTATTTGGTTCCACCATGGACAGCCGTGTGTCTGCATCCATTTTAAAAAACCTTCGAACGCTTCACATCCGAATCAAACAACACAGTACAAACGCCCTGTATTTAGCCGAAAGATTTGAAAAAGACAGACTAAAAACAGTATACCCTGGTTTAGAATCACATCCATCTCATCTTATTTTTAAACAGATGATGCATTCAGAATACGGTTTTGGTGGCATGATGACCATTGATGCTGGAAGTCTGGAAAAAGCCAATGCGTTAATGGAGCTCATGCAAAAAGAAAATTTAGGGTATTTGGCCGTGAGTTTAGGATTTCATAAAACTTTGTTTAGTGCGCCAGGAAGTTCTACGTCATCGGAAATCCCAGAAGACGAACAAAAAGAAATGGGACTAGGTGAAGGCCTGATTCGGTTTTCAATTGGGTTGGATAATGACATCGAACGAACGTATCAAAAGATGAAAGCTTGTATGAAAACAGTCGGGGTTTTATCTTAAATCCCTTTTAGACGGGTCCAAAAAGAATCTAGTGCATCCGAGGAAACATCGGACGCATAAAACGGTGCCGCTTCCCAACGGTCGTCTTTTTTAGTAATGGTAAATTTAAAAATTGAAGAATTTGGATCGCTTTCGTCCATCAATGGATAGCGTAAATCTTTAAATAAAAACGTGTCGGGATCGGCTGTTTCATTCAAGTTATAATACCCACTACTAAACCAAGCCAAGGTTTCTAAATCTTTAGGCATCCCTCCGATCAACTCATGGTTTTTAGGGAGTTTGTGCCATTTACTAACGGTCGCTTCAGTGTCAAAAATCGAATAAAACCCGACATAATACGCCTCAGCGGTTTCGGCGGTTCCGTACCATAAAATATTATTTAAAATCGTGGGTTGGGTTTGAAACCGTAAATACTCAATTTGATGGTCTGCCAAAGATTGTTTGTAGACGCCATTCACATGGTATTTATTCACTAACGTTAACAGCATGTATAACGAACTTACCCCTAGCCCTATCTGTAAAAACAAACGACGCTTCGTTGAGGTTCGATTAAAACACATCACCACAATTAAAGCGATCAAAAACGGGAGTGTGTACGTGGGGTCAGCAACCGATATGTTATTAAACGCGACTCGATAGTTAGAAAACGGCGCAAACAATTGGGTACCATACGCTGTGAACGAATCTAAAATCGGATGTGTGAAAATGGATGCGAAAAACAACCACATCCACTCCTTTTGAGTGGTCATACCAAAGCGTTTTCCACGGTTGTAAATCCAAAACACTAGCATTCCAAATCCAACGGCCGCCAAAATAGCAAACAGAAATGAATGCATAAATCCGCGATGAAAAGCCATCGCATCAATTTCATTATTGAACAGCAATTTTCCGATAAACACATCCAAATCTGGAATGGTGCCACCAATCGCCCCAAACAACAAGGCTCGATTGCCTATTTTTTTTCCGAGAACGGCTTCGCCACAGGCGGCACCTAATACAATTTGAGTGATTGAATCCATAGAATCACAAAAATACAATTATTTAAAAACGTATCCTTTTTTTTTATACATTTATACCGATGCGATGCCCCAACGCTCGTCTTCATAACCAATTCTCCTTTTTTTGTAAGATATTGTAGTATTGTATAGCTCTGTAAATGGAGGTGTTTTTGGTTACTTTAAATAAGAAATCCGAAAAATCTTCTGACTTAGCGGATTACAAAAGGGACAAAAAAAATGGCTCAAAGTCGGGAGGCTATGCGTAGCGTTGATAAATTAAATTTTTAAATATATGCAAAACAGAATAAAAAGTAAAAATGCCATTATTATAATTGGCAATGGATTTGATAAAGCTCATGATTTACCGACCTCTTACGCTGAATTTGCCGATTATTATTTAAAAAATGTAATACTTAAAAGGTTATATAATTATGATAAAGATGATAAGTTTTTTAATCAACGCTTTATAGCAGACTTACGAAATAATCCACTTCCCGTTTTTGAAAGGTTAGAAAAAAGTTTCAATCGCAAAGAAGATGATAACGATTTTGAATTCTTAAAAAACAATCCCGAGGCAATATCAATCATTTTAAAAAATAGCTTCTTAGGAAAACTATATAATGACCAATATAATAATTGGTTTGATATTGAAGCTGCTTACTTTTCAGAATTACAATTAGCAATTACCAAAGATGAAAGGAATAAAAGTAAAGAAGCCATTTTAATATTGAATAATGACTTTGACGAGATAAAAAGGTATGTGAAAGAATATTTAATAAATATCAAAGAACCTGAAAATGACTTACTTATAGATATTTTTTTTAGATTTAACTTTTTTGGTAAAGAAAACATTTATGTTCTCAATTTTAATTACACGAATACGTTTAATAATTACAAAGAAAGTTTCGAACGCACATTAAATGGTACACAAAATACACCAATTGTAAATCATATTCATGGTGATTTAAAATCTGATATTCTTTTTGGTTATGGAGACAGCACAAGTGATGGCTACCAAAGTATAAAAGATAAAGATATTGACGAGTATATGGATCATCTTAAAACACTTTATTACTTAAGAAAAAGTAAATACAGAGAACTAATAAATGAATTAGAAATATATAGTAATTACGAGGTTTACGTTTTTGGGCATTCATTAGGTAGAACTGATAAAACATTACTTAAAAAGGTTTTAGAGAGAGAAAAGTGCTTAAATATTCATTTATTTAAACGACAAGGCAAAAACAAAATTGAACAACAAAAATCGTTTGATGCTTTAATTAAAAACATTTTAAGAATTTTTGATAATGAAGATGATGTAAGATCCAAAGTTTTAGATTTTGAAAGTAGCATTGCTTTTCCTTATAAAAAACAGCCAAATTTACATGAAATTGAAAAAAGAGAGAATTATCTTTACAAGTCTAAATAAACTCAATATTTAAGACATTAGCCTGAAAACTGTGTAAGTTCCAAAACCCGCTAGAGCGGACTTGTAGTCCATGCAACAAAAGAATCCGCTACAAAGTTCTGCTGATTTAGCAAAAAAACAAGTAATACCTATTAAATCAATAAAATAACAGCATATACTCGGGAACTCCTATTATTATAATCTATTACATAAAACAAATAAAAATGATATTAATGATTTAAAATATCTAAAAATGAGTAACTTTAAGACTAACTAAAACAATTAATTATGGGAATTAAAAGCTTTCGAGGAAAAAGAGATACCTCACAAGGGAAAAAAAATGTACAATTTTTAGTGTCTGATTATATGACTAAAAAATTAATCACCTTTAATCCCGACGATTCTTTAGACGATGTTATTCATTTGTTAATCGACCATAAAATTTCTGGTGGCCCAGTCGTCAACGCTGAAAATGAATTGATTGGTATTATTTCTGAAACGGACTGTATCAAGCATATTTCTGAAAGTAAATATTATAATATGCCTTCTGATAGCGACAATACGGTGGCCAAAAAAATGATCACCAATGTTGACACGATTGACAAAGACATGAATATTTTTGATGTAGCTACCAAATTCATCAACTCAAAAAGAAGACGATTCCCAGTCGTGGAAAATGGTAAATTAATTGGGCAAATCAGTCAAAAAGATGTGTTAAAAGCGGCCTTAAATATTCGTGGGAATACTTGGAAAAAATAAATTATAACTAGTGCCTCTAATCTTTTTTCTTTTTCTTCCCGCCAAGGAATCCCCCAAGAATGTCTTTAAGAGGGTTTTTAGCAGCGGGTTTTTTATTGATATTTCATTTGTGAAAATAAATAAGAATCAAAACCATTTAAAGATAGCCTAAATACGCTGCCTTTTTAATTAAACCTGCAGCATTATGTACTTGTAATTTAAGAAAGATATTCTTCTTATGGGTCTCGATTGTATGCTTGCTTAAAAATAGTTTTACTGCAATATTAGCTGTTGAATATTCTTCAGAAATTAATTGTATAATTTCTTTTTCTCTTGTTGTAATTATTGTTTTGTTAAAATCTAAGGGGTAGTTGGGCCTTACTAAACCAATTAGGACAACTATTAAAAGTTGATAACAACTCAAATACTAAAAAGGCAGTACTTCATATAAGTGATTTAGAAACGGGTGTTTATTTATTAAGAATACAGTTAGCATCTGGAAATACAATTACGAAGCGAGTGATGAAAAATTAGTTTGGTTACTAGATTTAGTTAGATAAAAAATCGTCAGGAAGTAATTCTATGGCGATTTTTTTTAGTCTTGACCTATGAATAAATTTAGTGTTCTAATCTTTTTTCTTTTTCTTCCCGCCAAGGAATCCTCCAAGAACGTCTTTAACAAGGTTGTTAGGTTCGGTAGTTGTTGAGTCTTTTTTTGACGTCTTCCCTCCTAGCAAACCGCCCAATACGTCTTTAACGGCATTGTTGGTCTGGGAGTCACCGCCTAAAAGACCTCCAATCGCATCTTTGATTTGATCAGTCCCTTTACTAATCAATTTTTGTTTTTGAATTTCGATGAGTTGTTTGGTTAGATTGGTAACCCCACTAGTTAAATCGGTGGATACGGTTGGACTTGTAAAACGCCCTCCAATCGAGGCTGTGACTGGAATGGTCAGATTGTTGGCTTCATCAATATTAATTTTAGAGATTAAACTATTGACTTCAGTTCCGAAATAGTTTGCAGGCACCTCAAAAACAGCCTTGTAATTCATAGTGTTATCAAAACTATGGGCACCAGAAACTGTAATTTTGATGTCTTCATAAGTGATATCAAACGGACTGACATTCACCTTTCCGTTTTTAAAATTAAGCTTAGTTTTGAGATCTTTTAAATCCAATTGATCAAAATCCACAAAGGATAAAGCCCCTTGTAATTGATCAAAAACGGCGGCATTTTTAGGCTCCACTTTGGTGGTTAATAATTCCGCAAAGGCATCCCCTGTGATGGAGTTTAATTGAGGGGTGAAATCATTCGATAAATCGCCCGAAATTTTAAAGGTGCTATTTAGTTTTCCTTGCAATGCTTTGGCAATGGGTGCCATGCTTTGAAACATTTCCATCGCGTTGAATGATTGTGAAATATTAAAACGATCAATCCCGAGATCCATATCAAACGTGGGGGTCTCGGTTTGTGTATTGACAGTCCCATTGATGGTTAAATTCCCTTCAAATATTTTGGAAGACATATTTTTTAACACTGCTTTTTCGTCTTTAATAATCACCGTTCCTTTCACATCTTGAAGCGTTAAATTATCATAGAGAACTGTTTTAGCATCGGCCGCAATAATACAGTCTAAAAACGCCGGTATTTTTAAGGATTCTGTGGGTTCCGTTTGCGTGGATTCTGCGCCACCTTCTACCATGAAATCGCTTACCGCAAAGGAGTTAGAGTTGACCTTAAAATTACCTTGAAGTGTTTGATCACTTAAAAGGAATCCCAGTAAATTATTAATAGTACCTGTGGCGGCGATATCACTGGTTCCAGTGGTCGCATCAAACGATTGAAGCGTCACAATTCCAGGTTTAAATTGAATGTCAACCTTCGAAATATTAATTGGATTGACGATATCCTCAGAGGAGAAAATAAAATCGGTTATGGAAATAGTTCCATTGTTTTTGGTGCGTTCGTAGGCATTTGTTTCAATGGCATTCATATCAAAAACAGTCTTCAATTTCCCTTTTAAAAGTCCGCTTAATTCATTCTCTAATTCAATGGGATAGGCTTTGGTGATGTTTGCCAAATTTAAAGTCCCATCAATCGTGGCATCTACCAACATATTTGTCGACATATTTTTAATACTGGCCGAGGTTTTAAATTCATCCTCATCAATTTTAAATTTTAAATCTTTGATGGTGATATAGGTATCATCTACATTTCCAGAATCATTTTTTAGGTTTGCGTTGATCGAAATGGCTTCCACACCTTTAGGAAGGTCTGGATATTTAAACGAGGCATTATTTGAAATGATACTCACATCCATCGCCGGAATTGTGGTATCGGTAACCAATCCTTTGACCCATCCGTCCACACTAAAACTCCCTGTTGTGGACACACCTTCTATGCTTTTTGAATAGGCTTCGGGCATCAATCCAAGGAAATCTTTGAAAGATGAACTCGAGTTTTTAAAACTGATGTCAATTTCCTGACTGTCGTCCAATAACTTAACAAAGCCATTAAACTCTAATGGTAATTGGTTGATATAGGCTTTGTTGTCTTTAAACGTATATTTGTTATTCTTTAAATCTAAATCTAGGAGCGCATCTAACTTTATGGACGTCTTATTTAAATAGTTGACACTATCTATGGCAAAACTAACACGTGTTTCTGTGGTTGTATTTAACTCCGAAACTTTCGTTGAAAAAGCAGCGGTTCCAGAGTGGTTTAGCTCTGATAACTCCACAAAAATCTTTGAGGCTTCATCTTGATAACTAATAACGCTATTGGTAAGCGAGTAATGGTCAATATTAAATTCAAAGTCCGCATTGACAGCCTCAGTTTCTGGGGTCGAACTATCAGATTCTTTAGCGATATCATAATTGGCATTCCCTAATTCATCCGATTTAATATTGATAAGGGCTTCGTCAATCGCAATTGAATTTACCAGAATTGGCCCCTCATCTGCCGATTTAAATAATTCCATTATGGGCATTTCAAATGAGATCAATTTAACCGTTGCTAACGTTTCGCCTTCAAAAGGCTTTTGGTTGATGACTTTTAAATTATGAACGGCCACATTTGCTTGGGGAAAACTGCTTATAAGACTTAAGTTAACATCTTCAAAATCAATGTGTGCATGGACCGCATCGTTTAATACTGTTTTAACAGATTCTTTAATTTTACTTTGAAACAGAAAGGGCGTTGCTATTAGGATTAAGAGAACGACCGACAACGAAATACCAAGGATTTTAAATAGCTTTTTCAATTGAATACAATTTAAGATTTATAATACGATTGCAAAAATGATGCTAAAAGATGAAAAATTCATTAATTTTAATTAAATTTTAAGTTCAATTTATTTTATTCCTTTTTGTGTATAGAATTTTAAAGGGATACAGAAATGAAAAAAATTAATTAATGAATTCCATGTCGTAAAAATGGAACTTCCATTAGTGATGAAACAAACACGAATGTACTACCAAGAAAACTGTCTTAAAATCTACTAATTACGATTAAATTTAAAACAAAATACTTAGTGTTATAGAATAAACGCAAGTAATTTGTATTTTTGTTGAAACCGTCGATACAGCAATGGCCAAAACGTCCAAAAAAACAACACCCCAAAAACGATTTTCAATCCCTCTATTCACCCTCAACAATTCACAACGATTGGTGCTGGGGAGTTTTTTGATTATTCTAGGGATTCTCTTATTTATAGCACTTCTCTCCTATCTTTTTACAGGACAAAGCGACCAAAGTGTTTTAGGCGATTTTACAAGTCGCGATGCAACCGCCAACAACTGGTTAAGTAAAGTTGGGGCTTGGGTGAGTCATTTACTCATTTATAAAGGATTTGGAATTGCATCCTTTTTAGTCTCGGGTTTAATTTTCCTTTCTGGAATTTCGGTTTTGTCTAATTCTTCTGGTAAGCGCTTGTTTCGAAATTGGTTCTGGGGCACATTAATTATTATTTGGTCTGCTGCTTTGTTTGGATTTGCCTTTAATAACTTCCCAAGTTTGGGCGGTATTATTGGTTATGAACTAAATCTTTTTTCTCAAGATTATATCGGAAAAATTGGAACGGCTCTCGTGTTGGTGTTTTTAATGATTTCTTATATTGCCATCCGATTCAAAGTCACTCCACAACAAATCGGAGCCTTGTTTGCGAAAACCAAAAAAGAACTTCAATCAGAACTATCTGATTCAGATTCTATTTATAATGATAATACCGAGTCTATTAAATCGTCTTTCGAAATGCCCCTTGAAAACTTAGAACCAACGATTTCTAAGCACTCTAGTTTAGATGTCGATATGGAAGTTGAAATTCCTGAAGTTGAGGACATCAAGAGGGTTGATGACATAATTGAAGAAGACCTAGAAATGGAAATTGAAATTTCAGAAGAAGAACTCTCTGAAACGGATAATCTAGCCGCTAAATTGGTGGAAGATTTTGGAGAAGTCGATCCGACTTTAGAACTCTCTAAATTTAAATTCCCCTCTTTAGACCTTCTTAAAAAATACGATACGGAAGGGATTACCATTAACCAAGAGGAACTCGAAGAAAATAAAAATAAGATTGTTGAAACACTCAACAACTACAAAATTGGTATTGCCAGTATAAAAGCCACCATTGGGCCCACGGTCACCCTCTATGAAATTATTCCAGAAGCGGGGGTTCGTATTTCAAAAATTAAAAACTTAGAAGACGATATTGCATTGTCGCTGTCGGCTCTAGGCATTCGAATCATTGCTCCAATTCCTGGACGCGGCACCATTGGTATCGAAGTTCCAAATAAAAACTCAACCATTGTGTCCATGCATTCAGTGATTGCATCCCAGAAGTTTCAGCAATCAGAAATGGAACTTCCAATAGCCTTAGGTAAAAATATCAGTAATGAAACCTTTGTAGTCGATTTGGCGAAAATGCCTCACCTTTTAATGGCGGGTGCTACAGGTCAAGGAAAATCCGTTGGATTAAATGCCGTCCTCACCTCATTACTCTATAAAAAACATCCTGCTGAAGTGAAGTTTGTGTTGGTAGATCCTAAAAAAGTGGAACTGACCTTATTTAATAAAATTGAACGCCATTACCTGGCTAAACTCCCAGACAGCGAAGAAGCCATTATTACCGA
The DNA here is from genome assembly GCA_949499105.1 of Formosa sp. Hel1_33_131. Classification (GTDB taxonomy): domain Bacteria; phylum Bacteroidota; class Bacteroidia; order Flavobacteriales; family Flavobacteriaceae; genus Hel1-33-131. The sequence goes on along the minus strand of CATEFX010000019.1, from coordinate 14,490 downwards.
TAATAAAAAAGTAATCAATACTCTAAATTCATTATGTATTGAGATGGACAATCGGTATGAGATGCTCAAAAATGCATTTTGTAGAAATATTAAAGAATATAACGATAAGTTTAAGGCACGTAAATTAAATCCGAATGACGGGCATAAATTTTTACCTTATATCGTGTTGGTCGTCGATGAATTTGCGGATTTGATTATGACGGCTGGTAAAGAAGTGGAAACGCCCATTGCACGTTTAGCACAGTTGGCAAGAGCCATTGGAATTCACCTTATTATTGCAACCCAACGTCCCTCAGTAAATGTGATTACAGGAATCATCAAAGCAAATTTCCCAGCGCGGATTGCGTTTCGTGTGACTTCTAAAATAGATTCTCGGACCATCTTAGACAGCTCGGGTGCCGATCAATTAATTGGTCGTGGAGATTTATTGTACACCCAAGGAAATGACATGGTTCGTATTCAGTGTGCATTTGTGGACACCCCTGAGGTGGAGAAACTCACCGAATATATTGGCTCTCAAAAAGCGTATCCAGAGGCTTATATTTTACCTGAATATATCAGTGAAGATTCTGGCACAAGTCTTGATAATGACATCAACGAAAGAGATCAATTGTTTAGAGAAGCAGCGGAAGTAATTGTCAATGCACAACAAGGGTCTGCGTCATTATTACAACGAAAATTAAAATTGGGTTATAACCGTGCGGGACGCTTAATCGATCAATTAGAAGCCGCAGGTATTGTAGGGAATTTTGAAGGTAGCAAAGCACGTCAAGTACTAATTCCAGATATCATTGCCTTAAATCAATTTTTAGATCAAGAACAAAGCAGTTAAAAAATTATGAAACTATTCGTCTCTATTATATGCGTATTTAGTTGGACCATCGGTCTGGCTCAAAATCGAGAACCCGAAGCGCAAACGCTATTGGAAGCTGTGAGTACCAAAGTTAAAAGCTATGACAATATGGTTTTAGAATTCAAATATGTCTTAGAGAATTCTGAAGAAAATATTCGACAGGAAACCCGTGGCAATATTACATTATCCGACGAAAAATATTTTCTAAATATCTTAGGAATCAAACGCTTATTTGATGGGCAATCGCTTTACACCATTAGTCCCGAGGATGAAGAAGTCACCATTTCAAAATTTAATGGCTCTGATGACAACACCATCACCCCAAGCAAAATGTTGACTTTTTATGAAAAGGGATATAATTATAAAATGGACATCATTCAAAACATCCAAGGCCGTAAAATTCAATACATCCGATTGGATCCGATTGACAGTTCTTCCGAAATTGAATATGTTTTGTTAGGAATCGACATCAATACCCAACATGTGTACCGACTTATAGAAATTGGTGCCAACAGTACCAAAACCATTTTAACCGTAAATTCTTTTAAAACAAATCAACCTTTGTCCGAAACCTTATTTACCTTTGATGCATCAAATTATAGTGATTTTTACATCAATAACTTAGATTAGGAATTTGTATTGAAACTCTTAGACCGCTACATACTAACCACTTTTTTAAAAACATTTATCAGTGTATTCACAATCCTGATGATGATTTTTTTGTTACAATCTATATGGGTTTATATTTCTGAACTCGCTGGTAAGGAATTAGAAATTGGAGTCATCCTTAAATTTTTACTCTATGTTTCTCCCAGAATTGTAGCGCTCGTACTCCCTCTTACCATTCTATTAGCCTCCATTATGGTGTTTGGTGGGTTTTCCGAAAACTATGAGTTTGCGGCCATGAAATCTACTGGGATCTCACTGCAAAGAGCCATGAAGAGCCTGAGTGTATTTATTGTACTGCTTGCGGTAGTTAGTTTTTTCTTTGCCAATAATGTCATCCCTGCTGCAGAATATAACTTTTATAATCTTCGAAAAAATATAGCGAAAGTCAAACCCTCCATGGCGATCGCTGAAGGGCAATTTAATCAACTCGCTGATATCAACATTAAAGTTGCCGAAAAAAGTGGTGAAAATGGCTCTTTTTTAAGAGATGTGATTATTCATCGGAAGAAAGGGAATTCTAATGTAAATAATACGGTTATCAAATCTAATACAGGACAATTTATTAGCAAAGAAAATTCAGACATCGTACAATTGGTTTTAATCGATGGTAATTATTATGATGTCCTTCAACCTAAAAACTACATCAAACGCACCAAAAACAAACCGCAGGCAAAAAGTACCTTTGAGAAATACATCATTAATATTGATGTCTCTCAGTTTAACGATATTGACTACGAAGACAAACAATCCTCTAAACGTTATACAATGCTGGGCTTCAACGATCTTAGCACTACTATTGACTCTTTATACATAACAAAAAATAAAGTTTTAGAAGGGTTTTCAAAAAAGATGCTGGATCGATCCAATACACAAAATTTAAATGTAGCTTACAACGTAAAAGAGGTTGATTCAATACAAAAGGAGTTTGTCATACTGGAGTTGTTTTCAGAAAAAAAAGCCATTCAATTACTCGACTTAGCTCTGAACTCCGTAAAATCGGCCAAAGATGATCTTAGAATTAAATCAAAATCACTCTTACTCTCGGAAGTAAATATAAATAAACATATTATTTCGATGCATGACAAATTTGTTTTAGGGTTTTCTTGTATCATCTTATTTTTCATTGGGGCACCACTAGGTGCTTTAATTCGAAAAGGGGGGATTGGACTCCCACTTATCATTGCGATACTCATTTTTTTAACTTATCATTTCATCGGGCTGTTTGCAAAAAACAGTGCAGAAGACAGTAGTTTAGATCCCGTTTTCGCAACATGGCTATCCACTTTAATTGTACTCCCTTTTAGTATTTATCTCACAAACAGAGCCACAAAAGATCGCGCATTGGTTGATTTTGACAGCATCTTAATTCCTTTGAAAAATAGGGTCAATACCAACACAGAGATTTTCACTCCGTCTTCATCGTCGTCAGAAAACAGTGAAGAATTAACCCACTCAAGCAACGAACAACTCATCGACATTGTTAAAAATTATCGCCAATTTGGACTTTCATATACCTACAAATCTGTGGCCTTAGGGCATCTAAAAAGTAGAGGGATTAGTGAGCTGGAACTTAGAATGGGGGGGCATCTTTTAAATGAAAAATATGAAACTGGCATTCGTCATTTTACCGATTTTAAAGAAAACTCTAAACTAGCAGTCATTCTCTACTTTGTAGTGGTCGTATTAGGTTTTGGAGGCTCTATATTAAATAACAACGGATTTCCAACCCTAGGTCCATTGTTGATTGTTGTGGCATCAATAGCCTTGGTCCTCTTTTTAATGTTATTCAAAAAAACAGTGATGAATCAATCTAATTTCTATACACTTTTAAAGAAAAATTTCATGACCAATTCGGTTGTTTTTATCGTATTAGGACTGCCGCTATTTGTTCTATATCGAATCTATTTTAGTAAGAAAATGGCCGAAGATTTATCTAAAATTAGTTAAGGAATAGATTACTTATAATATCTTTACAAAAAAAATAAGCATGTCAATTACAGAACAACCTACACAAGGAAAAACGGAATTAAATAGTATTGAAGATGCTATAAATGACATTCGACTCGGAAAAGTAGTTGTGGTTGTTGATGATGAAAATAGAGAAAATGAAGGCGATTTTATTGCAGCCGCTGAAAAAGTAACTCCCGAAATGATCAACTTCATGGCCTTACACGGGCGTGGCTTGATCTGTGCCCCACTCACCGAAACCCGATGTGATGAATTGGGACTTAATATGATGGTTCAAAATAATACGGTGTTACACAACACACAGTTTACCGTTTCTGTGGATTTGATTGGGAATGGATGTACGACGGGTATTTCTACCTCAGATCGCTCAAAAACGATCAAAGCCTTGGTCGATTCAACCACCAAACCCCACGATTTAGGACGTCCTGGTCATATTTTTCCTTTAAAAGCAAAAAATGGAGGCGTACTTCGCCGGACAGGTCACACAGAAGCGGCTGTTGATTTAGCCCGTTTGGCTGGATTCCAACCGGCTGGAATTTTAGTTGAAATTTTAAATGACGATGGCTCCATGGCGCGTTTACCTGAACTAAGAGTGGTCGCTGAAAAATTTGATTTAAAAATAATTTCGATTGAAGATTTAGTGGCCTACCGAATGGAACACGATTCTTTAATTAAGAAAAAACAAGATTTTCAAATTGAAACACGCTTTGGCGATTTCAGATTAAGAGCGTATCAACAGACGACAAATGATGCGGTTCATATTGCTTTAACTAAAGGCACTTGGAGCCCTGACGAAACGGTGCCAACGCGAATTAACTCTACCCTTGTTAATAATGATATTTTAGGAACGCTGACTAATAATGCCGACCAACAACTCGACGGCATGTTTAAGCTTGTTAATAAGCATGGAAAAGGCGCTATTATATTTATCAATCAGAGTATTCAACCCGCTAACCTTTTAAAACGATTGGATATCGTGAAAAACACCCAGAAAGTAGGAACGGTCACCAAAGCACCAAGTATTGGAATGGACTCCAAAGATTTTGGAATTGGCGCGCAAATCCTTCACGATCTAAATATTCACAAACTAGGACTGATTTCTAATAGCGAACAAAAAAAACGCGTTGGGATGATCGGCTATGGTTTAGAAATTGTAGAATATATCAGCTACTAAGCAATCGATTCTCGAATAAGTGCAGCCATGGTTTTGGCTCTTTGAATGACTTCTGCTTCGGTCCAAGATAATTTGATCAAACACGAAATGTTTCGACCAATAAAATGATCTGACTTTTCAAACGTTTTATCTTTCAAATACGACAAGCCTTCTTTCAATTCTTTGCTTAAAGGAAATAACGATTTTTGAGTTGTTAGATGGTCCCATTTACGAATGTAATGCCAATTGTTATCGAAGTAATGAAAACAAACATCGATTCCATTGTCTTTAAACGAGTGACTCACCTTTCGGGCCGTGTCTAGATCCTCTAAAAAGAAGTTTAAAAATGCATAACTTTCTTCGCCCCCTTCTGGAACGGTTCTAAAAGTAAGACCTTCTATGTTAGATAATTCATTTCTAATAATTGTATAATGCTTTTTTTGAATCGCAATAAAATCGTCTAGGCGTTGAAATTGTGCCAAACCAACCGCTGCATTTAATTCGGAGATCCGAAAGTTATACCCTAAAAACGGATGTGTTTCAGCACCTCGATCTGATCCCTCATGATCGTGACCATGATCGGAGTAATGATCGGCATTTGTATAATACTTCTGATTGTTAGTGATCACAACGCCACCTTCACCACAAGTGACGGTTTTTACAAAGTCAAACGAAAAACAGCCCAAATCGCCAATAGTTCCCAGCGCTTTTCCATCGTAGGTCCCTCCTATTGCTTGACAGGCATCCTCAATCAGAATTAAGTTGTGTGCATCACAAATGGCTTTAAGCGCATTTAGATTGGCCATACTGCCACACATATGCACAGGCATAATCGCCTTGGTTTTTGGCGTCACAGCGGCTTTTACTGCATCGATATCTAACGTTAATGTGTCATCGATCTCCACAATAATTGGCGTAGCTCCCAACATGATAATGGCTTCAAAACTAGCGACGAATGTAAAACATGGCATAATGACTTCGTCACCAGCACCAATACCGGCCGATGCAAGTGCTAAACTCACTGCTGCGGTTCCACTTGAAAGAAGTTGAGCATGATTCACCTCAAATCGAGATTGAATGGCGTGTTCCAATTCCTTTGCTTTCCAATGGCCTTGACGCATGCCGTCAAATCCATAGCGCATCAAAACACCACTATCAAGTACATCATGTACTTCTTTTCGTTCAGCATCACCAAATAATTCAAATCCAGGCATAAGTTTACTATTTAAATTCTATAACTGATTCGTTGAGTGGTTTTCTCACTTTTTTCATCGTTCTAAACATGTCATCTTCGGCACGGTATCCAATAGGCATAATCAATGCCGATCTTAAGCCTTTATCTTTTAAATTAAAAAAGCGATCGTATTGTTCGGGATCAAAACCTTCCATCGGACAGGCATCTATGCCTTGAGTCGCACAGACAGTGAGCATATTGCCCAGGGCTAAATACGCTTGTTTGACACCCCAATTAAACAAATCCGCTTCGGATTTTTTATCAAAACTACTAATAATACTGTCTCTAAAGGAACTCAAAATAGCATCGGGAGTTTGTCGAATGGATTTGATACGCTCAAAATAATCTCGAATGTAAGCTTCATCAATACTCATATCGACACAAAACACACATAAATGAGAGGCTTGCCCGACCTGAGATTGATTCATCGATAAAGGTACTAACTCGCTTAGAGTTGTTTTATTACCAATCAACAACATCTTAACTGGCTGAAGGCCATAAGAAGTTGCTGTAAGGTTAAAAGCCTGTTTAAGCTGTTCTATAGTGGCTTCTGGGATGATGGTCTCAGAAGCAAATTTTTTGGTCGCATAGCGCCATTCTAACGCCTCAATAATATCCATAAATAAAAGTTTTTTCAAAAGTATAAAATAATAAAGTAGATAGCGAACGCTTTTTCTTAATTAATGCTTAAAAAGGGATATTATTATTTTTTGAAAATAAATACTAAAAGTATTTGCTAGAACTAAAAAGCCTTTTATATTTGCAGCCGATTGGAGAGTTGGCAGAGTGGTCGAATGCGGCAGTCTTGAAAACTGTTGAGGGTCACACCTCCAGGGGTTCGAATCCCTTACTCTCCGCACTAGGAAACCCATAACGAAAGTTATGGGTTTTTTGTTTTTAAAAGCTTCCGTGACACTCCTGATATAAGTCGTATAGTATTGATAAGGAGTTGAATTATTTATTGAAGTTGACAGCTTGATCACGTGATTTTTTCGAAAATAAATAAAGATATCCTTTGAAAAACTTTACTTTTGCAATTCAATTTAACAAATTAAGATTATGAAAAATTTACTTTATTTATGTGCCATCATCCTGTTCACAGCTTGTGGAAGTGATGATGATTCAATAGACCCTATTGTCGAAACAACCAATGGGATTACAACTTTAGATGCGACTGGGACGGTTTCAGAACAAACAGCTGTTGAAGCTAAAAAAATTATTTACGGAAAATGGAATTTCTCTAATACTTCAAGAGGGACATCGAATACATGTACCTTCAGTTTTATTGAGTTTACAGACGATTATTACATTATGGGCTTTTCTGTAAACCAAGAAATCGAAGCCGTTTTTGGAACCTATGAATTAAATACCGATGCTAACGGGTTTGTGACGAGTGTGGATTTAAATTTAGAAATGTCAGACACTACCATTGCTAGCCTGACAAATATTGTTGTTACCGAAACAAACGAGATTCTCAATGCTACATTTACAATAGAGTTGAATATCCCTGAGGATTCTGAGTATATGATTTGTAATAATCTTGAAGGAGATTATTCTACAAACAAAGGAGATCCAATGGATGAAAGCGATCCTTCCGATACAGATTCTAATCATGCCAAATTAATATCAACTTGGACATTTGTTTTAATGACTGAAGATGGTGTTGATGTATCAAATCAATGGTACGAAAATCCTTGTTATGATTATGAAGACAACTACGGAGAGGAAATTCATATAGAAGGCTGTACGCCATCAACCGAAATAAAACTAACCTTTTCCGCTTATGGAACCTATACGTTTGTTTTTTATGGAAGCTCAAATGGAACGAAAGCAATAACAGAACCTTGGTCTTGGTCTGATGAAACTCAGACTTCTTTTTACGTAGGAGATGGTGATGAACTTATTAGCATTGAATCTCTAACCGATATGGAAGCAATATTTTCGTCTAATCAAGAAGATGAAGGTGAAGTTGAAAGTGACTATATATATTCCTTTAGTGCAGAATAAAAATTCTGAATCCTAACTATTATTAAATGAGGCTGCCCAAAAAGCAGCCTCATTTTTTTTTGGATTAATTTAAATGATTTCAATAATAAGTGAATAAAAACAAGATGGAAATCTAAAAATTGCTTTACTTTTGCTATCTAATTTAACTTTAATTATTATGAAAAAATTACTTTATTTATGTGCCATCATCCTGTTCACAGCTTGTGGAAGTGATGATGATTCAATAGACCCTATTGTCGAAACAACCAATGGAATTACAACTTTAGATGCGACTGGGACGGTTTCAGAACAAACAGCTGTTGAAGCTAAAAAAATTATTTACGGAAAATGGAATTTCTCTAATACTTCAAGAGGAGTAGCAAACACATGTACCTTTAGCTACCTTGAGTTTAATGATGAAGATTATATCATGGGGTTTGTAGTCGATGGAAACTCTCAAACAATTTATGGTTCTTATGTTCTGAATGAAGATTCTGGAACTGTTTCTAGTGTTGATTTAAATTTCTACGCTGGAACTTCAAACCTAACCATTGCAACTTTAACGGATGTTGTCGTTACTGAAACTAACGATAATTTCTCTGCTGTTTTTAACGTAGAATGGAGCATTCCTGAAAATGCAGGCTTTGACAGTTGTAACAATCTTGCAGGTGAATATACCGCAGCAAAAGAAGAGCCAATGGATGAAAGTACGACTGCAGATGCGGACTCTAATCATGTGAAATTAATTAAAACTTGGTCCTTAGTTTCTGTCTTCGAAGAAGGTGAAGACAGGACTGACGAGTGGTATAATGATCCATGTATTATCGAATATGATGACGATACTGAAGAGCAGATTGAAAATTGTACACCAGCAACCTCAATGACTCTCACCTTCTCTACGTACGGATCGTATACGTTTGTATGGACTGGAAGCTCTAACGGGACTAAAGTTGAAACAGAACCTTGGTCATGGAATGATACAAATCAAACGGGTTTTAATATCGGAAATGAAAACCAACTAGTTAGAATTGTTTCTTTAACCGATACGGAGGCTGTGTTTTCTAGTGAAGGAACTGAAATTACATTCTCAGCGAACTAATTATTTAATCTATATTTTATTAAAGAGCCTTGCAGTCGCAAGGCTCTTTTTTTGTTTATAACTTTGTTAGAGAATTTAAAATTCGATCCTTTGAAAAGATAGTAATCTACAACTATAGTAAGTACTTCTGGGCTCATCATTGAGGGGGCGTCCAATTGTCTTTATCAATACGGAAAATATTGAAATCCTTTATTTTTTTTTCAAAGCCCATGCCATTTTTTAATGCCACTTTTTCAGAACCTATGTTATCAACATGAACCATTGAAATGAGAGATGTTTCGAAATTATTTTCAAATGCAAAATGCTTGCATTTAGAGGCGGCTTCATAGGCATACCCCTGATTCCAAAACGCTGGAAGCACCGAATAACCAACTTCGAGTCTTTTAACTTCTTCAATGGTTTGTACTAACAATCCACATTGCCCAATAAATCGGTTGGTGGCTTTATCGATTAAGACATTCATACCACCTAATTCATTTTCATACCTGTGAAAACATTTATCAAACCATAATTTACACAATTCAACTTCGGACAGTTTTGGATCTAGTTGTAAAAACTTCGCACTATTTTTCGCTTTAAATAAATCGACCCAAGTATTAAAATCCTCGGGGTGAAGCAGTCGAAATGTGAGTCGCTCGGTCTCGTGTCCTGTGAGTAGGTATTTCATTTAGTTGGCTTAAATATTCAATTCAAAATTAGCTAATTAATTGATTCCAAATTAGATTTTATATAATTCTATTTCTTAACTGCTATTATTTACTTTTCAGTGGAAATGAAAACCCAATGGCAGCAGCTGCACTAAATTGTTTAACTGCGGGATGTTCATAATAAGAAAAGGAAATGTCATACGTTCGGTTTGGCCCTAATTTCAAGCCAATCGTCCAAGGAATGTGTAAAAATACGCCACTTTTATCAATATTAGTAACGGGGGTTAAGGTTTCAAAAGAACCAAATGAAGCTCCAATTCCAATTTCCACATAAGGGGCAACCCATGGAATAGGCGCCATAATCCGTGCCTTTGCTCCAATTAATAACGCGTTCGCAGAAGACTTGAAATCGGTGCCATGTCTATCGTTATAATCCGAGTTTGTTTTGGTTAAAATTAGCCCAGCATAAGGTCGGATATCAATCCATTTTTTAAGTGTGTTTACATATTCGCCTTGAACATAAAATCCAGACCCAAATACATTAACATTTTCGGATGGATAACTAAACCCTAAGCCAATCGCTACATTAACAGATTTCTCTTTTACCAGTTGCGCACTGACTTGTATTGAAGCTACAATCATTAAAATTAGGAGAATGTTATTTTTCATCATATTATAGAAAATTCTGTAACTAGAAACATATAAATATGTCGCCTAAAAATCTGGTAATTAGCAAGTCATTACTAAAAAGAGCCTATTTACAGTCGGTTATTTTTTAGTAAAAAATAACTTAAAAAAAAAGTACAATTGGTTGTGAAGAATTAGACTTGGGATCTGAATTCTATGATAAATGTATTTTAAAATTCATGAATAACCAAAGAAACTTTTAAAAAAATTAGCCCTGTTTTATGCATTTATTTATTACCGAAACAAAAGTATCTACATGCGTTGTTAATCAACCTGAACGAGTAATAAACCTAAATTTAAATCCTCTAATGACAACTGTTTTATGCGGCAAATCCACATATATAAATTCACTTCGTTATATTTGTGATGGTTAACTCAAGTCAATCCAATACAATTTTCATCATGAAGTCCAAACATTCAATCGTATTCACAGGTTCCCTCCTACTTTTACTCATCAGTTTTAGTTGTAAAAACAACAGCAAAAATGAGTCTTCAAGAACTCCAGTAAACACTATTTCGACTCCACCGCCCAAAGGCATGGTGTGGGTGCCATCGAAAACGTTTGTTCAAGGAGCAAAGGATGGAGATCCATTTGCAATGCCACGTGAAAAACCTGGACACCTCGTACAAGTCGATGGGTTTTTTATCGATGTTACAGAAGTTACCAACGCACAATTTAGAACGTTTATAGATGCGACTTCCTACAAGACCGTTGCCGAGCGCGCTATTGATTGGGACTTCATGAAAACTCAATTACCGCCCAACACAGCAAAACCTCACGATTCGATATTACAACCTGGGAGTATGATTTTTAATAAAAATGTAAATGCCGTTCAGGATATGAATAATTACATCCAATGGTGGACGTGGAAAATTGGAGCGGATTGGAAACACCCCGAAGGGCCTCAAAGTAATATCGATGGGAAAGATAGTTTTCCGGTCGTTCATGTGGCATTAGAGGACGCTTTAGCCTATTGTAAATGGGCAAACAGACGATTGCCTACAGAAGCCGAATGGGAAGCTGCTGCACAAGGATACTATGATGAATCTATTTATACTTGGGGCGATAATTCAGACGTTCTCAATCAAAATTCTAATACGTGGCAAGGCGTGTTTCCAGTCAAAAATAATTCAGAAGATGGCTTTGAGTTGATTGCCCCCGTGCGGTCTTTCCCCGCAAATTCTATAGGACTTTATGATATGCTAGGGAATGTATGGGAGCTTACCAATGATTTATTCAATCTGAATTATTACAATGAAATAGATACCAAATCCGTACAAAACAATCCGAAAGGATCGGATAGATACTACAATCCAAACAACCCCTATGAAACGGAATATGTTATAAAAGGAGGGTCGTTTTTATGCCATGAATCCTATTGTGCGAGCTTTCGAATTTCTGCGCGAATGGGCACAAGTAAAGACTCAGGTTCAGATCATATTGGATTTAGAACGGTCGCTACAAAAGCGATGTTAAAAACTAAACACTAAAAGTAGTCAACACCTATTCGAATGAAGTGGAATGAGGCCTTAAAAGATTTTTCTTTATACTTAAAAATTGAGCGTGGCATGTCCATGCATACGGTTAACAACTACAATTTAGACGTTCAGAAATTGATTTTATTTCTAGAAACCCACAGTATCGAATTGAGTCCGCTCAAAATAGAAACAGAAACGGTTCAACAGTTTATTTATGAGTTGGCTAAGGAGGTCAATCCCCGAACACAATCGCGTGTTATTTCAGGACTACGAAGTTTTTTTGATTACCTTATTTTTGAGAATTACCGCAGTTCTAATCCCTTAGAACGTATTGAAGCACCCAAAATTGGTCGCAAATTGCCCGATACACTGTCTGTAAAAGATATTGATCGCATTGTAGCCGTGATTGACTTAAGTAAACCACAAGGCGAACGCAACCGTGCGATTATAGAAACCTTGTACAGTTGTGGGCTTCGTGTCAGTGAACTCACAGCGCTTAAAATTTCAGATTTATTTTTTGAGGAAGGTTTTATCAAGGTCACAGGTAAAGGCGATAAACAACGCTTTGTACCCATTGGTCCTTTAACACAAAAATACATCAACCTATACAAAGAACATGTCCGCACACAAATCACGATTGAACCTGCCTTTAAGGACACCTTATTTTTAAACCGACGCGGTAAACAACTCACCCGAGCAATGATTTTTACCATTGTAAAAACCCTGGCTTTAAAAGCAGAGATTCCAAAAAAAATCTCTCCACATACCTTCAGACATTCCTTTGCAACACATCTATTAGAAAATGGGGCCGATTTAAGAGCCATTCAACTGATGTTGGGGCATGAAAGCATTACAACCACCGAAATTTATATGCACGTCGACAAAAGCCATCTAAAAGACGTGATGCTTAAGTTTCATCCTAGAACCTAAAAAAGCAGCCCGATGGCTGCTTTTTTTATTATAATAACTTCGTTATTTTATTTAGCAATATTCACCGCTCGGGTTTCACGTATCACAGTCACCTTCACTTGTCCTGGATAAGTCATATCCGTTTGGATTTTTTGAGAAATCTCAAATGATAAGTTCCCAGCTTTTTCGTCCGTTACTTTTTCACTTTCAACAATCACACGAAGTTCACGACCAGCTTGAATTGCATAGGCTTTTTGAACCCCACTAAATCCAAAAGCAATCTCTTCAAGATCTTTAAGACGTTGAATATAAGAATCCAAGACTTGACGACGTGCGCCTGGACGTGCGCCAGAAATCGCATCACATACCTGTACAATTGGAGACATTAACGATTTCATTTCAATTTCGTCGTGATGGGCCCCAATGGCGTTACATACTTCGGCGTTTTCACCATATTTTTCAGCCCACTGCATGCCTAAAATCGCATGCGGTGTTTCCATATCGGCTTCTGCATCTGGTACTTTTCCAATATCATGAAGCAGTCCTGCACGTTTAGCCAATTTTGGATTAATCCCTAATTCTGCAGCCATCACGCCACACAGTTTTGCAACTTCTCTGGAGTGTTGTAATAAATTTTGACCATAAGACGAACGATATTTCATACGTCCAACAGTTTTAATTAATTCTGGATGTAATCCATGAATTCCTAGATCAATAACGGTTCGTTTCCCAACTTCAATGATCTCTTGTTCTATTTGTTTTTGAGTTTTCTTTACTATTTCTTCAATTCGTGCCGGGTGGATACGGCCGTCAGTAACTAGCTTGTGTAAGGATAAACGTGCCACTTCTCTTCGTACCGAATCGAAACAGGATAATATGATTGCTTCTGGCGTATCGTCGACTATAATTTCAACCCCAGTCGCCGCTTCAATCGCTCTAATGTTACGTCCTTCACGTCCAATAATTCGCCCCTTAACATCGTCTGATTCAATATTGAACACGGATACACAATTGTCAACCGCTTCTTCGGTTCCGATGCGTTGAATGGTGTTAATGATGATTTTCTTCGCATCCTGCTCGGCAGTCAACTTGGCTTCTTCCATAGTATCTTGGAGAAAGACCATGGCGTCGTTTTTAGCTTCCGACTTTAAAGACTCTATCAATTGATGCTTTGCATCTTCCGCTGATAGCCCAGAAATGACTTCCAATTGTTGAATTTGACTTTTGTGCGCTTTTTCTACTTCTTCCTTCCGTTTGGTTAGAATATCGAGACGATGATCATAATCCTTGATTTTAGTTTCAAAGTCCGTTGATAGTTTTCTGTTTTTAGAAAGTTCTGAAGAAATTTGAGATTCTTTGTCACGGGTGCGCTTTTCAGCCTCATTCATTTTCTTTTCTCTCAATGAAATGACTTGTTCATGCTCGGATTTTAGCTCTAAAAACCGTTCTTTCGCTTGAAATATTTTATCTTTTTTGGTCGATTCTCCTTCAGATTTTGCTTTAGAAAGGATGACGTTGGCTTCTCGTTTCGCATTTTTAGTGAGTTGAGAGGCGTTGCTTTTTTCACGGATGCTGGAGATGATGAGTCCTAAGACAAGTCCTAAGACTGCAGCTCCTAAACCGATGAGTATAATGTTGGATTCCATAGTTGATAATTTAATTTAAAAAAAAAGCCTACATCAATCTGGTTTTTGTATAAACTCCATAAATACAAGATTTAGAGTTGAAAAGCTGATCAAGGATCTGTAACAAGACAGCATGCTTTTACAACTTAAACGCACTCCTTTTTAAAGAATTTCCGTTGAG